>JBKJKE010000235.1:0-29288 GCA_046597605.1 Limisphaerales bacterium | reverse complement strand
AATTGGAGAAGACGATTCAATATATTAAGAACCAGAAAGCCCACCACGAGACGATTAGTTTTCAGGAGGAGTTTCTGACATTTTTGAGGAAGCACAAAATTCAGGTCGACGAACGGTATCTTTGGGAATGACTCAGCCGTCCCGTCGGGACTCTGACGCAGCTTTGTCGAGTACCCATGGCTGAAGCCAATGGGCTATTATCAAAACTCCCTCCGGGAGTGGCTAAATCGTATTCCACTAAAAATAGCGAAGAACCGATCAGTGCATTCCGCGATCGTCTTTTTCCGATGGAAAACTGCGTTCCACTTCTGGTCACCCACCGCATGCCCTCGATGCTCCTCCAGTTCCTCCGCCGCCTTGCTGAAATTGAAAAAGCCAGTGCTCACGGGGAATCCCATCGATCACAATAATCTGCTTATGTTCTCAATTTTACTTGCAAACTGGATAGTGCTACAGAGTAGGTTCAAAACCTGATGAGCCCAACTCTGACCATCCTCCTCGTCGAAGATAACGAAGACGATCTCACTTTGTTCCGGTCAGCTCTTAAAAAGGCAGAGGTTCCCGAAGTGAATCTGCTGACAGTTTCGGATGGAGAGGAAGCCGTTGCTTACCTGCGAGAGAGCCCTGTTTCGGAGACAATCTCTCCAATACCCCATGTTGTTTTACTGGATTTGAATATGCCTCGCCGGAACGGTTTTGAAGTTCTGCAATGGATTAGGGACGATCCCAGGTTCAGCCTCTTGACCGTTCACGTCCTCACCACTTCTGCCAGGCAGGTCGATGTGGAGCAGGCGTATGCTTTGCGTGCGAATTCCTACATTGTTAAACCAAGCCACATTAGTGATTTGGTCGCCTGGATTCAGGCGATGGTGGCATGGCACAAGTTCGTATCGCTCCCAAAATCGCCCTCCCGACAGGGGACGCCCTGATGGCAAGAATGGAGCCCCCAACTTAGGCTGTCTTTTACAGATGGGAAACCCTTAACTATAGAACATCAGGCAGCAATGCGCATACTATGCGCGTCTTCGCTAGAAAATGAAAAAGGGCATTTACCTCTCCGCTCCCGCGCTCTACGCCACGATTGGGGGAATAGTTACGTTGCTCGGCTGGGCCTGGAACATACCAAGGCTCACCGACTGGGCCGGCAACGGCATCTCCATGCTGCCGAACATGGCGCTGGCGACGGTTTCGGCGGGACTTGCACTTTTACTGTTGCAGTTTGGCTACCGGCGACCTGCGGTACTGCTGGGAGCTTTTACTGGTTTAGTCGGAGGCGCGACCCTCTTTCAGCACATCACCACCATCAACTTAGGCATTGATTCATTACTTTTCTCGAGGTCGTGGGGCCAAAACGCGACCTTTGTCCCGGGACGCATGGGGCCACCTGGATCCACCTGCCTTTTCCTGATCGGTGCTGGGCTCGCGTTGTCCGGAATGTATCGGAAGAGACCGAAGGTCATCGTCGCGGCTGCGCTGCTTGTTCTCTGCATCAGCATGCTTTCCATCATCGGCTACATATTTAAAGTCGACCTCCTTTACTCAGTGCCCCGCCTGACCACGATTGCTCTTCCCACGGCAACAACTTTGTTCGCTTTGGGAATCGGTTTGATCCTGTCCGTGCCCGAAGTGGACCCAATGAAGACCCTGTGTGGCAACTCCGGGGCCTCCGCCCTCGTTCGCCGTGCCCTTCCTTTTCTAATTCTAGTTCCCATCTTTATTGGGTGGCTACGTTTGATGGGCCAAAACTCGGGTTTCTACGATCTCGCCTTTGGAACGGCGCTCCGCACGATTACTGAAGTGGTTCTGTTGGTTGGGATGTTGTGGTGGGCGGCCGCTGCGGTGCGGGCTCATGAACTGACTATGAGGGAAAGCGAACAGCGTTATCGCACTCTGTTCAGTTCCATGAATGAAGGCTTCTGCATCATTGAAGTTCGATTTGATGACTTGAAAAAGGCGATGGATTATCGCTTTTTAGAAATAAATCCTGCCTTCGAAAAACAAACCGGACTTAGAGACGCACAGGGCAAATGGATGCGGGAACTGGTACCTGCACTTGAGGAATATTGGTTTGATCTTTTTGGCAAGGTTGCTTTGACCGGGGAGCCAGCACGAATTGAAAATCATGCCAAAGCCCTGGGCCGATGGTATGAGGTTTTCGCTGTTCGCGTGGGCCCCGCAGAGGATCACCGGGTCGGCGTTGTGTTCAATGACATCACCGAGCGCCGGAATTCCGAACTGGAACTTCGCAACAGCGAGGTGAGAAAAGATGCGATCCTCCGATCCGCTCTCGATGCGATCATCACAATGGATCACGAAGGTAAATTCGTGGAATTTAACCCTGCGGCAGAAAAATTATTTGGTTATTCACGTAATGAAACCCTGGGCAAGCCGCTCGCGGATCTGATCATCCCGCAACGGTTCCGACAGAAACACTCCCAGGGGTTGGCTCGTTATTTAGCGACCGGCGAAGGACCGGTCGTAAACCGGCAAATTGAACTGCCTGCGCTGCGCCGGGATGGATCCGAATTTCCCGCGGAATTGGCCATCCTACCCATTCCAGGAAGTAAGCCGCCGATGTTCACTGCTTTCCTGAGGGACATTACCGAGCGCAAACAGACGGAAAAAATATTGCGCGAAAGCAAAGCAACCCTCGACTTCACTCTTGAATCCGCACAGGTCGGCGATTGGGAGCTCGATCTTATCACCGACAAAGCCCGACGCTCCCTGCGCCACGATCAATGCTTCGGTTACAACGAATTACTTCCAGAGTGGGGTTCCAAAGATTTCCTTCAACACCTTCACCCCGAAGATCGTGCGGAGGTCGAGCACGCGTTTCGCCAGGCCGTCTCGCAAGAAAAGGAGTGGCGTTCAGAGTGCCGGGTCATCTGGCCGGACGGCAGCATCCACTGGATCGCCGTCCATGGGAGCCTCCTTCCTACGCTTGAAGGAAATCCGACTCGCATGCTGGGCATCGTGGCCGACATCACTGCCCGAAAAGGGCAGGAACAAACGCTGCGTTTCCTGGTTGATCTCAGTGCGGCCACTCAGCGCCTGGCCGAACCGGACCAGATCATGGCCCTCACCGCGCAACGATTGGCCCAGCATCTGGGCACTGACCGGTGCGCCTATGCCGAAGTGGAAAACGAGAATGTGTTTGTGATTACGGGCGATTTCGCCCAGGGAGTCCCAAGTATTGTCGGGCGCTGGCCGGTGGCTGCTTTCGGAAAGGAATGCACCCGGCTGATGCTGGCCAATGAGCCTTACGTGGTGGTGGACGTAGACACGGACCCCAGAGTCACTCCCGAGGACCTGCCGGCCTACCGGGCGACTACCATCCAGGCGGTCATCTGCGTCCCGCTGCACAAGGCGGGCAAGTTCACGGCGGCGATCGCCGTTCACCAGACCAGGCCGCGTCACTGGACTCCAGAGGAAATCGAATTGGTCCAATTAGTTGTCGGCCGTTGTTGGGAGTCGCTCGAGCGCGCCCGGACCATTCGCAGTCTTCAGGCCAGTGAGCAGCGTCTGCGTTTCATGGCCGAATCCATGCCGCAGAAGATTTTCACTGCCAGCCCCAATGGTGAGATTGATTATTACAACCCGCAGTGGATGGAGTTTACCGGCCTCTCATTCGACCAGATCATCGGCTGGGGCTGGAAGCAATTCATTCATCCTGACGACTTGGAGGAGAACGTCCAGCGCTGGAAACATTCTGTGGAAACGGGGGACTATTTTCAGATTGAACACCGATTCCGCCGACACGACGGCATCTACCGATGGCATTTGACCCGTGCGCATCCGCTGCGTGGCCCGAACAATGATATTTTGATGTGGATCGGCTCCAATACCGACATTGATGATCAGAAACGCGCAGAGGAAAAACTGGAGCGAACCGTTCAGAGCAGAACTGCGGAACTGCGCGAAATCAACGAACAACTGGAAGCCTTTGTTTATTCTATCGCACACGATTTGCGCAGCCCGCTCCGCTCCATGTTGGGATTCTCCCACATCCTCCTCGAAGACTACGCCAGTTCGCTGGACGATGTTGCGCGCAATTACCTCAAGCGGATTAACCAGTCGTCTGAGTTCATGGACAAGTTGATCATGGATCTCCTCGCCTTCGGACGCACCTCGCGAGCTGACCTGGAATTTGAGCCTGTGAGTGTTCTATCTGCGTGGGAAAACGCCCTATTTCAATGCGGAACGGAAATCGAAAGAACCAACGCACAGGTCGAAGCCCTCCAGCCGTTTCCAACGGTCCGTGCTCACGCCGCTACACTCTCGCAAGTGCTTGCAAACCTCCTCAGCAACGGCCTGAAATTCATTGATCCCGAGGTGCAGCCGCGGATTCGTTTTTGGGCGGAAGAAAAAGGGGGAATGGTCCGCTTGTGGGTGCAGGACAACGGAGTGGGAATTCCAAGGGAACATCACGAACGCGTCTTCCGTGTCTTCGAACGACTGCATGGAGGGCGCTTTGCCGGAACAGGGATAGGCCTTTCCATCGTGCGCAAAGGGGTCGAACGAATGAACGGCAAGATCGGCTTGGAATCAGAGCCGGGGGGAGGAAGCCGGTTCTGGATCGAGCTGCCAAAAGGCTAAGAGAGAAGAGGTGGAAGTCATAGATAAAGGGAAAGCTACCTGGGCCGGGCTGGACGATACTTCTTCCTTTCCACGATCCGTCGTTCTGCTTCTGCTTCGTGTTGCCGGAGAGTTGCACCAAAATGTTCCAACTGCTTTTCGCCGTCTTTGAGGCGCGCTTTATTCTTATCGATGCTTCTCTGTATGCCATCGTTCATACAGGAAACAATTTAGAAAAAAGAAATGCACAGGGTCAACTGGTGGCGTCCTGATAAAAAATTAAGAAATTCACGGAATGCGCCCTCATGATCGCCTTGAGATCTTTCCGGTTTTGTTATCTATCAGACCTCAAAACCCAGCCCCGCAATCAGCTCTTCTTCATCCAGGAAATCAACGAAGAGCCGGCGAACCGGCTTAGGTTCCAGACGGATGAGCATTGGGACCAGGGTAACCCGATGCATTTCCGCTGCCTCTGGGGTTTTCTTCAGATCAACCAACTCAATCGAGCATCCGCTGTGCCCAGCCTTCTCACACGCCGCCCGCACACGATTCATAAACGTTCGAGTGCTGGCAGATTCCTCAGCGACGAATAGCTGAAACTTCCATTGAATCGGAAGAAATGAGAGATTGTGAGCCGACACGGGCCAGAGAATTCCCTAGACGATTGGGGAAAGCAAATTTTTTGCACGACACTCCGTTTTATTTCCCCAATGGCCTTTACCACCAAAAACGGGCGTTCATTTGCGTGATGAGGGGTGTGATTAAAAGTGGGTGAGACGACAGGTTGCATGTCGTGGTTGCGACGTGTTTTGCATTCTGCGCCAAGGCCCAACGGGCCGAAATCCCTCAGCCCAGCCCAGCGGCCACTGCCGTTTAGTCAACGAAAACGGCGGCGAAGCCGCCGAGGGTAGCGGCTGGGCGCGCTGCGCCGGCCCCGACCGCGTACCAGCGTGTCGGAATCGAAGCATCGAGAGCGTCGTGCGAAGTTTAGATGCCTGTCCCTAAGACGAACGGAGCGTATGATGCATTCTCACGCCGACGGCTTCGATGGCGGTTCCGCCCGCTGCACGCGGCCGGGGCCGGCGCAGCGCGCCCAGCCGCTACCCTCGGCGGCTTCGCCGCCCTTACTAAATGGCCGCTGGCCTGGACAACTCACTCCGCTTAAACCTCCCCAATCGTCTTTTTCCAATGGAAAATTGCGTCTAAACTTCCCCAATCGTCTTTTTCCAATGGAAAATTACGTTTAAACTTCCCCAATCGTCTTTTTCCAATGGAAAACTGCGTCTAAACTTCCCCGATCGCCTTTTTCCAATGGAAAACTCCGTCTAAACTTCCCCAATCGTCTTTTTCCAATGGAAAATTGCGTCTAAACTTCCCCAATCGTCTTTTTCCAATGGAAAACTGCGTTTAAACTTCCCCGATCGTCTTTTTCCAGAAGTGCGAGCTTCGTACAATCCGAATCCCAAAGGGATTCCGCAACAAAGCCCAGGGTTGCTCGGGACGAGCTACCCTGGGTAAAGTCGCAATTGAGTCACAACTCCAAAGGAGTTGCGCACAGGACCAAAGGGACATATGCCACAATCGCTCTCAGCTGTTTACATTCATCTCGTTTTCTCCACAAAAGATAGACGTCCATTTCTCCGGGACGCCTCGCTCCGCAACTCCGCCCACGCCTATTTGGCGGAAGTCTCCAAAAGACTCGACTGTCCCGCTCTTCTGGTTGGGGGTGTCGAAGATCATGTACATATGTTGGCCCGGTTTGGACGCACCATTACGCAGGCAGAATGGGTGAAAGAATTAAAACGAGTTTCGAATGAATGGATTAAGGCGCAGGGTTCCGCCTACTCCGCGTTTCAATGGCAAGGGGGCTACTCAGATTTTTCCGTCAGCCAATCGAACATAGACAAAGTATCAAAGTACATTGCCAACCAGGAAGAACACCACCGCACAGTGAATTTTCAAGACGAGTTGCGAATACTTCTGCGCAAACACGAGATCAAATGGGATGAACAGTATGTTTGGGACTGATGCGCAACTCCTTTGGAGTTTGACTCAATCGCGACTTTACCCAGGGTAGCTCGTCCCGAGCAACCCTTGGGCTTTGTTTCGCAATCCCTTTGGGATTTCAGATCCAAGGTCATCTCCTTCGACCCTTTCCGGGACTCGAATCCCTTTGGGCTTGGGGATGAGGCCATTCCTCTTTACGACTTTCCCTTCCACTTTTGATCCTCAGTTAACCTTTTTTCTTCCGACCTTTTCCACATATCAGCCCAAAAATGGCCGCAAAGCCGCGTGATTCGCAACGACTGGCACCAATAAAAAATATTTTAAACTATTTTTGAGGTGTGACACCTCCTGTCACACCCCCCGTGAGAGGATGGTCCTGTTCGTTCCACAATGATGTCGAAACGATCAATTGACCGAAAAACAAATAAAACAACGAAAGAAACTATATGGAAAATGTAATTAGCTCCAACCCTATCGAGATGGCAGGACAAGGCTCCCTGCTCGCCAAAGGTGCCGATGAACACGGCGCAACTATCGACCTGGGATCCAACACCGCGGTAAAGATCCGCGCGGATGTGGCGGCGGTCACCAATGCGATCGCCGCGTACGGCATAGCGGCGGATGAGCTCACCACCCGGGTCGGCATCGTGCAGGCATTAACCAAGGGGAACCGCAGTTATCTAATGGGCGCACGTGACAGCTTCAAACCGCTCCTCGGCCATCGGTATAATCAAGGATGGGACAGTACAGGCCTGGTCGGCTCGTTGAAAGTCGAGAACTCACAATTGCGCTTGTTGTCGTTGTTGAGTTCCTTCAAAAGCTACCTCACAGGCCGTCCTGCCCTGGAGGTTCCGAGTAAGGACATCACTATCCTGCGCACGGGCGAGCTCTACACAGAACTGGAAAATGCAATCGCCGCAGTGAACAGCCAGGAAACCGTCGTCGAGAATTTGTTGCGCGCTCGCGATGGCAAGGCGAGGAAGCTGCATTCCCGCATTCGAGGAACCATTGCAACTCTTACCCAGGAGCTTGATCCAGTGGATGCGCGTTGGGGTTCCTTCGGCTTGAATCAACCCGGCCGCAAAGCGCGCCCGGATCGTCCGGGAAAGCTCAGCATCACATTGATGGGGAGCAATGCGGTTTCAGTGAAATGGAACCGGGCAGCCCGCGCCGATTACTATCGCGTCTGGGCGAAGGTCAACGGGGTGGATCAGGATATGGTTGCGGTGGGAAGTCCGGCAGATCTCGATTTCACGCTGGAGAACCTGCCTCCCAATAGCGTGGTTGAGATTGCGGTTTCGGCGATAAACAACGGTGGCGAAAGTCTGCGCAGTGAAGTGGTGAGTATTGCCCTCGCCGCGGTCTGACACATCCGACCTTTGTCGCATCCTGCGATTCCATAAACCACAGCAGCCGCCTTTTACCCAAAAGGCGGCTGAACTTTTTTAGTGCAAGGGTCTATCACAGAGTGGTGCTTTTATTTTAACACGACAGCAATAGTCTGCCGCATGCATAAAAAGACCCGGCCATTTCTGGCCGGGCATTCTTAACGCCTCATTTCCCCAGTAAGAACGGGAGGATCAAACCCATTAGACAAGTTTTAGGAAATAATCTCGACCGGTTAGCATGATACGTGATTTGACCAGGTGTTGTCCGTAATGAGGGCATGTTCTTTACTGCAACTATTTCCCCATCCCTGACCAAATTATGTTTTTTGAAATAGACGCACGTTCATCCCGATCGGGCACGACTCAAGCGATATAAGTGCTTGCCCCGCCGTTGAAGGTCAGGCGCGGAAAACGAGTAGAGAATCAAAAATTTCATTCCTTGCGCGCTAATTTTTACTAAAACATCCTCAGGTTTGGGATATTGTACGGAGACGCACACGAGAGCCTACGAAGGAAGATTATGACCACCCCAGACGATTTAACCAACTCGCGATCTGGCTTGCCACTTGTTAACCCTGACGAGTTCGAGCAGGAGATGAGCGACGAGATCGACAACTCCATTCCCACCCGGGGTTACCACGAACTGCCAGTGGTGGGACTCGGGGGTTCAGCAGGAAGCATCCCGGCGCTGCGTGAATTCTTTAAAAAGACCCCTCCAAACACGGGGCTGGCTTATGTCGTCATCCTCCAGCTTTCCCCGGAGCATGAGAGCACGATGGATCAGGTACTGCAACGCTCCACCGAGATGCCAGTGAAAGCGGCAGCTGACGGGGAAAAAATTCAGCCTGATACCGTCTATGTGATCCCGTCCGGCAAGCACCTGACTTTAACCGACGGGCACTTCCGGCTGACAGATTTGCTAAACGAGCGCGGCAAACGTGTTGCAGTGGATCTCTTTTTCCGTTCCCTGGCGGACACTCATGGCCCGCATTCGACGGCCATCGTGTTGTCCGGGGCGGATGGCGACGGAGCTATTGGACTGAGGCGAATCAAAGAACGGGGAGGATTAACGATTGCCCAGGATCCCGACGAGGCGGAGCACTCAAGCATGCCGCAATCGGCCATCAACACGGGGATGGTCGACTGGATTCTCAAAGTGGCGGAGATGCCGGAGCGGGTCATTCAGTATCGGGATTTCGAAGGCCGCCTGAAGCTCCCTTCTGAGATAGGGCCGCCTTCCATGGTGCCACAGCAACTTGAAGCGAACCAGCGGGAAACGGCGTTGCGGGAGGTGCTAGCGTTTCTCCGGACTCGCACGGGCCGGGATTTCAGTTACTACAAACGGGCCACAGTCGTTCGCCGTATCGCACGTCGGATGCAGGTGAATGGAGTCGACGACCTTGTCGGTTATCTTAGCTGCCTGCGCACGCAACCGGGTGAAGCGGGAGCGCTGCTCCAGGATCTTCTGATCAGTGTCACCAATTTCTTCCGCGATCGTGAGGCCTTCGACTGTGTTACCCGGCAGATTCCCGGTTTATTCCAAGGCAAAGGAAGCGGCGATGTGGTCCGAGTGTGGGTGGCGGCATGTGCCACGGGCGAAGAGGTTTATTCCATGGCGATACTCCTGCTGGAACATGCCCGCAGTTTAGAAAACCCTCCTGCCGTGCAGGTGTTTGGCTGTGATCTGGATGAACAGGCTATCCAGGTGGCTCGATCCGGATTCTTTCCTGACGCCATCTCGGCAGATGTTTCGGAAGATCGGCTCCGACGATTCTTTGTGAAGGAACCTCACGGTTACCGGGTAAAACGAGATGTGCGAGAAATGGTTCTTTTCGCGGCGCATGACCTTTTGAAGGACGCCCCTTTCTCAAGAATGGACCTGATCTCGTGTCGGAACCTCCTGATCTACCTGAACCAGGCTGCACAAAAACGGGCGATCGAGACGTTTCACTTCGCATTGAAACCGAACGGGTTGCTCTTTCTTGGCGCATCTGAAAATGTGGAAGAAGACAGTTCGCTCTTTACCCCTGTAAGTAAAAAATATCGGATCTACATGCAGCGTCCGGGTATTCGAGCCACCCTGCCAGTACCGATTGGTTCCGGTACTATCTCCAAGGCGATCCAGATGAAAGAGAGTTTCAAAGACGTCCCGGTCTTGCCGAGCCCGGTATTCGACCAAAACGCCACGGTTCCGTCGCCGCGTGTCCCGAGCGAAGGAGGGGCTTCTTTGGGAGAACTGCATTTTCAATTGATTGAACGATTCGCATCTCCCTCCGTGCTGGTAAATCACAATCATGAGATTGTGCATCTATCCCCCCATGCGGGTCGTTTTCTGCAATTCACCGGTGGCCAACCCTCGGTGCATCTGCTGCGGGTAATTCATCCTGCTCTACGTCTTGAGTTGCGTGCTGCTCTGCTCCGTGCGGCGGAAACCGATGAACCGGCAGATGTCTCCCGTATGATGGTGGAAATGGAAGGTTCCACCAAAGCCATCAACATGCACGTGACCCCCGCCCAAGATCTCGCACCCGGCTTCCTGCTGGTCACGTTTGAAGCGGTCGATCCGGGAGTATCGATCGATGTGCAACCAGCCAGAACGGAACCGGAACCGGTTGTTCGCCAGTTGGAACGAGAGCTGGAAAGGATGAAAGGGAGTTTGCGCGACACAGTGGAGCAACACGAATCCAGCACGGAAGAACTCAGGGCGAGCAACGAGGAACTCCAGGCCATGAACGAGGAGTTGCGCTCCGCGACGGAGGAATTGGAAACGAGCAGGGAGGAATTACAATCGATCAATGAGGAGCTGACCACGGTCAACCAGGAGCTCAAGAGCAAGGTGGAAGAACTTGGCCATTCCAATAGCGATCTGCACAACCTGATGGCTTCCACTGCTATCGCGACCATCTTCCTCGATCGTGAGTTGCATATCACCCGTTATACTCCCCCTGCGGTTTCACTCTTTCACCTGATTCCGGGTGACATCGGCCGGCCCCTGGGTGACTTAACCGTCCGCATCGAATATCCCGAGCTCATTGGCGATGCGGAGCAAGTTCTGCAGACGTTGGTGCCGATCGAACGTGAAGTGCGGGGACGCGACAACGACTGGTATCTGGCGCGGTCCCTGCCGTACCGAACGCTGGATGACCGGATTGCTGGCATTGTATTTACCTTTGTGAATATTACGGTCGCCAAACGCACTGAAGAATCTCTTCGAATCAGTCGGGGGGAACTGGAAGTGGCCTTGGAACAAACGACCCGGGCTCACAAGGCGGCGCAAACCGCGAACAAGACGAAGGACAGGTTCCTGGCGATGCTCTCCCACGAACTCCGGACCCCTCTGACGCCGGTTCTAACCGCCACGGAAGCGATGTTGCGCCAAAAAGATTTACCTCTCCGCGCAGAGGAAGCGTTGAGAATGATTCAGCGCAACGTGGAAATGGAGATGCATTTCATCAACGATCTGCTCGACCTGACGAGGATTGCGCACGGCAAGTTGGACCTGCACCCTGCTCCACTCGATATCAATGATGCCATCCGGGCGGCAGTGGAGATTGCCGGCGCGGACCTGGAGGCTAAGGAGCAAAAGCTAACGCTGGAGCTGACTGCAACTAATCCGAACTTCCGCGGGGACTCGACCCGGCTCCAACAGGTGTTTTGGAATCTCCTCAAGAACTCATCCAAGTTCACTCCGGAAGCGGGAAAAATTTCAATTCGTTCGCGGGACGAGCCCGGATTTATTGTGCTGGAAGTTTTAGATGCGGGACGAGGGATTGATCCATCGACTTTACCAAACATCTTTGAAGCTTTCCGGCAGGGGGATGACTCGATCGGAAGAGAATTCGGCGGCCTTGGCCTCGGCCTTGCCATCTCTAAAGCGGCGGTAGAGGCGCATGGCGGGACCATCGAGGCTTCAAGCCTCGGTAAGGGGAAAGGTTCGACGTTTACGGTGAGGCTGCCTTTAAATTATGAATTCTGAAAACGCTTCGACGTGGCCACTGCGCATTTTGGTGGTCGAGAATCATCCCGATACATTGTATTGGCTGAAGATTTTACTGGAGGACCTGGGACACGAAGTTTTCACGGCGCGCACCGTCGCTGAAGGTGTTCCGAAGCTGGAAGCAGAGTCGTGCCAGGTTTTGATTTGCGATATAGGTCTTGGGGATGGAACCGGCTGGGACTTGCTGAAGGCTGCGCAGCTGACTCGGCCTATCTATGCCATTGCGGTCAGCGGCTTCGGGATGAGCAATGATATCGAGCGAAGCCGTGCGGCTGGATTTCGTGCCCACTTGCTTAAGCCTTTCAGAGCCGTAGATCTTGAAAAACTTTTGACAGAGGCGGCGGCGGAACGGATCCCCTGTTACCCACTGACGCTCTAAACACCGTGGACACCTTCGATGCGATAGAACGGGAGCGACAGTTGATCGGCCAGAAGTTGCACGACAGCGTCTGCCAAAGCCTGGCAGCGATGTCGCTCTGTGGTGAACGACTCCTGCGTCAACTGAAAGCGTCGAGGCCGATTGATGCGGCCGAAATCGAAATGTTCCAGGCCCTGCTGGAAAAATCGCAGATGGAGGCACGAAGCTTATACGACGGGCTGCAACCCTTGCGTGTCAGTCCCACTGCTCTGCTCACGGAACTAAGCAAGCTGGCCGAAAGGACCAGCAATACACTCCCCTGCGCGTTTCACTGCGAGAAAGTGATTCGCATTACCGACGATCGCATTGCACAGGCACTCTACCATGTTGCCCAGGAAATTATCTGGCTTGCCAGGCGAGAGGGAGCGGATCGCGTGTCCATTTCTTTGGCGGAGACGGACACAACTCTGAGTTTGCAGCTGGATATTGAGAGAACGAAAGCTGTCACATCCGATCCTTTGGCCATTGCTACCCACCAACTACTTATGGAATACGCTCGAGCCGCTGGTTTACAGATTGAGATATCTGCTGAACGAGTGCGGGCGGCGTTGATTAGAACTGATCCTTAAAGGGCTCGCTCCATTACGAGGTCGCCGTCCCATGAGGTCACCTCCAGGCGAGTCTCAGCGGAAATGCTCATTACAAAGGACCGGCTTGCGACCGAGTGTTCAAAATTCTTGAGCACAATGCGATTTGCGTAGCGGCTCATTTTTCCCAGTTGAATCATCCAACCCCGATCAACAAAATTTATTTCAAAGCTTTTGGCAGTGTTCATTTTGATCATCCCAAGTGGTCCCGAACGATCCCGAAGCTAGAGAGCAATCTTCTTCACTGCACCCCGGCGGAACAGTTTTGTTTTATGCGGAATCACCTGAGCCCAGATGCGTTAGACAGGTGTGAATGTTTTCGATGGAAACAGGAAATTCAGGACCTTCCAAGTCGCTCCGAAATGCGCTTGTCCATTGGGGCAGAGCCGCCCAGTGAATCGGGCAGTGAAGGGCCAATCGGCAAGGATTATTGTGGGAGCCGATTCCTTGAACCCTTCGGCAGACCTTCCTGTCCAAGGCCGCCCGAGGAAAGCTAAACGGAAATGATATTCTTGCGCACCGCAAAGCAGACAATGTCCGTTTGCGAGCGTAATTGAAGTTTTCGCATCAAGCTCGCGCGATGACTTTCAACAGTGCGAGCGCTCAATCCCAATTTCCTGGCAATCGCGGTGTTGTTGTGCCCCTCCGCTGCGAGTTGCAGGACAATCTTCTCGCGGCGGGTCAAAGAATCCAGGAGATCTGTTTCATGTCCAGGGCGCCTGCCCCCGACAGTTTCGGCTCGCAAAGTCGCTGAAAGAAAGGTGCCGCCTTCCGCAACCTGTCGAATGGCCGAAATCAGATGTGCAGGCATTGCATCCTTGATGAGGTAACCGCTGGCGCCATTATTCAACGCTTCTGCAACATAGCTTTCTGTGGAATGCATGGAGAGAACAAGCACACGCGTCGAGGTCGATTTCGTTACCTCCCGGATCACATCGAGGCCATGCACTTTTGGAATCGCAAGATCAAGGAGCAACAGGTTGGGCTTAAGTCTTTCAACCAATGCAATCGCTTCACGCCCATCTTCGGCCTCACCGATCACTCGGAAAATCGGTTCGGCTTCGATCATCATCCGCAAGGACTTGCGAATAAGGTGATGATCATCGGCTAAAACGATAGAAATCATTAAGCTATAGAGTATAAAATGCCGGGCTCTGGTCCAGTCCGTACCTTTACGTACAAACCCCTAACGACCAGCATGCAAGTATCATACACCATTCATCGATCATTCGGCTTGTTCGAAATCCAATCCCAGAAAATTTTTCAACCTATTTACCATCGTTCCCCAGGAAAAAAAAGCGGCTGCGCCTGTGGCACAGCCGCCGTGAAAAATAAATGCTTAGCGAGGACCAGCTACTTTAGCGGCTGTCACAACTCGGATACCATCCCGCAAAATTACCGAACCGGTTTTTTGCACACCGTTCATCGGCCAGACTCTGGAGTTGTTCAGCAGGACTTTTTGAGCAAACCCCTGCCCCTTCCACCTGGCAATTCGTCCGTTCGTATGCTGTACGATCAGATCTGCCGATTCGTCACCGTCGAGATCCACTAGGCAAGCAAAAACAACTACCGGATCTTCGCCCCTAGTCAAAAAAAAGGCGGCTGTGCTTGCGCACAGCCGCCGTGAGATAAAGAAACTAAGGTTATCGAGGACCAACAACCGTGGCGTTCGTAACGCGACGATCAGGACGAATGTCCGCGCGACCGATCTTGGTCGTGCCGTCCATTGTCCAAACTGCGAGGCGGCCATCCGGATTGAGCAGAAGGATATCGAGGTTCTGATCCTGGTTCAAATCTCCCAGGCCGACCACATCCCATACGATAGCTCTGCCACCGTTCACAGGAAGGACTTCGCCGAACGCGCCGAACGTAGCAGTAGGAACGTGTCCACCATTGCTCGTCACAAAACTGCGGTTCTGACCTTTCCATACGGCGACTACCCCATTGGTGTGTTGCACCAGCAGGTCACCGATAGAATCATGGTCCATATCTCCAGCCGCAGCGACCCGCCAACCGGCAGAATTAGGCTGAGTGTAGACGTTGATACCGACCACATTGGTTCCCTGCATATTACGAACTGCCACACGACCGTCTGCCGCCTGGAATACGATGTCAGGTGAGGAATCACCATTCATATCGCTAACAGCCACTGCTTTCCAACCACTGCCAATCGCGCGGATGGCAGCAATGCTGTCACGTTGAGTGCCATTCATGTACCACACAGCCATGCGACCGTCAGTGTGTTGCCACACGATGTCCTGCCTCTTGTCGTCGTTGAAGTCGGCCTGGCCAACTACTTTCCATGCCAATGAGCTGTACTGGCCGCTCACAGCAACACCACGATCAAACTGGAGGCCGTTCATCAACCAAACGATGACGCGTGTTCCATTCTGGAACCAGATATCCGTTTTGAGATCGCCGTTCAGGTCAGACTTCACAGTGCCGACTGGTGAAGGATTGACGTTGAATTCACGATCGACATTCGGCGCTGCATTGTAAGTCGCGTCACCACCCTGCGATGCGCGGATCACAACGGGTCCGATACCCGTGATTGTCACAACATTGTTGGAGATCGTTGCATCACCAGAAACGATGCTGAAGGTCACCGGCAAACCAGAAGATGCCGTGGCATTCACTGTAAACGGAGCGTCACCAAACGTTCTGTCAGGAAGCGGAGCGAAGGTAATGACCTGGTTCAGTTTACCCTGGGCAGTTACCTGGAAGCTGCGATCCACGTCCGGAGCCGCATTGTATGTTCCATCACCGGCCTGGGAGGCACGAACAACAACCGTTCCTTCCGCACCAGTGAGTGTGATGGTGTTATTAGTGATAGTAGCCGGACCGGAAACAATGCTAAACGTGACCGGCAATCCGGATGACGCTGTTGCACTGACCGTGAATGGACCATCATTGACATTCTTGTCGGTCAACGGAGCAAACGTGATGGTCTGGTTCAGTTTACCCTGGGCAGTTACCTGGAAGCTGCGATCCACGTCCGGAGCCGCATTGTAGGTTGCATCACCTGCCTGCGAGGCACGAACCACGACCGTTCCTTCAGCACCAGTGAGTGTGATGGTGTTATTCGTGATTGTAGCCGGACCCGAAACAATGATGAACGTAACCGGCAATCCAGAGGACGCTGTTGCGCTGACCGTGAATGGACTATCATTGACATTCTTATCCGTCAACGGAGCGAACGTAATGGTCTGGTCCAGTTTTCCACCAACAGGAGTGACAACAATGCTACCAGAGGTTGCAGTGGCGAGGTTCACGCCCGTGAAGTTGATCGTAATTGTGCTGACTGTATCGTGACTGAGATCTGTGAAGGTCGCGATGCCATTTACTGTTTGCACGCTGAGGGTTCCTTGCAGAGTGCCTTCACCAGCGTTACGAACTGCGGTGATGGTTACGCTGCTGTTGGTCCAGAGGTTACCAAACTGATCTTCCACGCGAACAACCGGTTGTTGGGCAAACTGGACACCAACAGTGGCAGTGCTCGAAGGCTGAGTGGTGATAATGATCACTGAAGGACGAGCTTCACCGGTCAAGGTTCCAAAGCTTGTGACACCATCCACAACGGCTTCCATAACAGAAGTGCCGGTCTTGGTGATCTCGCTCGGAACGGAAACCGCGCCCACACCTAACTTGACCAGGATACCTTCCCAGGTGAGTAAATCGGTAACTCCGTTTGTGCTCGGGCTGGTGACGGTGAATGTGATTTGCGTCGGAGTAACGGTGACAGGATATTCTGTTCCGTTCTTACCGTTGTTCGCACCGTTGATATTATTCGCGGGAGAACCATTGCCACTAATGCGCGTTACGCGAACCACGGCAGCGCTGTTCGTATCGAATTCAAATCCAGCCGGAGCATTCAACACAACTGTGCCGACGCCCACATCACCGCTGTTCAATTCGTAATAGGCCGGGCCAGTCAGGGCAACTGAACTGCCGTTTGCTGGAGCGATCGGAGCTGTGCCGGGTTCAACACCACCAATACGGAAGGTGTCGCTGGTTGCGTCCGTCAAACCATCAGCACTGGCGGTCAACTGCTTGTCGAGGCCACCAAAGGTAACTTGCAGATTTGTGAACGTAGCCACACCCGCCGAAGCGCCCAGACCGATATCGATATTGGTGGTTCCGAGGAGTTCGCCGGTTCCGGATGTCAATTCAACGGAAACAATCAACGATTGAGCAAGACCGTTAGTGGAGTCGTTGCCGAATTCGTCCTGCGACTTAACCACAGGCTGCGGATTCAGGATCTCGTCGGTGTAAGCATCACCAGGTTGAGTGGTGAAGGCCAATCCAGCGACAACCGCCGGACTCACAACGATCGGATTCGAAACAACGTTCGTCAAAGCGCCTGATGTGAACACCAGGTCGATTGTTTCTGCAACGTTGTAAGACAAGTTGGTGAAGGTCGCGATACCGTTGGTTGCCGTGGCGGTGAGCACACCGTTAAGGGCACCGGTTCCAGTATTGATTCCGACGGTTACAACAGTCGTGTTGTCATCAGCAATCAAGTTGCCGAAGGCGTCTTCGATGCGAATGACCGGCTGCTGGGCGAATACTTCGCCAGCGGTTGCGGTGGCCGAAGGCTGAGTTGCGATACCAAGCTGTGCAGCCTGACCAACCGTGGCAGTTGCATAGAACGTGATCGAAGCTGGGGTTCCGGGAACAGTGGCCGAGGCAGTCAGTACTTGATTGCTGTCACCGAGAACTCCACCCAGGGTGAACACCGTGGAGGCTAGACCGTTTTCATCGGTGACCACCGTTGTCTGGCTGACACTGCCACCACCACTTTGAACGGTGAAGGTAACCGTTGCTCCGGCAACTGCGTTACTCTGAGCGTCAACCACGCGAACAGTAGGATTGATTGCAACTGCATTTCCAGCAACTGCAGTCTGTCCATCACCCTGGACGTATTCCAAATGATCCGCAGCGACAACTGTGAAGTATGCGCTTACGGCATTTGTTAACTCCGGAGCAGAGGCAGTCAACTGATTGCTGACGCCCGCCGTGTTAATCTGAAGATTGGAGAAGGTCACCGTGCCATTGCCGGCATTGGTACCGATGTCGAGGATGACCGTTCCAGTCAGCGGGCCTGTGCCGCTGGTCAGAGTAAGCAACACCGGGAGAGTGCCCGGAAGGTTGAATGTGGAAGGATTACCAAATTGATCCACAGTCTGCACCACCGGATAGGTCGTGAACGGCAAACCCACAACAGCCGTTGCCGGCTCGGTCGTGAAGACGAGTGCGGTAACTGCTCCGGCACCGACTACGATCGGATTGGAAGTAACCGACGCTGCACCAGCGGTGAAGGTGATGGTGATCGTTTCAGAAGTGTTGTAGGCGAGATCGGTGAAGGTGACCACACCGTTCGTCGCAGTCACGATCGTCGTTCCGACGAGTGTGTTCGAACCATTAGCAGTGGCTGTGACAACCGTTGTGTTGTCGTTGGTCAGCGCGTTGCCGAACTGATCCTGCAATTGGAGCACCGGTTGTTGTGCGAAGACCACACCGGCGTTCGCTGTGGAAGAAGGTTGGGTGATAATTGCCAAAGTAGCGAATTGACCAGCCACAGATTGCAAGTGACCAAAGCTGGTCACACCATTCGTGACCGCAGCCAAGGTCGCTGTCCCGGTATGAGTGATATCGCCACTGGTGACAACTCCGCTTAACGCACGGACACCGATCTTGCTCCAGGTAATGGAGTTGATCGTTCCACCGCTGCTTGCCTGAGTAATCGTGTAAGTGACATTGGTAGCGGAGTAAGAAGTAATATCAATCGGCGATCCGTTACTGACTCCATTGATGCTTCCAGCGCTTGAACCGGCGAGACGGTGAATCTGCACGCGGGGAGCTTGATTACCGAAAACGAATTCAAATCCGGCAGGCGGGGTGAGCGTAATGGTGCCAACTCCAACATCACCGCTGGCTGCTTCTAAATAGACGGGGCCATTCAAATTGACTGAACCGCTAATTGAAGTATCCACCGGAACAATCGCGTCAGCCGGAATCACACCACCAACCCAGAAGGTTGCGCTGGTAGCAGACGCCAGCAAGTCATTGGTCGCAGTCAACTGCTTGCCCGTTCCAGCCACATCAATCTGCAAATCCGTGAACTGAATGGAGCCATTGCCACCATTGGTTCCGATATTGGCACTGGTCGTTCCGAGCAACGTTCCCGTTCCGGAGGTCAGAGAAACATCAACGATTTGGTCGCCGGCGAGTCCAACTGTGCTCGGGTTACCAAATTCATCGCGAGTTACTACTACCGGTTGCACACCGAAAGGAGAACCAACGCGAGCCACACCCGGGCTCGTCGTGAAAGCGAGAGTTGTAGCCGGAGCCGCACTAACCGTGATAACTTCCGAAGTTGCACCAGTGAGGTTCGGAGCAGAGAAATTCAGAGTGATTGTTCCTGCAAGAGCGCGGGAGAGATCAGTGAAGGTCACAACACCGTTGGTTGCAGTTGCTTGCAGCGTTCCCTGCAGAGCGCCAGAGCTGGCGGTAACCGTTACGACGGTGCTGTTGTCGTCCATGGCGAGGTTGCCATTAGTGTCAACAAGGTTCAGAACAGGTTGTTGTTCAAAAACCACACCAGCGACTGCATTGCTGGAAGGCTGGGTGACAATAACGATCTGAGTCGGCACTACGCTGGTGACTGCGAAAACGTCGCTCGTAACCGTGGTGAAACCAGTGACGGTGGCAACCAATTGGTTATTCGGAGCAGCGGCGCTGATTTCGAGGTCGGTGAAGGTGACTGTGCCATTAGCACCGGTCGTTCCGATATTTGCGTTCGTCGTGCCGGACAAGGAACCAGTTCCATCCGTGATCAACGAAACATTCAGGTCAACCACTTCGCCCAGACCGACGGTCGAAGGATTACCGAAAGCATCTACCGTTTGAATTACCGGCTGGGTGCCGAAAGGAAGGCCGACGAGAGCGTTTCCGGGCTGTGTTGTGAAAACCACATTCGTTGCTTGAGCAGGAGCGACAGAAACAGTTCCAGAAACTGCATTGCTGAACGTTCCGCTGGTGAAGCCGATAGTGATGTCACCGGCGACGTTATGGTAAAGATTGGTGAAAGTGGCGACGCCTTCGACTACGGTTGCGGTCACCGTTCCCTGGAGAACTCCGCTGCCCGTTGCAACTGCGGCAGTCACGACACTGACATTGTCATTCGTGAATGCATTACCGTATTGGTCATAAACAGCGATCACCGGCTGCTGCGCAAATTGCACACCAGCGGTGGCATTCGTGGATGGCTGCGTGGTAATGACCAGAGCAGCTGCCACCGGAGGTCCGGCCACCACTTCGATCGGAGTGGAGAACACGGAGGCCAATGCCCCACTGGAGAACTGCAAAATATTCGTCCCGATAGCGGTTGCTGCCAGGTTAGTATAAGCAGCAACACCATTCACAGCAGTGATGGCCGTCGTGCCGAGCAACGCACCAGCGTCACTGACCACGGTCACAAGACTGTTGGTGTCCCGCACGGACAAATGATCGAACTGGTCATGCAACTCGATCACAGGTTGTTGCGCAAAAGGCTCTCCGCTGTTGGCAGTAGAAGAAGGCTGCGTCGCAATTTCGAGACTCGCTGCAACCCCGGCTACCTTCGTCAGGGTGCCTAAAGTGGTCGCACCATCAACGCTGGCCGTACCAGTGCGGGTGATAGAACCGCTGGTCAACGTCGTGCCGCTGATCGGACGCGCTTCAATGCCGCTGACGGTAAAACTATCGCGATTGGCAGTCCCAGACACGGTGAGATTCACTGTGACCGTCGTTGGGCTGGTGACCGTTGCGCTGACCGAACTGAGGTCCCCGCCGGAAAATGAGGTGGATACAACGCTGTTCGTGTTGAACACAAAGCCAGTCGGTGCATTCAGGATGAATGTTCCGCTGCCGCTGATGGAGGCTTTGCCCGGGTTATTGTTCTTCTCGGTTACGACGAGTGATGGCAGGGTGGACCAGCCAGGACTTGAGGCATTGGCCGCAATGTCAACCGAGAGGCTGGCAGTGGCTGGCGTGACTTCTACGGGAACGGCAAACAAACTGCTAGTCCCAAGGACTGTTAGCAGAGATGCGAGGAATCTTGATTTCATTCTGATTTTAATTGGTGCACTACTTTAGGAGCTGGGTATTTACTCAAGAACTATGCCTTGGGTCGAGCTCAATCTTGCGATTTTACACTAGGGGAAAAGCCGGTATTTGTAGGACTAGTACTTACGGGAGACTTCCCCCTTGTCCTCCGCGCCATCCTGTGCCGAGCTGGGCGGATAGTTGCTTAAGCCGCCCGGCATACTCAGGGTTTGCGGCCAAATTTATGTTTTCCTGCGGGTCTTTCTGGTGATCATAGAGCTCATATTCCACGAACCCTTTTTCCGGGGCGGCCCATTTGGTCAGGCGATACCGATCTGTTCGCATCGTGTATCCCATGGCTTTCCCAATATTGGGAATGTTTCGGGGATACTGGCTGAAAGCCGCCGTCTTCCAGGAGAGATCGGGACGGTCAACTAAAGGTTTGAAACTCTGCCCTTCCAGTTCAGAGGGCAGCTTCAGGCCGCACAACTCGACCAGGGAGGGATAGATATCCACAAACTCCACCAGGGCATTGGATTTCTTCCCGGCGGATTTCTGCTTCGGAACCGAAATGATCAGCGGAGCACGGGTGGCGACTTCGTAGTTCGTGTGTTTGCACCAGAAACCATGCTCGCCCAATTGCCATCCGTGATCGCCCCAAAGGATAACGATCGTTTTCTCCCGCAGCCCCAGTTTATCCAATTCCGCCAACACCCGCCCGACCTGGGCGTCCATATAACTAACTGCGGCGTAGTATCCATGTTTAGCTTCCCGGGCCTGTTCTTTCGTTAAAGCCCCTGCCTTTGGCATACCTATATAGGTGCGCAGTTCACCCCAATCAGTCAGCGCGTAGCCTGGAGCATCCTTCGGTGCCTGCGGGTTGCTCGCCGGTTCTATCTTATTAGGATCATACAGGTCCCAGTATTTTGTGGGGGCAACGAAAGGTAAATGCGGCTTCACGAAACCGACTGCAAGGAAGAACGGCTTGTCCTTGTTCTCGCGCAATGCCTCGATCGCGTGATCCGCCGTTTTTCCGTCGGGCAGTTCGTTATCGGTGCAATCAGCCTTCTCCCATGGCAACCCTTTTAATACCGGCTGCCCCTTTTTCTTTCGGAACCCTTCAAAATTGTTCGTCTTGCCATTCTCCACCACTTGCTTCAGAAGTTTTTCCCCCGCAGGCCCCCAGACCGGTCCACCCGGCATCCAGTGTGGAATGGACCACGATTTATCGTCGTCGAAGCCGCTATGATAGATCTTCCCCATCGCGAGCGCAGTATAGCCGTTCTGCATGAAATGCTGCGGCAAGGTGACTACATCTGGAATATGATCCCGGAAATGTGTTTCCAGATCGAACACCCTCGTCGTGTCGGGTCGGCGCCCCGTCATCAACGACGTGCGCGAAGGACTACAGACCGCTTGTTGGACGTAAGCCCGGTTAAAGACCAGTCCCCGACTCGCGAGCTTATCTATATGCGGCGTCTTGATGACTTTGTTTCCATAGCAGCCCAGTTCCGGCCGGAGATCGTCCACCCCAATAAACAAGACGTTGTATTTGCCGGCGTCGGCAGCGACTGCCGAAAAGGTCGCCAGAAAAAGGGTGCCTGTCGTAAAGAACCGAAACATGGGATTCATCGACTGCTTGGACGGAGAACACCAAAGGAAAGGTTACGAACCGATGGGGTTGAGAAACAGACCGCCGGACGCGAACTTACCTCCATGAAACGGATTCGTGTCGCGCACGAAGCCAAACTCCGTCACCTGCTTACCCCTCTGCATCCGCGAAAGATGGAGAAGGCGCTCGAATGGTTTTCCCGATGCGCGGAAGAGATGAGCGTCCGCGAAAACATCCTTCTGCCCGTCGCCTACCATCGGATTCACGAAACCATCCAACGCAAACTGCAGGTTCATCGCAAACCGGAGCCCCGCCATGAAACCAACCGCGAGATCATCTTCTGGTGCGATGCCGGACTGGGCGGACTCGCGCGATGGCTCCGGGCCGCCGGTTACGAGGCCTTTTGGGAATATGGCATAGACGACGCCGAATTTTTACGGCGCGCGACCCCCATCGATGCGATCGTTCTCACCACCGACAGCGGCATGATGGAACGAGGCGTCCTGCGCGACGCCCACCTTCGTTCCCTTTGGCTCCCCCCTGCCCTGCACATTCCCGAACAACTCGCCGCTGTCTTCGCCGAGTTTCACCTTGAGCGGCGCCCCTCCCGTTGCACGGAATGCAGCGGTCACCTTCTCGTGGTGGATAAAGAACATTACAAAGAGGCCATTCCACCGAGGACCTACCTGTGGCTCAACGAATTCTGGCGCTGCGATCGATGCAGCAAACTTTTCTGGAAAGGAACCCACTGGCGCAAGGTTCAGAGGGAACTCGACCTGATCACGGAGCAAGTCAGAACGATTGATTAGACTCACCGGCAATATCCGTAGTTGAGTCCCAGCCTTATCTATTCATCTGTGGTTTTTGTTCTTCATCTCCCACTTCGCCCTTCCCTCTTCTCTCCGATTCCCTCATAAACGCCCTCATGAAATCCGGACATGGGAAAAAAGGACAGGGCAAGAAGAGAACTCCAAAAGCGAATAAATCCGCCGCGAGGAAAAACGAATCACCGAATCCACTCGGGCGCGATCAAGACGAAGGCCCGCGCACGCTGCGGCGCAATCGGATCCACAAGGAGATCCAGGCGATGCGCTATCCAACGCAACCGGCCCTTGCGAAGCTACTCTCCGTCACCAAATCCACTATCAAGCGCGACATTCGTTTTCTCGAGGATATGTCCGGTGTCATGATCGAATTTGATCTGAATAAAAACGGCCTCTATTACACCGAACCCGTTCCGGAGATTCTCAACCTTCAGGTCACCGAAAAAGAAATCGGAGTTCTTACCTTGTTGGAACATCTCGACAGCCAGCTTCCTGGGACAGAAATGTCAAAGCACCTCCGCAGCATCCATAAGAAAGTGCGGCGGGGCCTTTCCAAGGATTTCACCTACACCGTGACCGACGCCGGCAAAAACTTTTCCATTCGTTATTCCTCGGAATCAATCATCGACCGGAAAACAATGGACATCCTCAGTCGCGCCCTCGTCGCTGGAAAACAGATCAGACTCCTTTATAAGAAACCGGGGGACACCGAATACCGACCTCGCCTGCTCGAGCCCTATCACTTCGTTTGTGTGAACGGGGAATGGTTCTTAGTCGCCTACGATCACGAACGCAAAGAAGTCCGCCGTTTCGCCCCTATCCGGATGCGCAACATCGAAGAAACCGGCGTCCTGTTCAAACGCCCGGATGATTTCAATATCGATAAGTATCTGGAGAACAGTTTCGGGATCCAATCTGGCGACGGGATTTACGACGTAGTCCTCCGCGCAAACTCGAAAGCAGCCGACTTCGTCCGGGAAAAGAGATGGCGCGGACAAACCAAACAGGTCGAACTTCCCTGCGGCAGCGTTGAACTGCATCTCACCCTATCCAGTCTCTACGAAATCGAACGATGGATAACCTCCTACCATGGAAACATCGTCGTGCTCGGCCCGCTCCCACTTCAGGAACGCGTCCTGGCCGCCGGACAGAAGATTGTTTGTGAGCAGATGAAGGTGATGGCGGAGCAGGATAAATTAAACAAAGGAGCCTGAACAAAAGTCCTTTGAGGATTCTCTCGCCTTGAATCCCAACGGGATTCCGCAATGAAGCCTAGGGTTGCTCGGCACGAGAATCCCTAGGTAAGTCGCCCTCACACCACAAATCCAACGGAGTTGCGGAAAACAAAGGAACATAATGCCACAGTCACTCTCTGCCGTTTACATCCATTTAGTTTTCTCAACGAAAGATCGCCGTCCCTTTTTGCGAGATGACTCCGTGCGTCATGCGGCACACTCCTATTTAGCCGAAGTCTCCAAGCGCCTCGACTGCCCCGCCCTTCTCGTTGGTGGAGTTGAAGATCACGTGCACATGCTAGTCCGGTTCGGACGCACCATTACTCAGGCAGATTGGGTGAAGGAGGTGAAACGCGTTTCGAATGAATGGATTAAGGAACAGGGACCTGCCTATTCCGCCTTTCAGTGGCAGCGAGGCTACTCAGATTTTTCTGTCAGCCAATCGAATGTCGACAAGGTATTGAAATACATTGCCAACCAGGAAGAACATCACAAGAAGGTGAGTTTTCAGGACGAGTTGCGAGTGCTTCTGCGTAAACACGATATTGAATGGGATGAACAATACGTTTGGGATTGATCCGCAACCTCCGTGAGGTTGTAGATCTAATCGCCAACCTACCTAGGGTAGCTCGGCGACCTCCCAACCCTAGGCTTCATTGCGGAATCCCGTTGGGATTCTGCCACGACAGAATAGAACGCCGGAAAACAAAGCCAACCAAGTCCCAAATCCCAAAGGGATTTCGCAACAAAGCCTAGGGTTGCTCGGCACGAGCTACCCTAGGTAAAGTCGCCCTCACGCCACAACTCCAACGGAGTTGCGAAACAAAAACAGAAACCCGCAACCTCGTTGAGGTTGTAAACACAATCGCAAGTCTACCTAGGGTAGCTCGGCGACCTCGCAACCCTAGGCTTTGTTGCGGAATCCCTTTGGGATTCGGAACACCGTGTTTGCGCCGCTTAATTCCGGGTGCCAGAAGTTTCATCCTCTTTTTCCCACTGAAAATTCCCTTTATGGCATTTTCATCGTCTTTCACTGATGGAAATTCTCGTTAACGACGTTTTCATCGCCTTTCACTGATGGAAATTCTCGTTAACCACGTTTTCATCGTCTTTCACTGATGGAAATTCCCGTTAACGACGTTTTCATCGTCTTTTGCTGAAAGAAAAAGCCGTTGAAAATGCGTGCAACGACCTCTTTTCGCCCTTTCTTTGCGCTGAAATGGTTTTTTGAACCTCCACCTTCGGTATTTTTAGATTCCCGGATCGGCCGAAGTCGTTGATTGGCAACGAGAAGCACCCACCTAAAAAAAATCGATTTTTCTTTAGGGGGGGGTCAGCAGATGACCCCCCCCCTGTGAAATGATGTGGTCGTTCGTTACACGCTGAAAGTGTGGCGGACATCAGTCACTAAAAAATAAAAACAAGAAAACATAACAAGTATGCAAAACATAACATCAAGAAAGCCGCTCGAAATGGCAGGACAAGGCTCCCTGCTTGCTAAAGGCGCGGACGAACATGGCGCAACTATTAGCCTGGGGTCCAACACCGCTCTGGCGATCCGCGCTGACGTAGCCGGAGTCACGACCGCAGTTACAAATTACGGAACAGCAGCGGATGAGCTCGCCACCCGCGTCGGCATCGTTCAGGGATTGAAGGTAGAAAGCCGCACCTACCTGATGGGAGCACGGGACAGCTTCAAGCCCCTGCTTGGTTTCAAATATAATCAAAGCTGGGACAGCACCGGACTCCTGGGCTCGTTGAAGGTGCCCTATTCGGAACTGGAGCTCCTCCCCCTGCTCGGTTCCTTCAAGAGCTACCTCACCGGTCGCCCTGCCCTGGAGGTCCCGAGCAAGAACATCACGATCCTGCGCACGGGTGAACTCTACACCTCGCTCGAAGACGCCATCGCTGCAGTGAACAGTCAGGAAACGGTCGTCGATAACATGCTGCGCGCTCGTGACGCAAAGGCGAAGAAGTTGCACCTTCGCATTCGCGGCACGATCTCCACCCTCGCGCAGGAGCTTGATCCGCTCGATGCGCGTTGGACGGCGTTTGGGCTGAATCAACCGGGTCGCAAGGCTCGTCCGGATCGCCCGGAAAAAATCAGCGTGACCATCATGGGACCGAATGCCATCTCGGTAAAATGGAGACGGTCCGCGCGCGCAGAGTACTATCGCGTCTGGGCGAAAATCAACGGAGTGAACCAGGACATGATCGTGGTAGGCAGTCCAGCGGATCTGGATTTCACCCTCGAGAATGTGCCGGCCAATGCGGTGGTTGAGATCGCCATCACTGCTGTGAACAACGGTGGCGAAAGTGTCCTGAGCGAAGTCGTGTCCATCGCGATGGTGTAAACACAAACGAACTATCGCACCATGCGATTCCTAACGAACCAGCCGCGTTCCCTCAAGAACGCGGCTGAACTTTTTTTAGCGACTCTGACCACAGATAGAAGGAGGGAGCGTGAAGGCCGCAGGAACGGACCGCGGTTGTGTCTGAAAGAGCAACCGCAGCGCGTTGGCATTGTAGGTTGGATTGATCATTTCCTACGATGCCTGGCGTTTCAACGTGGTGCGGCTAGGGCTCCGCCCATAGCCGCGGTCCGTTCTGCGGGCATTCGCTAATCACGTCACAATTCAAAATTGGTAGGGTGTCCGAATTGAGGAAGCGAAACACTTCGGGCACGTTTCGAGGCAGGGCGCGTTGCAGGATACCAGTAGAACGCATCACGGTTGCTTCACTTAATACAGATGTAACAGTGTTTTTGAATTATGGGAACGAGGGTGATTTATATTCGGAATTACAGAACGGGGCGTTTCCTTCAGAACGCAGACGGTTGGGTGGCGGCACCAGAGAAGGCGAAGACTTTCCCCTCGGCGATTCACGCATATGACTTTGCCTCGCAGAATCGGATTTCCGAAGTGGAGATCGTCTTTCAGAGCGCGTCTAAAATCGAATCCGTGCTCCGGGATCTGGCGAAAGCGAATAAACAGAGCGCGCCTGTGCGAAGCCACGCCAACATCGAGTGAGTCAAAAAAGGAAGCCGGGATCTTAGCCGGGGAGCTTGGAGGAGTTGATCTTTCCAAAGGAACCTTCGATTGCCTGCCGCGAAGCTTCCGGCGTTTGGCTCATTAACATCCAATAGGAATTGACCGCTTGAACCAATTGCATGAAGTCAGCCACGTTGAGCGGTTTGACCAGGAAAGAATTGGCTCCCAATTCGTAGGCCCTGTTCACTTCCCGAACTTCATCGGAAGTCGTCAGGACGACTACTCGAATGGCGCATAGACCTGGCTGTTTGCGGAGCCACTCCAGGACCTCGAAACCATTTCGGCGGGGCATTTTCAGGTCGAGCAGAATGAGACTCGGCAGTGGATACTCGGCCCGATTGGCAAACTTGCCTTCGCCAAGCAGATATTCGACTGCTTCGTCGCCATTGGTGACACGAAAGGTGGGATTGGCCAATCGCGCTTTACAGAAAGCGTTTTGAATGAAGAACGCATGATCATCATTGTCTTCGACGATTAAAATGACCTCAGGGCGCAAATTCATCGAATTGCACCATATGGATACCTTTTGAGGATGCAATGGGAATAAGCGGAAGAGGAAAAATTTCAGGGATCCACCTACGGGAGTCTACACTGGTGATTTCCTCTAGTAATCATGGTGCGCAGAGCGGAGGTTTTTAGGACTTGAATCAAAAGGAATCAGCAAATCTTTCGCCCAGCTTCCCTTCACTGCATGTCGGCAATTGTTGCCCTGTTTCATCCACCGCAGGCAATTCACAACTCATCCAATATTCGTAAAGTAACCTCACCTGGTGCCGCAGGTCCTCTGATTTCCCCGGTTTCACATGGTAGGAACTCGCGCCCAGCATGTAGGCTTTCTTGATATCGTCCAGATCGTGAGAGGCCGAGAGAACAACGGTGGGAATAATCCGCCACATCGGGTGCTTGCAAACGAACTGCAAAATCGCAAAACCATCCGCAACCGGCATTTTCAGATCGGTAATGATGAAGCTGGGGAACTGGTAATTCTTGCGATCTGCAAATCTTCCTTCTCCATTGAGATATTCCTTCGCCTCAGCGCCATTGTTTACGAGCTGAAGAATGACGTTGGCACCGATTGCCTTAAAGGCACGCTTGAGCAGGAGCTGATCGTTCTGGTCGTCTTCAGCAATGAGGACTGTGCAATTGGAAGTTTTCATAAGTCCCGTTCATACCCAACGGTAAGCCTCCTCTCTTCGAATGATAATACGAAGGTTAGAAAGTTTCTGTCGGTGACTAAGGGAAAGAACCTTAGCGAAGCCCTTTTATTCCCCAATGGCTCCATTCCCTTTGATGACTCACTCACCTTGCCGCTTCCGGTAGTTTTAAACAATCAGGCGACCCATATTTTCGTTCTCAGGGGCGATTTTCCGCCTCGCAAATGCCAGCCAATCTGCTTAGCCCGGATTTCTCACCAAATAAGAATGAAGAAGCGGAGGTTTTTGTAGTCAAACTGTTGGACTAGAACAAGTTATGACTGGCACCGCATCCTCCGCTTCGACGACAGACTGTA
>JBKJKE010000154.1:0-20910 GCA_046597605.1 Limisphaerales bacterium | reverse complement strand
CAGATTCTCTCCAAACACAGAAATGGACCCCTGTCAGCGGCATTACAGGGGTCCATTCCGCAGTTTGGAGGGGTGTAATCGCCGTGACAGGGGTCCAACAACAGAAATGGTGTAGTGTTATTTCCATGACAGGGGTCCAAACACAGAATTGGAGGGGTGTAATTTGGATTACAGGGGTCCAAAAACGTTTTTGGAGACAATCTGGGAGCCAGATTGCCTCCATTTCTGGTGTTACAGACAGTCTTGGACCCCAAACGCGCCCATTTCCGGGAATGCCCAGAATCTTTGTCTCCGATCGCGGCTGTTTTCCGGAATGCCCAGAATCTTCCTCTCCGATTGCGCTCGTTCTGCAGTTTTGGGACATTTTCGTTCTCCGAACGCAATGATTCATCCTCCCAGGTTCTTTCCTGATGTTCTTTATCACTCGATTGTTGTCGCGCCCTTTGAGGTGTCCCACAGGTTTTTAGTGGTAATGACCGGGATCTTTGCCAGATTGAGCGCTCGAAGCGGCCATGCTCACCGAAGATTTTAATTATTCGCTGCCACCGGAGCTCATTGCACAGACTCCGACACCCCACCGGGACCAATCGCGGCTTTTAGTGGTCAATCGGGCGACAGAGGAACTTTCCCACCGCCAGTTCCCAGATCTGAAAGAGTATATAAAGCCAGGGGATGTTTTGGTGCTCAACAACTCAAGGGTGATTCCCGCCCGATTGCGCGCAAGCAACGCCAGAACAAGCGGCCAGTTCGAAATCCTGCTCGTCGAGCAAGTTGGCATAAACGATTGGTGGGCGATGATGCGACCTGGAAAGCGAGCTCCAGTTGGAACCGAGATCCATATCCTGGACCTTCAGAAACAAGTCAGCGGAATTTCAGCCAACGTTTCAGAGGTAAATGCAGAAGGACACCGACGCCTCCAATTTTCCGGGGTAGATAACGTGCTGAACCATTTGGATGCACTGGGAGAACTTCCGCTGCCTCCCTATATAGAGCGCCCGGCTCCAAAACCGGAAGATTTGCAGCGCTACCAAACGGTCTACGCCCAGACGGCAGGCTCTGTGGCGGCCCCGACGGCGGGTCTGCATTTCACGCAAGAATTGTTATCACAGCTTCAGGAACGAGGGGTAAAGATTTGTTATGTCACGCTGCATGTAGGCCTTGGGACCTTTGCACCGGTCAAAGCAGAAGACATTTCCGGTCACATCATGCACTCGGAACGGTTTGAGTTGAGCGAAGAAACGGCTCGCGAAATCAGAGCGGCAAAAGAGGAAAAACGACGGGTAATCGCAGTAGGCACCACCTCCGTCCGCGTTTTGGAAAGTGTGGCGCGGATGAATTCCGGAGTCGTTGTTCCGGGCTCGGGCAAGACCGATATTTTTCTATTTCCGCCAGCTACCTTTCACATTGTTGATGCATTGGTCACCAACTTTCATCTCCCCTGCTCGACCCTTTTGATGTTGGTCAGCGCCTTCGCTTCTCCAGGGGAACTCCAGGGACGTGAACTGGTTTTGCAAACCTATGAAGAAGCTATTCGGCAACGGTATCGATTTTTTAGTTACGGGGACGCAATGTTCGTACACTAGAGGATAATCAGTAGGAATCCCTTACAGCGTCATCCGCAGGCAGGTGAACCAGTATTGGGACCAACCCTCACGCGGCTCACAGGCGGGTTGCAGTTGTGCCCAGCAAATTTACCTATACCATAGTGCCCGATATGATTTTTGGTAGTTCGCGACGGATCCCGTTTGCTGTAATTGTTTTTTGTTTTGTTTTCCTGATGCAGCAAAGCGCAATGGCTTTGACGGCACGGCAATACGCGATCGAATTGACCGCCACCATTCAGGAATCGCCCGCGCAGGTCACCATCAGTTGGCCAAACACCCCGGATGGGATTCAATTCGAAATCGCTCGAAAACAAAAAAACGGAACCAGTTGGTCCTCTCTTGCGATCCTGGCAGCAACTGCCACCAGTTATACCGATTCCAGCGTCTCGTTTGGAAACACCTACGAGTACCGTGTCACCAAATATCCTGAACAGGATTTCCCACGGACCGGCTATATTTTTGTGGGATTGGGCGCACCTCTGCTAGATTACCGTGGAAAATTACTCCTGATCGTAGAAGAGACCCACGCCAGTTATCTGGGTCTTGAATTGGCCCGGCTTCAGGAGGACCTCGTCGGGGATGGATGGACTGTTGTTCGCCGATCCGTTTCCCGTAGCGACAGCCCGGCGTCCGTACGTCAATTAATCCAAACCGAGAGCCTGGCTGACTCAAGCATACGCGCCGTATTTTTGTTCGGTCGCGTTCCAGTTCCTTACTCAGGCAACTATCAGGCTGATGATCATGCAGACCATAAAGGCGCCTGGGCTGCGGATGCCTTTTACGGGGATCTTAACGGCACCTGGACTGATAGCACGGTAAACACAACTACCGCAGCCCGCGTATCGAATCGAAACATTCCCGGCGACGGCAAGTATGATCAGAGCACCATTCCTTCGGATATCGACCTTGAGGTCGGCCGGGTGGATCTCGCCAATATGCCAGCCTTTTTACCCAAGGGAGAAAAAGAGTTGCTTGCGCAATACTTGAACAAGGATCACGCCTTTCGGCATGGCCAGGTGCCTGTTGGGCGCAGGGCCATTTTATTCGACGGCTTTGGGGAGAGCGGTGGTGAAGCGTATGCAGCCAGTGGATGGAGAAATTTTGCTCCCTTCTTCGGATCCGCCAATATCAACGCAGTGGGACAAAATCAATTTCTCCCAACGGTCAACGCACAGAGCTACCTCTGGAGCTATGTGGCGAGTGGTGGCGGTGATCAATACAATGATTGTTATTTTGTTGGCACCACGACGGACGTGGCCCAAACCAACATCCATAGCGTTTTCAACATGGTCTTCGGAAGTTATTTTGGTGATTGGGATGCCGCGAACGATTTCCTGCGCGCACCACTTGCTGCGACAGGCTACGCACTGACTGCGGCATGGTCGGGTCGTCCTCATTGGTTCTTTCATCACATGGCGGTTGGCGAAACGATCGGCTACAGCACCCGCTTGTCTCAAAACAATCAAGGCCTCTACGAGCCAGCCCGGTTCGGCCGCCAGGTTCATATAGCTCTGATGGGCGATCCAACACTTCGCATGCACGTGGTGCTGCCTCCTTCAAATCTGACTGCTGCCAAATCGGATTCCACTGTGACTTTGAACTGGGCCGCCTCCGCTGATCCAAACGTTGTTGGCTACCATGTCTATCGTTCGCTTTCTGCAAATGGACCTTTCGTCCGCGTGACCGGTGCCACCACGACAGACCGCACCTACATGGACAACAGTGGAACCGATACCTACGTCTACATGGTTCGAGCCATCAAACTGGAGCGCACACCCAGCGGAAGTTATTACAACGCGAGCCAGGGCGTCTTTGTGAATGGAAGCAGTTCACAGGCGGGTGTCTCTGTTCCGGAAAACATTGCCGGTCATAGTTTTACATTCATCCCTGATGGCAGCAGCGGCATATCCGACCGGATGATCATTGCGGTGTTCCGCAATGACACCTTGCGGCTCTACAGAAGTGATGGCACGAGCGCCCTACAAACGAATAGCTACGTCTACAATCATGACTCGACTACTTCGGCATCGATTGCTTTTGGGGATACGCTTATCTCGTTGGAATTTGTTTCAGGTGCCGCAGGAACGTTCAGCGCCGTTAATCTGGCAGGTAACACCTATAGCGGCACTTTCGGGCTCCTTGATGCCGAACCAGACTTTAACCAGGACGGCCATGTTGACCTTCTCTTCCAGGGACAGAACCGGGTGCTCTATTCGTGGTACTTGAATGGGCAAACGTTTGTCCGCCAGGGAGCACTGCGCAACGGAACTGCTATTGCACCCGATTGGCGCGCGGTCGGCAGTTCGGATTTCAATGGTGACGGAAAGTCTGACATTCTCTTTCAGCACACGGATGGGCGTCATGCTGTCTGGCTGCTCGATGGACCCAACTTTATCGGCTCCCGGCAGTTGGCGGGGGTCAGGCTCCCTCCGGCATGGAAGAGTGTCGCATTGGCGGATTTCAACGACGACGGCATTGCTGATATCCTGTTTCAACACAGCACGGGTGGATTGGCCGTTGGCTTTCTGGACCAGGCCGGCACGACCATTCTGCGAACCGCGAGGCCCAACAGGGCACCTCCTGCCGGATGGCGGGTTTTTGCCGCGGGCGATTTCAACCAGGACCGCAACTCAGATATCCTCGTTCAACAAAACAGCACCGGAAAGATGGCGGTTTGGTATTATAACAATTTGCAATCGATTGGCGCGAAATTGCTACGGGACGGACGGACCATGAGCCTTGCCATCAAGGCACTTGGCATTGCGGATTTAAACAATGACGGGAAGAACGATGTGCTGCTGCAGAGCAACAGTGGATCGGTCAACGTCTGGTTTATGGACAACACTGCTTTCATCGGTTCCGCAGCCCTCAGGAATGGCATTCCGATGACGGTGTCGGGTGCAAGATTGATTGGCCCGAACTAGCCCATATTCTCTGATTATCCGTGCCCTCGTTGTTCAAACGAGGGCACTTTTTATTACACCCCATTCCGTCATCACGGCTGCGAACGATTCTCACCTTCCGCATTGAATTGCCGATCAAGTTCGGGCTGCGATTGAGGCGCTATATTTTCCAACTCACTTTCCTGACTCTTTTCTTCCTCGCCCGGACGGTCTGCGCCCGAAGGCTCCGTAATCTGGCCCTCCTGAGACGCAACCTTCAACTGATTGTTGATTTGTTTTCCGGGAAGAACCTGCCGCAGGCTTTGTTCCACCGTTTGCTTATCTTCCGCACGATCCACAGTACCGATAATGGTGATGGAGTTCGTGGAATTAGTGAAGGTTTGGCTAACCGTCACCGTTGTCTGCGGCTGCGACTGGGGAGCGCCACCAGCCCCGGCAGGATCCAGCAATGGATCTGTGGTGGCGGGTGGGACCGCCGGATCCGCACCACTCGGTTCTTCGATCTGCACACCTTCACTTGGTTCCGTGGTTCCCTGTGAACTTGAGTCTTGCGCCTGCATCATTGAAACGCTGGCAAACGCGACCCCGATTAATACTGCGAATTGTTTCTTCATTTTTCCTCCTATGACTTTGTTGGCGAATAATTTCATTTTTATGAAGTTCAACCGTCATAGCGAGGCAGGCATTCAGCAATGCGGCTCACGAACCATTGACTGCTGGTGGAATCCGGTAAAAAACGGAAATGGGTTTAGCGGACGCAGCCTGTGGTGGCATATCCTCCGCTAAACCCATGGTCTGGAAAACGATTACTTGTTGCGGCTCTGTGCCTTTTCAAACGCGGCACTGAACCAGTCGTTCGCTGGCTTTTGCGGGGCGGGCTTGGGAGCGGGCGGACGAGGTCCTCCTGAACCTGCCGGGCGCGGTCCGGTACCGGCAGCTTGAGCCCCTCCGATTTCCGGATTCGCTTTCATGGAGAGGGCGATGCGTTTGCGCGGGATATCTACCTCCGTCACCGTCACCGTGACTTTTTGTTGCACCTTCACCACTTCCGCCGCGTTTTTCACAAAACGATCGGCCAACTGACTGACGTGAACGAGTCCATCCTGATGCACCCCGATATCCACGAACGCACCGAAGGCAGTAACGTTCGTGACAATACCAGGCAGCTTCATTCCCGGCTTCAGATCCTCCATTTTCTCAACGCCCTGCTGGAAATTGAACACCTCAAACTTCTCACGAGGATCGCGTCCCGGCTTGGCTAACTCCGCGACGATATCGGTTAAGGTCGGCAAGCCCACCTTTTCAGAAACGTATTTCGCCGGTGCGATTTTCTGGCGCAGCAGCGGATCCTTCAGCAGATCTTTCACTGAACAACTCAAGTCGCGCGCCATCGCATCAACAATTCCGTAACTCTCCGGATGCACCGCACTCGCATCCAACGGATGTTCTCCATCCCGAATGCGCAGGAAACCCGCCGCCTGCTCGAATGCTTTCGGTCCAAGACGCGGCACCTTCGCCAAATCCTGGCGGGAACGGAAGGGCCCATTCTGGTCGCGGAATGCGACAATATTGCCCGCGAGTTGAGGCCCGAGCCCGGACACATAAGCGAGCAATTGTTTGCTGGCGGTATTGAGCTCCACACCCACACCGTTCACGCAACTCATCACCACGTCATCGAGGCTGCGCTTTAATCCAGTTTGATCCACGTCATGCTGATACTGCCCTACCCCGATCGACTTCGGGTCGATCTTCACCAACTCAGCCAGCGGATCCATCAAACGGCGGCCGATCGAAACAGCACCGCGCACCGTGAGATCCAGCGTAGGAAATTCTTCCCGGGCCACATCCGAAGCCGAGTAAATAGAAGCACCACTTTCATTTACCATCACCACCGAGATGGTCTTCGGCAGCCCCAGTGCGCGGACGAACGTTTCCGTTTCACGTCCGGCGGTTCCATTGCCGATGGCGATTGCCTCAATCTGGAATTTGACGCATAGCGCTTTAACAATGTCGGCCGCTTCTTTGACGCGGTAATCGGATTGCGACGGGTAAACAACTTCGTTGAACAGCAGCTTTCCTTGCTTATCCAGGACCACCACTTTGCAGCCAGTGCGAAAACCGGGATCGATTGCTAAAACATTTTTTTGCCCAAGGGCAGGCGCGAGCAGCAGTTCCCGAATGTTGTCCGCGAATACCCGAATCGCCTCTTCATCTGCCTTCTTTTTAGATTCCATGCGGATCTCGGCTTCGATGGAGAAACCGAGCAAGCGCTTATAGCAATCCTGCACAGCCAGGCGAACCTGCTCCGCCGCTGGTCCTTTTCCCGTGACGGCAATGTCTTCCAGCAAAGGAATCGCCTCTTCCTCAGGAGGATTGATGCGCATCATGAGAAAGCCTTCCGTCTCACCGCGACGAATCGCCAGCAGCCGATGACTCGGGATGGTCGACACCGGCTCGCTCCAGTCAAAATAATCTTTAAACTTTGCCCCTTCTTCCACCTTCTCGGTCAAAACCTTCGAGCGCACCACCGCTTGCCTCGTATAAAGCTCGCGCATCTTCGCACGCGCCTGGGGATCTTCACTCAACCGTTCCGCGATTATATCTCTGGCCCCGCCCAGCGCTTTCGCTTCGTTCTCCACCCCCTTCTCCACACTGACGAATGCCTTTGCTTCCTTCACGGGGTCGACCGTGCTTTGTCCATTGAAAATGAGGTCTGCCAATGGCTCCAGGCCTTGCTCCCGGGCAATGATCGCGCGCGTGCGTCGTTTCGGGCGATAAGGCAGATAAATATCTTCGAGCTGGTTTAACGTTTCCGCTTTTGCCACGGCCGCTTTCAATTCATCTGTAAGCAGAGAACGTTCTTCCAACGATTTCACAATGCTTTCGCGACGTTGATCGAGCGCCACCAGGTCGGCCAGTCGATCGCGAATTCCCATAATCGCCACTTCGTCCAGTGTGCCGGTTGCTTCTTTGCGATAGCGCGCGATAAAAGGGACCGTCGCTCCCTCGGCCAAAAGAATGCCCGTCGCGATCACCTGTCGCGGCTGGATATTTAACTCCTTCGAAATCTTGGAAATGTAGGCTTCGTTCATCAGAAATTTGCGGGATTATTTACTGGATCAGAACACAGGAGTAAAACTCCATTTGGATGGATTGCAATCCACACTTGAGCTGGTGCCTGGAATGCGCCAGAAATTGTAGATGAAACGCAGTCTCGGAGTTCTTTTTTCGTTCCTTGCCTTACTCCTTTTATGCACCACCGGTTGCTCGGGCTTCCATCGCGAGTGGCGCAAAGCCGGCAAGGTTCCACCCATCGGCATCGCCGGAAGATGGGAAGGAACCTGGACCAGTACCCCCAGTGGGCACGAGGACAAATTGCGGTGCTTGCTGACGCCTCTTTCCAACGACACCTACGAAGCTCGTTTTCACGCGAAGTATCACAAGGTTTTGAGCTTCGGTTACACCGCTACATTCACTGGAACCTATTCCAATGAAGTGTTCACGTTTGCAGGCGAAGCAGATCTGGGCAAATTGGCGGGCGGCATCTACAAATACGCTGGTCAGGTGAACCCCACCAATTTCTTTTCCACCTACAATTCCAAATACGATCACGGCACATTCCAGATGCACAGGCCTCAGTAGTTCTGCGAGGCAAGTAGGCTGGACATAAATTACCATATTCGCACGCATCGGAAACCAAGCCACGACTCTGTCGCGCTCCATCTATTCCAACTTAGGCTCACTGTTGTTCGTTCCCCCAATCCCCACAACCAGCACCTTGCTCGCTCGACTCTCCCCTGCACTGTTCATCGCCGTGATCGTTACTTCGATCGTCACACCGGTTGGCAACTCTTCCATGGTGAAATAGGGCCCGAAGGTCTTACCCGCCAACACCGGTTCTGCATCTACACCAACAACCCGTTTCCAAATGCGAAACGATTTGGCATTGGGAATGTCATCCCATTCCACGCGGACAATAGTGGGACTAATCACCGTCACGACAACGTTCTCAGGTGCCAAGGGAGTCTGCTGCTGACCTGGCTTGTTAAAACCAAAAGAAATCCAACGTTCATCCAGCGGATCCAGTCGCAGACTCAACTCCTTGAGCAACGCCCGCAAATGATGGCGCAAGCGATCATTGGTTTCATCGCGCGCCGCAATCGCCAGCTTCCACATCGTAATCTGTTGGTTTACCGCCCCGCGAGCACTCGCGAGATCGTCATAAAGAGATTGGGCACGAGCCGCCGTTACATTTAGCAGCGGATTACCGTGACTCGGATGAGCCGTAAAGTAAGCACCGAACGACAACAAGAGCACCGCCAACTTCTCCGCCTCCCGGGGCACTTTCAACGAGTGAACAAAACCGGTTTCATCCCAAAGCCTGGAATAACGTTGGCCGAAATAAGGTTTAAGGATATCGCGGCCCGCAAAAACATAAATGCGAACCTCTGCCTCAATCGCATGGTATGCAGCACGCCGCGTTATCAACTCCGCTTTGCTCTGGATAACCTCCGTTTCGCCTGCCTGAAACTGGGTCAAATCGGCCCCCATAACGGTCGCGTCGACCAAACGCAGCCCAAGCGGCTCCGCATACAATTCCAGTCCGGCAATGGCCTGGTTGACTTGATTAAGCAGCCCTCCGAATGATTTCTTTAAACGATTTTCCATAGTTTTCTCTCTTTCCGTTGACCCTCGGGAGCAAGGAACAGCCTCTTTCCCGTCCAACAGGCCATGTTATGCCAGAGAAAAGTTTACCTGGGGAGTGGCAGGTTAATGGGGACATTCCGCGCCACCCCCCTGCACCCTTGATTTCATTGAGGATAATGCGTCTAAGAAAGGTCAAAAAAAACGAATTCGAAGAGCAGAATGCGAATCCGCGCGAGCCCCTTTCTCGTAGCAGCCCGACGTCAGGAGGCTCTAACTCTATTCCCTGCGCGAAAGGGGAAAAAATGAGCCTCGTGACCTCGGCTGCTACGAGGAGGGCTCGCTTGCGCAATGTTCGGGAGCCCAATTCCTGACGGAACGGTGCCTTTGCACGGAGCGCAACACCCGTTTTCCGCTCGGAACGCACCCTCCGCACCGCGGGCAAAGACACCGTTCCCGCCAGAACACCGACCCTGCACCAGCCCCGGATCCACCATCCCGCCCACCTCGCCACCTGCACATGCCATGCGAAGGAGCCGTCGCACGCGGCACTCCCGGATCTCACAACGTGCAAAACAACGGATTGCCCAAGCCCATGCGTTCACATTGGGAGCAAAAGGGCGGTTCCAACGCTTCGCAGTTTACACGCCAACGCCTTTCCCTGACTCTTTGGCCCGCAGAATACTTTGGAAGCAAAAAAATTGAGCGCACGCCCGATGGTTAAGGTTCTAATCAAACTACTTTCGAAAGCTGGCTGGGCACCACAAGATTGGTTGAAACGCTATCCGCTGCCAAATGAAGAGAATGTCAGATGACTTTCAACGATCGGGTGATAAACGAAAAACCATCGTATAGACTGCTCATAACATCTCTGCACGGAGGCTGAAACGCAGCCCAGTGAATTGTTGCACCACTAATCCTCCTAAACCCCACCAATCTCACTCGACACCTGCAAGGCATAGCTATCTGTCATCCCGGCCACAAAATCCATGACCCGGCCCAACCACCAAACATCGTCTTTGGTTTGATGTTCGCGGATGTACTCTTTCTCCCAGGCTAACTCCAGACAACGTTGCTGCACAAAGGTGAGGTCGTCGTAACTTTTCTTCAGGGCGAGTTCCTTGGCAGCGCGGGCGTAGGTGTAGAGGATGCGACCCAGCGTATTGTAAGCGCCTAGTTCTGTCGCCACTTTGGGACGATGACTGAAGATGTAGTCGTAACGTTCTTTAATGATGCTTAGAGCGTCCTTCATCCCATCCGAGAAATCCGATTTCAGATCGCGTTTCCAATGGCGCTCTCCGGCCATAATCTCTTCGTAGTGCGCTTCGAAGACTGTACTGGCGGCTTCCGTCATCGCGCCGATCGCCTGGGCGCGTTGGGCGGAAAGGGTTCGGCCATCATCGCGTCCGATGATTTTGGTGAAGATCTCTCGCACTTCTTTCTCGTGCAGGATGCGGAGTTGAACGGCATCTTCGAGATCGGTGATGCGATAACAAATGTCGTCTGCCGCCTCGGAGAGGAACGAGAGTGGATGCCGGACCACATCGTTGTTCGGCAAGCGCAAACCGAGCGTCTGAACCAACTCATCGAACAATTCGACCTCGGATGAAAACGCACTGAACTTCTTCACGTCATCAACGCGAGAGTCACAGGAGTGCCACGGATATTTGACCATGGCACCGAGGGAGGCGTAGGTCAGTTTGAAATAAGCCTGCTCCCGATTGTCGGCCCGGGCGACCATGCGAAAGCTTTGCGCGTTCCCTTCGAAGAATTGCCAATCACGCGCGACCCCGCGGAGTCGTCCGGCCATCTGATTTCCAAATAGTTCGTTGGCGTGAGCGTTCGTCCATTCGCGAATGGCGAATTCACCAGCGTGTCCGAAAGGCGGGTTTCCAATGTCATGGCCCAGGCAGGCCGCCTGCACAATACAGTTCAAATCCTCGGGAGTGTGGCCTTTTGGTATCTCGTTTCGCTTCACGAGTAGTCGACCGGCTGCATAAGCAAGGGATCGACCGACGCTGGCCACTTCCAGGGAATGGGTCAAACGATTGTGGATATGGTCCACCTTCGACAACGGATGCACCTGGGTTTTGCCCGCAAGGCGACGGAATGGGGCGGAAAAAATGAGCCGATCGCAATCCCGTTCAAACTCGGTGCGGGTGTTCGAGGCATTCGCAGGAGCGCCCGGTTTAGGCACGTAGGGAGCAGCGCCGGGCAATGCATGCCGCTTCTGGGATAACAACAGGTTCCAATCCAGGCGAAAACTCATGTAATCTCGTTAATTCTGCCCAGAGATTACACAAGCAAAGCAGGAGAACGAACGAAAAGAATCGGAGGAAACTAAAAAGAAGTAGAACCGCACTCAGACGAACACCGGGGAGCCTCACCGCAATTACTGCCCGCGACCTGATTGGCGTGTTTCCTCTTTTTCCGCATGCTCGGTCTGGGAAACACACTTGTGGAGCTTGGATTCGATCTCCGCAATCGATTGTTTCAACGACTCCATGGCGCGATGACTCTGAACAATACTTTCTTTCAGAGATTCGATCTGCTGTTCCTGTTCGTTTCTCCTCACAGCGAATAAATAGCAAAGACCCCTAAAATAAATCTACGGCATTTCGTCCTCACAGCTGAATAAGCCTTTCCCCTAAGCCCTAAACACGTCCGGAAGTGTCATCCCCCGTAGAAAATAAATTCCGCCACAGAGGTATTGCTCCTCGGGGGCGGAATATTCTTTTCCTCATCTTGAAGTGCCGGGGGGAGGCACAGCCAAACGGAGGATGAAGGTGGTTGAACTTTACTGTCCCCGGTACTTATCAGGGTTTCGGATGCGATCCAGTCTCTCGATTTCAAGTTCGTTCTGCACCGCCAGAAGGCGCCTTTGCTCTCCGGCCCCAGAGATCTGCCGCACAAACAACCGGCTCTCGTGGGCCAATTGTAAGATTCTGAGTCTGATGAGTCTTAGTGTATGCATAACGTAATATCGACGGACTTGGGGAGGTGACTCCCCACTCTGCGTTACGCTTTGCCAGAGCGCAAGGATCCGCCTAAACCAACGACCACGGCGACACAGCCACCGATGAGCATCCAGACTGCTTTATCAGTGGGTGAACCGGTGAAGAAACGGGAGACGTCCGAGCTAAAAGAGTTCGTAGCGTTCGCGCCAATGATGATAAGGATGATCCCACCGACGAGGAGGGCCAAGGAGACAGCTTTGTTCATAAATGTATTTTGTGTAAGAGGGTTAAGAGTGTGATGTGATCCGTTTCGGACGATTACAACCGTTTACGACCGGAGATGAAATTGACCAGGATCACGATGATGGCGATCACGAGCAGGATGTGAATGAAACCGCCGATTGCAGGAGCTGTGACCACACCGAGCAACCACAGGATGATCAGGATGATAGCGATAGTGTATAACATAAGTTTTTGTATTTTTGGTTTTTGAATTAATCACCGCGAGCCGGTGCGTTTCCGCACCAGCCCGCAGCAATCAAAAGTTTTAGTTCTTAACAACAGGAGCGACGATCATGTTGTTGACCACGCTGCCGACACCCTGGATGTCGGAGACAAGCTTGGTGACGAGGCTTTTTTCGGCTGCATTCTTTGCATCGCCGGAGATGGTGACCACACCGTCAGTGGTTTGCACTTTGGTCTTGATTGCGCTGGTGGAGCGGTGGGAGAGCAAAGCTGATTTCACCTGGGCTGTGATCGAAGCATCATCGATCTTTTCGCTGGCGGTCTGGACCTTCTTGACCGGGGCGTCAACAACGGTCATCAGATTTCTGACTTCCTTAACACCTTCAACATCACCGGCGTATTCGGCCGTCAATTCCTTCTCAGCAGCGCTGGAGGCGACACCGCGCAAAGTAACGACACCTTCCTGAACGATCACTTCAGTGTCTTTGGAGCTGACGTTGCGATGGAACAAGAGGGCTGATTTCACTTTCACACCGATCCATTTATCGGAACGCTCTTCAATGGCTTCGCCTTCGATCTTCAATTGGTTGTCGACGCTTTTGACGCCGGGGAGACTCTCGACCGTGTCCTGGGCGAGGGCCTTGTGATTGGCATCCGCGACTGTGCCGGTCAAGGTAACGACGCCATTCTTGGAACTCGTTTTAATGGAGTCATCCTTGAGATGGGTTTTGAAGACGTGCGATTTTTTAGCGGAGGTTTCGATGCGAACATCGATTTCAGCGGCGAGGAGCGGGCTGCTGATTAAGATTGTCCCAGTGAGGGCGAGAAGGGCGAGCGAGCATGTGTTGATTTTCATTATTCTGTATCTAAGGTCTCTTTCAAGACGGCATGACTCTATGTTGTCAACGAGTGGTTCGATATGGGGTCTTACCCCCTCAGGTGTTTACTGGTAGGGGGCCGACCCGCCCTGAGTTACTTCGGAGATTTTACGATTTGAAGGCAGAAAGTGGGAAAGCGAGGCGGAGCCGAAAAGAAAAATTCCCCTGAAGAAAATTAGTGTCCGGAACACCGGACCGGATCCCACTTTCCCACTAAGCACTAAGCACCAACCTACTGATCCTTCGGCGAACGGAGACGATTGATCGATTTCTTCGCAGGCTCAGTACTCTCAAGAGCATCTGTGTCAGAGATTGTTGTCTTCAAGGAAGGTGGATTGGTTTTGTTGACGTATTTCCGGATCGCCCAATGTCCTTGCACGGCTTCAATCAAACGCTCCAATTCACGCATTGAAGTGTAAGTCTGCTCGACGAGGCCGGGGAGATCTTTCGTCTCGTTCGCGACCGCTTCGGTGATTTCCGGCAACCTCGCGGTCCCGTTCTCAAGATTCTTCACACTGACGTTCAGGTTCGTCATCATGCCCTGAAGCTGGCTCATCGTTTCGTTGGCGCGCGCGAGAAGAGCTTGCGCTTCGTTGGCTACAGCGGGATCAGTCAGCAGTTTACCAACCGTGCCCTGCCCCGCTTCGATGCCAGCGGCCATGTTTTCCATGCGGGTGGCGAGTTTATCCAAGTGCTGCCTGGTTTCCCCGAGATCCACACCGAGTTTAGTCCACGCCTCCAGACCACCGTTTACTTTTTTGAACACTAACATTGCTTCGTTCCGGACTTCCTCCACGGCTCCTTCGAGCATGCTTTGAAACTGTTCATTGCAAACGATTGAGGCGTCCTTCACCGGCAGCGGCTCGCCCTGGCCTCGCGTGATTTCAAAGAAAGAATCTCCTGCCACGCCAAACTTCTTCTTCACCAACGCCGAGGAATCTGCGCGCACGAAACGGAAGAAATCCTGGCGAATGTTCGCTTCCGCTTGCATCCGTCCAGTTGCATCGACAATGACATCTGAAACAGAGCCCACCAGCGTGCCGAGGAAGTAAACTTCTGAGCCGTGGCGAATGCCGGCAGCGCCGTCTGCCGGTAAAATAATCCGCAAACTGACGTTGCTTTTAAACCAACGCTGACTGTGCCCAGCCCAAACCACTGTAGCGATCACGATAGCCACGACGAGGAGCACAAACGTGCCGGTGATTTCATGGACTCGCCGGAATTTGAACCGCTGCTCCAAACGAGGGCCCTGGAATTCTGGTTCAAGGGGTTCGGAGATTTTTGTAGCTTCGTTCATGTTTACAGGTAAGTGAGCAATGAAACTATCGCCGTGATGACAAACAATCCGGCGACTGAGCGAGTAAGGGCATGCTGGGTCGCCCTTGGAATGTCACTAAAGGAGTCACCAACTCCGAGCCCGCCGATGCAACAGCAGGCACTGGCGAAGAGCGCAGGCAGGATGCTCTTGATCAGAATGTTCAAGACATCCTTGGGTTGAACCGCGCTCGAAACCGTGTCCGTGAATAGGAGAAGGTCCCGTCCGCCCTGCCCGGTCCAGGCAGCGAAAAGAAAGCCGCTCGCAAAGGCGACCAGGATGAAAGTGATAGTGAGACAAAAGGTCGAGAGCGCGCCGCCCAGCACACGAGGCATGATGAGATAAAGGAACGGATCAATCCCGCGCTGTTCCAGCGTATGGACCTCCCCATTCAGTTTCAGAACGCCGAGCTGGGTCGTCATCGCGCTGCCGCTTCTCACGATCACCACCAGGTTGATCAAGACCGGCGCCAGCTCACGCGCCACGGCCGTCACTAATACCTGCCCGAGTAATTGCGACTGCCCGGCTTCATTGACCCAATAGCTGAGTTGCACGACTACTGAAATACCAATAAATACGGCCAGGGCTCCGACGAACCAGAGTGGTTCAACCCCAACGTAAAGCACCTGCCGGGCGAACGCATTCCGCATGGGGCGTGCCCAATGATGAGGTCTGATGGCAACCCAGAAGACGGTGCCAATAACAGCTGCCACATGGCGTAAATCGTCCCATTGGGAATGAACGAAGGCGCCCAAAGCCGCCAGGGCATCCATCAGGAAAAAGCGCGCTGCGCCCGACCGGTTGCTCATCTGTTCACTGGAACGATTCATTGGAACTTCGGTGCAGTGTGCCTGAATGAAGGGAAAAGAGCACGAACCATTGAAGGAAAGGGATTCTGCAGAAGTTGATTTAAACAGGAGCGATCATCGTCCGCGGAACGCCGACCAGAGGGCGCTCGCCATTTGTGCGCCCTGCATTCCTTTTTGAATCCATGAACTCTCCCGCTCCGCTTTCGAAGATTTGCGACCACCAAACGCAGAAACTCCCTTCACGACCATTCCGATCATCGACGCAACGGATCGAACGGTTTGCACAGTCTGCGAGAGAGCCTGGTAACTATCCGTCAGCTTCTCCCATTCTCGTCCAAACTGTAGGCGGTTGAGTTCGCTTTCGAGGACCAGCAAGCGTTTACGTGCTTCCAGGGGTGTTATTCGAGGTTTGATCCCAAACATGCGCGGTCCTTTCGGAGTTGATCGAGGGTGGCAGGCAATGAGAGAGGGGTGAAAAAGCGATGGAGTTTTGGAGTAATGGAGGCATCGAAACGAATTTCAACATCACTCCATCACTCCGATTACTGCGCTTGATTACTCACGATTGCGAGTGAAACGGCGAGCCACCAGGAAACCCACCAGGGCACCGACGCCCAAGGCGATCCCGATCGCCTGGTAAGGATGTTCATGCACCGCCCGGTCCGTGGCTTTGGCACCTTCGACCGCTTTTTCGCGGACACGACCGTAAACCTCTTTGCCGCTTTCGAGAGCAGCAGCAAGGCGCCTGCGCGCTTCGCCTACGCGTTCACCAGCAACGTCCGCCGTTGCGGTCAATAATGCGCGTGCATCTTCAGCGAGTGTTCCGAGATCATCCCGCACTGCTTGTGTCTGCTTTTCCATGTTGTTCAATTTCATATGTTATTTTGTTTAGGTTTCGTTACGGAAATTACGGGGCGATTTTCTCGCTGATCCATTGGCGTGATTGTTGAAAACCGTCCTTCAAAGCATCGTAGCTTTTCCTGGTGCCGGCTTTAACGCTGTCCCAGGTGGACTCGGTGGCGTTTTCGGCCTTCTCCAACTGCTCATTCAGTTCGTCAGTTTGGACACGCAGTGCGGCCAGCTTGGGCTGTGCGTCGGCTTTGACGGCATCGCTTGAGCCTTCGACTTTGATCGTAAGTGCATCGAGGTCGCTCTTCATTTGCGCCAACTCGGTGCGCATCTTGGAGGTATATTCACCTTTTTGGCCGAAGGTATAATCCTTCAAATCCCGCGCTGCTTCCTTGGTATCGGCTGCCAGTTGATCCAGCTGCTGTGAGGCGGTTTGCTCCCGGTTACATCCCACGGTAAAGGCAACGACGGAAAGAAAAGTGACGAGTAATAGTTTCTGTTTCATTAAAATAGGGAGGCACCAGCATCATTCCACTTCCGTTCCTGGAGCTGCCTTCGAAGAAAGAGTGAGGCATCAAAAAAAATAGCGCTATGGGGTGTTATCCCATACGGGGTTCCCTCATGGATACCCATATGGGAAGCAGATGAAATGCATATCGCACGCCGCGGGTTGTGTTAGGATCAACTTGTTCGGTTGGGCGAACTTTCGCCGGATCGGTAGACAATGACCCCGAAACAGTTGAATATTTTCCACCGCTACCAGGAGGCATTGCGCCTGCACCTGAGGGGCGGTCCCCTTGCCAGCGTGGAGCCCGCGCGCGGAATGGGAGATAACGCCCTCGCGGCCGGATTCCAAACCCTGGACCTGGCCAAACTCCATGTGCAAACGCTGGTCACAGAGCTCTTGCCCACCTTACCACCGCGTAAACGCCCCGCCTTGATGAAGCAGGCGGCCCTCTTCTTTACGGTTGCGATTACCCCTGTTGAAAAAACACCACTCAGCCCACGCGAAGCCGCTCTACAAAAACGGTTCACTGAGACGCTAAGTCAACGAACCGTGGAATTGGCCACATCCAATTTGAAGCTGAGTCTCGAAATAATTCAGCGCAAAGACATGGAAGAGGCGTTGAAAAGTGCGGAACAACATTATGGACAGCTATTGAAGGAGTCGGATCGCTTGCAGGAGGAACTGCGCCGACTCTCCCGTCAGCTCATTAGCGTGCAGGAAGACGAACGCAAAAGGATCAGCCGCGAACTGCACGACGTGGTGGCGCAAAGTTTAATGGGCATCAACATTCACCTGGCGACTTTAAAAAACGAAGCCGCTATCAGCAGCAAAGGACTGGATGAGAACATCGCACGGACCCAGATGCTGGTACAGCATTCTGTGGACACGGTGCATCGCTTCGCTCGGGAACTGCGTCCCGCCATGTTGGATGATCTTGGCTTGATCCCGGCGTTGCATGCGTTTATGAAACATTTCACGACGCAGACCGGTATTCGCACCGGGCTAACGGCCTTCGCAGGAGTGGAACAACTGGACACAGAACAACGGACCACGCTTTACCGAGTCGCCCAGGAAGCGCTCACCAATGTTTCGCGTCACGCCCACGCCAACCGGGTTGAAGTCAGTATTCAACAATTGCCCGAGCATGTTTGCATGACCGTCAACGATGACGGCAAATCGTTCAGCGTCCAAAAGGTCTTGCACAATAATGGTGGCAAACGACTCGGCTTGCTCGGCATGAGAGAACGCCTCGAAATGGTTGGCGGTACCTTTGCCGTAAAATCTGCGCCGGGTGAAGGCACGACGGTGGTAGCAAAGATTCCTCTGCGCAAAGCTCCGAAGATTCGAAACAGACGTCGGCAGTCCGTTAACCCGATCTAAATTTGAAGTTATGAATGAAATCACTGTTCTGCTGGCAGATGACCACACGATTGTTCGAGAAGGATTCCGCAAGATGCTTGAATCCGAGAAGGATATCAAAGTCGTCGGTGAAGCACAGGACGGTCGTCAGGCCGTTGCACTTGTCACGAAGCTCCGCCCTGCTGTGCTGCTGATGGATATTGCGATGCCTCGGCTAAATGGTTTGGAGGCCACTCGCCAGGTGCTCAAAGCGGTTCCCGAAACGAAGGTACTCATTCTGTCCGCCTACAACGAGGATGCTTACGTGCAGACCGCAACGGAAGCAGGTGCCGTGGGATTTCTGCTGAAGCAAACTTCCGCCGAGGACGTTTGCCGCGCGATTCGGGAAGTGCAAAAGGGAAATACGTTCTTCAGTCCTTCCGTGGCCAAGCGCCTGAACGAACGGGACAGCAAACGGGATCGAAACGGAGCCGTTAAGGTGAATAATGGTAAACTCAGCTCCCGCGAGGTAGAAGTGCTTCAATTGATTGCAGAGGGAAAGGCTAATAAAGAAACCGCGGCCGAGCTGGGCATCAGTATCAAAACTGTGGAGAAGCACCGCGAACATTTGATGGCCAAGCTCAACATCCGCGACACTGCGGGGCTCACCCGCTACGCGATCGGCGCAGGCATCATAGAGAGCAGCGTGCAGTTAACGATCATCTGAAGATCTTTTTTTTGACACGAACTGCACGGATTTTCCCAGCGCGGCGAAGCCGCAAGGACGGACTGCGGTTGTGTGCGAAGCATCAGCCGCAGCGCATGGAAACGGGGTGGGAGATAGGAGTGATCGAGGCTGGCTACCGATGCAACGTGCTGCGGCTGGATCCTTCGGACACAGCCGCGGTCCGTCCCGTCGGGGATTCTTTAGAATCCTGTTATTATTACGTGATTCGCGAACATAGTAGTCTAATACGGTCCCCGGGTGTGAAACCACGAGGACGACCACCTGCTCTTAGCGGAGTGTTTCTTTTTCAGCGAGGGCATTGAGCTCATCGAACTCGATCAGCGTCAACACGGTCTCCGGAGTGAGAGCATCCAGCATCTTGCCTTCTTTGCTGTCGAAGATTTGGCCGGGTTTAATGATGGTTACTCCCTTGTCTGCGATCAGCTTGATCGGAATTGAAGAAGTTTTGTCGGCGACCTGTGTGCCGTCCGCTGTAATGATGTATCGGCCCATGCCGCCTTTGGGCGCGCCTTCCACGACAGAACGTCCTGCGGCATTCCGAATCTCAAAGGTGCTTCCGGCAACCAGGGAGCGAACTACTGTGAAGATTCTGCCTTTGCGAAGGTGGACCAAAGTTTCCAGCACGGGAGCGCCGCTTTCAGTGGATCGGCGCATTTTTTCAAACTTCACTTCTGAGTTCGGTTGCACGCGGATAGTTGTCCCAATGCGCCTGAAGAAAATATCGGTCTTGGAGTTTTCGCCTGTCCGGATGACGGCGCCTTCATTCAGGGTAAACTGAGCTTTGGGCTCGGCAGATGAGTTTGCACCGGGCAACACCGGCAACCCCTTGAGGAAAATGTGCTCGGAATCCAACTTCTTGAAGGTGACACCGTCGTCGGAGTATTCGCATTCGCCATCCACGGCAATAACCACCGCATTAGGAATTTCCTCCTCCGGAACATTCGCTTTGGCTTCCGCAGAAACCGCCTTTTTAGGATCTTCGGCCTGGGTCGATAACGGACCGGCCAGTTGCAACAAGATCACTCCGAGAACAGACAAAGAAATTCGATTCATCGAAACGAAGCGTATACCGGTAAAGTGAGCCGTTCTATTGGGTGTTCACCCCATCCCTGACGCTCGGGGCGTTAATCGATGAAGGGTCACCTCTAAAGTTAAAAATAGTCAGACGCTTCCCCTGACCAGGAAAAACAATCTTTTGCCTGACACAATACTTCTTGATGGCGTTTCACCCGCAATTCTTTAGCATCCCCGGAGATGCATGAAATCAAGCCAGCGGTGCTTGTGGTGGACGACTCCGCCAACGATCTGGAGTTAGTGAAGATAGCAGCCAAGAAAACTGCGATCGATGTGGATTGGCGTTTCATCGAAGGTGGCGCTCAAGCCTTGTCCTACCTTGCCGGGGAAGGGATTTATTCCGATCGAACCCTCTACCCTTTTCCCCGCCTGATGATTGTGGATCTGAAGATGCCGTGTGTCTCCGGATATGATGTCCTGGCGAAACTTGCCCATTTGCGACCACCCAAACGGCCCTTCATTTGCGTGATGAGCTGCAATGACATGGAAGGCGATGCAGAAAAATTCAAGGCCCTGGGAGCGGATATTGTCCAAACAAAACCGGTCGATTTCCATGCTTTGTGCCAGATGCTGGATAGGCTCACCCGCTTCTACTGTTACAGCAACGCGTAAGGATCAGTGGGTTCTTCGCTGTTTCCGGGGGAATGCCAATAGGCATTCACTCTGGGACCTCCAACAGATTATATCCCGAAGGGATATTTGATACATAGGGGTAGGGAAAACGGATTAACGTTTCCCCTCCCTCCAAACCGGACGGGCGGATTTCCCGCATCCGGCTTTCCAGTCAGCGGGTTCTTAGTTTTAAGATTGTCACTGTG
>JBKJKE010000126.1:0-21288 GCA_046597605.1 Limisphaerales bacterium | reverse complement strand
ATTTTTCGACCATCACGCCTCACTTTGCTCTGTTCCGTCAACTTTCCCAGACCTCATCTGGTCTCAAACACCTAAAAGTCATTCTTTATCTCTATTGGTGAGAAATGCGGGTTAGGGGCGGATTTACAGGGGTTTTCACGATAACGGTCCTCGTCCCCCCAATTTAGATAAAAGGAAGGGAAAGATCTTAAACTCGACTGACGCCGGGCACTCGGACTATGGGTGCGCCAGTGCGTCCCGCAGAAACTTGCTTCACCCCTTGACGCACTGCGACGTGAACGATTGAATCTAAAAAAATGAATTTCGTCACCCACCTGGAATGCGCCAATTGCGGTCAGCGCTACGAAGCCGGAAAGGTTCACAATCTGTGCATCGCCTGCAATCGTCCGCTCTGGGTCAAATACGACCTGGATGCGATTAAGAAAAACTTCCAGAAGAGCGATCTGATCGGTCGACCGACCACCGTGTTGCAGCGTTATCGGGAACTCCTGCCCATCAGCCAACCTGACAAAATTGTTTCCCTGAGCGAAAACATGACGCCCATTCTGCAATGCGATCGCCTGGCCGCCGAGTTCGGTGTGCAGAATCTGTTGATCAAAGATGAAAGTCGCCTTCCTACAGGAAGTTTTAAAGCTCGCGGGATGATGATGGCCATCTCCATGGCGAACGAATTTGGAATCAAGACGGTGGCATGCCCGACAGCCGGAAATGCTGGCGGCGCGATGGCCGCCTACGCCGCCCGGGCTGGAATGGAAGCGTATGTTTTCATGCCTGAAGATACCCCCATGATCAACAAGAAGGAGTGCTTCACGGCGGGGGCGAAAACGTTCCTGGTCAATGGCTTGATCAACGATTGTGGTCGCATTGTGGGCGAAGGCAAAAAGATCAAAGGCTGGTTCGATGTTTCGACGCTGAAGGAACCGTATCGCATCGAAGGGAAGAAAACGATGGGACTGGAACTCGCCGAACAGTTCGATTGGGAGCTGCCCGATGTCATCCTCTACCCGACGGGTGGCGGCACGGGCCTGATCGGCATGTGGAAAGCCTTCCATGAGCTCGAAGCGCTCGGTTGGCTCAAATCCTCCAAAAAACCGAAGATGATTTCCTGCCAGAGCGAAGGTTGTGCCCCGATTTCGACGGCATTCGACAAGGGAGAACGCTTTGCCAAGTTGTTCGAGAACGCTTCCACCGTGGCGAGTGGTCTTCGGGTTCCGGTCGCGGTGGGCGATTTCATGATCCTGGATGCCGTTCGCGAAAGCGGCGGGGTTGCCATTGCCACGCCGGAAAAGGACATTTCGAAGTGGATGCAACTAGCCACCTCCAAAGAAGGCATCTCCCTTTGTCCCGAAACTGCGGTTTGCCTGGGTGCGCTGGAAGTGCTGCTTCGTAAGGGAGTCATTAAGCCGACCGACAAGATCCTCGTCTTCAATACGGGTGCCGCGCAAAAATATCCGGAAGCAGTTCAGGAAACGTTGCCAAAAATCGATATCACAAAACCGATAGAGTGGGATAAGATCTAGGGATGCCTCGGCCCCTTTGAAACTCTTATGGATATCCTCATTTCAGAAGAAATCGATTCACCCGCCATTCGGGAACTCGGAGAAAAGTACCAACTTCTGCGTGCGCCGGAGTTGTGGAAAAATCCCGAGAAACTGAAAGAGGCTGTCCGCGGAGTGCGCGCCGTGATGGTGCGTAACCAGACGCAAATGAAAGCGGAGACCTTCGCCGATGCCAGCAATTTAGTGGCTATCGGTCGGGTAGGGGTGGGACTCGATAACATCAATGTCGAAGCCGCCACCCAGCAAGGGATTGTGGTGATCGCGCCTTTAAATGCTAATGCGACTTCCGTGGCGGAGTTGACCATGGGCTTCATCCTGGCCCTGTCGCGCAGGTTGGCCTATGCAGATCGTTCCACGAAAGCAGGGGGATGGGACCGCAAAGGTTGCACCGGGATGGAGATCGATCGGAAGACAGTGGCGATCTGTGGGTTCGGTCGGGTTGGACGCCTGCTTGCGGCGAGAGCGCGTGCCTTTGGGATGCGCATCGTGGTGTTTGATCCCTTTTTGAAATCTGATTCGCCTCACGTGGGAGAAGTCGGAGCAACGCTCGCGGCGAACCTCGAGGAAGCGTTGCAGGTTGCTGACTTCGTTTCTGCTCATCTGCCTCTCACGGGAGAAACACGACACCTTTTCAACGTAAAGGCTTTTGCGGCGATGAAACCGGGTTCGTTTTTTATCAATACATCAAGAGGCCCGGTCATGGATGAAGTTGCATTGCTCCAGTCCCTGCAAACAGGTCATCTGGCTGGAGCCGCCCTGGATGTCCGCGAGACAGAACCGCCGGCAGTGCGTAGCGAACTGGAGAAACTGGATAATGTGATCCTGACCCCGCACATTGGTGCCTTCACCCAGGAAGCCCAGACGCGGACGATGGAAGCCGTCTGCCATGACCTGGATCGGGTGCTAAGCGGTCAACCGGCGGTCAATTTCGTAAATATTTCTGAGCCGACAAAGAAAGGGTAGCTGCGGTGGTCACACCGCGGGCTAAATTTTTGGAAAACTGCCAACTGCTTAATCCTACAAGGTGCCATGACGGCCTCAGCTGTTATGGCTTCGACGCAAGGGCCTCTAATTGTTTGACCCAGCTGTCGAAACGAGGACAGGCGGCACGGACTATGGTCAGGTCAAGTTTTTCGGCAATTCGAGGTCCGTGAGCAAAGTCACTGCGACCCTTGATATAATTCGGAAAAAGAGCCTGAATCCGCTTAGAGGGTGCGGTTTGTTGAGAGTCGTTGATACGTTCGCAGCCGTTACAATCGGAAACAATCTGTTCAAGCTGTGTAACAGAAATAGCTGATTCGAAGACAGCGGCGGTCTTTTGAGGCTCAGCGAAATACAAAGCTTCCAGCTCATGAAGTTGTATATAAGGGATGAAACGATCCTTAACATTCGGGAAGTCCATGTCTGAAACGACGAGTTGGTGTAATCCTTTTTCGATTTGAGCGGCAGTGGCGTCGACTCCACGAATATGAGTTTCAGATTTAGCTGCGACGATGAAGCCCCACCCTTTAGCTTCGCTGAGAGGCAACCCGTAGTAGTCGAAGAACGTGGTGACAACTGGTTGGCGGCGCTCCTTGAGATGTCGTTGGATCTGCTCGCAAAGATCGGGACAAGAAAGATATTTAACGCCGCCACGACCACCGCCCGTTCTGACAATCGGACAATGTAGGTCGATTCCGATTGAACTGAGATGAGATCCAAGGAATCGGGTTAAGAAGGCATTTTCCGTCTGGCCCTCTACGATGACAAACAACGTGACTCGCTCAGCCATGGCGGGGTCCTGATTCTATAATGTTGTTTCGAACAAGTTCGCCAACAGAATAATCGGAGAGCCACTGTTCCAGCAGTTCTCGTTCAAGTCGGCGGAAAGTAGAAGCTCCCTCTGAACGTTCCACAACGATGACTTGCTCAGGTTCGAAATGGTCGAGCAGCGGTGCTGACTGAGTCGAAACGATCAATTGGGTGCGGAGTGAGGTTTCGTGAAGCAGGGAGGCAAGGGCTTCCAGCGCGACGGGATGAAGCCCCAGCTCTGGCTCATCAATAACAATCGTTGAAGGCGGATTCGGCTGGAGCAATGCGGTTACCAGACAGATGAACCGCATTGTGCCGTCGGAGAACTGCCATGGCTGAAATGGAAAACTGCTCCCTTTTTGACGCCATTGGAGATTGATCGTTTGGTTTTCGCCCTTCTTTTCCGGTTCGAGCAGGAAATCATCGAAGAAAGGAGCGATGAGCTGAATCGTCTCGCGGATACGATGGTAACGAGACGTGTGGCTAACTTCAAGCCAGCGCAGGAATGCGGCAATATTCGAAGCATCCGAGCGCAATTCGCGAAAGTCGGCAATAGACTGATCTCTTCGCATCGGGGCAGTGGCACTTGTGTCATGAAAATGATAGACGATCCAACTTGAAATTGCCTCATGCACATTGCCTTCGATCGAAAGGCAGTCGCGCCATCTGGACTTATCACCTTTCCAGTTTTTTAAACTGGCTTCTTTTCCTCCTCCGCCATGCTCTTGCCATGTCGGGTTTTGCCCGCCCTTCCAAAAAGTTGCTTCACTAGTCACTACTACTTCACTGGCCGCAGTGGGCTCCAGGTAGAAACGGTAAGCATTCTGGCCGAAGGTCAAATCTGCGAAAATCCTTCGAGTCTCCTTTGGCCCGTTGAAAAAGAAACCGTCGCCGCCCCCCCCTTGATTGATGAACTTCAGCAAACCACCTTCGGCCATTGCGCGGAGCATTCGGAAGAAATCAACAAGATTACTCTTCCCAGCCCCATTGGCACCGATCAGGACGTTCAGTTTCTGCAGCGGGAACTCATTCAACTCCCGTATCGATTTGAAACCTCGTATTGTTAGTGTGCTAAGCGCACTCATGGTGTTGTTATACGTAAACCAACCTTAACCACAAACCTACAGATTTCGGCAAGAGTCTGTTGTTGGACGGAGAGGAAAGAAAACGCAAACCATTTTTTAGAAATGTCAGACCTTGGAATGTCCCGACTGCTCCCTCCCGAAGTCTTTCGCTTTCACAAGCGCAGGCTGCGGACGGTGTTTAAAAACAAGATTTCCTTTTGATTTGCCCTCGTTTGTGCCTTTTTGTGGCCCAACTTTATGGAACGTTTGCCCGGTTTTCGCGATTTCTACCCTGAACCCCTGCCTACGGCAGATGCCTGGAGCTGCGACGCTCGCCAATACATCTTCACCAAATGGCGCGAAACAGCCCGGAGGTATGGGTTTCGGGAATATGATGGACCTCCCCTCGAGCCGCTCGAATTGTTCACCTTGAAGAGCGGGGAAGAGATTGTCGGACAGCTTTATAATTTCCAGGACAAAGGCGAACGCAACATCGCTCTGCGTCCGGAGATGACTCCCACCCTGGCTCGGATGGTCGCAGCCACGGAACGTAATTATAAAAAACCGTTGAAGTGGTTCGCGGTACCTCAACTCTTCCGTTACGAACGTCAGCAGAAAGGCCGTCTCCGGGAACACTTTCAGTTTAACTGTGACATCTTCGGCGAAGCAGAGGTCGTGGCGGAATCGGAATTGATCGCGCTATTGATTGATACGCTTCGTTCTCTCGGGCTGACGCAGGAGGATTTTGTGATTCGCCTGAGTAGTCGCAATGCGTGGCAGGATTTTTTCAGCAAACGTTGCTCCGATGAATCCAAGGCGTATGCGTTCTACCAGATCATCGACAAACTTGAGCGAGAAAAGCCTGAAGAGAGCACAAAGAAATTGGCCGAGCTAGGATTCCAGTATGACGAGGTGACGAAGTTCATTGCCTCCGGCGAACCCACTGCTGAGTTGTCCGCCATCATCAGCAATCTTACGGCGCGAGGCCTGGGCGAATTCGTAAAGGTAGATTATTACGTCATTCGCGGCCTGGCTTATTACACGGGTGTTGTGTTTGAGGCCTTTGATCGCAAAGGCGAGTTCCGTGCCATTGCTGGAGGGGGTCGCTATAACAACCTCATCAAACTGATCAGCGCGGGGAAGGTTGATCTGCCAGCGCTCGGTTTCGGAATGGGTGATGTGGTTCTGCTGGAGTTGCTTAAATCGCGCAACCTCTTGCCGAAGTTCGATTCCCACACGGACGTTTTCGTCTTGATCGAAGATGAGGCTCTGCGGAACGATTCTCTGAAGCTGATCCAACAACTGCGCGAACAGAATTTCTCGGTGGAATACTCGCTGGTGCAGTTGAAGTCCGATAAACAATTCAAACGCGCTCTGGAGTTGAATGCAGGTCACACCGCGAAGATCGAGAAGAACGAAGCGGGCGCGTTAGTCGCGAAGGTGAAGAATCTGAAAACGCGGACCGAAAAGAATGTGACGTTTGAGGGAGTTGTCGATTTTCGGGAAGCGCTTCTGAGCACGGTCCCGGTGAGTTAAAGCCTTAAACCTTGCCGTATGAATTCTTTCGATGCTGAACTCAGTTCCCGGCTCGAATCGATTCGCATGCAAGGTCTGCTGCGGCAATTACGACGGGTGGAGTCCCCGCAAAGCACGCGGATTGAACTCGATGGCAAATCGTTCCTTAATTTTTCGTCGAATGATTACCTGGGTTTGGCAAATGAGCCGGCTCTCAAAGAGGCGGCGATCAAAGCAGTCGAGAAGTATGGGGCTGGCTCAGGAGCTTCCCGCCTGATTTCCGGGTCACTCGCACCGCACTGCGAACTGGATGAGACACTGGCAGCGTTCAAGAACTGCGAAGCCGCGCTTTCATTCTCTACCGGCTATGCGGCGGCTGTTGGAACAATCGGGGCTCTGATGGGCAAGCCTGATGTTGTTGTCCTCGATAAGTTGGTTCACGCCTCCATTGTCGATGCAGCCCGGCTCTCGGGCGCCAGGCTTCGGATCTTCGATCACAATGATTTGAACGATCTTGAAAAGATTCTGAAATGGGCGGACGGAATCAAAGGTGCGGGTGCTGTCGCGGGTGAAAAGTCGCAGGTCCTGATTGTTACTGAATCGGTTTTTTCGATGGATGGGGACTGTGCGCCCTTGCGGCCCATCGTGGAACTGAAGGAAAAATTCGGTGCCTGGTTGATGGTCGACGAGGCACACAGCACGGGGCTGTACGGGGCCAACAGGCGTGGGCTGGCCGAAGAGTTGAACGTCAGCGAACGTATCGAAATACAAATGGGCACGCTGGGAAAAGCGATCGGCGCGAGTGGTGGTTACATTTGCGGATCGCGTCTCTTGATTGATCTACTCATAAATCGCGCACGCAGTTTCATTTTCTCGACGGCCCCGGTTCCTGCCAGTTCTGCGGCGGCGACGGCCGGGATCCGTTTCGTGCAAAGTTCCGAGGGAGAACGGAGGGCGGCCTTGTTGCAAAAGAATATCGTTGCCTTCCATTCAGGTTTTCGTCAGCAGGCTCCCATGTTCCCATCTGCGATCGTTCCCATCATCATTGGGGACGAGAAAAAAACGCTCGCTGTTGCGGCAGGATTGAGGGAACGCGGTATCTTCGTGCCTGCCGTCCGCTTCCCCACGGTGGCGCGGGGGACGGCGCGTTTGCGCGTCACATTAACGGCGGCACATAGCGAACCGGATATCACAGCGTTACTGGAAGCATTGAAGACTTCGAATCTGGACTAGAAATTTAGAACATCAGATGCACCCGCTTGCCCACCTCGATCATCAATACGTCTGGCATCCCTTTACCCAGATGAAGGAATGGCTCACGCGCGAGCCGATCGTGATTGTCGACGCAGAAGGTGCGGTGTTGCGGGATGTCTACGGAAAAGAATATCTGGATGCGAATTCGTCAATCTGGACAAACCTGCACGGGCACCAACATCCCACGATCAATGGCGCCATCGAAGATCAGCTGAAGAAGGTGTCGCACACATCGGCTTTGGGCTTTGCGAATGAGCCGGCTTCGTTGTTGGCTGAACAGCTCATCACTGCCGGCAACGCGATTCCGGAGTCTCCATCGGGAAATCCAAAACTGGCTAAAGTCTTTTTCTCTGATGACGGGTCTACGGCCATGGAGGTGGCGTTGAAACTTTGCTACCAATACGAACGCCGCGTTCATGATACGGCTGAGCCGGGGTTTCTTTCCGTAGATGGCGCTTACCATGGTGATACTGTGGGAGCGGTCTCGCTGGGTCACATTGACCTCTTTCATAAATCCTACGCCGGTCTTCTTTTCCCAACGGACAAGGTGATGGCACCCTACTGTTATCGGTGTCCATTCAATCGCGCGCTACCGGAACGGGCGGACGCCCGCGACTATCGTAAGTGCAATTGGGAGTGCGTTGGGAAAGTGGAGGAGAAGTTCGCGAGCGCTCGCAGAGCAGGGCGACGGTATGCGGGTTTTAGCTTTGAACCGCTCATGCAGGGTGCGGCTGGCATGATCCCGCAACCCCCAGGGTGGTTACGTCGCGTGGCTGACATTGCCCGGGCGCACGAAACTCTGCTGATCGCAGACGAGGTGATGACCGGATTTGGGCGAACGGGAGTAGCTGCGGCAGGGGCAAACCGAGAAAGGCCTGCCGAAGTAGCGGGGCTGTTCGCCTGTCACAAAGAAAACGTTCAGCCCGATTTCCTTTGTGTGGCGAAAGGTTTGACCGGTGGCTATCTACCCATGGCGGCGACAATGACCACGCAAGCTGTTTTCGATGCCTTCCTTGGAGAATACAACCAATTTAAAACATTCTTTCATGGCCACAGTTTTACCGGGAACCAACTGGGAGCGGCTGCTGCACTCGCCAGTCTGGATCTTCTGCATGGGGAGAGTTCACTCAATGCCCGTCGAGAACTGGAGCAAATTCTCCGGGAAGAACTGAAAAGCCTCTGGGCTCTGGAACAAGTCGGCGATATTCGGCAAGTGGGTCTAATCGTTGGAGTGGAACTTGTGAGGAACTGGAATGATCGAGAGCCTTTCGCGCTCCGCGAGCGGGTGGGTATTCGCGTTTGCGACGCCATGGCTCGTCGGGGTGTGCTCACACGTCCGATTGGAAGCGTCATCGTCCTCATGCCTCCTTATTGCACCAGCAAGGAACAAGTTCGCGCGATGGTTGCTGTCCTGGCCGAATCCATTGCGGAAGTTTTCCGAGGAGATCAGCCAACGACCGTTTGATTTATGTCATGAATGGCGGAGAGTTTTCACTTTCGCGAACCGGTGCATTGTTCTTAACTAAGTCCCTCCATGATCCGAGATAAGAAAGTCGTAGTTGTCATGCCGGCCTACAACGCCGCGAAGACGCTGCGTTCTACCTACGACGAGGTGATGGCGCAAGGGATCGTGGATCTCGTCATTGTAGTGGACGACGCCAGTCGCGATGCCACCACCAGTATCGCCCAGGAACTTCCCCACACGAAAGTCTTCACCCACCCGAAGAACCTTGGCTACGGCGGCAATCAAAAGACCTGCTACCGCCTTGCTCTGGAATCAGGAGCCGACATCGTGATCATGGTTCATCCCGACTATCAGTACACACCCAAACTGATTCCCGCGATGGCCTCGATGATTGCCAACGGCTTGTATCCTTGCGTGCTGGGCAGTCGCATTCTCGGTAATCATGCGCTGAAAGGCGGGATGCCATTGTGGAAATATGTGGCGAATCGCTTTCTGACCCTGGCCGAGAACATTCTACTCGGTGCGAAATTATCTGAATACCACACGGGCTACCGAGCCTTTACGCGGGAAATTTTGCAATGTCTTCCACTGCAGGAAAATTCCGACGACTTCGTGTTCGATAACCAGATGCTCGCGCAGATTCTCTGGTTTGGTTACACGATCGCTGAGGTTAGTTGCCCCACGAAGTATTTCGCCGAAGCCTCCTCGATTAATTTCCAACGGAGTGTGAAATATGGCTTCGGTTGTTTGTCAGTTGGCGCCAAATTTCGGCTGGCAAAAATGGGTTTGATGAAGTCGAAACTCTTCCCAAACTCGAATAGAACGGCGCCACGCGGCCTCTAGCAAGTAAGCATGCCTGCCCCTCGCACAGTTTCAGATTCACCGCAGCGAACAATTTTAGTTGTTGCTCTCCTTTGCTTAATGACGATTTTGGTTTTCTGGCGAGCGGTCGGGAACGACTTCGTAAACTACGACGATCCCGACTACGTCTCCAAAAACGTCTGGGTTCAAAAAGGTTTAACGCTGGAGAGTATCAAGTGGGCATTCACGAGTGGGCATGCATCCAATTGGCATCCGCTGACATGGCTTTCGCACATGCTCGACTGGGAGTTGTTCGGGGATAAGCCACGCGGTCATCATTTCACAAACGTCTTGCTCCACTCCTTGAACGCTGGACTGTTGTTCCTGGTTTTGCGCGCAATGACCGGATTCTTTTGGCGGGCCGCCTTTATCGCGGCGCTCTTTGCGTTGCATCCGCTTCGGGTTGAATCCGTGGCGTGGATATCAGAACGGAAAGATGTGCTCAGTATGTTATTTGGCCTGATTAGTGTTTGGTTTTATACCAGCTATACCCGGGCGAAATCTTTACTAAACGGAAGGCCTCGTTTTATTTCGAGTTCCGTAAGCAGCTATATTCTCGCACTCGTCTTTTTCGCCTTGAGCCTGATGAGCAAGCCGATGCTCGTAACGTTGCCTTTTCTTCTCCTCCTTTTGGATTTTTGGCCACTCAACCGCATATTGCTGCCTTTCAGGAAAACTGCTGTTGAGGTGAATGAATCGGCGAATACCTTCCGTCTTTCTTTCGCGATACTTGAAAAAGTGCCCTTCTTCCTACTGATCGTTGGATCGTCGATTGTTACGTTTTGGGTGCAGAAAGAAGGCGGGGCGGTCTCGAGTGCGCTTACCTTGCAGGCAAGACTCGCCAATGCGGCGGTTTCCTATTGTCGCTACCTTCACAAGATGATCTGGCCGGAAAAGCTGTCCGTTTTATACCCGCACCCGGGTAGCTGGCCCACAGGTACGGTGGTTGCAGCGACGCTCTTTCTTCTGGTGATTTCGGCTTTAGCAGTGTGGCAAATCAGGCGACGTCCGTGGTTCTTTGTCGGTTGGTTCTGGTTTCTTGGCACGGCGGTTCCCGTCATCGGAATTGTGCAGGTGGGAATCCAGTCAATGGCGGATCGGTATACCTACATTCCGATGATTGGTGTTTACATCGTGCTGTCCTGGGGAGCTTGTGGACTCACTGCGAAAATGGCAGCGCGCAAAACGTTTCTGACGATGGGAAGCGCGTTGGTTTTGATTTGCTGTTCGTTCTTTACGGTTCGTCAGATTGGGGTTTGGCGCAACTCAATGAGCCTGTTCGAACACGCTACGGCGGTGACCGACAAAAACTACCTGGCCTACAACAACCTCGGCTTCTTTCTTTCCGAGCAGGCGCGCGGTCTAAGAGGGGAAGCTCGATTGCGCAAAATAGACGAAGCGATTGGCAAGTATCAGAGATCGATAGAGATCAAGGGGAACTATGAAGAAGCGCTGAACAATCTCGGTCATGCCCTTGCTGAAAAGGGTCAACATGCGCAAGCCGTTCCCTATTATCGTTCTGCGCTCAGCATCAAGCCGAGCCTGCTGGTGGCTCACAACAACCTGGGCAACGCTTTGTCGGAGGTAGGCCAAACGAAGGAAGCGATCGAGCACTACAAGATTGTCCTGGCAAAGGAACCTGAGAACGTCGATGCGCATAATAATCTGGGTGTCGCGCTGGCGATGACGGGCCAATTCGAGGAAGGCATGACTCATCTGCAGGAGGCCGTGAAGTTGAATCCGAAGAACGCCAGTGCCCGCAGTAACCTGGGCAACGCTTTCGCCATGCAGCGGAAGCTCGATCTCGCTGCGGAACAGTATCGCGCAGCCCTTGAGACCAACCCCGAAGACGCTCGCACTCATAACAATCTAGCCAACGTTTTTGCTGAGTTAGGTAATCAGGACGAAGCGATCAAACATTATCGGGAAGCTTTGAAGCTGGAACCTATTAATCCGGAAGCGAATTTCAACCTGGCTCTGACTCTCCTCCGGAAAGGGAACGGAAACGAAGCGAAGAAGCATTTGGAGGAAGCTCTCCGTCTTCGTCCTAATTATCCCGAGGCGCAACGACAGCTCAGTAGCGTCCTGTCCGGACAGAAATGAGCACGCGCAGGGCAGAGAAAGATTTTAAACCGCGTGTGGCCCCGCCGCGGTCCAGTTATTCCTATGGATGGTTGATCACCCTGGGGTTGGTTGCGCTCATCCTGGTTTGTTACTGGCAGGTTTGGAGTTTTCAGTTTGTTAACTACGACGATGGTGACTACGTTGCGCAGAATGGGTGGGTGCAGAAGGGGCTAAGCTCAGAGGGGGTGAAGTGGGCTTTTACGACAAACCACGCCAGCAACTGGCATCCACTCACGTGGCTTTCGCACATGTTGGATTGGACGCTCTACGGAAACGACGCGGGGGGGCACCATTTCACAAACGTTCTTCTCCATTGTGCCAACTCGATCCTTCTTTTTCTGCTGTTGCGCAGAATGACCGGTGCGTTGTGGCGAAGTGCTGCCGTCGCTGCGCTTTTTGCGATTCATCCCCTGCACGTGGAGTCTGTCGCCTGGGTCTCGGAGCGCAAAGATGTCCTCAGCACTTTCTTCGGGTTGTTGAGTTTCTATTTCTACTCAGCCTACGCCGAGAAAAAGAAACGATCTGACCCCGGCTCTGCATTGCCGTATGCGCTGTCGCTTTCTTCGTTCGCGCTGAGCCTGATGAGTAAACCGATGCTCGTCACCATGCCGTTTGCCTTGCTTCTGTTGGACGCCTGGCCGTTGGGGCGAATAGAGCGGTTCGATGGCGCGAACTCGAAGGGTTTCCTATGGCGGCTCGCATTCGAAAAAATCCCGTTTCTTCTACTTTCGATCATCTCCTGTCTCATCACCCTTCAGGTCCAGTCCGGTAAAACAATGCAGCGGCTTTCGGGTTTCAGCGTGACCGACCGATTGATGAACGTCGTGGTTTCCTACACGGCCTACCTCGAGAAGATCTTTTTGCCGAAGGACCTGGCTTTCTTCTACCCATTGCTGGGTGCTCCCGGATGGGCGCACACAGCACTTGCAGCTACCGTTCTTCTTGCGATCTCTCTGACGGCCCTTTACTTGCGACGAAAGAATCCGGCGGTCCTAATTGGCTGGCTTTGGTATGTCGGAACGTTGGTGCCTGTCATCGGAATAGTCCACGTTGGGGAACAAGCGATTGCGGATCGATATACTTACATTCCCCTCATTGGAATTTTTCTTGCCATTGTTTGGATTGCGGGCGAGTTGCTGGCGTCTCGCCGAATGCTTTCGATTGCAATTGCTGCGATCGTAACAGTATCTCTGGCGCTCGTTACAAACCGGCAAGTAGGTTACTGGCGGGACAGCAAAACTCTGCTTGAACGAGCCCTGGCGGTGACAAAGGACAACTTTATCGCGCATAACAACTACGGTGTCGTGCTGGCTGAGAGCGGCCAGTTCGAGTCCGCCATCGAACACTACCGTCGTGCCATAGAGATAAAGCCGCACTATGCCCGGGCCCATAGCAATTTGGGATCAGCCCTCACCGTAGTCGGAAGGTTCGACGAAGCAGTCGCTGCCCTGGAACATTCCCTTTCCCTCAGACCAAACGAAGCCGAGACTCACTATAACCTCGCGGTGACGCTTGCCCGACAGCAGGACTATGCGGGAACCATCCTTCATTGCCGAAGTGCCCTGGAACTGAACCCCGGTTACTCGGTAGCGCATTTTGATCTCGGGTTGGCCCTGGTTCTCACCGGGGAACACCGCGACGCCATTGAACACTTCCGTGAATACCTGAGAGTTTTTCCGAATGACGTGCAGGCCAAAGATCTGCTCGCGCGTGCAGAGAAAAATGCTGCGAATAAATAAAACTCGCTCCTTTCCACACGCCTTGTTTCAGCAAAACTCCCTCTGCAGGAAAGTCCCTTTAACCCGATTGCCAAGGGCTCTTGGGAACACTCATTCTTTGACAGCCACAGGTCTCTGAGCAAGTTTGCGGCGAAATTTTTCCTAAAACGCAGGTTGCATCGCTCGCGGCGAAACGTTAAACGTCCAACTTTACATGGGAAAAGCGCTAATTATTGCAGAGAAGCCGTCCGTCGCAAATGACATTGCCAAGGCGCTCGGCGGTTTTACCAAACACGGTGACTACTTCGAGAGCGACCAATATGTGCTTTCGTCCGCAGTCGGCCATTTGCTTGAGTTGATCGCCCCTGAAGACCAGGAGATCAAACGCGGCAAGTGGACTTTCGCCCAATTGCCCGTCATCCCGCGCCAGTTTGACCTTCGTCCAATCGAGAAGAACGAGGCGCGGTTGAAGGTGTTGACGAAGTTGCTCAAGCGAAAGGATATCGAGCGCTTTATTAATGCTTGCGACGCAGGGCGCGAAGGGGAACTGATTTTTCGCTACATCGTTCAATACTCCGGACAGCAGAAGCCGATTCAACGTCTCTGGCTCCAGTCCATGACTCCCGCGGCGATTCGGGAAGGTTTCGAAAAGTTGCGAACCGGTGAAACAATGCAACCGCTGGCGGACGCCGCCGTGTGCCGTTCCGAATCCGATTGGCTGGTTGGGATCAACGGAACCCGGGCGATGACCGCCTTCAATTCCAAGACCGGTGGCTTTCATCTCACCACCGTGGGCCGTGTGCAGACTCCGACCCTCGCGGTCGTGGTGGAACGCGAAGACAAAATCAAAAAGTTCATCCCGCGCGATTACTGGGAAATCCATGGCACGTTCGGAGCACAGGCCGGGGAATACGTGGGTCGCTGGTTCGATGAAAAATTTCAGCCCAAGGACAAGAAGGAAGACGAAGCGCTCAAGTCAGAGCGTCTTTGGGAAAAGAACCGCGCTGAAGACATCCGCAATAAGTGCCTGGGCAAAATCGGCATCGTCACTGAAGAGAGCAAACCGACTTCACAGCTTTCGCCGTTGCTCTACGATTTGACCAGCTTGCAACGGGAAGCGAACGGTCGTTTTGGTTTTTCTGCGAAGAACACTCTTGGGCTCGCCCAGGCACTTTACGAAAAACATAAAGTCCTGACCTATCCGAGAACAGATTCCCGTGCGCTTCCTGAAGATTACATCGCTACCGTCAAGAAGACGATGGACATGCTTCGCGACACCACTTACAGCGGACACGCCGAGAAGATTCTGACCAGTGACTGGGTGCGTCCCAACAAACGCATTTTCAACAATGCGAAGGTCTCGGACCATTTCGCGATTATCCCGACTTCCCACGCGCCGAAGAATCTAAGCGAACCGGAGCAGAAGCTCTATGACCTGGTCACCAAACGTTTTCTAGCCGTCTTCTTTCCCGCAGCGGAATTCCTCGTGACCACCCGCATCACGCGGGTGGAGAACGAACCGTTCAAGACCGACGGAAAAGTGATGGTCAACCCGGGTTGGATGGCCGTCTACGGTCGCGATCTCCAAACCGAAGATCAAACCGCCACGCTCGTTGCCGTTCAGCCAAATGAAAAGGTAAAGACAGAGGACGTTGTGGTTAGCGGTCACCAGACCAAGCCACCACCGCGCTATTCGGAAGCCACGTTGCTCAGTGCGATGGAAGGTGCCGGCAAACTGATTGATGACGAGGAGTTGCGCGAAGCGATGAGCGAAAAGGGTCTCGGCACCCCGGCTACGCGCGCCTCGATTATTGAAGGGTTGATCTTCGAGAAATATATTTATCGTGAAGGACGGGAGTTGGTTCCGACTGCCAAAGCCTTTTCATTGATCGCTCTCTTGCGTGGTTTGGCGATTCCAGAACTGACCTCGCCTGAGTTGACCGGCAATTGGGAATTCAAGTTGAAGCAAATGGAGCGCGGGCAATTGCAGCGCGTCGACTTCATGAGCCAGATCGCGGATATGACGCGACGCATTGTTGATAAGACAAAGCAGTTCGAGAGCGATGAAATCCCGGGTGATTTCGGCGAACTGAAAGTGCCTTGTCCAAAATGCGGTGGGACCATCAAAGAGACTTACAAGAAGTTCCAATGCAAGGGATGCGACTTCGCCATGTGGAAGATCGTTGCCAGTCGCCAGTTTGAAATTCCAGAAGTGGAAGAACTCATCCGCGAGAATAAAGTCGGACCTATCCAGGGTTTTCGCAGCAAGATGGGACGTCCATTCGCGGCCATCATCAAGATGGGCCCGGATTTCAAACCAGAGTTTGATTTCGGCCAGGACAAGCAGGATGGAGACGGCACACCGGTGGAAGTGGATTTGACCGGTCTCGAACCAATCGGTAAATGCCCGAAGTGCGCGGCTAATGTTTACGAACAGGGGATGAACTATTCCTGCGAGAAGAACCTTCGCAAGGAAGGCTGCGACTTCCGTACGGGCAAAATCATTCTGCAACGTCCGATTGAAAAAGAGCAGGTGAAGAAACTGCTGGAGAACGGCAAAACCGATCTGCTGCACAAGTTCATTTCAAAGAAGGGTCGCCCGTTCTCCGCTTACCTCGTGTTCAAAGAAGGGAAAGTAAGCTTTGAATTCGCTCCTCGCGCCCCGAAGAAGGCTGCTGCCAAGAAAACGGCTGCTCCCGTGGCGGAAAACGAAGAATAGGTTTTAGATATCGAAAAACCCGGAGATATGCTTTGTGCTGTCTCCGGGTTTTGTTTGGGCATTTGTGAGGGAGTGAGATGTTCTCCAGTCGCTCACAATTCCGACGGATCGCGTGGAGATCAAGAGGCCGGTCCCGGAGGGACGATTGAGAATAGCCCAATGTTTCAAATTGGGTGAACATTGAGCCTGAGTTTAGTTCCGAAGGAACGGATGAATTTCGAATTCTAAAGGCAATAGTTGAGCAGCGAGAGTGCGACTCGGTCATCCCCTTCGGGACTTTTTCTGATTTGCTGACACCCACGGCTAAAGCCGTGGGCTAGTGTCAAAACTCCCTTCGGGAGTGAAACCCGCATCTTCATGCCTTCTGCAACGACCTCAAACTCTTGAGCATATCATTAACCGCTCCATCATCTTTGCCCCTTCTGGCAAGAGGGCAGTCATAGGTGATGTAAAGATGAACGTCGCGCCGGAACACGCACCATACTCTCCACGCCGCTTCGCCTTCTTCATCCACTTCAGTATAGAGCGTGTAATAACCCGCGAAGTCGCCCAATTGAACTTTCGTAAATGAACTCCCATCGGGAGCAGCGCTTTGAATGGCCTCGTGCATGTCATTCATGGTGATCGCCTCATCTTTGGAGAATGAGGAAACGACTAATGCAGCATCGTCCACTCCATCGGGTAGGAAAGCGATTGCCTCTTCACTGTCATCAACTTCCCAGGAATCGGGAACTTTCATTGTCCACGACTTGCTTTGAAAAATGGTCGGCATAGAAATTCTGTGTGGGTTAGTAACTGGATCAATGTCCAATCGCAAGAGAGCTTTCTGCTTCAGGTTCCGCACCTCATATTCAACACTCTCCGGTGTACCAACCTGTAAAGGTCCGACAGATGCAATAAATGTATTTCGATTCGGTCAGACTGTCCCGAACCCTTCTGCCCAGTGGTCTTTCTCCAGCTCGCATTCATCGATGCAAAATCCTGCGCCAGCCTTGTCCTCCAGCGGATCCACAATACCCGGATGGTCGCGAAACCCTGGCTGAAGTTTGAGGCGGTGAATGGCCGCATGAGCGGAATCACTGAAGCGGTAGGCACCGATGAATTTGACATCGTGATGTCCGCTGGCCACGGGACGGCGGTGTTGAACAATAAAAATTATTTTCATAAATCCTCTTTCTTGCCGTTATTCTTGCCCATGTTGCCCCGTAAGCGAGAGATCGTGACTCCGATGTAGATTCCGACGAGCTTTGTTTTTGTCTACTGCCACTTAAGAATTCGCGTTTCATTTTCTCATTTGGTCTTCGGATCGCTTCTCGCTAAGCTCGGTCAATGCGTTTTCTTAGGCTGCTTTCCCTGACTTTGGTGTTGCTGACAAAATATGAAAACGCATTTGCTCAGCCGGTGCAGGTCGTTCCTTCCGATTTCGGAAAATGTGAGCAACCACAAGTGAGCGTTAGCCCCCGCGGCACAGTTGACATTGCGTTTGGCAAAGAAAACTCCGTTTACTTTGTTCGCTCCAGCGATGGTGGAAAAACTTTTGCTTCGCCGCAACTTGTCGGCAGCCTCGGCCAACTTGCCCTGGGCATGCGCCGTGGACCTCGAATGGCGGAAAATGACCGTAGCACTGTCATTGCTGCGGTCGATGCTTCGGAAGGAAATTTTTACGCGTGGCATTCGCCCGATGGGAAAATATGGTCTGAGAAAATAAAAATCAACGATGCCACCGGTTCCGCTCGTGAAGGTTTGCACGGATTGGCCGCGAATGGTCAGGGGAAATGTTTCGCTGTCTGGCTCGATCTGCGAAATAAGAAAGCCGAAGTCTGGGGGGTATTTAGTAGCGACGGCGGCAAAACCTGGGGAAAAAATATCCCTATCTATAACTCACCGGACGGTCATGTTTGCGAATGCTGTCATCCTTCGGTTATTTTTTCCGGCGAAAATGAGATCGCAGTGATGTGGCGCAACTGGCTTCGCGGTTCACGCGACATGTTCCTCGCCCGGAGCATCGATGACGGAAAAACGTTTGGGAAAGCCAAAAAATTAGGAAATGGCACCTGGCCTCTCAAGGGGTGTCCAATGGACGGTGGAAGCCTCGTTAGTTCACCTTCTGGAGAAATCGTTACCGTATGGCGGAGGGAAAATTCCATCATAAGCACGATAGGCGATGCAGCCGAAAAATTTCTCGGGAACGGCACCCAACCGGTTGTTTCGGCGGTGAAGGATAAACTCTGTTTCGTTTGGCAACAGAATCAGAAACTCGTTTTCAAAACGATGCTCTCTTCTGAACCGGCCCAAGTTCTCACTGAAAGTGCAGGATTCCCATCGATTTCATCTCCGGTTTCGAATCAGCCTCCAATTGTCGTCTGGGAATCGGCGCAGAAAACAATTTTCGCGATGCGGGTGAATGCAAATTAATCGAGCCACCATCAACAGGCATCCAATCAATTGAACGGATTTGTCATTTGGACATCGCACTGATCCAGTCACTGAATTCCCTCGTCAGCCCGGGCGGGTTGGCTGCTTCGGTTACTTGCGAGATTTGATCGTTGTAATCCAGCTCGTGAACGATGATCGGCACTGTCCGACCCAATTTCTGGTTGATGACGCCTTCGTTGTGCAAACGCGCCGCGACTCGAATGCAGAGGTTCACGAACTCTTCTATAAGTTGATCACCTAGCTCCACTGTCCGATCGAAATCGGCATCCTGCTCCTTCTGCGTCCACCAATAGCCTAAAGATTTAATCCATTCTTTGCGTGCGGAAGCGTCATCCCTTTTCGAGCCGATCACGCAGGCGGTGCCCTTTTCCTGCAACCAAAAGGCGAAGTTCCATTTGGCTTCGTTTGAACTGGAAGCAATCGGCCACTCTGGTGCCTGTCCCGGGGAGGGCGTACAAGCTTTCCACCTGGCGTTTGTATTGTAGCCGACCGTTAGAGTGACCTTGCGGGGATCGTCATCTTCTTCAGAAAAATAAAACGAGAGCGCGTAGATATCTGCGACCGTTGCGTCTTTGATTGCGAGAATGCCTTCTCGTGCTTTGTCATACACGTGTTGCTCGAAATGACTCATAGATGGAACGGATGTTGAATAGACTGGAAAAGATTTGCGAGTTGGAAAACTCTGCTGTGGAAGAGGTATACTGCGCTTCGGCTAGAGATTGATTAACGCCACTCGGCCGGAAGCGCATAGCCTTTGCTTTTCACAAAGGCCACGCAAAGTGGTTTCCATAGAACAAAGGGCCAACCGCTTGGATCGTAACTATAACCTCCAGGAATATCCAATTTGCGAGCGGCCTTGGGAATCCACCAACGCGGCTTTGGTCCGATGGCAACCTGCTGACTGCCGAAATTCTCCTCATCGTAAGGATTGGCCAGTTCAGTGAAATCGAATACCAGAAATGGGAGGAGCATGTAGAGCGCAACTAGGACGGCCATACTGATTCCCAGCCGTTTGAGAATTTTCATTGGGGATGTTCGTGCAGAGACTGAGATTTCATCCTCTTCTTCATGCTGCAGTCTTAGGATTTTTAAACCCCGAATGCTGCCAATCTGGACCTCGAGTTCACCACATTTCGGGCAACTCAGATGCATTCCCTTATTGTTGCCTCCACTTACATCGCTCCGCGCATTACATTGAGGGCAGCCCAGCTTCAAACGCCCGAACATAAGCAGGAGACCTAGAACGGCGCCCAGAATGCCAACACCAATTGCCCATACAATCATCGCCAGCGCTAACCAGTTAAGATGAGAGCTGTTCGGAAGCGACCAAACCATTACCATGCCCGGAAACCCGAGATAGCTGCTAATGCAAAGTCGATGCCAGGTCCGGATGTTCATTTCGCTGTTTTTATCAAACTGGTGATTTTGTTTGAGCGTATCAACGCTGAAATCAATTCCCCGGATTATCGAAAAAATTCTTGGATCTAACAAGAAGGGCCGGGTTCTTTTCCGCGCCACGGTGGTTTTCGACTTCATGTTCTCTCTCGAGCGCATTACAGTCGGCCTGTGAAATGGGTCTTATCCTGCCTCTTGCTCTGGGTCACTGCGGTTGATGCTTTCGCCTGTGCCAACACCGTTACTGCTGGAACAAAACACGATGGCTCGGTTGCCTGGAACTCGGGTCACCCGTTTAGGCGGTACGGTCGTCTGCTCGGTTCTCTGAAGCAGAATCTAGTGCCAGAGGGCGAAAAGATGGAACGGGAGCTGCAGGGGAAGACGGGGTTCAAAGAGAGAAATGATTACGCCGTGGCGCTCATGTACCTGGGGCGAAGTAATGAAGCCGTCGCGCTGCTGCAACAACTCGAAGCGGAAAAGCCCGGGGAATATTTCGTGGCGGCAAACCTCGGCACGGCCTTCGAATTGTCAGGAAACAACGCCGAAGCCATGCGATGGATCCGGGAGGGCATACGACGTGACGCAACCTCCCACGAAGGAACGGAATGGCTTCATGTGAAGATTTTGGAAGCGAAGATTGCCCAGGAGAAAGATCCTGATTACTTCAAAAAGCATTCTGTCCTCGACCTCGATCCGGCGAAGATCACATCCAAAGTGGTCATTGATGACCACACCTTTACTCCGGATGATTTGCTCAAGGCGCTTCACTACCAACTGATTGAGCGGATGAAATTCGTGAAACCACCGGATGCGCCTGTCGCCAGCCTATTGTTTGATTATGCAGCGGTCGAAGCTGCCACTCATACGCTCGAAACCGCAAAAAGGCTTTTAGAAGTATCAGTGCTATACGGATACCCCGCAGATCGCGTTGACCCGCTCGTCGCTCTTTATGATCAACGCATCGACCGGGCTTTCATCAAGAAAGTGGCTGTTTACCTCTCGGGCGGTGTTCTAGCTGTTGCCGTTGTGGTCGGTTTGTTGATGTATTGCTATCGTCGGGGCTGGTTTGTCCTTTGGAGACGCGATCTCAAGCCGCGCGGGTAATGGCGATTGGAACAACATTGCCGGCTGTGGGGCGGCGACCCGATCCTTGAGGGGAGAGCCCGTGGGTGCGGGTTCATCTGAGTGGGCAAAGGAGCACCAATTTTACGGCTCACCTTAGGACGGGGCGAAGACGATAAAACTAGTTTTGCGCTCTTTTCCCCGGGGGCGGAGACGTCAAAACCAGTTTTGACGTCTTTTCCCGCGGGGAAAACATGTTAAAACTAGTTTTATCGTCTTCCCCCACGGGGCAGACACGTCAAAACTAGTTCTGACGTCTTCGCCC
>JBKJKE010000116.1:0-8093 GCA_046597605.1 Limisphaerales bacterium | reverse complement strand
CAATTTTTCGACCATCACGCCTCACTTTGCTCTGTTCCGTCAACTTTCCCAGACCTCATCTGGTCTCAAACACCTAAAAGTCATTCTTTATCTCTATTGGTGAGAAATGCGGGCTAACTGCCCTATAGCCCAATGAATTTGCCACGCGGTTCTTTAAAAGTTGCAATTTAGAAGTGATCCGGCTGAAAAGGGCTCGGTCTACCGGGTCCACGCAAAATCTAAATAAGACCAGAAGGTAAACGCACATGGCAATAACCCCACCCAATCCAACCATTAACCAGGAATTGAATTGCACCGACGAATGAAACGCATAGCAGCCTGCTAGGGCTGCAAGAAAAGGGAACAATCCTGGAAAGACGGTTTGGCGCAGAAAGGAGTTCCAGCAGCCATTGACCAATCGCAACCCCATCGGCCAGATGAGAACTACGTGGAGGATACTGCCAGCGAGACACATCGCCATTGCTGCTCCTGGCGCCCCCAGTCCGCGGTAGGCCACCGCGTATACCAGGGCACCCAGGATCGCTACCTGCACGATCATGTCACAAACGTAAAACGCTCCTACCCGTCCAATTGCGTGTGCCACCTGATAGAACATGGCACTCGCCCATAAAAAGGGGTAAGCAACAAAAAGCCATGTGAGAACAGCGGCAGCATTCGCATACCTTTCCCCTGCGTATAACGCAACGATCTCCTTTCCGAAAACGATGAAGGGTGCCAACAAAATCAAAGTGACCCAGAGATGGTAGCGCCCACCACGATAGTAGAGACCATTCAATGCCACGGAGCCTTCAGTGGCAAAGATCCGCGTTAGAGCTGGTTGGGCAGGAGCCGCGGCCACTCCAGTCAGCGCGCGTATCTGCACTTCAGGCAATCGGCCAAGGTAAAATACGGCTACATCCACAGCCGTTCCAAAACGGTTCAGAAGCAGTATCGGCGCGGTGCTGGATACCAAAGCTGTGAATCCGCTGATCGAAGTCCAACCACCGAAACGGATCAACTTGCGCGCTGTTGCCAAAGAAAATAAATCCTTGCGAAAGTGAATAGCCGGGATCCATCGATGTGTGAGCCAGACACGAATCAAGACGTTCACAGAATTAGCGCAGGTTGATGCTGCTACCAGCCAAATTACCTTTGTGCTTACGTTGAAAAGTAAAAACAGGAGGATCGAAATGCGTAGGGCTTCGCAGCCCAGATCCAACAAATTCATCGCAACAAATCGCTGCCGAACATATCCACCGTCGGCGAAGGGGGCAGTGATTACATTGAGACATAAAGTAAATACCAGCATGACCAGCATCCCTTGCGCCTGTGGCAAGTAAATGGCGTGGATATCCAACAAGTCATCAATGCGCCAGATTGCAAAGCCTCCTGCGATCGAAAAGAGAAGCGCTGCCACCAAAACGATCGGAAAAATCGAAGACACAATCCGGGTGACTGCAGCATGGTCTTCGCGAGCATCAGATTCCACGATGAAACGGCCAATTCCACCCGTTACCATCTGTTTGAAAACATCCGCAAAAAACATCAATGACAGCACGATGGGAAAAATGCTGTATTCCTCCGGCTCGATCCGCCGAACCAAGTATTGATTAACCCAAACGAGTAATGTGGCCTGCAGAATCCGAGTGACCACCGAACTCGAAGCGTTCGTAAGGTAAAGACGAACGCTGCTCATGTCACCTCCCGGGGTAGGTTCGCCATGCAGGCACACGTTTGATATAACGCCTTGAAGGCGTCTTCGTGCATGTCCGGGGTAGGATAATAGTTGTTATGCGTCCATTGTTGTTTGAAGTCAGGTCGATCGAGAGAGGTGTCAACCATAACCGGCTCTCCGGTAAATCGACTTTTCAGCAGTTGGGGGCTCCCTTTGCTGCTGATGCACTCAATATAGCGTTCACAAAGCGGGATGATCTGTTCCACCATCCTGGAATTCACGAGTTGTGGGAATTCCCCAAAGAGTGCTGGGATGTCGCTAAACCCTTCGACATAGTAAACTGGACGCCTCGAAAACCAGAAAAGGATAACAGGCACCCGGATTCTGGATAAAAAGTGTTTGTGGCTCTCCACCCAGGCTCGACGTGTCTCCTCTACGATGCGCCGAACCTTTGGCCTGGCACACAATTGTGAAACCCCTAAACGTGGAAGAAGGCGCCGGAGGACACGTAAAAGCTCGGGCGTCCTCTGTCCGAACGCAGCATTCCGCAGTTCGGGTATGCCAAAAAGTAAATCTCTGTATCCTTCATCAGAACTGAGTGCCAGCCCATCCGAGCGTCGTCTTAGGTATTCAAGTCCCCTCCCTTCGAAGATTGAGTTGCTTTGGCTTCGGCCCGACATCACCTGGAGAATTAGGAACTGCCCTGCATTGATGTATGCGTCCAGTGATTCATGGCGCTCGAAGAACTCTGGACCCGCTCCACCATAACCAAGATTCAGCACTGGCAAGCCGATTCGATTCGATAGTAATGTGGGGAATGGCTGATCACAGAAACATCCCAGCGTCTGGGCCGCGCCTACACATGTGAAATACTGCCCCCGAGTGAGGCCCGGTTGGGGACCTCGAAAGTACAGGCGTGTTTTCGGGAGCTCAAACATCTGGTAATCAACCACCTCGTAATCACGACGTTGATAACCCGACAAATGCTCCCTCAAGGACTGCCTGGCGTTTGTCCGATGGTTGTTTGGTTGATCATGCATACCAGTGAGTTTTTCGCCCCAGCAAATCTTCGAGTTCCGCAACATCTTCACGGAACAAAACGCTTATCTCCTGGCGTAGTTGGGAATCCAACTTCGGGACCGGCTTTCTATTCCATTGCGCGATCCTGTTTATTAGCGACTGGGGCTGGCGCGGAATGAAACGCCAAATGCCTGAATGGGCTGTTCTGGGCCAATGGAGCCAGCGATCCACCGCTCGGTTTTTCGGCTGAAAGGCCACTTTTCCGCGGCTCGACATATCCGGTACGAAGTGTTCATTGACTCCTATGTGTCGGCAGATTTCCTGGATCACCCCCAATGGCTTCGTTACGAAGTCTTCGTAGAGGAACACTTTAATCTGCTCGCGACTGAACAATTCATAGTATCGCTGCAACTGCTTTGAGTAATGTCCCGCGTTCACATAGTGCCAGTCCCATCCCCAACTCGCCTCGCGTCGTGACATCTCTGCGGCAATGGCTTCCGGTAGACTGAGTGGTTCAAACTGGAATTGCACGTTCATGCAATAGTGGGAGTAAAGACGAGCAACCGGTTCCCGAAGAATGGCAATAATACGAACATCTGGAATGGCCTCTTTGATCCGAATGGGTGCTTCCGGAAAATAAAGGTAGCGAACCGAAGCATCACCAATCGCCGTTTCGGATCGAACAGATTGGAACAGGGAGGTGTAACTCCGGTAGTCAGTGACACACTGCGAGTAATAGAGTTTGTGCATGACCACCGGGATGGCCGGGCCAGGGGGTGGCAATGTTTGTCCTGCCAGGGCGAAGTAACTTGGTTCCTTCCCCGGACAAATGAAGACGTCCGGATGTTGGTCCAAATACTCAGCGATCGAAGTCGTGCCAGACTTGGCGGCACCAATAATGAGAAAATTGGGCAAAGACATCGGCCTAGATTGATTGGGCGAGTTCAGGGCGAGGCGAAAGTTGCGGGCTGGTGGGTTGCTCCTCCTTTGAAAGGCAATCTTCCGCTGTTGCCAAAATACGGGGACGAATCGCTTCCCATGTCCACTTTTCGGAAAATTGGTGCCATGCTCTTTCGACCATCAGCGCAACTTCTTGCGGCTCACGGATGGTCTTGAGGCATGCCCGGCTAAAATCAGCCGGGGAATCCGCAAGGAGCAGCTCGCGGCCATTTACCGCATCATAGCCGTAGGCACCAAGCGAGGTCGAAACGACCGGACATTTTCGACTGAACCCCTCCGCGATTTTGATCCGAGTTCCAGCTCCCGTTCGCACCGGCACAATCATTGCCGACCAGGTTGCGATTTCGTCCGCAGAATTCTTCACCCAGCCAAGTCCGTCGATATCGGGTCCCGCTGGTTTTGGAGGACCATCACTGCCTCTGCCAGCAAGTCGAAGCCGGGCGTTTGGCGCTGCGCGCTTTATACCGGGCCAGCATCTTTCGACGAACCAACGTACACCCTGGGCATTGGGTTTGTAATCGAACACACCGATGAAACCAATCCGGGGTGGATCTGAAACATGCCGGGATGGCATCTGCGAAGGTTGAGTAAATCCATTCGGGATGACTTGGACCGATGTCTTCAGACTGAGATGCTCTCGATCGGCCTCGCTACAGACGGAGATCGTGGTGAACCTTTGTGCCAGACGCCGTTCCCGTTGACGTGTCACCCATAATTGTGCGCCAGCTCGCAACCTCGGTTTCGGGTTGCCTTGCTCGCGTAAGACGCTGCGCAGGTAGGTGCTTGGCACGTCATCCAGATCCATCACCGATCGGGGCCAGTGCCATAAGCCCATCACGTCAGCAGTTCGTATTTGATGCAGCCAGATTAAATCGTACTCCTGTAATTTGCATCGGACAAATGCTTGATCTTCTGCACGTGCCCTGTGCCCGTGATACGCGATAAATTTAGGGTCAAGTCCGCAGCGCAAACGTTGCAATACGGTACGCGCTCCCAGCGGTTTTAGTTTTAATAAACCGCAGAATCGAAAAAGGTCTGCGTCCTCTGGACGAGGATGGAAATCCGGTTCGTCCGCCAGCTTCACCACGAGGCAATCCACCCTGCCGATCGCTCGCAGCGCCTTGATAATATGGAACGCCCGCAAACTGGTTCCCGTACCGTGTTCCATCGGCCAACAAGGGGCTATATAGAGGATCCTCTTTTTCTTACTCATGGCGTTAAAAGGGGAGGGAATCTGAGGGCTGAGCCTTTTAAAACAAAGCTCCGCACGTGCTGCTTTTGGGGATTTCCGAGACTTGCTTCCCAGTCGGTGGCCTATAATTGACCGATACTTCTGACGCAACGTTTCTGGGAAGAAGGTGCCGGTTTCGGCGCATGCTCACAATCAGGAGCGTAACCCGATTTCGGCTAATACCTTCTTGTAACTCGGGGCAGAGAAATGTTCTCCCCCTTGAAGGCCACGAGAGTTCCGGAGATCAGGGTTTTGGCGGTGCTGAATGTTCGCGGCAGCGCAGTACCCCCTCGGCTGCGGCCCAGATGCTGGGGTATATTGAATCCCAGGTCCATTTTTGGAGAAAATGCATCCAGGCCCTGTCTGCCATTCGAGCCGCTTCGTCAGGGTGACGGATGGCTGTGATACAAGCGTCTGCAAAATTCTCAGCTGAATCCGCCAGGAACATTTCACGTCCGTTCACCGCGCCGTATCCATAAGCTCCAATAGTCGTAGATATGATCGGGCATTTCTGGCTGAAGCTTTGCGCGATCTTCACCCGTGTTCCGGCCCCAACCCGGATCGGGACCGCCATGGCCGACCATGTGGATATTTCGTTCGCTGGAGTATGCAGCCAACCCAGGCCATCGATGTCCGGGCCCTTCGGCATATGCTCGCCATCGCTCCCACGGCCCATGAGACGCAGCCTGGCATCGGGAAAGGCACGTTTGATTCTCGGCCAGCAGTTCTTCGCAAACCAATGGATCCCTTCCCGGTTGGGGAAGTAATCAAATAACCCAATAAATCCAATGCGCGGTGGCAGGCTCGGTTTACGCTGCGGTTCCGCGATCGGTTTTTCGAATCCGTTTGGGATAACGTGAATCGGCGCATTCAGACCAAGGTTACGTAAATATTCTTTGTCCCCGTCGCTGCAGACTGTGAGCGCCTGGAATCGTTCTCCCAATAATCGTTCGCGCCGCTGCCAGCTGAATTTTCGGATGCGAGCAAGGAATCTCTCGTGCCTCGCTGGTTCGCTTTGGGCAGAAGAGTTTTCGTAAGTGCTGGGAACGTCGTCGATGTCTACGACAGAACGCGTCCAGCTGAATTGCGAAAACATGTTGGGAGTTCTTAATTTGAAAAACCAGATCAGGTCAAATTCATCAGCTCGCCCCAGAACGCGATCGGCCTCTGGATCCGTTACGCCGCATCCATGTGGAAACGGAATCCGGGGATTGAAAATCCATTGAACCTTACTTGTCAGACCCCGGCCCGGCTGCTCCGTCACCGTCAAAGTGTGGTGATAGGAGCAAGGATCGTCTCCGCTCAGATTTCCTTCCTGGTATTTACCTTCATCGTGCAATACTGCCACCTCCACGGTCCCCATCTGCTGTAACGCCCGCAGTACGTGCCGTGATCTTACCTCGGACCCGATAGACGTTGTGTGAGGCCAAAAGGGAGTTACGTACAGAATTCTCGGCGAGCGCCTGCCGCCTCGAAGCAAGAAATTTGAGGAGGGGAAGAAGTTCGTTTTCAAATGGTGCGGTTCTCCAGTCCGAAAAGAATTTTATCCCAGGAATACATAATCGAGGCTTTGCTACGATTGTAATAGATCTGAGCCCACTTGGCTGCATTCCAACCAAATGCCTTTTGGATTCCTGCATACTTCCAGGGCAAACGCACCGGCTGCAGTTTTCCGCCCAGACTCATCGCGATTTCTTCCATCTGCTTTACCAGGTCGGGACGATGAGGGAAAAAGAGGGGCAGGCCGCTTTGAAGATAGGTCACGGCAGCTTCCCGGACGCGATCACTGTCTTCCAGGGAGCGAAGGTAGCCAATATGAAGACGCATCGAGAGAAGGAGCGCCTCAAGTTTTTTATCACAGCAGCCGACATAGCTTAGGCTACTCGCCCCTGAGAGCCGATAAAACACCTGGGCCTCTGCTACGAATCTGATTTCATCGCTCTGCGCTATGACCCGACAAAAATATTCTCCGTCATCGTCACCCAACATGCGAGTGTCCCATGGACCTGCTTTTTCCGTCAAATTGCGAGAGGTCAACCAGGCCGCCGTTTGCATGTAGACATTGCCTTCCAATTTCCTTAAAAGCCATTCGGTCGGCGGCAGATCACACCACAAACTTGTCCGATTAAATCTTATCTTGTGAGTCCGCCACATGAAACTGCCCCACGTAGCAGAAAGCAGGGTTTGCTTGCTGCAAACCCGTTCCCAAACCGCCATCTGTTTCTCGATTTTGTCTGGGGCAAGCAGGTCGTCGGCATCCAGCCACTGAATAAGATCTCCCTGGCAGCGTGCCAGTAAATTGTTCCGCGCAGCAGCAGCACCCGAGTTCGTTTGCGTGACAACGGAAATTTCTGGCGATTCAAATCGGCGAGCCACTGAAAGGGTCTCATCCCTCGATCCGTCATCGACCACAATGATCTCCTTGCGTGACCAGGTTTGGGCACGGGCAGATTTAATTGTGTCGGCGATCCATTTGTCGGCGTTGTAGGCGGGGATGAGAATTGAAACCAGAGGCCTCATAAAAAAGTGTCCTGGATGGTTAGGGCATTTATTCTTGCCTTCAAACAGCTCGAACCACGCTATCGATTCATTCTCCACGTGGATACGGCATCGATTTACTCTGAAGTGGCTCCTTGCAACCGGTCGTGGAATCTATAAAAAGGCTTAACTGTCGTGTTGTGACGTTAAAGTTAACACCCCAAGCCGATCAAAAAGACTTTTACGTGCTGATGAATCTCGGCCAAACCAATCCGACGGACTCATTTCAGGATCTGAAATTGTCTATGTCACGCGCGACAGGGTCGTTTTAGAACCTGAAATGTAGTATGTCGGTCGCGACACCCACCGACTGGCCTGTCTCACCCGGAAAAAATCACACCCCTTGCCCCCATTCTCCGGCCAAAAAGATGGGCAATCTGCCGAACGAAGGTAATCGGAGAAGTAAAACCTCCCCAAACCCGGGAACGAAGGCGATCGAAGAGGAAGAATATGGGCGTTCCCTGGAACGAGCGCAATCCACGTCGGAGATTGTCGGTAACACGCGAAATGGTGGCAATCTGACGCGAGGATTGTCTCCATTTCTGGGTGTGACGGCATTCTAACCCGTGGTATTTAGTGTCTGGCCGGAAACTAATTTGAAGTTGACTGGGATGATTGGGATGAGGATTGAGGGAAGTGAATGTTGGAGACGAAGATGAAGCTTTTCGAGAGAGAGAACCATTCGCTGCC
>JBKJKE010000108.1:0-17078 GCA_046597605.1 Limisphaerales bacterium | reverse complement strand
AGCTCCGTTGCGGCTCGCTCCGCTCCGCCTCCACTGCACTCTGCGCCAGGGAAAGCAAAACAAACCACAGCTAATAAACAGAACTCAAAGTACCAAATTTATTCCAGGACTTGACCGTGTTCAGTGGCGCAGTCACAACGCGCGGTTCGAATCTGAATACTGAAAACTGAATACTGAACACTTTCCCCCATCCATCAGACTTTGTCTGACAACACGAGGAGCGACTGTCTGACAGGCTTAAAACTGGCTGGGGGACTCTGGTAGGCTACAGTAAAGGTGAAATATGTCTGCGACTGCACCTTCCTCGAATCTCGCCGGTTTAGTGACCAGTTTTATTCGGCGGAACAAAGTGGACGAAGCGATTGCGCCGATCCTCAGTGGATCGCGCAAGTTCCCCTATGGGGCCTTCTTCTTCGAATTCGAAGCGGGCAAAGGGTGCCCCTATGAGGTCCTGGCTTCAACGAACTTGAAGGCGTGGGAGCCAATTGCCAATGGGACCTGCCTGAACCAGGTCAATGAATTCATCGATTCCGATGCACACCGCTATAAATATCGGTTTTATCGAGTCACCAGCGGGCTTTTACCTTCAAGAAACGTGGTAGGCTACGCAACCGTCTCGGCGCCGCCCGGATTTTCGATGATTGCCAATCCTTTTCAGAGCACCACAGAATTCATCGGCATGCTCTGGCCGAGTATGCCTGAAAACACGGCTCTCCATAAGTACAGTTCCACGCAGCACAAGATTCAAGAGACCAAGTTCACCAACGGCAAATGGAGCAATCCGATGGAAAAGTTTGTGGTGGGAGAAGGAGGACTATTCTTTAATCCCACTCGCGATACATTCTCGCTTCAATTTTGTGGTGACGTAAAGCAGGGAGCTTTGATGAACCCCATCCCTGCCGGGTTTTCCATCCGTAGTTCCCTGGTACCGATCGTTGGCCGCATCAATACAGATCTTCAGTTTCCCCTGAACGATGGAGATTCCATTCAGCTTTTCGATCGTGATAAGCAGGATTACGTCACCTACGAATACCCGAGCAAGAAGTGGGAAACAGATCCCCCCATCGTTACCGTGGGAGAGGCTTTTTGGGTTCAGAAAAGTTCTCCGGCGAATTGGAAGTTTGATTTCCGGATCGAGTAATTATTTCAGGAACTGGCGCTGGTGTATCGTCGCACGGAGAAACGCCAGACGAGTTCCGAGCTGATAAAGCAGAGTAAGCTCATCATGGTCAGCAGAAGCATCTCCCAGGGCGATGAGAGTTTTTCCGCCAGCAGTTTCACCGGCACATTCGCCACCAACAACATCGGCAAGGCAAACTTGAAAACGGTTTTGAAAAGGCCGGCGGGGAAAGCGGATTCGGGAAGCCTGGCGATGTTGAAGAGATTGTAATATCCCCAAATAATCCCTTGGGCCCGAACGGTCCAGAAACTAACGGTAGCGAGCAGGAACATCAGGGAGTAATGGATCAGCACACTGGCGAGACAGAGCAGGAGGAATCCCGTAATTTGACCGGCAGAGGGTGACAACCCAAGCTTCCTGCCCGCATAAATCATGACCGCGCCTGCCAATGCGGCATTGATGAACGCGCCAAGATCCACCTGCCGCAGGGATACCAGGAACCGAGTGTTCACGGGAAGCAACAGCATAAAATCCATTTTGCCGGTGCGAATCAGCTCCGAGAGATTCGTGCAGTTCACCAGGAAAAAGGCCTGGAAGATCTGTTGGATAAAATGAGAGCCACCGATTAACAGCACCACTTGCCACCTGGTCCAATCGGCGATGCGATCGGTGTGCATGTAGATGACATTGAAAAAAGTGATCTGCAGGATAAACCAAAGAAACTCCACCACGATCCAAAGAATGAAGTTGGACTTAAAGCTCATCTCCCGAACGACGGAATTTCGCCAGAGCATGGCGTAGATGGCGGCGTAGCGTGAGAGTTGCATACTTTATCCTCCGAAAGCGGAGTACTTTTTGATTCCTTTGTTCCAAACGATGCGCGCCAGGAAATAAGATAAAACCGTCCAGGTCGCCTGGATGATCATGCCACGCCAAAGCGCATCACCGGTCGATTGCCCAAGATAGATACTCACCGGGAAGAAAAGCTGATAAGGGAAAGGGGTGTAGCTCAGAGCATGGGTGACCGTCGGCGGCAGAATATCCAAAGGGAACAGATGGCCCCCGACTAGATATTCAATCGCATAGAGCATGAAAATGAAGGTGGAAACTTCCAGCACCCAAAAGGCAAGCAGCGCCATGGTGTAAGCCAGGAAAAACTGCAACAACGCCGTCATAAACATCGAGACGAGGAAACAGGCGAAGATTCCGGGAGAAGGCGGAGCCACCAGATACTGTCGCATGAAAAAGATGAAGAGACCGACGGGGACGATTGCAACGACGGTGTAAATCAATCGCCCTGAGAAAAACAGACAAAGTCGGTACCAAAGAAAATCGATGGGCTTCAGCAGGAACTGACTGATAGTTCCCTCGCGGATTTCAGCGGCAATTTGCCAATCGTCCTCCGCCACGGCCGTCAACGCATCGACAATCGTCACGATAACGTAGTAGGAAATCATGCTGGCGATGGTATACCCGGCGACTTTGTCACCTTCTTTGCTCGCGAAAACAGCGCGCCAAAGATAAATCGTCGCAATCAGTGGGATGAGACCGAAACTGGCGCGAAAGAGGAAATTAACGCGATATGTGAGCGTATTTTGTATGCCGACATTGATCACGTGGAGGTACTTGCGCATCCCGGCAAAGCCTAAATGCTCTTTTCGCAAGCGCAAGAGGCCATCCCGAACGGCACGGTTTCTTCTTTATTCATTATTGAAATTTGCTCACTTTGGTCCGTTCCGATGAGTTGGCTGTATAAAAATCTGCTGCGACCAGTCCTGTTCACCCAGGATTCTGAATCGATTCACAACCGCACTCTATCCGGTTTGGGATGCATTAGCCGGAGCAATTTTCTCAGCAGTGCGGTTGAAAAGATCTACGGCAACCCGGAGTTGCCAGTAAAATTGTTTGGCCTGCACTTTCCGAATCCAATCGGCCTGGCTGCGGGCATGGATAAAAAAGCACAGGCCGTTCCGATATGGGAGAAGTTGGGGTTTGGGTTTTGTGAACTCGGGGGAGTAACGTGGCACGCACAACCCGGCAATCCCCAGCCTCGTATGTTTCGGGTGGTCGAAGACGAAGCGTTGATCAACCGGATGGGTTTCAACAATCCCGGGGCAGATGCCATTGCCAGAAACCTGGCGAAATGGAAAAGGGAGAAACGATGGCCCATCCACCCTGTCGGCATCAATCTCGGGAAATCGAAGATTACGGAACTCGAGAACGCTGCCGAAGATTATGCGAGCTCCTTTCGCATTCTACGTGAATTCGCCGATTTCTTTGTCGTAAATGTCAGTTCTCCCAACACTCCGAACCTGCGCAAACTACAGGATAAGTCTGCCCTGGATGAAATCTTTGCCGCGATTCAGGATATCAACTTAAGAACAGTTTCGCACGATCTTCGCTCGATCGAACCCCGGCCCATTCTGGTGAAGGTAGCGCCGGACCTTTCTTTTGAAGCGCTCGATGACATCCTTGCGCTGGTCGGCCCGCGAAAAATCTCTGGCATCGTTGTTTCCAATACCACGATCACGAGACCGAGAACTCAGAATGAGAGACTGCTAAAGGTATATGAAGAAACGGGCGGATTGAGCGGCCGTCCTCTTCGCTACATTAGCAACCAACTCATCCGACATCTGTTTCGCCAGACTCGTGGCGAATTACCGATTATCGGGGTGGGCGGAGTCTTCGATGCGGACGACGCATTGGCGAAGATCATGTCAGGGGCTTCGCTCGTTCAGGTTTACACCGGGCTGGTTTACGAAGGTCCCTCCATTGCGCGGGACATCGTGGGAGATCTCCGTAAGAAGATTGCCGCAGAGGGTGCCAGAAGCGTAAGCGAATTGGTGGGTGCCGTTGTTAAGTAAAAGCGTACGTGACTCAGGCCTTCCCCTAGGCTATGGTTCACGCTGCAAGGGCCAGATGAGTATTCCGCTACGATTACTAATCATTGACGATTCCCGCGACGACACGCTGCTGATGGCGCGCGCCCTGCGTCAAGGCGGGTTTCAAGTGGATTTCCGACAAGTCTTTCTTCGCGTGGACATGGAGGCGGCACTCGACAAATCATGGGACGTAATCCTGAGCGATTATTCGATTCCAGAATTTTCCGGGCTCGATGCACTCGAACTGCTCAATAAAAAGCAGATCGACACTCCCTTTATCATCATCTCAGGGGTGATTGATGAGGAAAGGGCCGTTGCGGCCATGAAGGGAGGCGCGCGCGATTACATCCGCAAGTCTGACCTGAAACGACTGGCTCCTGCGGTGGAACGCGAACTCCGCGAAGCCGCTAAACGACGCACGTTGCGAAAACGTTACGATGCTTTCGCCCAACTAGGCCAGAGTTTGAGCTCAGCCAGTTCTCCACAGGAGGCGGCCCGCATCATCACCAATGTAGCGGATCACCTGTTTGGTTGGGACAGCAGTTTCATTGATTTGTATGCCCCTGGACATGACAAGTTCTATCATGTCTTCGCTGCCGATACGTTCGATGGTGATCGCCGGGAGGTACCGGCAGACGGTTGGGGAATCGATCTCACTCCACTCCGGGAGACGGTCCTCGCCATGGGTCCGCAATTGGTTCTTCGGGAGAACCCATTATTCAGTGCGGATCAACTCCGTCCCTTTGGAGACAAAGATCGTCCATCGGCCTCCCTCATGATTGTTTTGCTGAGGAATGGGTCCAAAGTGCTCGGTTTTTTCTCCATCCAGAGTTACAAGCAGGACGCTTACACACACGAGGACCTGAACACGTTACAGGCGCTCGCAGACTATTGCGGAGGAGCGTTCGAACGGATTCGTCTGCAGAAAGAAATTTTGGAAATCAGCGGTCGCGAGCAACGTCGTCTCGGGCAGACGCTCCATGACGGCATCTGCCAGCACATTGCCGGAATCAGTTTTCTTACGGAAATTCTCGCTGACAAACTGGAGGAAAGAAAACAGCCGGAAGTGGCTGAAGCGCGCAAAATCTGCAGCTTGATCGATGATGCATTGATCCAGACTCGCGGTATCGCTCGCGGTCTTTTTCCAGTTCAACTCGAAGAAAACGGGTTGGTCTCAGCTTTGCAGGAGTTGATGTTCAACACCGAAAACCTTTTCAAGATCAAGTGTACCTTTGAATGCAAGGAACCAATGCTTCTCCGGGATAACGCCCTGGCGGAGCACTTGTATTACATCGGGCATGAGGCCTTGATGAACGCGATCAAACATGGGCAACCCAACCGTATCTCCATTAGCTTGAAATCAGCTGGGAAAAACAATGTTTTGACAGTCCGGGACGATGGGTCCGGGAAACTGCCAAAAAATGGGAATGGTAAAGGGATGGGTCTCCATATTATGAATTACCGGGCGCAAATGATCGGCGCCCAACTAACAATCGAAGCCCAACAAAACAACGGCACTACTGTCACATGCTCATTTCCCAAGAAGTAACCAAATCCCCCTCCCCCATGGAAACCAAGAAAAACTCCATCATCGTCGTGGATGATCACCAACTGTTCCGCGAAGGACTCAGCCAAATGATCAACCGTGAATCTGACCTACTTGTCTGCGCCGAAGCCTCCAATGAAGAAACCGCCTTGGAAGCTTTGCAAATGCACAAGCCGGATATGGCGATCATCGACATCTCGTTGGCCGGCAGCAACGGGATCGATCTCATCAAAAAAATCCGGCTCACCGACAATGAGACCCCCATCCTCGTGCTCTCAATGCATGATGAATCCCTCTACGCCGAACGCGCCCTCCGCGCCGGTGCAAATGGTTACATCATGAAACAGGAAGCCAACAAGCGCGTGCGCGACGCCATTCGCCAGGTGCTCAGCGGCGAAATTTTCCTCAGCGAAAAAATGTCCACCCAATTGGTTTCGAAGCTGATCGGGGGACGGGCAGAAACCGCTAAATCTCCAATGGACACTCTCAGTCCTCGTGAACTCGAAGTGTTTGAGTTCATCGGTCAGGGACACGGCACACGTCAAATCGCCGAGACCATGAAATTGACTATTCCAACGATCAATTCATTCCGTGCCCGCATCAAAGAAAAGCTCAACCTGCGTAATGCGAGTGAATTGGTCCTGAACGCGATCCAGTGGGTTCAGAACAAGAAATAATCCTTTCACATCCCTTTTCAACACAGCCGGATTTTCAAATTTGAAAGTCCGGCTTTTTGCCGCCTGCCCGTTCCTTCTTACTCATCACTTTTACCTCGACGTCCTCATTCACGACGAGCGAGTGGGGTGGAACGCTTTGCATGAGGAAGACGTTGCCTCCCACGGTGCTCCCTGCCCCAATCACAGTTTCGCCACCCAGTATGGTCGCCCCTGGATAAACAGTGACATCGTCTTCAATCGTTGGATGGCGCTTCTTGCCCTTTAATTCCTGTCCCCCGGATGTGGAACGGGCTCCGAGGGTCACTCCGTGGTAAAGTTTTACGTTGTTCCCGATGATGCAAGTTTCTCCAATCACGGTTCCGGTCCCATGATCCACAAAGAAGTGCGATCCGATGACAGCCCCAGGATGCAGGTCCATGCCGGTCCGGCTATGCGCCCATTCCGTCATGATACGGGGGATCAATGGAATGTTTCTTTTGAAAAGCTCGTGTGCCATCCGCTGAACGGCGATGGCTTCAATAAAAGGATAAGCAACAATGACTTCTTCTTTGCTCAAAGCCGCCGGATCCCCGTTGAAAGCAGCTTCTGTATCGGTCTGCAACAATTCACGAATGCGAGAGAGGTTATGCAGGAAGTCGAGGGTTATTTCCCTGGCGCCATGGCGCAGGTCTTTTCCGACTAATTCAGGCGGGCAACTGTATTCAAGACTTTTGTAAACCTCATCCTCAAGGCGACCCAGGATCGAATCGAGCAGAGTAGCAGTAACGACCTTGATCTCAGAGGAATGAACCGTGGTCTCATCGAAAAACCCGGGAAACAGCAGCCGCAAAAGATCGACGGTGATAGAAGCAATCGCGGTCTTGGACGGCAGATTGCGACCATCGAGATGGTTGATTCCCCCTGCCCGTGCGTAGGAGGCAACGAGCTGATTGGTCAAGTCTGTGACCGGATCTTTCACGGGCCGAGTATTCCGCACGTATTTTGGAAACGCAAGCAACCTGCCAGCGTATCGAAAGCACCGGGATTCGAATCAACCCATGAAACACGCGTTACAGCTGCTCGTTCCAGCTCCAAAAGGCTGAAATTGAGGAAAAAGGTCTTTCAGAGTCCGAAATGCAAAAATGGCGGAGTTTTGACCCGATTGGAGTGAATTCCGAAGGCCCTTAAACCAGAATGTATTTTAGAACGTCTCCCAGCTTTTGGACTCCCACGTTGCTCAAGCTACGGCAAGGAGGTAGAACAGTGCTAAAATCTTGAGGCCAAAAGAATACATGTGTGCTGCCCGCTGATATTGGTGTTGCTCAGTTCTCGCCCGTAAACTTCGCTGACCTCCAGGATATGAAATTGGTCGTATCGATACGCATCGACTGAATATTCAGTTTGTTCGTAACGATGTCATTGACCTCATTGGTGAAAGTCCCGGAGACATCATCCACTTCGAATGGTGATGCCTGAAAGTCGTAAAGGTCATAAAAATTCCCGACACGAATCAGACGAAAGCGATCCGTCCGAACGCTGTCCTGGTTCAGAGTATTGACTTGGCGGCTGTAAGCCCATCCTTTGCCCGGAGCATCGGGATTGTTCAGGATGGGAACGAGGCTGGTTCCTTTGATCGTCGATGGCGGGTTGAGACCGCACAACTTCGCCAGGGTAGGATAAATATCCAGTGTCTCAACAATTCCGTTCGCAGCGCGTCCCGGAAACTTCATCGCCGGGGTTCGAATGATCAGCGGCGAATGAACACCCCGTTCGAGAACCACGTGCTTTGCCAGAAGATCATAGTCATCCAGGCACCACCCGTGGTCACCCCAAAGCACCACGACTGTATTTTGCGCAAGCCCCAACTGATCCAGCGCATCCAGCACCTTTCCCACCTGAGCATCAACAAAGCTCACACTCGCGTAGTAACCGCGGCGTAACTTCTTGCGGTAATTATTATCAGTGTGCCCGGCAGAGTCCCCATAGTAACTATGGTTATAGCTATTGATTTCACCACTTTGCGAAGCCGTACCGGCGAGGGCGTTGGTTGGGGGACTGGCAGGAAACGGAGTGGGCAATGTTTCTGGATCGTAAAGATCGTAGTAAGCTTTCGGGGCGTTGAACGGGAGATGCGGACGAAAGAACCCGAGCGCCATCATGAAGCGCGTGCCGTCTTGTTTGAATTCCTCCAACTTGGCCACGGCGCCCTTCGCAATTTGGCCATCCAGGTAATCCTCGTCTAAGCGATTGGTTCCAATTTCGTACGCGGGAGAGGACCCGGAAACCCGCCCAGCACCGCCAGCATAGTTGAAAAGTGGATTGCAGCGCGCGCCCCATATGTCCTGCCCAAAAAGGATTTCATCCCAGGAGAAAGGCATTTCAGGCCGCGCCACTGAAACACGCCCACGATCGTCGCCCCCTAGTGGAGCCGACGTATTCCACACATAACCATCGGGTTCATGACTCACCTTACCCATGGCGACGGTGCGCCATCCATTTCGTCGAAACAGGTGGGCAAATGATTCGGGTGTCGAACCTTCCGTCGCTGGCAACTGATCGAACGCAGCGTTGTCGGTGTCAGTTGTCGTGGTGGGCCGCTTGCCTGTAAGAAGCGCATATCGTGACGCTCCACAGGTGGGCACCGCCACGTAATGACGCCGAAAGAGCCTGCCTGAGTTGGCGAGACGGTCGATGTTTGGGGTGACCATGTGAGTCGCGCCGTAGCACTTTAGCTCCGGCCGCAAATCATCCACGGCGATAAACAAGACATTGTAATTCGTGTTCGCAAAAGCGGAGGCACTCACAAACAAAGCGCTGATCGCAAGGAGCTTTTGAAAGGTGCGCTTCATCACGGCGTGGTGTGGAAAACTTCAAAGCCATTCATGAAAACATAACGGTCCGCACCATTGGTATAGACCGTTGAAAGTTGGATCTTCACTGCATTGCTCCCATCGGAAACGAAAGGAAAGGAGAGGGTTGGAATATCCACGTTGCTGATAAAATTTGTGGCCAGTCCAACAGAGCCAAGCACCGTTGGCTGAACGATTCCCTCCAGCACCCCACCCACCTGCGCGCGCAATGTATTTTGGGTCGTTGAGGAAGTTCCCTGCGCAAAGCCGAAGTTCGATGAATTAAAAGTATCCAGGTGGTAACTTCGAAACAGGTATGTCCCGGAAGCGAGATTTGAAATCCCAATGTTGATCGTTCCATCGCGTGCACCAATGAAGTCCGCTACAAGAAAGGAAAGACTCGTCGGCCCACCAGGGATATTTCGCGAGCCGTCCCCGTTTGCGCCGCGAAAATCGAATGGCAAGGGGGAGCTTTTCGTAAGCTGAACGCTGTAAGGCCCCACATGTTTCACAATATTTGTCGAATTCTGAAACGTTGCAGTGGAGCCACGAACGGAACGGAATAGTGCCTGGGAAGGTGCAGCGGGAGCGTTCGATTTGTTGAAATCCAGTGCAATGATTCGACCAGCCAGATCTTCGAAAGCTTTTTCGTAACCGACACCGTCATACCAGCTACGATTCAAATCGGTCGTAAGATCGTCGTCGACGCATACCTGGGCGTTGCCTCCCTTGGCCACAATCGCGATGCCTATCGGGATTTGAATCAACCTTCTTAAGCCTTCTTCAACCACCAAAGGACTGTTGAACCGGGCAGAAACAGCGGGCTCAGCCTCTGAAGCCAGCACTCTGGAATACACACCCGCACTGCCGAGTCGCACCCTGGCGTCCCAATCGTGTTCTCCTTCCTGGGAGTCCCAAACGTACACAAAGATTCGATAGGCGCCCGCTGCGGGAAATGTCACAGTTGTGACCAACGACTGCACATTTTCTGCCCCATCGGATCCTTCATCAGCAGTCCAAACGGAACCTCCATTCCCCCCATTCGTCCGGAAATGCCAAAGGTTGTCCATCGCCCCCACTTCGCCGCCGGAGGTGAAATTAACACCCGGCGTGAGGGTGGCTCCGCTCAATGTCGTGTTCGCTATCGTGGCATCGACGTAGGTAATGGCGGCAACAAGAGGGTGGACTCCCGCCCAGAGGATCAACCCAAATGCGAAGATAGCCGAGACTCTCGTGATCATTATTGGCGTAAACCTTGTCCCGAAAGAGTCGTCGCAGGCGAGGCTTTGAACGTATGCCAGTTCGTTACGGGGGCGGCCGGTGCAACAAAGAACGGCAGAAATGCTAAAAATCCTATTTGGGTAAGGAGGCCAGTTTTCATTTACGTTATTCGTTGGGCTTCGGGCACTAGTTATATCCTGCGATAATACCATGGGTCAACTCCACGCGTAAAGGGGGGGCAACCAAGCAGCGGCCTGCTGACCCCACATTACCGGTAATGGTATGGCAAACACGACCTGTTCGACCCCGCATACCGGTAATTTTCCTATGCTCTGGGTCGGTATGGCAGATGCGAGGCAATTGCCTTCCGAATGTCGTTATCCGCCCACCTTGCAGAAAATGTAACTTTTTATTTTACAAACTCAGGTTTCTGAATAGTTTTGCGTCGTTAGGTTAGTGTTTCATACGTTTGTGAGTTCGAACCCCGCTTGGAGAAATCTGAGCGGGTTTTTTTTGTACCCCCGGCTTACTCGTTCACAGATTTCAGATTGTTGTTGTCATGAATTCAGTCGCTGTCTGCCCACCTTGGAAAAATAGAGGCAGGCCTATAGAAGTTTTTTGCACCGGAGAGCGTTATTTCGGAACAAATTCGCCTCATGTTTCTACATAGACGGTGATTTGGAGGATTGGCACGATCTATGCATCATTTCACCAGAACAACGAATTGCCCCCAAACGACGTAACCGATGCCGGTGCCGACAATGCAGAGGAACGTCCTTCGAATTCCCGGGAGCGGCGGCACCGCCGCTCCTGATTTTTTTCCAAATACCTGCTGCGCAAGCCGTCCAGCAACTTCATGGAGCATGCAGTATTCGCGTCATCGTCGGAGCATCGATGTTGCCTCCGCTTAACAAAACTCCAACCCGGCCTTGTCCCGCGAAGGAACCTCCAAGCAGAGCAGCGACACCCAGAACACCAGAAGGCTCGACCACCAGTTTCATCCGAAAGAACAGGAATCGGCAGGCTTCGTAAATAGCCTCTTCGGAAACGGTCTCCATGCGATCCACATATTGAAGGATGAGCGGAAATGTTTTGTTGCCGAGTTGAGCAGTGCGAACACCATCAGCAATCGTGGGCGGGTTGATCACACTCTGAAGGACCTTACTTTCAAAGGAGCGTTTGGCGTCATCGGCGACCGCTGGCTCCACCCCAATGACCGTGCAATTTTTCGCCATCCCTTTGGCGGCAATTGCGCTTCCACTCAGCAAGCCGCCCCCACCACAAGGAACAAGAAGGGCGTCGAGTTCTTTCACCTGTTCCAGGAACTCCAAAGTGAGCGTCCCCTGCCCTGCAATAATCTCTTCATCATCAAAAGGGGGAACCATCGTGTAGCCATGTTCGGCCTGGAGCCGTTCTGCCACCTTCATACGTTCGGCCGGTTCGCACGGCACAACGGTCGCGCCGTATTCTTCTGTAGCAGCCCGTTTTGTCGCGGGAGCATTGTTCGGCATGACCACCGTTGTTCTGACGCCCAATAGTTTTCCCACGATCGCCACTGCCTGCGCATGATTTCCCGATGAGTAGGCAACGACGCCCCGTTTCTTCTGCTCATTAGAAAGTTGGGCCATGGCATTGAAAGCGCCTCGAAATTTGAAGGCACCGCCACGTTGAAAATTTTCGCACTTCAAAAACACATCGGCACCGGAGAGACGATTCAAAGTCTGCGAAGTCATCACCGGGGTGACATGGGCATGGCCACGCAATCTTTCCTGGGCGGCTTTTATCTTTTCAAACATGATTGAGAGCAGAGAAGTTTAACCACGGATAAACACGGATTCTGAAAGCAGGAAAAAGTCAGTCCACTTACCTCCATCGTCAGCGGATGTCATGGAAGCGACATTTAAAGACGTTTTCCATCCGTATTACTATCCTTAAGAATCGCACATTCATAACAGGATTCTAAAGAATCCCCGACGGGACGAACCGCGGCTGTGTCCGAAGGATCCAGCCGCAGCACGTTGCATCGATAGCCAGCCTCATTCACTCCTATCTCCCACCCCGTTTCCCTGCTCTGCGGCTGGTGCTTCGCACACAACCGCGATCCGTCCTTGCGGCATCGCCGCGCTGGGTTCATCTGTGTCCATCCGTGGTTAATTCCCAATCCCATGTTAAGAGATTTCGAAAATGCCTTCGATCTCGACCGCAATATTTCCAGGCAAAGAATTGGCACCCGCGGCACTGCGAGCACCGACACCATTCTCAGGTCCGAAGACGTGAGCAAAGAGTTCACTGCAACCATTTATCACGGCGGGATGTTGTTGGAAATCATCTGTGCAATTAACCAAACCAAGAAGTTTTACAACCCGATGAACGCGATCCAGGCTACCGAGTTCATTGATGAGCGTCGCGAGGATTGCCATTCCAGAATGATACGCAGCAGCTTTGCCGGCATCCAGATCGAGATCGGCTCCAACTCGTCCGGTGACACGGGAACCATCCGCCTGCAATGGCGCGTGACCCGAAACATAGGCAAGGTTCCCAACGATGATTACCGGACGATAGAGGCCGTTCGGCTTCGGTGCAGGTGGCAGCGAAAGATTTAACCCGGCGAACCTACTTGCGTTTGTTTCGTTCATTTTTCTGGGAGCGGTTTTCGACAACCTTTGCCTGGGAAGAATCGCGACGCAGAACAAAGAGAGAATTCGCGTTCGGCCGTTCGCGATTTTCAGAGGGGAGATTCATGATCTTTCCATCGATCCAAAGCATGGCAGAAGCTCCGCCATCAACGTTCATAGCTTCCTCACATTTCCAGCTAGCCATCTCTCGCGCCAACTCCTTGATTGTCATCCCGTCGGAGATCCCCGGACGGCGACCGTCCACCACCACAAAGAAGAAATAATCCTTACTGCAACCCAACGCCCCCCGAGGGTGACGAATCTCGTCGTGCGGAATGGCCGCGACTTTACCATTTTGCACAAGAACCGGACCACCACCCACCGCCAGAGTGCAACCGCGCAGATCAGGTGTCGTGGCGGTTGAAATGGTTAAAGCCGTCCCCCGTTTTATACTCTTTGGAATCGATACATCGGGTCCAATCGAAAGGACAATGTCGTTAGATGAAATCAATGTGTTGGGGCCACGAACTTCATGAACGAACACCTGATAGTTTTGGCCCACCTGTAGTTGATAATCTTTTCCCTTCGTCTTCAGAACCAGCTCTACACCATTGGTAGTCTTGGTGGAAAGACCAGCGGAATGATTATAGACAACTACCTGATTATTAGATCGCTCTTCATTGAGGCCGAGTGAGATCCTGGTTCCATCGGGCCAAATAAGGTTGAATTCGGAAGAGACAAAGCTGATCCGGGCGTCCCCTTTTTCATTCATCCACAAGGCAGCAGCAGACCGAACATTCTGAGGTTCGGAGCGGGGACTCGGAGCGCTGATCAACTCACCATTCACGATGTGCAAGGCACTCACGTCTCCCTGGTACGGTCCAATCTGCCACCGAAAAAAGTCCCCATTGATCCCCCCAACTGGTTTGCCGAGGGATCCGGGAATGAACTTCACCTGGTCACTCAACCGGGTGAGCCCGACATATTCGCCACCGGAAAGGGTCGTCACCATCTTCAGTTCAGGACGATGGCGATCAATCCGCAAAGCATGAATAGACCAAGGAACGTCTGCGACAGTCTTATGGAGGTAGGTAACGCCGGGACAAATTTCTCGCTCGGTGATCCTGGTATCCTTTGCGGAAGCCAGAGGGATCAATCCGAGCGAGACAATGAGAAAGCCGAGAAGACAATTCGGCATACGAAGAAAAGAGACTTACAACTCGAAATCAACGACAGCAATATCGTCAATCAAAGGAACGAACTTGGTTTTGAATTGTTCGTGATCTGCGTGAGTCAAATAAGAATCGCGGGCAGCAGTGTCATGAAAGGTGATGCTAAAGGCATGGGTAAAACCTTTGTTCATTCCTTCCGGGCTCGAATTTGCGCCTGAGACATAATCCTCCACGCCTTCGATATTTTCAGTGACATCCAGCAGCGCAGCAAAGACGTCGCTGATCTGCTCTTCACTAGTACCGTCTTTGAATTTCACGAGAGCGATATGTTTAACTTTGGACATGGCGAGACAGTAAATTTTTGACGCATGGTTGTCCAAAGAAGTTTTGGAAAATATGCCATGGCGTCTTGAGTCCCTGGTTCCATGAAGTTGAAGGGCATGCTCCTTTCCGCTTTCAATTTTCAGGCGGCTCACTAGCTTTTGCCGTTCAATATGCCAAAACTCACTAATTATAAATTTTGTTTCGGTCCGTGGAATTTCAGCGAAGGACAGGATCCCTATGGTCCCACCACCCGCCCTGCCAAGGACTTCGATTGGAAATTAAGCGCGTTAAAAGAACTCGGTTACGACGCCATGATGTTCCATGACGATGACGCAGTCCCCGACATTGACAGCAAATCCGAACAACAGATCCGCAAGGAGGCCAAAGAGTTAAAGAAGCGGCTGAACGGAGAAGGCATCGCAGTGGAAATGGTTGCCCCTCGCCTTTGGTTTGCTCCGGAGACGATCGATGGCGCTTATACGAGCAACGATCCCAAAGCGCGCAAGTATGCAATCGAACGTTCACTACGCACAATCGATCTCGCGAATATCATGGGCACGGATATCCTGGTGCTCTGGCTGGCACGTGAAGGCACTTATCTCCGCGAAGCAAAGAGCTGCCAAAAGAGCATGGAATACCTCGTTCAAGCGATCGACAAGATGTTGGCGCATGACAAGAAAATCCGCATCTCGATTGAGCCAAAACCGAATGAACCAATGGATCATGCCTATCTCCCCACCATTGGCCACACTCTCGCCCTTGCGCAATTGACGCGTGATGCGAAACGGGTCGGCTGCCTGATCGAAAGCGCACATTGCATTCTCGCAGGATTGGATCCCGCTGATGAAATCGAGTTTGCCATGACCTTCGACAAACTCTGGTCGCTCCATTTAAACGACCAGAACGGAATGAAGTTCGACCAGGACAAACCTTTCGGCAGTACCAATCTGCGTAGCGCTTTCAACCAGGTTCGCGCCCTGGAACGCACTGGGTATGGTCGCCGCGGGGAATATGTCTGCTTCGATGTGCATCCCTTCCGGACCACCAAAGAAAATCATTGGCTCAAGCACCTTGATAACAGCCGTCGCACTTTTAACGCCCTTGTAGAAAAAGTACGTTCATTCGACGAGAAAAAAGCACAGGCCCTGATTGTGGATCGCAATTACCAGGATCTCGACCAGATGGTGCTGGAACATTTGATGGGCAAATAGCCACTTCACACCGGGACAAAGCCGCGTTACACAGCCGGCTTTGTCCCACCCACGCAGTGATGGGGACGAGAAATACCTCCGACCATTTGCTTTGGCAGAGTTTTCGTCGAGGTTGCAATGGAAGTAAGCGGCGAAGAATTTATTTCCCTTTAGTTACGCTTCCTGCATGATTGTTACAGATAAGCACGAGAAGAATTTAGCATGGAGGCATGGCACATATTGCGGTTTTCGATGGCTGGTCCCAGAGAACGGGAGCAGATGCTCTCGATATGGGCTGCGACCGGCAAACGGCAGTACGTCGGTGCAGCGTTAAAGGGGTTGAATGATGCGTCCGCAGGAGTCCGAAAAGCTGCGGCAACGACTCTGCAAAAGATCCGCGATGAACGAGTAATCCCTCCCCTCCTGTCAGCTTTAAGTGACAAAGAAGCCGCCGTCCGGGAACAAGTTGCTCTAGCGCTTGGCGAGACGGGAGACCCTCAAGTAATCCAGCCGCTGGTTGGCGTATTAAAAGACAAAAACGTGGCCGTTCGACAAGCCGCTGCATCTTCGCTCAGACATCTGAAATGGCGCCCGGCAAATGCGGAAGAACGTGCCCTATTGACCATTGCTTCGGGGCGGGCCAAAGATGCGTGGCGCGAAGGTGAAGCCGCCATCGATGCTTTAGTTACGGAATTAGGAAGCGAGACAGTTTTTTTTCGCCGGAGTGCAGTGGCTGCGCTCGAAGGAATTCGTGATGAGCGGGCCATCAATCCTTTGATTGCGGCGATGGACGATCCAGATGCGACGGTACGGGTTTCGGCCGTGCATGCCCTGGGCAGCATGGGAGGTGATCGGGTCATCGATGAGTTGCTCAACTATATCCACGATGACAGCCATCACGTTCGTCTGGCGGTAGCCGACACGCTGCGCAAAATGTGGCGTCCAAACCTGATTGATTACTTTGTAGTTCTTTTAAATGACCCCAGCCTGGAGGTTCGCTGCACGGCTGCCGAAGCTCTCGGCAAAAGTGAAGATCCACAAGCGGTCGAAGGGTTAATCGCTGCCCTGAAAGATGAGGATCCTGATGTGCGCCGACTCGCTGCGCAAGCTCTCGGCCGGCTCAAAGACACCCGATCTATTGAGTGGCTGGTAGGCGTCTTGACCGACAAAGAAAGTTCTGTTCGACATGCCGCCGCCAATGCGTTGCAGATTATTGACTTTGCGTGGCGTGCTTCGGAAGCGGCGCAGAAAGCCTTGCCGGTGTTGGAAGCTGCTTTGGTGGACAAAGAATACTGGGTCCGCCAGTCGGCAGCGAAAGCGTTGAACCACATCAAGGGATCATCGGACACGATGCCCCCCCTATCCCAATAGAGCGTTATTAACTAATTAGTGTCTGGCCGGAAACTAATTTGAAGTTGACTGGGATGATTGGGATGAGGATTGAGGGAAGTGAATGTTGGAGACGAAGATGAAGCTTTTCGAGAGAGAGAACCATTCGCTGCC
>JBKJKE010000217.1:0-35938 GCA_046597605.1 Limisphaerales bacterium | reverse complement strand
TGCTCTCCACCCCGCATTGCTGCGACGCAGTTACGGTTCAATACCTCACGACTCTTCGCCGCAAGGATGCGGACTCTCACCGCACCAACTCATCGCCTTCTCAGGCGCACTAGCCGTGCTGGTGACAGCACCGGCTAACATTGCCTTTTTGTGCAGTGCCGGTAATGGTCTACGCGCGTATGATTCTACGGGGAATAATAATAGTGGCAGGAATCGCTTCTTTCGTTTTCGGTTTGGCCATCGTGTTTGAATACGGCCAAATGGGAGCTTTCCCCGACATCTTCTCGAAGTTGCTGCGAGCCGGGTCGGAACCGTTGGGGGTTGGTCAAAGGTGGTTTACCATTAATGGACGTTTATTGGGCGGATTGCTTCTGCTCTGGCCTTTGTTGTTCCTCATCACCGGGTTCGTGTTGTGTCACCTGGGAATGGGCAGGAAGCGCGTGGACACCTGGCCTGGAGTTTCTCACGGATTGTAAACGAACTTGTCAGTGACAACCTCTGAGGCAAAGCTGTCTCCGTTTCCGTCAACAGCCCTATGGCGTATCTGAAATTTCAAAATATCACCAAGCGCTTTCCCGGTGTGCTCGCACTGGATGGGGTGAGTTTTGAAATTGAAGCCGGTTCCTGCCACGCCTTGATCGGGGAGAACGGGGCCGGGAAGAGCACGCTTGGGAAAATCCTCGCAGGCGTTTACACGCCGGATGCGGGGTCGATCTTCCTGGAGGGACACGAGATTCATCCCTCGGATCCGTTGACGGCGCGCAAGCTGGGCATCGCGGTGGTGCACCAGGAGTTGGCGTTTTGTCCGAACCTGACGGTGGCCGAAAATCTTTGCCTGGGTGATTTGCCCGGAACACTCGGATGGCTCAATCGACGTGCCATGAAGGATCGAGCGAGGGGCATGCTGAGGGAGATCGGAGCCGAGTTCGATGTCGATGAGCCGATTGGAAATCTTTCCACCGGACCGGAACAGATGGTGCAGATTGCCGCGGCGCTCGGGGTGAAGGCGCGCATCATTGTGATGGATGAGCCGACTAGTTCGCTTTCGGCGGGAGAAAGCGAGCATCTATTCAAGTTGCTGGGCGATTTAAAAAGACGAGGGATTACGGTGATCTACGTGTCGCATCGGATGGAAGAGATTTTCCAATTGTGCGATTCAATCACTGTTTTGCGCGATGGGCGTCATGTGTCGACCGAACCGATTTCCCTGAGCAATCCAGAGCGCGTCATTCATCAGATGGTGGGGCGCGACGTCGTTTTCCAGGAACCGCAGCATGTGCGGAACGAACCGGGCAAAGAGATTCTAAAGGTGGAGAAGCTTACCTCGCCTGGAAAGTTCGAGAATGTCTCTTTCACCCTGCGCGCCGGTGAAGTGCTCGGATTGGCGGGGTTGATCGGAGCAGGGCGTAGCGAGGTGGCGCAGGCGCTTTTCGGTTTGGACCCCAAAGTGAGCGGGAACGTTTGGGTCAATGGAACAAAACTTCGTCTTGGTCACGTGAACGACAGCTTGAGCGCTGGGATCGGTTTGTTGCCGGAAGATCGCAAGCGGATGGGACTCGTGCTCTCAATGAACTGTCGCGAAAACACTTCACTTGCCACGTTGAAGCGACTAGCCCGATGCGGCTTCGTGAACCGGAGCGCTGAGCGGTCGCTCGCGGAGAAATATGCGGATCGACTCCGCGTCAAAACACCTTCGCTGGAAACAATCATTGCCGGCTTGAGCGGGGGCAACCAGCAGAAGATAGCGCTGGCAAAGTGGCTGGCGCGGGATTGTGACATACTGATTGTGGATGAACCCACTCGCGGAGTGGATGTCGGGGCCAAAGCGGAGATTCACTCTTTGCTGGATGAACTCGCCTGCGGTGGATTGGCCATACTGGTGATTTCTTCGGAATTGCCTGAAGTGATGAATCTTTCCCGACGCATTATTGTTTTGCGCCAGGGGAAAATCATGGGGGAACTTGCTCGAACAGAGTTTTCACAACCGGCTTTGATGCGTTTGATGGCTGGGCTCCGCTGAGGGATGGGCGTCTCATCCCAACACCCGGTGGAAACAGGTTTCCCTTCTGAAATTTCAAATTCTCAAGATTTCAAATTTGAGATTTCCTAAGCCGCAGAGTACGGGTCGATTCACTCCGAAGTGACCCCGCAATACGGGTATTGCGGTATCGATTCATTTCAAAAAGACCCCATAGCAAGGTTGCTACGCTATCGATTCGTTCCAAAGTGACCACCTAGCAAGCTTGCTACACTACAAATTCGTTTCGATTCGACTACATAGCAAGGCTACTACACTACGGATTGGTTTCAAATCGACCCCCTAGCAAGCTTGCTATACTACAGATTCGTTTCGATTTGACTACGTAGCAAGGCCGCTACACTACAGATTCGTTTCAAATCGACCCCATAGCAGGCTTGCTACGCTATCGATTCGTTTCGAAGTGACCCCATAGCAAGGTTGCTGCGCTATCGATTTATTCTGAAGTCACCCCTTATTTACGCCGGTAGTCTGTTAAACCTCGTGTTCACCATGCCAAGACCTGGAATAGGGGGTCGAACAGGCGTGTTTGCTACGCCATTCCCGAGGAATGTGGCGAAACCAAATTCCCTGGCGTGTGTTGCGACGTCGCTCAGTTTTTGTATTATCGTTTACGTTAAAGCTTCTCCCAACCGCTGCCTTTGTGGTCAAATTTGAATAAATCGGGTTGGATGATTTCAGCGAGGATTTCCATGGAATCGACGAGACGGGGGCCGGGCCGGTTGAAATATTGATTGCCGTCCACAAGGTAGACTTTGTCACCGGAAACGGCTCGGAGACGCTTCCATTCTGGCTTGTTTTGGATCGATAGGAGTTCCTGGCGCGTTCTCGCGATATCGAATCCGCATGGCATCAGAATCAAAATAGCGGGGTCTCGTTCCGCCAACTTGCTCCAATCCAGCCATGGCGAATGTTTTCCAGCTTCGCCAAACAGGTTCATTCCGCCCGCCAGGTCCACCATTTCAGGAATCCAATTGCCCGCTGCCATCAATGGTTCGATCCATTCGATACAGGCCACCCCGGGCTTGTTCTTCAGCGCCGCACTCTTTTCGATGATGTTTACGACCCGCAGCTTGCGGTCGCGCATCAATTCTTTGGCTTGATCGACGCAGTCGAGCGCCTTGGCGACGGTTTGGATATCCGTCCAGAGATCAGCAAAGCGTTTGGGAGAGAGGGAAATAATCTCCGGGCTGAATGAGAGTTCGCTGGACAGCGCTTTCTGCAGATCGGCTTCGCTGACGGCGCAGACTTCACACTGAGCCTGCGTCAGGATGATATCCGGTTTCAGTTCCTTGATCCTTGCGACATCGACGTCGTAAAGCGAAAGGGCGCTTTGCAGGAGCGATTTCACCTGCGCATCGATCTGTTGGGAACTGGCGGCGCTGTTGATCCTTGAAGAGGTGCAGGCCGGGAGTTTCGAGACTTCAGGAGGGAAATCGCACTCATGCGAGCGGCCCACCAGGTGATCGCCGCAGCCGATGGCGCAAACAATTTCCGTGCAGCTCGGCAGCAGCGAAAGGACGCGTTTTTTCACAGCTTTTATTTGGAAACGGGGGTGTCGGTGGGAGTTTGCGCCTCAACGGCTGCTTGCTTCTGCGAGTCATTCGGCAAAAAGGTGAAAACGACTGCGGCGATGATGCAGATGAAGGCCGCAACATGATTCCAGCGGAGCTTTTCGCCCAGGTAGGTAATGAGAAATCCGCTGAACACCAGGAGGGTGATCACTTCCTGCATAACCTTCAATTGAACAGCGGAATAGTGCGCATGTCCCCAGCGGTTCGCGGGCACCATGAAACAATATTCCAGGAAAGCGATCCCCCAGCTTGCGAGAATGACCATTCCCATCGGTTTATTCTTAAATTTCAAATGTCCATACCACGCAAACGTCATGAAAACGTTCGAAATCGTCAAAAGGACGATGGGCCCGAAGCGGGACTGCAGGAAGTCATTCATAGTAGCGATGCAAACCGAATCAAACGATACCGCGAAGTATTCTCCGGCAGTGGAGTGAGGTCAAATCTCCTCTTCTCGTGGGCCTGGTGAGGTTCAAGAGATCTTTTGTATTCGAGCCGCAACAGCAAAACGTGCCGAGCTTGAAACTTTAGTAAGAAACCGGGAACCCCTACGTCCTTCCAGTCAAGTGTAGTTTAAACAGCTACGGCACCAATCCAGCTCTTCACATTTTTGACACAAGTGTTCCAAAATTGTTACGAATCTCATTGACGTTTTGGGTGATTTTCTGAAGAGATAGAAGGCCCATTTTGGGTAATCATGTCTAGCAGTCCACGAAAATCAGGCAACACGTCGCGCAGCGGTAGCACGACCAAATATGACGCACATCACAATGTGCTCTCGAAGACTTACGGTGCCCTTGCCGATTTACGCCGAGAACTCTCAGACTCAAAAGCCGCAGTGGCCGAGCGTACTGAGATCTTGAAGATGTTTGCGGATTGCCGCGATTCGCAACGCGCCTGGTTGTTGCTTGAGGATTATTTCGAAAAACTTTCTCTCTCCCGCAAAGATTTCGCCAACAACGAGTGGTGGCCCCGGTTGCTGGCTTCTCAGGGCAAAAAACGGTTGGAGGAAACGGCGATCCTGTTCTTGCGCGCCAACCGTCCGCTTCCGACGGAACTTCTTGGCCATGCCAACCTCGATCGATTTGCTGAAATCGAACATGCCGAGCAGGAACAGAAACTGGTGCAGCAATTGGAACATTGGCTTTTCCCGCCCACTCCGCTTCACCTGGATTCTCCACGTGCGGCATTACGCGTGGTTTGCGATGCCAAGCCGATGGAAGGTAAAGCCGGGTTACACGGACTGGCGGTTAGCTTTCACTTGTTTCGCCCCCGCACCGGCGATAAAGCCAAGACGCTGACGGAAATCGCTGAACTGACAACCCGAGCTGCTCATGAGCAGGAACTGTTTCCTCCGCGTGATTGGGAATTCATTCAATGGCTGGCCGATGCGCATCCTGATCCGGAAGGTCTCTGGGGTGATAACTTTGTTTTAACTGGGCTGGAGCTTCTGCAGTGGCTGGTTCGTTGGGGACACCGCTCACGCCTGGAATTGGCATCTGATCGTCAGGCGCTTCGTTTCCACGGGCATTTGGCCGAACTAAAACCAACGCTTGCCAGGGGTGAGACAGATTTGGTTTTCACCCATCAAATTGCATTACCGAATGGGGACTCCCAACCACTGACCGCAGCGCGTTTCTTTGCTGGTTACCCGAACCTGGCCTTGATCGGCAGCGAATTTTATCTGTTGCGCAATGCGCCCCCAGCGGAGTTGTTGGGGAGCTGGGCGGAAAAACAATCTCTGCCAGTAAACAAGCTGAGTCACCGCATGCTGACTCAGTTGCGGAAAACCCAGCCGAATACCGGCGTGGATTGGGACCAATTGTGCATTGCCCACACCGCCACTCCCCAGTTCGTGTTCGAACTGGAAGATGAAACGGTTCGTTTGCGCCTGCTGGCGAAGAGCGAGAAAGACCAGACGATCTGGCGTTGGACCGGACACGAGTGGACCATGGACGAACCGATCGTTCGGACCACCTCCAAGCCTGAGATCCTGGACGACGCCCGTCTTGATGAGGCCGTCCAATGGTTGCGTCGCCTCGATTGGTTTACGCCGGAACCCGGACTGTGGATTGGCGATGCCAATGAGAATTTCCTGAACGGATTGGCCTTTGCCTGGAGTGATCGTCCGAAGCACGCTGAGTTTCTCGGTAACCCGTCGTTTCAACGGTTGTTCCTTTCTCCGCGCCGCGTGAAGCCCAACATCATGGTGAAGGGCAGCGGCATTGATTGGTTCTCCGTTTCCACTGAATGGGAAATCGAAGGACTAAAGCTGACCCCCGCGGATTTACAACGGCTCGCCACGGCGACCGGTCGCTTTGTAAAACTGCCGGACGCAGGTTGGTTGGAGTTGGATACCGACGCAGTTCACGCCGCCCACGAAGCTTTCGCTGACTTGGGTTTGGATTCTCTTACTGCAGGAGCGCAGAAGGTCGGTCTTGAGCAGGCCGCCCATCTCGATGATAAAGCGCTGCAACGTTTCGGTGATTCCGCGCAAGCCAAGGCTTTGCGCAAGAGTCTGTCAGAATTCAAAGGCATCGCCACCACAGGTATCCCTGCCGTGGTTACTGCAGAGATGCGTCCGTATCAGCAATCCGGCTTTGATTTCCTCTGCCATCTTTCACGGCATAAACTGGGCGGTATCCTGGCCGACGACATGGGGTTGGGGAAAACGCTGCAAACGCTCGCGTGGCTGGCCTGGTTGCATGCCGAACACAAAAAGAATCATCGTCCTGCTTTGGTCATCTGTCCGGCTTCAGTGTTGCACAACTGGCGTCGTGAAGCAGAGAAGTTCACGCCGCACTTAAAAGTTTTGGTGTTGGAGAGCGGCTCAGCGCGGCACAACCTTCGGAAGCAGATTCCTGAAAACGATATCATCGTTACGAATTACGCTTTGCTGCGTCGCGATTTGGAGGCATTGCAGAAGTTCTCCTTCCGCGCGGTCATTTTGGACGAAGCACAATTTATCAAGAACCCGGGTGCTCAGGTCACCCAATCGGTGAAGCAGATCAAAGCCGATCAGAAGCTTGCTTTGACGGGAACTCCGTTGGAAAACCGTTTGCTCGATTTGTGGAGCATCGTTGATTTCGTTCAACCCGGATATCTCGGGACGCAGGATAAGTTTACCGAAACTTACGAACCAAAGGGAGATGGAGACAACACCTCTGATATTCAACGGATTGCCCGGCGGCGTCTTTCCGCGAAGCTGCGTCCTCTGATGCTCCGGCGTTTGAAGAAACAAGTGGCGAAGGATTTGCCGGACCGTGTCGAGCAACGACGCGATTGCGATCTCGGCGAGGCGCAACGCAAACTTTACCTCGCAGAGTTGCGCCGCAGCCGCGAGCAAGTTGCCCAGATCGTTGCCGAAAAAGGCATCAACAAGAGCAAGATTCAGGTGCTCGCTGCCCTCACCCGCTTACGCCAGATTTGCTGCCATCCGCAGCTTGTAGGAAACGATTCCGCTTCCGGCAAAACAGAGACATTAATGGAATTGCTTGAGCCGCTTTTGGCGGACAACCAAAAGGTTTTGGTGTTCAGCCAGTTCGTGCAGATGTTGAAGTTGCTGGAGAAAGAATGTGCGCAGCGGGGTATTCCAACACATATCCTGACGGGCGAAACCAAGGATCGCCAAGGCGTCGTCAATACCTTCCAGGAAGACGAAAGAGGTTCTGTGTTCCTGTTGAGCTTGCGTGCTGCTGGAACGGGCTTGAACCTGACGACTGCCAGTTACGTGGTGCTCTACGATCCGTGGTGGAATCCTGCCGTGGAAGCCCAGGCGATCGATCGTTCGCATCGAATCGGCCAGACCCGCGCGGTAAATGCTTATCGCTTGATCGCACCGGGAACTGTGGAAGAGAAGATCTGGGATCTGCAACAGCGCAAGGCACAAACAATCACAGATGTGCTCGGCGAGGAAGGCTTTGCCCGCAGCTTGTCGGCAGGCGATCTGGAATACTTGTTCTCGGAAGACTAAAGAGAACACTTTCAATCTCGAATATTGATTCGTTGATCCCTGATTCAGGAATCAACGTTTTTTTTGCCTTGCCCCCATGGCGGAGTCCGTTCTAACGCGGAGTATTCAATCGATCAATGGCCCGGCGTAATTTGCGTTCGATTTGCTTGAGGTGATCCGCGTCAGCGATTTTGTTCCCTGTATGATCGGTGACGTAGAAGCTGTCGATAGCGGCTCCCTTCTCCGTCACAATTTTTGCAAGGGAGATGTTCAAATCCAGGGCCGTCAACGTCTGCGAGATCGCATAAAGCAGGCCGATACTGTCTTCGCTTTCTATATCGATTACTGTTTGAGTTTCGGAACTTTCATTGTCGAAAGTAACCGCAGTCTTCATGGTTTCACCTTCGTGCGCTTTGTAGATCGATGCGGAGCGTTTGCGCTGTGCTATGAGCTGAGGCAACTCTCCCTCCTCGCCCATTAGAATTTCTTCAAGCAATCGTTCGAACGATTCTTTTTCTTCGCGATTTGCCAGTAGCCCCGTTCGTGAATCGGTGACGAAAAAAGTGTCCAGAACGATTCCATCCCAACGTGTCATGATCTCCGCCGCAAGAATATTCAACCCGGAGGCAGAGAGTGAGCCAGTGATCTTGCTGAAAAGTCGTTCCCGATCCCATGTGCAGATGTTAACAACGGTATAACCGCGATCCGGTTCGTTATGCCACGCGACCACGGGGGAGAGCGCCTGTTCTTTTTCGCTCAACTGAACGTGCATGAATCGATGGACCTGCGCGAGATCAGAGACAATTTCTCGTGCGTTATTAATTTGGAAATAGCGGGGAGGCAGGTTGTTGAAGTGCGCCTGGAGCTCGTCTTCACTGAACGTTTTTGGCATCAGTCTCCGCACTTCGTCCGCCAGAATCTCCCGTTGTTTTTCCTCAACCCGCAGCAGCGTGGTGCCACCGTTCAGAAGCTCACGAGTCTTGATGTGAAGCATTTGCAGCAGCGAATCTTTGAAGCTGTTCCAGAGCTGATCGCTGGTGCCAAGCGAATCGGCAAATGTGTGCAACGTCAGCATATCCAGGTTCTCGACTGTCTGAATGGTGCTGGCAAACGTTCGAATCACCACTGGATCGTCCAGATCGCGTCTTTGGGAAACCACCGCCATGGTCAAATGGTTTTCGATCAGCAAACTCAAAGTGTGCGTGGTGGCACCATCAAGGCCCAGACGCTTGGCGGCCTTGAGGGCAAGTTGCCGGCCTACTTCTGCATGTTTTTCGCCGGGAAACGCTTTCCCTGCATCGTGCAGGAGTAAAGCCAGGTAGAGGACAAAAGGGCGTTCTATCTTCTGAAACAGCTCGGTGTAGGACGTGTAGGGAGGCTCCTTGGCATCCCAGATTTTATCCAGTTTTTCAATGCAGACCAGTGTGTGCTCGTCGGCCGTGTATTGATGATAAAATTCATGCTGCACCAGGCAGGTTAGTTTGCCGAATTCCGGCAGGAACTTCCCGAGCAGGCCCACTTCGTGCATCTGGCGCAGAACGGGAGCGACATTTCCGCGTTGATCCATGATCTCCAGGAACGTCTCTCGCACATGCGTATCTTTAAGAAATGAATTGTTCACCAGGTGAAGCTGATTCCGAATCATTTGCGCGAGATCCGGATGCAATTTCAGATTGCGTTGCTGAGCGTAGAGAAAGACGCGCATCAACCGCCACGGACGATCCCGAAAGACGAACGACGTTGAGGGCAAAATCTCTCCGTCCAATAGTTTGAATCCATCAATGATCTGGGCACGCATCTTTTCCCGTTGCGTGTTGATCATTCTTCGGAAGGAGGGGAGCAACGTTTTCGGCTCAACCAGGGCAAGCCGCTGCTCAACCGTGCGGGTAATCAGGTCAATGTTTCGTGTGTGCGTGTAGAAATCCCGCATGAACTTCTCAAGCCTCAGGCTCGGTGATCGATCCGTGTAGCCAAGATTGTGTGCGACAGAAGGTTGCACGCTTTTCGTCAGGACATCCACTGGCCTCCCGACGTGATAATGGAGTTCATTGCGGGTTCGGAGCAGGAAATCATAGGCCAGGTCGAGCTGCTTATGCTCCGCTTTGCTGATCATCTCCTTCTCTTCCAATTCGCGGAGTGAGCGGGTCCGATATTTAAAAAAGGTCATCCAGAGCAGATTCTGGAAATCACGTAAGCCCCCACAGCCATTTTTGATGTTCGGTTCCTGCAGCAATGGCGAGTTGCCGAATTTCGCTCGACGCGCCGCCTGGTCGCGGAGACGTTGCTGGACGTATTCGTCTTCGTAGCCTGCGACGCATTTGGCGACAATGGCTTTCTGGAATTTCTCAAAGAGCGTTGTGCTGCCGGTGATCAAGCGCGCCTCGATCAGGGAGGTCTTGGACTGGACATCCTGGTTCGCTAGTTTTACGCAATCATCGATAGTACGAACCGAATGCCCCACTTTTGCGCCAACATCCCACAAGGTGTAGAGCATCGCTTCGTTTAGGGCAGTGAGACTGGGGAGGGGTTTTCCACGCTGAACCATCTTTCCGTCATGGAGAAACATGACATCGATGTCGCTGTAGGGATTGAGTTCCGAACGACCAAATCCACCCAGGGCTACCAGGCAGAACTCCGGCATTTCGTCGGCATCCGGGATGCTTTTCCGCGCCGCCTCGAGAATATAGCGCAGGAGAACGTCTAAGATGGCGGAACGCGCATGGCAAATTTGCCGCCCACTGGAGCCGGCACGATGAAGCATTTTCAGGCGATGCGTTTCGACTTTCAGGAAGTTTTTGAAACGAATCAGTTCCTGGGAAGGCTTACGGTTTTCCGGCAAGGCCAACCGGGCGGCGGCGCTGCTTTCAATTTTTTCGAGCAAACTCTGCATCTGTTGCGTCAGCTTAGATGTATGATTTGCCAGAATCAAGGAACGCAACTTTGCTGTCATTCCGGTTTTCAAGTAACGTAACAACTTGGATGGGCGCCCAATTGGATCCTGATGCAGAGCTAATGCTACGCGTAAAGCGTGGTGACACGGCGGCGTTTGAGGAGCTGGTCAACAAGTATAAGCAGCCAGTCATCAACCTCATTTTTCGAACGATTCGAGACCTGGATGAGGCTGAGGATCTCGCCCAGAACGTGTTTATCCAGGCTTACAAGTCTGCCGATCGATACGAGGCGAAGGCAAAGTTCACAACGTGGCTCTTCACCATTACTCGAAATCTTTGCCTAAACGAAATTCGACGTCGTTCGAGGCATCGCGCGGAATCCCTTGAAGCGTCCCTTACCGAAAATGAAGATCAACCCGCCCGGCAATACGAGGATGTGAAGGCTTCTTCTGCTCCGGATTTGGTCATACAGGACGAATTGGAGCAGAAAATTGACGAAGCTTTGCGTGATCTGCCCGAAAATCAGCGAACCGCGATTATGCTCTGTCGGCAGGACGAATTGTCCTATGAAGACATCGCGGGAGTCCTCGGAACTACCCTGTCAGCGACAAAATCACTGATTCACCGTGGTCGGGAAGCCTTAAAACAGCGATTAAAGCCCTATTTGCAAACCGGTGCCTGGAAAGGTGTGGAGAAAGACTAGGGTCCTAGGCGTTTTATAACGAAACTTTTCAGAACGAACGGTTTTTGATTGAGGAGACAAAGATGAAGAAAACTGGAGACAGCGAGTTGCGCGACCTGCTATGGCGGTCTAATTTGAGCAAGACAGAAGAGGCTCGGGTTAAGGAGCTGCTTGCGGATCAACCTGAAGCAAGCCTGGAGGCGATGGAAGAATCCAGATTGAATGAGTTGCTGAACGTTCTTCCGGATGCTCCTTTAGCCTCAAATTTCACGTCACGTGTCATGCGTGCCGTTGCAGTTGAGAATTTACAAACTTCCCGCAAACGGGAAAGGCCAGCGTGGCGAGTCGGTTTCGGATGGGTTTCCCGGCTCGCCATGGCTGGTTGTCTTATTTTCGCGGGCCTTTTCATTCAAAAGCATCAATCCGCACAGCGTGAGGAACTTGCCGCAAGTGTTGCCAGTTTGTCTAAAGTTGGAACCATGCCTGTTGGCTGGTTGGAAGATTTCGATACCATTAAAAATCTGAGCTCGGCCACCCCGGTGGATGACGATCTTCTTGCGGCTTTAAGATAGCTTCCCGTGAATTTCCGGTTGCAACATGTAAGATCCGCAAAGTGGGGTGTTGCCGTAACCATTGCTTTTGCCTGCTTCGATGCTGGGTCTGAGGTGACTAACACAGCCCCCACAGCCCCCACAGCCTCCACTGTCATTCACAAAATTCAGGTCACCTCCCCGGTCCAGTATTTCCGAGAGTTGCTGGCGATGAAGCCGGCCGATCGAGAGCGTGTTCTCTCCACTGAATCTGCCGAGAAAAAGCAGGTCATCCTTTCCAAGTTGGAAGAGTACGACCTGATGTCCCCAGATGAACGGGAACTTCGTTTGCGGATGACTCAAATGCGCTGGCACCTGGTACCTTTGTTGAAAAGCCCAGCATCAGAGAGGGCGAGACTTTTATCCACTATTCCTGCCGAAGATCGACCCTTGATCGAACGTCGCTTGCGAATGTGGGATGAGATCCCGGTTCAGGTGCAAAAAGAGTTTTTAGAGAACGAATTACATCTTGGCTATTTGCTGAAGTGGCACGGCACCTCAGCAGCGGAGCGATCCAGCATGTTGCAGGCTTTTCCGGCAGACCGGCGGGAAAAATTGGAACGCGAACTGGATAAATGGAACTTGCTTCCCGAAGGACGGCGCAAGGAGATGGCCAGCCGGTTTAATCAGTTTTTTGAATTGGACGAACGCGAAAAATCTAAAATTATCGGAACCCTCCCTCAAGTGGATCGCGAAGAATTAAATCGCTTGATCAAAGCTTTGGAGCATATCCCAGCCGACCAGCGAAAGCAGTATTTGATGGCCTATGACCGTTTCGCTGAGATGAGTGCCGAGGAACGTAAGCAGTTCCTTAAAAATGCAGAACGATGGGAGGCGATGTCTGAAACGGAACGGAATGCCTACCGGGAATTGGTCCGTCGCACCCCACCGCCCGTTCCTCCCCTCCCACCTCTCGTTCGATCCAAGCCACCGGTCGCCGTTACGCCAATTGCCAGCACCAATGGGCAGAAATGACGTCTGAAAACGGGATTTGTAGTGGCAAGTGAATGTGATACTCTTGGCATCGCGTGTTTCAGAATAGTCTTTTCCAAGGAGCAGGGCTGTGAAAGCCAATGGCCCGTTGATCCGCATCGTTCTTTTTCTTGCCCTGGTAGTATTTTGGGAGGGGATTACATGGTTCAAATCGTCCCGGAACGAGGGTCTTACGATTGCTCAATCCAATTTTGCCGAAACAGCTCTAAAGAACCATCCGAAACATTTGAATCTCCGCTCCACGCGGTCCACCTTTTCCTCGCTGCCACCCTCTGGAGGGACGGCGGCACGGACCGCCTCTTCTCTTGCGTTGCGCCTTTACCCCAAGGGAAAGTTTATGGATGGAAGAGTGGAACTTATTGCCCCCGATGAATTCCGACGCATTGAGATAATTCAGACTGCATTAAAGTATCCATTCATACGGGTAGCCACACACTTTCGGCTCCAGGGAACACACGAAGTTATTATCAGCCAGGATGAGATAGTGGCCGATCATGTTGTTCTATCTCTTCAACCCGGAGCAACCGACCAGCAATTGGCCAAACTCTTGCAGCCTGTCAACGGCACTATCCTGCGCGAGCTCCAGGTAGATGGCGCGAGGACGTTTTTAGTCAGCTTGCCGGAACCTGGTTTGGATACAGTCCCCGACGCAATCCAGAGTCTTTCGTCCTTTTCGAATATCGTTTCAGAAGTCGATGGAGATAGTGTCTCTCGCCTCTTGCTTACCCCGAATGATCCGCGGTTCAACACTTCCTGGCAGTTTAACAATACGGCACAGGAAGGGGGCACTCCGGATTCTGACATAGACCTGACAGAAGCGTGGTCTATTCAGACCGGTAATCCTGCCGTGTTGGTCGCTATTTCAGATACCGGGGTAGACATCGCTCATGCGGATCTCAAAGCGAATCTGTGGACGAACGTGGCGGAAAAAGTGAACTCGTCGGATGATGATAGCAACTCTTACAAAGACGACATCAGAGGGTGGAATTTTTATCATGGCAACAACAACGTGAGCGATGACGACGGACACGGAACGTTCTGCTCAGGTATCATTGGTGCCGAAGGGAATAATGGCATTGGCGTGGCCGGAGTAGCCTGGCGTTGCAAAATGATCCCTCTGCGCAGCCTGGATACAGACGGAGGCTTTGCCAGTGATATCTCCGAAGGTTTTGATTATGCGCGACGGATGGGAGCCAGGGTGGTCAACGCTTCTCATGGTGGCGGACCGAGCAGTGTGATGCAGGGCGCGGTGAACCGGTTGCAGGCTGCAGGCATTCTCCTGGTGGCAGCCGCCGGGAACTCAGGCGAGGATACTGACTTCTCTCCCTTATATCCCGCGTCCTATTCGAATCCCAATATCATCTCGGTCGCTGCTACCACTCACCTCGATGACCTCGCGACGTTTTCAAGTTACGGGGCGACCACAGTGGATTTGGCGGCTCCAGGTGTGAAAATACCGAGCACTGCCCGCCGCGGAACTTACGCCCTGTATTCAGGCACATCGTTTTCTGTGCCACAAGTGACCGGCGTGGCCGCTCTGATTTTTTCGCAGAATCCGGCCTTCACTGCCACCCAGGTTCGGGCTCGTATCTTGAACACGGTCGACAAGCTTCCTTCGCTCGCCGGTAAATGTGTGACCGGAGGCCGGTTGAACGCGTATAAAGCGCTTTTGCCTCCGACTACTCTCCTGGCTGCCCTGGATAACGAAATGTTGAATTGGAGCACGGGTGGGGATGCCCATTGGACGGCTGGAATCTCGCCCTTTTCGCGGGATGGAGCCGATGTCGCTGAAACGGGAAAGATTTGGCATGACAGCCAATCGTTATTACAGACGCAAGTTGCCGGGCCGGGTTCTGTCTCGTTCTGGTGGAAAGTATCCAGCCAGCCTACTTACGATTACCTCGCTTTCTATGTAGATGATGTCGAGCGAAGCCGGATTTCCGGCAATCGAGATTGGGCTCAGGCCACTTTTACTTTCGGAGGGGGCAGTCACACGCTGACCTGGAGCTACATCAAGGATGGGTCGGTGATCGGCGGGGACGACAAAGGTTTAGTTGACCAATTTATCTATCACGGACCGCCACCAATCATCGCACAGCAGCCTCTTAGCACCTCCGCAAAGGCCGGTGGTTCCGCTTCTTTTCTGGTCGAGGTCACTGGGATGGCGCCATTCAAGTATCAATGGCGGAAAAACAATGTGGACATTGCTGGTGCCACTCGATCGAGCTACACGCTGAACAGCATCACCGCTGCTAACGCAGGAAATTACTCAGTGGTCATCAGAAATGCCGGAGGCTCCGTGACAAGCACGGCAGGCAATCTCAAAATCTGCCAGGTCTCGCTGCCGACCACGGCCACAACCCTAGCGTATCCAGCAGCCAGGAGTGCGTTCAGAATTAACATGGTTGGAACCTGTCCCTGGAGCGTGCAGACAACCAACGACTGGATCACACTCAATTCAAATAGTTTCGTGGAGAGTTCCTCAGACTTTAGCTTTTCCGTCTCCCAAAATGATTCCCGCTACGCTCGATTAGGCATCGTGACTATTGGCGATAGCCGCTTTCTCGTGAAACAGCTTGGAATACCAGCCCCTGAAACGGTGGCTCCATGTGTATTTTCGATGACCATTACTAACTCGTCGGATTTGAGTATTACCAATGGTTCCTTTCTCCTGAACACACGGACGCCAGCAGGGACAAACACATTCGACCTCATATCTGGTTCGGATGCTGTCGCGTCGGATGTCGGCACTTTCAATTACGACAGAACTGACGGTTTTTCGGGAGTACTTACCCTCTCTGGCAGCACCTCGTCCACACTCACCTTGAACTTTGAAAGTCCGAGTCGGGGAACTTTTGTCTACCAACCACAGGGGAGTGAAAACCTTCTTTACGGAACCTTTGCTTTCAGGTCAGCGGGCGCGGATTTTAACAACGATTCTTACACAGATATTCTCTGGCAAACTCCCCAGGGCACTCTAAACGCATGGTGCATGCGTGGGGTGAGTTTGTTGAAGACATTGCCCCAGCGAAAAGGCGCGGCAATCCCTGCCTACTGGAAGGTTGTTGCACCGACCGAGTATTTTCAAAGCGGGGAAATCGATGTTATTCTTCAGCACACCAACCGTAGAACTGCAGCACTCTCATTGTCCCCCGGCACCAACTACACAGGATACGCCTTTCTGCGCAACCAGGCGGTGGTCGGGGTTGGGTGGCAAGCGGTGACCAGCGCGGATTTTAACCAGGATGGAAAAAGAGATCTCGTTTTCCAACATCTCAATACCAGCCTACTGGTTTGGTACATGGACGGCACTAATTTCCTTGGTTCCAGCTTCTTACGACAAGGTGTGCTGGCAGGAACCGGTTGGAAGGTAGTTGGGTCCGCTGATTTCAATAGAGATCTCTCTCCAGATTTGCTCTGGCAGCATCAGGATGGGCGTTTGCAGATTTGGTCTTTTGTGGGCCCTGAGTTCGTAGGAGCAAAGCAACTAACTCGCGCTGCTCCGGATTGGCGGGCGGTTGCGCTGGGGGATTACAACAACGATGGCGACCCGGATATTTTATTTCGCCACACTAATGGCAAACTGGCGCTTTGGTTTATCAACAACATGGCAGTCACCAAAATACAGCTCGTGAACGGGGGGCTGCCCGGTCCAACCGGTTGGCGGGTAGTTGGGCCTAGATAGCTCGGCCGGATCCCGACGCAGTTGCTAGCTCGATCCAGAATTGGCTTCGTGTCCGGTGGTGTCGCTCTGCTCAACCACCGGCTACAAGCTTACATCCCTGCGGGATGGGCAAATGAGCCGAAATGGACGAGCCGATGACGAATTTTCTCGATGCCGAAGGCATCAAAGCTTGTAGCCGGTGGTTGAGCAGAGCGACACCACCGGAGAACGAACATACAAGCATTTCCGCACCCTGGAGGGGTGCCACCTTAATTCAAATTGTACTCACCGGCACCCGACACAAATGCTTCGGGAGGATGAATTATAGCGATTGCCAAAAGTAATTTCCGGAATAGGTGATTTAGTATTGGTACTTTTGGAGGGATATGGTTGAACCTGATGGTTGCGAAGGAGTGAGAGTCATCCCAAGGGTGAGAATTGCACGACAGAAGAACTGCGCGTGGCGATGGAAGCCTCGCCGACCAAGGCCTGGTTACATCCGTCTGGCTGCGATTGACTCTCTTTTGATGGGACTCCGACATGGTCAAAAAAGTTTCTAAATCGACCCTATCACGCGTGACATAGAGACAATTTCAGATCCTGAAATGAGTCCGTCGGATTGGTTTGGCCACCTGAATTAAACTCCCAAAGAACGTTGGAGCGATTGCCAAAAGCAACTAACTCCAAACCCGGAATAGGGACCTATCCGGAATTTACTTTTTGGCCATCGCTATAGAACCTGGATCCAGCCAAAATGGATCGGGGTCCTAACTCCAATGAAACAAATACCTACAGCCATCTTTGGGCTCTTGATCGTGTTCATCCTCGCTGGATGCCACACTGGACGTCAGATTGATTCCACTAAACCGTATAATCTCAAACTCACCGGAGCTCCGAACACGGCATTTAGCGGCACTCTGAGGGAAAATGAAAAGGTGCGCAAAATTTCCGGGGTCGTTCCCGCGGAATACCAGGTCTTCGCTCGCAAGATCGATTGCATTATCACGCAGGAAGGACCAGGCGAACTGGTTCTGGATGTGATGCAGGGAAATCAAAAAGTGGCGAATTACGAAAACGGAGGCTCTCTCAAGGGTATTCACTTCAAGGTGAATCATGGCTGGATTCTTAACAGCTCCGTAGTCACTGGCTTCTAACGCGCCCAAAGCTTTTGAGAAAAGCTAAAACCGCGAGTGATCCGGATCGACGGTCATGTTTGCCATACCATTACCGGTAATGCGGGGTCCAACCGTTCGTGTTTGGGGTATTGCGATGCACTGAATCCCCCATAAATTTCCAATTCTCTACCTTGACACATTAGACGGGGCGACCCTAAATTGCGCCCTCTTTAGCGGAAAGTAGCTCCGCTATCCGTGGTTATTTGAGGCGATTCCAATGGTTTCGCTTCGCCGTTTACAAGTTTTTTACACATGAACAAAGGTAAAATCGTTCAGATCATCGGTCCCGTTGTGGACGTTGAGTTTACTGACGCGCTCCCCGCCATTTATAATGCCCTCACGGTCAATTATGAACTCCCGGGCCAGGGCAAAACCAAACTGACACTCGAAGTGCAACAGCATCTCGGGGACAAATGGGTTCGCGCTGTCGCGATGTCCACCACCGAAGGTTTGAAACGCGGCTACGAAGTGACCGATAATGGCATGCCGATTTCCATGCCGGTCGGTGAAGCCGTCATGGGACGCGTCTTCAACGTCATTGGTGATCCAGTGGACGAACAGGGCCCGGTCAAAGCCGACAAATACAATTCCATCCATCGCGAAGCTCCTCCGCTGGTCGATCAATCCACCTCCCAGGTAGTGTTGAGCACCGGCATTAAAGTCATCGATTTGATCTGTCCCTTCCTTAAGGGTGGTAAAGTCGGCGCTTTCGGAGGTGCCGGTGTCGGTAAAACCGTCGTCATCATGGAACTGATCAACAACATCGCCAAACTGCACGGCGGTGTTTCGATGTTCGCCGGTGTCGGTGAACGGACCCGTGAAGGTAACGATCTTTACAACGAAATGATCGAAGCGGACGTCATCAAGGTCGAAAAAGACGAAAAGGGTCACGCCAAGGTCGGTCCAAACGGTCTCCCCATTTTGAAAGCTGGTTCGAAAATCGGTCTGGTCTTCGGACAAATGAACGAGCCCCCAGGAGCACGTCTCCGCGTCGCTCTTTCCGCGCTCTCGGTGACGGAATATTTCCGCGACGAAAAGAACCAGGACGTGTTGTTGTTCATCGATAACATCTTCCGCTTCTCCCAGGCCGGTTCTGAAGTGTCCGCACTTCTCGGCCGTACTCCGAGCGCCGTCGGTTACCAACCGACTCTCGCTGCGGAAATGGGTAACTTGCAGGAACGTATTACCTCGACCAAAAAAGGTTCGATCACCTCCTTCCAGGCTGTTTACGTGCCTGCGGACGATTTGACTGACCCGGCGCCTGCGACAACGTTCGCGCATTTGGATGCAACGATCGTGTTGGAACGTTCGATCGCTGAGTTGGGTATTTTCCCGGCTGTCGATCCTCTTTCCTCCAACTCCCGTGCGCTCACGCCGGAAATCGTTGGCCAGGAGCATTACGACGTGGCTCGTGGTGTCCAGAAGGTGCTCCAACGTTACAAAGATTTGCAGGACATTATCGCGATTCTCGGTATGGATGAGTTGTCTCCTGAAGATAAGCTCACCGTGTTCCGTGCGCGTAAGATCCAGAAGTTCCTCAGCCAGCCGTTCACGGTTGCTGAACAGTTCACTGGTCGCCAGGGCAAACAGGTTCCGGTTGCGGAAACGGTCCAGAGCTTCAAAGAGCTTCTCGAAGGTAAGCACGACGACGTCCCGGAAAGTAACTTCTACATGAAGGGCGGAATCGCGGAAATCAAGGAAGCGTAATTAGTTGAATCGTTGCATCGTTAAACCGTTTCAACGATGCAACAATGTAACCGTTCAACGATTTAACTAAACACAATGGCTGCGACACTCAGACTCGAAATCGTCACCCCGGAAGCGAAGACCTATTCCGAAGATGTGGATATGGTCACGTTGCCTGGCGTGGAAGGTGAAATGGGAATTTTCCCCATGCACGTTCCGCTTATGACACAAATTGTCCCGGGGGAAATCATTGTCCGTAAGAACGGACAGGAGTTTCATCTCGCGGTCGGTGAAGGATTCGTCGAAATCACCCAGGAACGCGTAGCGGTCTTGACCGACATGGCAATTCGCGCGGAGAACATCGATGAAGCGAAAGCTGAAGAAGCCCGCCAACGCGCCGAAGCACGTCTCTCTGAGAAGCTCGATGACGAAGAAAACGCCATGGTCAGCGCTGCGTTGGCTCAATCATTGGCCCAGTTGAAAGTGAAGCGTCGCGGACGTTCTTAATCGGTTCTCACACATTTCAGAAGCCGCCTTTCGAGGCGGCTTTTTTGTTGGCGGGCGCAAGCAGTTTGCACCTGTTCTGAGATTATCTAAGAGATCCATAAACTTAGTCTTCCAACACGAGTTCTCGCACTTCGCTCGTTTTTCCATCTACCCAAACTTGCGCGATGAAAGAGCCTCCTCGAGTTCCATCGGGCAACTTCCTTGGAAATGTCACGATCCAAAAACCAGCCCGAACAGCTATTGTGGGCTCGGAGCCGGTGAAAACGATACCTTTCTGTTGAAGGTGCTGCTTCGCAATTTCTTTCGCACTCGACACGGTCGAAGGGGGACGGCTCTCCACAAACTTCCCTCCTTCCATGGGGAACACCCGATAATCCCAGTTCAACTTCAACACCACGGCAGCTTCGCCATTCGTCGCAATAATTGGAAAGCTGTAGAGATGAAACCACAAATCGGAACCCGACTTGCCAATGCCAACTGAAGTCTTCTTTCCTGCGGGTGGGTGCTTGAAAGTTGGGAGTAATACGGTCCCGTTCGTCTGCAGCAACCAGACCGTAAGGTCACCGACATCTCGTTCCGCAAACCCGATAGTCACATTGAGAACGTTTGTCTCTGGATTGACAGCCACATAGCCGTCAAATTTATCCATCCGAAACTGGTGTGCCTGTTGAGCCAATCCGCTGGAATGCAGGCAAAATAAAAGCGCCAATACCGGAATTAAAAAAGTGGGACACATAAGTTGAAAACAAGGAGCGGTCTCTCGAAAACTTCTTCCGCCTGTGAATACGAACACCGTAGTTCGTGAAAGTTGTTTCAATGTTTGGAGCCGATGCCTTCTCGGAATTGCCATTAATATTCCGTCTACCCTCACGGGGAAACCCCCTCCCGATCTGAAGGCTGCCCCTCTTTTTTATTTTTACATCCGCGCTATATTGCGGTCATGCCAAAGGTAAATGTTTCAGTGCCACACAAATTGGGAGCGGATGAGGCGAAGCGCCGGATTCAAAGCTTGATCACCGATTCGAAGAGTAAGTTCGGTAGTCAGGCCACGGACGTGCGGGAGACATGGACCGAGAACCATAATGATTTCGGCTTCAAGGCAATGGGAATGTCCGTAACCGGATCCCTGGATGTGCAACCGAGCGCCGTTGGCATCAGTATGGATCTGCCTTTTGCCGCGCTGCCCTTCAAAGGAAAGATCGAAAAGGAAATCTCGGATCGTGCAAAAGAACTTCTAGCGTAATTGGCTATTGCGTCGGCTTCTCAGCCTTCGGAGCAGCTCGAAGAGCGTCTAATTGGGCGACCACCGCATTGTAGTTCGTTGCCAGTTTATTGTATGTGAGGACGTTGGCGTTCAGCTGTTCGCTCAGTTGCTGAATACGTTCATTCGCCTCTTTGATCAGGATGTCCCTTGTGGCCACCGCGTCAGCCCAGTTCGTGACGCTGGTTTTCAATTGAGCGATCTCAATCCTCGCCTGATCCAACTCGCGTTCGGCAGTGGCTAACTTCTTATCCGTCTCGCTCGACTTCGCTGCGGCGCGAGTGATCTGGCCACGGAAGTTTTCCAGATCGTCGGTGTATCCCTTCAACTTACGCGATAGGTCCTCGATCTCAGTAGAGTGTTCGATCCGCAATTTCTCCAGGCGATTCGCTTCGAGATTGGACTCACGATTCGCTCGCCATTGGAAGATACAAAGGATGGCCAACGCAACCACTCCCAGACTATTGATGTAGTGAAGAGCGCGGTTCATTGCTTTGCGGGAGCTATCGTAGCTTCCTTGATTTCAAACGCGACATTCTGGATCCCAGTGGAACGCACCACATCCAGCACCCGGACGATATCCCCATGGCGAGCATCCTGATCACCACTGACAAACACGCGGAGATTGTCATTCGTTTTCGCCATCGCGCCCAGGAATACGGCGAGTTCATTCTGCCCTACCAATTTTTGATCCAGATAAACGGCACCGGTTTTATCCACGGAAACGCTGGTAAAATTCTTCAATGTGTCGGCAGTGGCGGTGGTCGCCGTCGGGAGGTTCACCTTCACGCTTTTCCGGTTCACCATGCTCAAACTCACCAGCATGAAAGCGGCGAGCAGAAAGAACATAATGTCGATCAGCGGCACGATTTCAATCCGTGCCTCGTTTTCGGAAGGTAGCTTGGAACCCAGTTTAACAGGCATAGCTCAATTAATGGGTTGCGGATGTTTCGACACGACGACCAGCGCGCGGATTGTTCTTCGTCATCAGGCTCCGCGAGAATTGTTCGATATCATGACCATGATGTTTGGCCGACTCAACAATCAGCTCCACATGGTTGATAGTGCGTTCCAGTCTTGAACGCAGTCGGTTATGGCATCGATTGAAATAGTTGTAGGGAAGCAGGCAAAAAATCGCGATGCCCAACCCGCAAGCCGTGGCAATCAGCGCTTCCGCAATACCGCCGCTCACCTTGGTGGCAGCGAGTTGATCATCACCGACGAAGTTGAACGAGTGCATGATTCCCACCACTGTCCCCAGAAGTCCGAGCAAAGGTGCCAGAGTGATGAGCGTGCTGAGAACCCAGAGCATGCGTTCTGATTTATCCAATTCATCAGTGGCGCGCAACTGCATGGCACCGAGCATGGAGGTGTGAGCGTGAACCAGTCCCTCGTGAACGGTGCCAAGAAACGGGTCTTTTGCGTCCGCGCTTCCCCGGTAGGCGCTATCAAAATCTCCCACGGCTATCGCGGCACACACATCTGCGACGACCTTCGGATCGCTCCGTCGATTTAAGGACCACCACCAGAAACAGCGCTCCGCCACAACCGCCATCGCCGCGAGCAGCGCGAGGAGGATCGGCCACATGATGGGACCGCCTTTGATGAAATAATCCACGACTACATTTCCAAGCATTGGATCCATAAAACGAAAAGTTACTTAGTTAACTGAAACCGAATGACCACCTCGTAAAGGCGGATCGACCCGGACGGAAAACGCCATTGTTCGCGAACCGTCCGGACTGCCGATTCATTGAGCAAAGGCCAGGGGGATGGCGTTTTTGCTTCTGCGCTGAGGACACGACCATTCTCTCCTACCATGAACCGCACGAGGACCATTCCCTCCTGCCCTTCACGTGTCGCCCGGCGAGGGTACTCAGGTCTTGGTTGTTTCCCTTCCCCTTGTCCGAATGTTAAAGGCTTTGCGACCGTTGGTAAAGCAACTGCCTCGACCGGCGCTTTCGCAACCGTGTAACTCGCTTGCTTTGCCTCAACCACCCGGGTCGGCCCCTCCACGGGCAAGGCAAACGAAATGGCAGGACTCGGTGCAGCTACCGCAATCATTGCAGCCGGTTGCGGAGGTGAAGGCAATTCGGTTAGTGACGGCGGCTCTGAAATCTCGGAGATCGGTTGGATATCAGGTGGAACGATCTGATCCGGAGTCAGTTCAACCTCCAGAATCTCCGCCTGAAGTGGTGGCGCATTTTTTTCCGGCGGGACGGGTCGAGAATAAGGAATCGCGAGTCCTACTCCACCGACGAGGAGACAGAGTATCCAAAGAACAAGAACACAAGAGGCCGACAGAAGGGTGTCGGAACTTTGACCAACGGGAGCTCCGGAAATCGATGACTCACTCGTCTGCACCGGTGCAATCGAAAGCATATGAGTCATCAAAGCAATACTTCTTTCGAAGCGGTGGCCTCTGGTTCGGCCACAGCCGTATCGGAATTTACTGATTTACCTCCAAGGAAGCGGCGCCACGTCAGGGCGAAACCAGTCCATACCCGGAAAACGGCAGCTAACTAAAGTAGCCAGTCCGGCAATCGTCTGCCCCACAATTCCTCCCGCTTCGCCTGTGTGGATCCATCGGAGCCACAAACCTTTCGAAGTGAGTCCAATCCAGCTCGGCAGCAGGAGCATTTTACCGGTCTCCTTTACTGCGACCGCCAGGAGCGGCCCTCGCTTTTTCTTCCGGCTTGCTGCTGGCTCCTCCCAGAGGGGGCGGCGGAGTATTCGCCGTACACGGTAGACGAGATCGCCCGCCCAAAACCACTGAGAGTTTGCACTAACGGTGGGTTGCTATTCTTTGTCGGAGCATTGCGGAACCCAAAAACCGACGAGAAAATCAAAAGCCACCACCTCAGGCCATTTCTTGCTGATTTTCGTGCGATCCCGAGCCCGGAAGGACCTGCAGGACCCCCATTGTGATCACAAGGGCCGGTCGGACGGACCTGCGGACCCACCCTTGTGATGACGAGGAGTTGGTTTGTAAGTCGCTCCCGAGCGAGGAGTTACTGGGGGTGGTTGGGACGTGGGAAGGCTGCCAGGCGACAGAAAAGTGAGCTGTTTCCGAGGGGAACTCAGCAACCCTTTTTCGTGCAGGCACCGAGCTTCTTCAACTCATCGCAACTGCCAGTAATCTGAAGGCGTTGAGTTTTTACGGAAAACCCAAGCTTATGGGTAATTTCATCCTCAAGCTTGGTAATCTTGTCACTCTCGAATTCCACGATTCTATCGCAATCCTGACAGATGATATGGCTGTGATTCGGGTGGTCCGCGTAATTTGGATCGTAAAAGGTGTGATCTTTGCCAAAGTCCATTTCTCGAACCATGCCGCTTTCAGTCAACAAGGGGAGCGTGCGATAAACCGTTGCACGTGAGACGGATTGGTCCTTCTTGCGGGACCAATCAAGAAGTTGATCGGCCGTGAAGTGTTCTTCCGTCTCGAAGACAGTATCTACAATGGCACGGCGTTGTGAAGTGATCCGAAGCTTCTTCTGTTCAAGAAACTTCATGAACTTCTCTTTTGCTGCGGCTTTCTCCAACGATGCCATGGTTGCCCAGTATATTTTAGCGCCAGCCTTTAAGTCAACGCGGCGAATAAGACCGCAGGACGAGCCTTTTGCCTCGCGTTTTGTTCCCCCATTTTGTTATGGCAAAACACTGGAACGAAAGCTGCACCAGACAATTCCGAGAACGAGCTTTTAGTGTCCCACGTGTACCAAAACAGATCGCTCCAATCCCCAACGTCGATTGGGACTAGTTGACCCTTGTAAGACAAACACTCCTTCTTGCGTAAGCCCTCCGAACCGCTATTGATCGGCGACCACCTCTGTTGCCTGTAAAATCCAGGGAAACCCTCGGGTAGCACTTGTTGAACTCGGATTACCACACGTCTCCAGCCATAGCCTCGAACCTTGCAAAATCCTCAGTAAAAAACAAATTTATCGCAGCCCGCGAGAGATAATCCGCCGCACTTTCTGGTCTGGCTGCGCTCAACCTCAGCCCCTCTAAAACAACCCATCAGTGACCTTCGATGAGAGATTCAACGAAAACCTTGGCAGGTCGCATGCTAAGGAAATTCTTGCCTCATGAATACAAACACACTGAACAAGCGGATGCAGGATGCGTTCTCGTTGACCGAAGTCATGGTAGCCGTCGCGCTTATCTCCGTCGTGGTGTCGAGCTTCTACGTCAGCTTGTCAGCGTCCTTTTCTATCCTCGAATCTGCCCGCCAAAATCTTCGTGCCACCCAGATTCTGGTCGAGCGGACCGAAACGATTCGCCTGCTGAAGTGGTCACAAGTGATCGAGGAAGGCTTTGTCCCGGCAAGTTTCCAGGAAACCTACGCTCCAAACGACTCCGACAGCATAAAATATTTCGGAACAATTTCCCTCGAACCACTCGGCGGATCGGAGAACTACGCAGAAGGAATGCGGCAGGCAAAAATCGAATTACGCTGGAGGACTGGAAACATTCTGCGCAAACGGACAATGCAAACGCTCATCTCACGCGAAGGGATTCAAAATTATGTGTTCTAGGAGAACTTTGCGGAACAAAAGTGGGTTCACATTGATCGAATTACTGATGTCGGTCGGCATCAGTGTGATCGTATTGGCAACCATCACCAGCTTCGCACTCTATTCGAGCCGCAGCTTCTGCGCCTTCACCAACTACGCTGACTTGAATCAGAAGAATCAGCAGGCACTCGATCGAATGACCCGCGAGATCCGACAATGCCAAAGCGTTTACGAGATCAGCAGCAATAACATCACTCTCATGGACGTTACGGGAGGCAAACTTTCCTTCACCTATTTTGACGCAGGTCACCCGCTCAACCCCGAGACCCTCTGGATGAGTCATTCTTCTGGAGGAACCGGAGGTGCTCTTCTGGAAAGTTGTCGGCCAATCAAGGGCCGCCCTATCTTTGAAGGTTTTCGACGCACTCCCGTAAAAACTTCTGCGATGAGCGACTACGTTTTCACACCCACGACAGACATTAGCGAAGTAAAACTTGTCCAGATCAGCTGGTCCTGTTCTCGCGATATCTACTTTGGGGACAAAAGAACGACTGAAAGTGTGCAGACCGCGAAAGTTGTCATCCGATATAACCACGATAATACCTATGCAAACCCAACCATCTCTGAATAAACGCACTTCCGGCCATGCTCTTCTGATTACCCTGGGGCTGACTTGTGTCCTGATCCTCGGAGTCTCTGCCAGCATGGTCATGGTGAATGCACAGTTCCGTTCGACCATCCGTTCACAGGATTGGAATGCTGCCATACCAGTAACAGAAGCTGGAATCGAAGAAGCTATGTCGCACCTGAACAAGAACTGCCGGACAGGCGGGCTCAACCCGACCGTTTACCAACCGGGCACTCACGGGTGGACAGCGGGAAGCAACACGAATATTTTTCGCAAAAATCGGACTTTCGAAAGCGGATCCTACTACGAAGTGGAGATCGATCTCACCAACACGAACAGCCCTACTGTTTTTTCAAAAGGCTACACTCCAAAAGCACTCGCGATGCTGTCACCGTCACCCACAGCCATGTTCGCCACACTCGGTAATGAGCATGTACGCGGCCCGAACGAATTTATTAATCGCAAAGTGTTCGTGACGACCCGCTTTTCTCCCTTGTTCCGTCATGCCCTCGCCGCAGATGGAACAATTGATTTCAGCGGCAACAACATCGAGACCGACAGCTTCAATTCCAGGACGAATACCCTGAGCACTAATGGCCGCTATGATGAGTCCAAGCGGAATAACAAGGGAGACGTGGCGTCTAATACCAATATCGTAGGCGCTGTCTCGGTTGGAAACGCCACCATCTTCGGCCATGTGTCTGTGGGGCCGGGAGGCAGCATCACTATCGGAGCCAATGGCGCAATCGGGGACCGTAATTGGGTGGAGAACGGCGGTGTCGGGGTCCAACCGGGAACCACCAACAGCGACATGAACGTTTATTTCCCGGAGGTGGAAGTACCATTCAGCGGGGGTTGGAGCCCGCTCCGAGGCGTGGTCATCCCGACCATTACGGGATATACAACCAACCAAATCATTCTGGGGGCCTGCGACTGCCTGGATTATGCCAGCATTCCTTGCTGCACTCCTTCCGGAACAAATGGCACTTTGCTGCAGCTCACTGATTCCCGAACCACCAGCCAAGCCCCCTTTCCTAACAGCTACGTGGGCGGTTTAACAACTAACTGGACAAGCGCGAGTTCAACGGGTTATCCCAGCGGAGACATTCGAAACATCCAAACGAACACATCAACAACGATATCTGCCCCACACGTCTTCCCTGCCTCGGGCACCTACTCTGGCCAAATCACCACGAACGTTGTCGCCCGGAAAAACCAAAAGGACAAACCTGCCACCGGCCAATTTGTCCCAGGGACATTGTCCAACCAGGGCAACCATTGGAATTATAGTGTCGAGACCTACACCTACCAGCGGATCATAGGCTATACCTGGGATACAATCGGGAGCTATAGCTACACCATGATCACCGGATACAAACGCGTGACTCAAACGATCACCACAAACATCGAGAATCTCACTTACAATTACGTCTTCGATTCCGGTAAATACGTCGTCACCGAATTGAGCGGCAGGGTGCTCGTCCGTGGTCATGCAGAAGTCTATTGCACCGGCAACATCAACATTTCCGGGCAGGACAGCATCACAATTCAGAAGAACGCCAGCCTCCGGTTATACATGAGCGGCACATCGACAGCGATCAATGGAAAAGGAGTGATCAACGAAGGGGGCTACGCTTCGGACTTCAGCTATTATGGATTGCCCTCAAATACCAGCATCAGCATCACCGGCAACGGGCAATACTCGGGAACGATTTACGCCCCACACGCACACCTTGCACTGAGCGGTGGCGGCAATAACGCGGAGGATTTCATTGGAGCAGCGATCGTTGGCAGCGCAAAGCTCTCGGGGCATTTCAAATTCCACTTTGATGAAAGCCTGGAAATCATGGGGCCCGTACGCGGCTACGTTATTAATTCCTGGAAAGAGAAGTAAGAGTGCGGGATTGGAGTGATGGAGTAATGAAGCACATTGGGCCTGGGATCCGCTCGTTGCCAAAAACTCCATCACTCCACAAAAAAGGCGCCCACCTGTTTCCAGGTGGGCACCTCGGTTCCTCCGAAATGTTTATTTGGCACTCAGACTCATGTCTTCCATCAAAGCCAAAGCCGTTGCTTCCGCAATTTCCTGCACATCAAAGTTCCGCAGGACACGACCCGAATAACGATCTTTGCCGACCACATCACGAGATGAAGCCTGGCCGAGAATCTTCGAGTCACTCAATCTAATCGCGGTGGCCTGAATATCAGGAGCGCTATACACCTTGTCGCCTGACACTTCCTGCACGACCACATCACGTGATGAGATCAGGATTTCAACCACGACATCAGCAATGTTCTTCAATGCTTCCCGATCCTTGCGACCCTGTTCCCCTTCGCTGTTTGACGTCAGATCCTTGAGAGGACGATTGGCAATCAATTGGGTGGCAACCCCCTGGTCCGCCATGGCTGCTCCGGAGGCACGCAAGGGACGACCGAACAAGCGTTCAATGTCGCGAACAGTTTGCCGATCGGTTAAAGTCTGCTTCTTCTCCGTCGTAGTATAACGGTTCTCGCTACGAATATCGTCGCTCCGTTTGCTTACTTTCCCGCGACCGAGATATTCCCAGCCCTGGTCACCCGTGACAGTCGCATCACGTCCGGCATTGATTGTAACCTGACTGCCAGTGGAGTTACGAGGCGGGTTGTCGACCGTGCTATTGACCCGGCTTCGCTTGGTATTGACCGTTTCACTCCGGGAGGTCAGGCGCATGCCCGTCTGAGTATCGACCAAATCGCGATTCACATACACCAGCATCCTCGGGTTACCGAGCTTCGGGTAAGCCTCTTTAAATTTTGCCACAGCGGCATCTGCCTGTTCGCGACTGACGAGCGACGGATAGCCCGGTAGTGGCTTTTGGTCATACACATAGGGAGCAGGAGCGGTTTCAACCACCTGTCCCTGAACAGGGTCTGCCGGTAGCGCAGTATTGACCCGAACTTTGTTTTTATTCGGTGCTGGCGCGGGCTTGATCGCTTCAGCCTGAAGCAATGCCGGCACCACTACCAAACCAAGGAGGATAACTTTCTTCATAGCATTAATTAGACGAGTAGCCGATACCGGCAATTCACTAACGCGCCTGGCGAACACGAATCGTGTATTTCGCTGCGATATTGTTCATCGATAGAAAACGAAGGTCTTCCTGGGAATTCTCGGTGAGGATCACGTTCTGCCATGGCGTTTCATCTCCCGTGGAGAAACCCTGGGCATCTTTAAAGATACAACTTACCTGCACCTGGATCCGACGATTTTGCCGATTGCGAATATGGCAGACGACTTCAAGCCGACCATCTTCAAGGCGACGTTCCTGGACACCGGAGGTAGTGACAGAAACCTGGGTTGCTTTGTCCATCAGAACAAACACCCCCTGATTTTCTAAATCGTGCTTCGCCGTGTTCCTTGGCTCGTAAGCACCGCCCTCATGCCCAGTGATAATGGTGCGACGAACATTTTCATGTTTCTCACGCACTTCCATGCACCCTGCCGCGGTTAATCCGAGAAGGGCAATGGCCAAAAATTGAAACCTGTTTTTCATATCGTCTTAGGAGCTGTTGATTTATCAGAAACAAAAATAACTGCATCACGGTCGCTCGGGACGGTCACCTTCATCGTCCGTGTTAACGCGGGCAATCCCTGCCCGTGTTCCCCTTTGAACTCGATCTGCAAAGTGTGTTCGCCCGCGGGAAGTTCCAACGCCGCGAAGCTGAGATACTGGGGAAGATTGTCCCATGCTCGTATATCGGCGGCAGGCGTTGTGGCAGAGGACACAATTTTGCTAAGCACACCGAAAGCAAGCAGCCCTACTCCCACCTCGTCCGCCTTGGTTCCCTTACCCTGTTGCGTCCCGGCGAGAACGGCACCGCCAAAAATGCCAGCATTGCCTATTGTATCGGTGGTGGATTTAAACCCGGCCTTGTTTGCCAGAATTTTGTCCATCACACGACCACCGCGGGTCGTCGCCTGGAAATACAAATCGTCATAGGCGGGCGCTTCTACAGCAGCTCCATTCACTCGGATCGTCGCACTGCGGGCAGACGGCTTGCCCTGGGCAAACAGAAGCGTTTCGTTGTAGGCACCGCCGGCATATTTCTGGGGCCCATTCCCGGACTCCACAAAAACCAAAACATTCGCGCGAGGATTATACTCCGGGAGCGTTGCATGCGCGAACTTGCGAGCACGTTGCAATGCATCTGCCCCGTCTCCACTCATCTTTACCGAAGCAAACCCATCGAGGTACTCGAGCAACGTGTAATCAGAACTGAAGGTGCTGTTGTCCACATCACCGTCCAGGATCATGCCACTACGAAAACAAGCGCGAGCGTTATCGGGCTCCCCGTCCATCCAGTAAAGAATCCCGCGATAATAATAAGCCATCACCCGTTCATAGGGCTCACCAACGAAGGTCTTTTTGTCTTCGCTATGAAAGAGGCTCCGTGCTTTGCGGGCATTCTTGTCTTTGGTGAGAATGCCGCCCATCGACAGAATCGCGTCGTCGAGCAGCTCTTTTGCCTGCGTGTAGTTGCCCTGGCGAAGTGCCACGAGCGAATTGCGATAATCCCAAAGAACGCGGTCCCGCGGCTGGCCATAGAAAGTCTGCCCACCCACGACGGGCTTCGGCGCGAGGGACTGGCTCGATGACTGTGTCGTCGCACAACCAGCCAACCCCAGCAGAGACACCCCGAGCGTCGTTGTTAGAAGTAACGATTTCATTTGGCGAAAGCCGAGCCGTTTAGCGGTAAACAGCGTCGTCCAGACCTTGCTTTTTAATTTCAGCAGAATCTTCCCAGATGATATCGCTGGTGCGCGCATCAATCAGCTGAAACGAATAGAGAATGTAATCACTGGTCCCTTGCGAGGTCTTTGTCGTCATCCCCTGCAATTTGCCGGTGAGAAAGAAATCGGCACCTTTGAATTCGACCACATTCGGATCGCTACTGCTGGTGACCGCCCCAGATTGCTTCAGATCCCGTTCCCGTTCGAGCGCAGCCATCTGGTCGCGGGCAAGAAAACGGACTTTGCCGAGGGATTTCGAATTCAGCTGCGTCCGAATACGAGTGAGGAAAATATCTTTGTTGATCGGGAAACGGGTTTCGTTCTGAACCGGGATCAACACCACCCGAGGCACTCCCTGGGCGCGGAGGATTTCCGGGGTGCTTAGGACACTGCGTGCCATCTTGTCGGTGACCGCCACCATGTCTTGTGATTCGACGCCGGTTCCGGCAACAAACCCGCGTTCGTCGGGTTTCATTTCCGTCACGGGAACTCCCGACGGATTACGGACACCTTGAGTAACACAACCGGTCAGCACTACTGCAAAGGCAAAGGCTGAGAATGGGGCCAGGAATTTCTTAACGTTCATATTTGAATTAACGGATGAGCTGAACTGCATCGAACCGAAAGACTTCTAGCCTGTCGGTTATCTACCGAAAAGAGAATTAGCACCGGACAACGAGCTGTTCGGAGCCGAATTATAGTAGTTATTTATAATGGTGGTCTGCTGGGCTGGCTGCTGAGGCTGCTGATAGACAGGCTGCTGCACAACAACCGGTGCCGGCTGGACATAAGTCGGCGCCACGTAGTAAGGCTGGTAATAGCTGTAACTGGGGGCGTGGTAGTAGTGAGTGCGGTGATAGCCCCCCGGATGGCTGTAGCCGGAAGCATAATAGCCGCCCGAGGAGTAATAACCTCCAACCTGGACACTCGGAGAATCATAGTATCCACGGCGCTCCCGCGATTCATGGACCAGGGCACCAGCCAACAATCCCACTCCCGCGCCTATCGCAGCACCTTCTGCACTGTGACGACCGTTGTTGTGGCCGATAACGCCCCCCGCGATTCCGCCCACGACGGCTCCGGTGACCGATTCAGGGGTAAAAAGCTGAGCCTGGGCAGGTAAAATGGTGGCAGCGGCAAGCAATGTAAGAACAAGTTTCTTCATAAACTCACAATAGTAGACGGTGTTCGAACCTCCTTATTCGATGCTAGAGTCTATCATCTTTTCTCCTAGGTGCAAATCGGTATTTGGAAAGGGCCGTAAAACTGTGAAAATTGGCGGGAGCCTGTATAAACAAGCATACAAATGAAATCTGATAAACTTCGGCAGTTCGTTATCCTCCGTGACTCCCTTCAGAACGAGAAAGCACAACTTGAAGCTCGTCTGGCTCAAATTTACAAAGCGCTGGGTGAAGAAGGTCGCGCCTCGGCCCCCACATCTACTGCTCGCCCCGTTGGTCGTCCAGTCGGTCGTCCCTCAGGCGCTCCGCGCAAAGTCTCCAATGAGCTTTCGTTGAAAGAAGCCGTTCGGAAAGTCACCACTGGACGTCCTTCGACCAAGCAGGAAATCCTCAAGGCGATCAATAAAATCGGTTACCGCTTCAGCGCCAAAGATCCCATGAACTCTCTCAACGTCGTGCTCTACACCAAGGGCCAGTTCAAGAACGACAGCGGAAAGTTTAGTCCTGAAAAGTAAGTTCTGACCGGGACAACTGGTCCCGCTTTTTTCGGAGTGTTGGAGTATTCGGATTGCCCCCCCCCTACTCCATCACTCCACCCGTTTTTCCTTCTTCCGCTTTCCTCATTTCGCTGTAAATCTTCCGCAGGTTTTATTTCATGTTAGCAAAACGCGTTATTCCCTGTCTCGACGTTCACGATGGCAAAGTCACTCGTGGCGTTCAATTCGGTAAGGCGGAAGCCGGTGAACTCCGCAATGTCGGCGACCCAGTCGAACTCGCCCTGCGCTATAATGAACAAGGTGCCGATGAAATGGTGTTCTTCGATATCACCGCCAGTGCGCACGGACGTGCCACCATGGTGGAAGTAATCGAACGCGCCGCCGATGAATGCTTCATGCCTCTCACCGTGGGCGGCGGCATCAAGGCGGTCGATGACATGTACCAAATGCTTCGGGCCGGCGCTGATAAAATCAGTATCAACTCCTCCGCCCTTTCCAATCCTGAGCTCATTCGCCAGGGAGCCGAAAAATTCGGCAGCCAATGCATCGTGGTTTCGATTGATGCCAAAAAAGTGGCGCCAGACAGATGGGAAGTTTTCTCTCATGGCGGACGGAAGTCGACCGGCTTGGATGCGGTCGAATGGGCCACCCGAGCCGTCTCTCTTGGCGCGGGAGAAATCGTCCTGAACAGCATTGATGCCGATGGAACAAAAAAAGGATTCGATCTCGTCATCACCCGTCGCATCAGCGAATCGGTCGGCGTGCCCGTCGTCGCCAGTGGTGGTGCGGGAACGTTGCAGCACATGGCCGATGTCCTCCTGGAAGGAAGAGCCGATGCCGTTCTAGCGGCCAGCATCTTTCATTTTGGCGAATACACGGTGGCCGATGTGAAGAAGTTTTTGGCGCAGAAGCAGATTCCTGTGCGGCTCTAAGACTCTGAAATCTGAAGTTTTTGATTTCCGATTTGAGATCAATAAGCCAACTCAAGGCTCGACTCGGCTGAACGAATCACGCGTGAGAACTCACTTCTACTCCGTCCCAAATTCCTCCAGCTTCAGTTTGTGCTCCTTGAAAAACTCATAGATGTCATCGTGCCCTTCAAGCCGCGTCAGGAATTTTTGTCCATCGTATCCATACAAGGTGATCCAACCGTTATGATACTACTTTCCGCCTCGAATCCTCTTCTGGAGTAAATGCCCCTCAGCTGTCGACCACCGCACAATCTCGAAATTCCCGCCTTGGAAGAATTCCTTCTGATTACCCCATGACCCAACTATGGAAGGATAGACCGCAGAACTACCGCTCAATATCTTTGATAGCTTTGTGCCGTTGGCCAGCGCGTGGACTATCTCTTTTTCGCCATAAACCAGATCAGCAAACGTAAGCGGATGAAACCGGCTGATTGGGATAAACATGTCCTCAGACTGTCGGTGAAGCCATAGAGCCTGAAAGTGAGGTGGAGAACTTAAGAGACGCAATTCGAAATCTTTTTCCTGCACTTCGGGGAGTCGCTCTGCCTTTCGCAGTGCGTCTACGAACGAGCGTGCCAACGGGCCGACCCTCAGTGACTGAACCCTTCCGTTGATGAACGGGTTCTTACTAATTGCCAGTTCGGTTTCAGCAACAACGTTCGTGCCGTGAAGAATTATGTTCCGGAGCGTAGACACGCGGGTCGCAGACACCAACTCCCCTGCCGCCAGTTTCTTCAACTCAACTCCGTAGGACCGATGTGGGAACGAAATGGATAATTCGTCCACCTTCATCCCACCCAAAAAAATGGAGTGGCCAGCCAGGTGCCTGGCTACAACCCGCCGGTCCCAGTTACTCATTTTCGCAAAAACAACCTCTCCCTGACCGGAAACCGTGAGAAGAAAAAACAGCGTCAATGATCCAAGAATGCGCATAGAATAGAGTTACTACGGCATAAAGCTGTTACTGAACAGCTCCGCCATGGCAAACGGCCCACAGTTTCGACGCAGAAGCATCACAACTGATTCTCCGCTGACACTTCTTCGCGTAAAAAAGTGCTTTCTGAAACTCCGCTGGCACTTTTTCATATGAAAGAGTCATAGCTGAGTCTCCGCTGGCACTTTTTTACATAAAAAAGCCGCATCTGAATCTCCGGCGGAACTTTTTCACGTGAAAAAGTCATAGCCGAGTCTTCGGACGGACTTTTTAGTATAAAAAAGTGGTATCTGAGTCTCCGATGGCACTGTTTTGCATAAAAAACTCATTTCTGAATCTCCGGCGAAGCTTTTTTGCGTGAGAAAACCGTTACCGAGTCTCCGGCGGAGGTTTTATCTTCCCCAGAGTCGTTTTCCGGATCCGACGAGATTTCCGATTTTTGATTTGAGATCTCAAATGGAAGGGGCAGAGGAAGCCGCTGGCCTAAAGGCTCTTCGTAGCAAAAGTGAACCGGTGTCGGTCCAAATCGCGGATTTGCAGGTCGCGGACGCCCCAGGGCTGGTCGGTCGCGGGTTGTTCGATACTTACTCCAGCCGCAATGAACCTGGACTGGAGAGAATCGACGTCCTCGACGTAAACATAGAGATCGGCGGCATCCGTGCCGGTTCCCTGGTGTTCGCTCAGGAACAAGTTTAAAGATCCCATCGAGATCGCCATCATAATGGGGTAGCCCGGACCGAACTGGTGTTCCCATTCCTTGGAAAAACCGAGCTTCTCACAATAGAACACGGCGCTGGTTCGCGCATCTTTGACCCGGAGAATCGGAATAGCGGCGTTCATTCAGAATTAAGATCCCGCCCCTAATGCCACGTGTTCAATTTCCAACCATAATTTCCGCACACCCTTCGAAACGCCAGAGATACGCAAAGTATCCATACGAGCGGATGCACCACCGCCAGACGAAGAACAAATGGAAAACTTGACCTGTCCAGCCATTTAGGATGGACGAAGGTGGGGTCGAGACCCTTCCCCCAGCGGGGCAACTGAAATGAGAGAACCGCAAGAAGCAAAAGGCTGGCCCCGATGAGAAGGCAATTTTCAAGCATTCTCGTTGGCGGTGCCTGTCTCATGATATCGAAAAAAAAGAAATTGGCGGAGAGAGTGAGATTTGAACTCACGGTAGTGTTTAGCTACGCACGCTTTCCAGGCGTGTGCCTTAAACCACTCAGCCATCTCTCCGCCGAAGGAAGACAATTTATGCGACTCGAAACCATTCGCAATGTTTTTTCCTCGAATAGAGCTCGGAGGCAGGGCTGCATCAAGCTCGGATCAGGCAATGAGAATAGGGATAGGCTTGTGTTTTCATGAGTGTTTATTTGCGGGGCAGGGGCTGAGTGAGAAGACGGATGGTATGGTTTCGATT
>JBKJKE010000214.1:0-34252 GCA_046597605.1 Limisphaerales bacterium | reverse complement strand
GGTTCGACCCCACATTCCCGGGAATGGTATGGCAAACACGATTGGTTCGACCCCACATTCCCGGGAATGGTATAGCGAACGCGATTGGTTCGACCCCACATTCTGCACGTTGGGAAGGGTTATTGACCCATGATTTGCAGGGATTGTCACGTTAACGTCTGATTCCTCCCTGTTTCGGCTCATTTCAGGCCGGGAGAGCTCACGACGGACCTGGAGTGGTCACCCAGGGAGGTTTGATCTAACAGGTGAGGTTGGCACCGTGATGGGTCGCCCAACCACGCCCTCCATCTCACCCGCTTAAAATCACACCCGGTCACTTCAGAATGAATCGATACCGTATCCACGCGGATAGGAGGTTACTTCAGAGTGAAAGCCAAGGTCATCAAAGCGTCCCTCATTTCCTCGCCACCTTGGAAGCCTCGGTTTCGGTTTCCAGCCAGGCGAGCAGGTCTTTTCTCATCGATTTGGCGAGTTCAGGATAATCAGTGATCAGATTGATCCGTTCAGCGGGATCTTTGACCACGTCGAACATCTCAGGTTCGTTGCCGCCCGTAATCACCATCTTCAGGTCACCACGCATTGCCGCGATTTGCTCGTTCCCTTCCGCGCGCCATTCCCAAAAGAGAGTGCGCTCAGGGCTTTTTGCTTTGCCGCACCAGACCGGAAGCAGGCTGGTTCCATCAAGCTTCCATTCCGATTTGCTGGGCAAACCTGCGGCAGCGAGAAAAGTAGGCATCACGTCCATCATGTGGACCGTTTCCTGAGAGACTTTTCCTGCGGAAACTTTTCCCGGCCAATAAACAAGTGCCGGGACCCGGGTTCCACCTTCCCAAAGCGTGCGTTTTTGACCCCGAAAGGGATGATTGCTGTCATGGAACGCCGCCGCCCCGTCTGCTCGAACTTCAAAAGTAGCGCCATGGTCGCTCGAAAACACGATGAGCGTCTCCTTCTCCAGTCCGAGTTTTTCCACCTGTTTGATGACCCGGCCCACTTCCTGATCGAGACGGCTGATCACCGCAGCATAGTTGGCATTGACGGGTTTGGCTGGGTTCTTTTCCACAAACCGGCCCTTCTGTTTGGCGACATCTTCAGCTGGTGCTTCCACCCAGAGATGAGGTTCCGTGTAGGCAAGATAAAGGAAGAAAGGCTGCTCTGGCTTCTTCGCCATCCGGGAGAGGAATTCAACACTGCGGTCCGTGAACAGGGTGGCGGTGTAACCATTCGTATTTGGGAGAGGCTTCTTTTCGCGGCCGAACCAGAGTTCTTTCGGAAAATGTTCCCAGGCATGCACCGCGCTGGTGAACCCAAAGAATTCGTCGAAACCATGGTCCATTGGATGCACTCCCTCTTTTTTTCCACCGCTGCGGGAACGCCCCGCATGCCATTTCCCAAACAGTGCGGTGCGATATCCATTGTCACGTAATACTTCAGCGACGGTTGTTTCCTCAGCCGGAAGGTCCGAGCTGTTGCCGGAAACCCCGTTATGGATGGTGTATTTACCGGTCATCAGCACCGCACGACTCGGGGCGCAGACCACTCCTCCAACATACCAGCGATTAAATTTGGTGCCTTGTTTTGCGAGACGATCCAGGTTGGGAGTTTTCCATTCTTTGCGACCGTTGAAGCCGACATCTCCCCAGCCCAGATCATCGGCAAGGATCATGATGATGTTCGGGCGCCGCTCGGCTTGCCCGTGGACCGAGAGCGAAAGCGTCAAAAGAGCGATCGCAAGGAAAATAGTTCTTCGCATAATGATGTTCCAGCGGTTCAGTAGACGGCAGGAGGCAGGGAAAGATTTCAGGTCGGCCCATTCTCGTTCTGTCCTAAAAATACCCCGCGAAGGATTTGAACTTGCCGGAAAGCTATGTTCTATTTGCTTTCGTAATTTAAATTTTATGGAAACAAATCTCGAAGAAGGCGTGATCGTGCAGAAAACAAAAGAACTTTGTGCGACGATTTTACAGGAGCCTCAGTTTATAAATATCCGGAGTCGGATCGATAAGTTCATGGCGGACGAGAAGTCCAAGGCTCAATTCGACGCGCTGAACGAAAAGGGTGAATTCCTGCATCACAAGCAGCACCAGGGTGTGACCCTGTCCCAGGCCGAGATTTCTGATTTTGAAAAGGATCGTGAAGTCGTTCTTTCTAACCCTGTGATCAAGAGTTTCCTCGATGCCCAGCACGAGGTGCATAAGATCCAGGAAACGGTCGGCTCCTACGTCGGAAAAACTTTCGAACTCGGTCGCCTCCCCAGCAAAGAAGACTTTGATTCAGGTTCTTGCGGTGCGGGCTGCGGTTGTCACTAAGAGTTCCGACCAGGATTACAAAAAAGGCCGCCAGTGAATTCTGGTGGCCTTTTGCTTTTCAAATTCTTACTCCTGGACGTAGACCAGAATGCGGTCGTGTACGAGGACGATCAGATCGTTTTTACCGTCCCCGGTTACATCGGCCACCACTGCCTCGCGGGGTTCAGCCAAATCCGTGCGGCGGGACCGGAAGGTGCGTTCCTCGAAGACTGGCCAGCGGTTCGCCGGAACCAATTTATGCGGTGGCTCGAACATGACGAGATCGACGTAATTTTTGGCCGTTTCCAAAAAGACCAGATCCTTCCGTTTATCATGATTTAAATCGCCCGAAATCACATCATTCAGGCGGGCGCCTGTTATTGGGGTTTCGTAGAAATCCAACTCAGTTAAGCCCCAGACCTGACCACTCAGTCTCATCCACGCCACGGAATTTACTCCCATAAAGGCCACCGTGTTCATGTCGGCACCGCCAAGGCTAAGTCCCTGGAGACTGCGGAAATCGCTCGCTGGTAGCGGCAGATTGCGGACCACTTGCCAAACTCCAGATGCATCGCGTTCAGACAACGTGAGCACTTTGCGCTCGGCATCAAGAAGGAACAGCGAAGCTGCATTGGTCCCTTTCTTCTGCAGCGGAGTCGCTGCCACAATTCGCGAGTTGCTGGAAGAGCCATTGATTTGCTCTTTCACCGTGAAAGACCAGTTAGTCTTATTGGTATTGGTTCCTGAGCTTTCTGTATCCCGATTCAGCACCACCGCCCGCAGGAAATTGCGTTGGGCAAGAAGCAGCTCCGTTTTGCCATCTCCGTCTACATCCGCGGCACTCATCCACGGTTGGTCTGCGTTTCCACCAGGTGGAATAACATCATGTTCCTCGAAGTCCTTCCCTGCTACCTGACGCAAGATCTTGATCTTTTCGTAGGCAACCAGAACCACCAGGTCGGGCAATCCATCCTGATCAACGTCGTGAATGTTCAATGAAGACGGAGTGGATTTGAATGTCTCGCTCAACTTCTGCGTTTTTACATCTCCTTTGGCGTTTCGTGTGACCAGGAAACGATTTGTTTCCACCTCTGTAATCACAGCGAGCACGGGCAGTTGTTTGGGATCAATTTTGCCGACGGCCATGGAAAGCGGGCGTCCTTCCAGGCGGAGCAATTGCGGGAATGGAATGCGCCCCTTTTCGTCATAGCGAGTAATGCCGATTTGGCGTTCGTCCGGGCTGAGGACAAAAATTTCAGGCTTCCCGTCATCATCCCAATCCGCCGCAGTCAGATCGGTGACACCGGTGAACGTCGAGAAGGTATTGGTCGTAACGAGGGTGCCGTCTTTTTTCTGGAGATGGAGAGCGATCTGTCCACTGTCTGGCTCCGCCACGAGTAGATCAGAGAGACCATCCGAGTTTAAGTCGGCCCAGGTCACACCGCGACGTGCTTTGCCGGTCTTGGTCAAAGGAAAGACCTGGAATTGACCTTGAACAAACGAGCCACTCAAGGGCTCGGCATCTTTCAATGTAAAGTTGGAAACCTGGGCGCGTCCGGAATTCTGCGATATGGAAATCATCTCCGTTTTGCTGTCTCCATCCAGGTCGTCCGCCCAGTAGGAACGAATCGACGGCACCGGAAAATGGTATTCCGGTCCAAGCTGTCCATCAGCAGTCTGCAGCCGAAAACGGAAGGGATTAATGTCATCCCAGTTGACCAGCAACAGGTCATCCTTCTCATCGCCGTTGATATCGATTATCTGAATCGACTTAACGATGCCGGAGTAGGGAATTCGTTCTGGTTCCCCCAGCAACTTCTCGCCGCTCTGGTAAAGAACCTGGATATAATTCTCGGTCAGAAGCAGGAGATCCGTTTTGTGGTCCCCATTGAGATCACCCGTAGTCAGTGCATTTGGCGTCAGGGAGGTCTCGTCGCCAATCTGCCATCGCTTTGGAGCGCTCCAGTTGTTAGTGCCTTCGTTGTACTGAACGACAAGTTCTTTTGGTTCGCCATAATACACCAGGTCCGGCAACCCATCGCTGTTCAAATCTTTGGCGAGCAATGCGGCAATCCGCTTTTCCGAGGCAATGGAATCGATTCTAAAACGTGAATCGGGCGGCAATTCGTTAAGCTGCCGTTTGATATCTTCGCCCACTTTCTCGGGCGCATTAGTCTCTCCGCTGCGATTGATCAAAAGGTTGATCTTCGCGCGGGAATTGTTGACGAGGATTAAATCCAATTTCCCATCCCCATTCACATCTGCGGCGCGCAATTGAGAGATTTGATTATCGATCGGAAAAATCTCCAAACCCCCAAAGCCAAATCGATCCGTCTCAGCCTGGGTGGATGTATACAATGAAATCCCGAGGAGGCAGCTAAGAAAACCCGAGTTTAAAAGGTGCAATTTTCGCATGGTAAAAAGCGCGTTCAAACTGCCACCGCTATGCTGGATGCGCAAAGATTATTCGCCGAGCACATGGACCGCCACACGGCGGGTGTGCGGCATCTTGCGATGTTCCCAGAGATAAATTCCCTGCCAGGTGCCGAGAGCCATGCTCCCGTTCACGATAGGAATGCTGAGGTTTACAGCGGTCAGAGCTGACCGGATATGCGCAGGCATGTCGTCTTCGCCCTCCATGTCATGCTCGAACATAGGATTTCCATCTGGAACAAGACGTTTGAAGAATTCTTCGAAGTCACGACGCACGCTGGGGTCTGCATTCTCCTGAATCAGCAGGGAGGCGGAGGTATGCTGCAGATGAACTGTCACAAGGCCGGTCTGCACGTTGATCAGGAGGCCGACCTCGCGCGTGATCTCGTAGAAGCCGCGGCTTCGCGTCTCCACGACAAGTTCTTTGACGTACTGGCGTAACATGCAGCTCTATCTCTCAGCCATCATGCCTTCGAGCTGTGGATTTTTACCGTGCCCGAGTGAAACGGCTTTTTGATAATGCCAACGCGCGAGTTCCATAAAAGGAGGCTTTTGGGTGGCGTAAATGATTGCAAGGTTATGATGTGCTCCCGCGTAATCGGGCTGCACCTGGATGGCTTTGCGCAAGGCGGCTTCCGCCGGGACTCGCTGGCCTTTTTCACTGAGGACGATACCCAGATAGTTTTGCGCTTCCGCGCTGTCAGGGTTCAGCTGCACCGAGCGGCTTAACGCCTGGAAAGAAGCTTCGATGTCCCCTTCACTCAACTTCAGCTTGCCCAGAAGAAGAAGGCTGAAAGGATCGTTCGGCTCGAGGGTGAGCGCACGATTCAGGCTGTGTTGGGCATCTTCAGTCCGTTGCATTTCCATTTGAGCGGACGCGAGGTTGGCCAGCGCGTAAACGTTTTTGCCTTCCACCTCAAGCACCTGGGCGTATTTCTTTTCAGCGTCCTTATAGCGTTGTTCTACGAAAGCCCTATCCCCCTCCACCACCAGTTGTTGTGTCTTGGACGGGAGCTCTTTCATCGTGGGCCGATTAGCCAGGTAGAAGGCAGATTCGGTCGAGCCGCCGGGTCTCTTGAAAAGTGCCAGTTCCTCCGGCGTAAACGGTGCGGCTTTCGCTTCATAAGCAGTCAGCTTGGCCTGAAGTTCTGCCAGTTGCCGTAGGAGCTCCGGGTTGCCAGCCGAGTTCGGGTCAACAGCTGCGATGGGCTGCCCTGCGGTGGCTTGTGAGAGGCGGACTTCCAGGCGATCCTTTTCGGTTTCGAGTTCTCGCACCCGACGCAAAGCAGCCTGATGCGCTTTCAATTCTTTTTCCCGGTTGGACTGCAAATCGGATAACTCCTTCGCCAGTCCGTAGAACTTTGCTTCGAGCCGTTCCTTATCTTCCTGCAATTTTTCTAAACCCTTCAGGTCGGACTTACTGGATTTCTTTTTCTTCGAATCTTCCTCAACCACTTTCAAACGAGCGACAGTCATGCTCAGGCGCTTGTCGAGTTCATCCCGTTCTTTTTGAAGCTGATCGAGTTGTTTCAACTTCTCTTCGGCGACCTTAACCTGTTGATGGTATTTCGATTCGGAATCGGTTTTAGAGGAAAGGAGTTCGTTCAGTTTGTTCTTCAGTTCGTCCCGTTCCTGTTCGAGTTCACGCAAACGTTTGGGATCGGCCTGAGGTTCCTGTTGTAAGCGGGCGACGCGATCCCGTTCCTGCTGAAGAGCAACCTGCATTAGATCTTTTTCCTTCTGCAACGCGGCTACCCGCTCTTCCGCACGTGCGAGTTGCTTTGGATCGAGATCCGCCGGCTTGATCGCTAACGCTTCCCGTAACTTTGCCTCCAGATTAGCTTTTTCAGATTCCAGTCGCCGCACTTCCCCGTTCAAAGAGTCGATTTTGCCATCCTGCTCGGTCCTTGTCGGTCTTTTCGACGAGAGCTCAAAGGCGGCTCCTGGAACAGGTGCGTTGGTGACGCCAGCGGTGGTGGCTGTTTCGGTTGGAGGAAGATAACGAACGATGGACTCAAGTCTCTGAGTGACATAGTTCAGGCGGTAGGAAACGATTTTTTGGTTAAACGAAGGATGAACAGCCGGAAAGCGTTTCAGCCCATTTTGCACTTCCAAGTACTTTTCTGCCGCGGCGCGATATTGGCCGTTCTGGTTTAGCGTGTCGGCCTGTTGCAGCGTATTATATAGCCTCAGGTAGGCCTCATCGGCGGACTGCCCGTGCGCCGTCGCCCCAAGGACGAACAATAACGCCGAAAGCAAAAACCATTTCATAAGCGGACATAGTGCAGGCGGGGCAGGAGATTGGCAAATTCACAATGGAGGCCTTCTTGAAGACGTCTTTGCACAAAAGACTTTTGCACTCAGTGTTGCCGTGCTACACCGGCAGTCATGAATCGGTTCTGCCGCGTGTTTTCGCTCTGTGCTATTCTGCTACTGACCTCGTTTGACGTTCTTTATGCGGAGGAAACAACGAATGCCGCGGCTGGCGATAAGCTCGCTGCCTTCCAGCAAAAATTAAAGGGACTCGTCGAGAATCCCCGGTTTGACGCCGCCATGTTCGGGGTGAAGGTCGAATCTCTCGATTCAGGCAAGGTGATTTACGAGAATGCCGCGAACAAGTTGTTGAAGCCCGCTTCCAACGCAAAGATCTACACCGCTTCGCTCGCCCTGGATCGTCTCGGCCCGGACTATAAAATTCGCACATCCTTCTATACTGCGAAGCCTTTGACCAAATCCGGACTTATCGATGGTGACCTGATTGTTTATGGTCGCGGCGATCCCTCCTTTTCCCACCGGTTCAATGATGGCGATTATACAAAAGCATTCGCACAGCTCGCGGACGCGGTGGCTAAGACCGGGACGAAACGGATTAAGGGTAATTTGGTGGCAGACGACAGCTTCTTTCGCGGAGCCCCCTATGGCTCCAACTGGAGCTGGGAAGATTTCCAGGCTTATTACGGTGCAGAAGTTTCCTCTCTTACATTGCAGGAAAACGTGGTCGATCTAATGTTCCTGCCGGGCGAAAACATTGGCGACACGATTCGCATCCAGACAAAACCCGAGAGCGACTATCTCATCTTCTTCAATCGTGCGACCACCGTGGCCGCAGGCGGCCGTCCCGATATCAACGTGTATCGTCCGGTCGACCAACGCATTGTGTATATCTCCGGAACATTGCCTCTGGAAGGGAAAGCCGAGGATTCCGTGGCAGTCCACAATGCTTCACTCTGGTTTGTTCATTCGCTGAGGAACGCGTTGCTCGATCGTGGCATCAAGGTGGATGGAGAGCTGCAGACAATGAATTGGCTCGATCGCGAGACTAACCCGTTCATAGCTTCGAACTACACCGAGATCGCCCATATAGAATCGCGGCCGATGGCCGAGCTGGTGAAACAAATGATGAAGCCTTCCCAAAACCTTTACGCGCAGTTGTTGCTTCTCCAGGTGGCAGAGAAGGTTCGAACACCGGAGCAGAAAAATGCCACATCCGAAAGTGTTGGGCTCAAGGAAATGAAAAAATTCCTCTCCGAGGTCGGGATTCCCAACGGTGACGTCTTGTTGGAAGAGGGATCTGGCTTATCCCGTGGAGCTCTCTTGAAGCCCGCTGCGACGGTCCACTTGTTGAAGCACATGAACAAACATGCTCACGCAGCGGCATTCTTTGATTCGCTTCCGATTGCCGGAGTGGATGGAACATTGCGGAGTCGAATGAAGGGAACACCAGCTGAAGGCAATCTCCGGGCAAAGACCGGGACACTCAGCTACGTAAACGCCCTTTCAGGATTCGTGACCACGGCAGCAGGCGAGAAGCTTGTCTTCTCGATCATGCTGAACAACTTCGCCGGGGCGGATGGCCGCAGCTACACCGATCAACTCGGCGGAACACTCGCGACCCTCGACGTTAAGACAGGGGAATAATTGTTATTGCCACCACTTGCTATCGAAGCGCGAGAATAGGAAACGGTCGGAACAACTGGAGGTTTGGAGTTCTTGAAGAAAGAAAAAATGGTGCGCACGGCAGGACTTGAACCTGCACGCCTTACGGCACTACCACCTCAAAGTAGCGTGTCTGCCAATTCCACCACGTGCGCGCGGGGGCCATAATGAAGCACTCCTCGGTTTGTTCGCAAGCGGAATTTCGCTCAAGAACGTTTGTGCGTATTTTACCTGGAAAGAGCCGATGCTAAAAGCGCCTATGGAGCCGGGTTGGCAACAGGCGTGTCCAACAGGCCTTGTTCTTTAAGCGATTCTTGGATCGCTTTTTCCCACTTCGACCAATCCTCACCAAATTCCTCTGTGAGGCTCATTTCCAGGGACTCCATGGCTTCCCCGTGAAGCGGGTGGTTTTTATTCTTTGCGATTTCCAGGGTTAGCGGGAGGCGTAAGTCATCACTACGATTCATCAAGTCATTAAATAGCACACTGGAAACACTTCCCGGCGTCGTCTCGGCCACCAGGATCTTTGAGGCTTTTAATTTGTAGTTTTCATCTGCAACTAAATTGACCAAATGCTCCGCGATTTCCACCTGGGCGGCTTCCGGCACCTTGGAGATCATGTCGGCGAGTTTGTCGGCTTTCTGATCCTCATCCATTTTATCCGAAGCGAGGACATCCGTTAATTTATCATTCCAGTTCTCTGCGTTTACTTCTTCAGTCTCTGGTTCCACTGTTGGAACTTCAACCACTGGTTCCGCTGTATTCGTTCCTTCCACTGGAACGTTGGTTTCCTCACTGCTCACGAGGGAGTTTGATTGAGTATGAGAAGCCGTTGGAGGGGGAACGATTTCGCCCTTGGGTTCCTTCAATGCCAGCCACCCAACCAGCAGTCCCACTCCGATGGCGCAGATCAGGATCACCGCCATCGAACCAAAATTGGATTTTTCGCGCATAAAGGAGTTTCCCAGTCGACCCGCAATGAGTCAAGGGAGTGATCAAAGGGGGTGGATATCTCGACGGTCCGTCCACTGGATGATTTCGATTCGATTGCCTTCCGGGTCGGCGATGAAAAAGCGTTCTGCACCCGGAATTTTTACCGTCTCACGAATGGGCACATTCTGACTGAGGATGAAATCACGTGCTTCCTGAATGTCCGTCACCTGCAACGCAAAATGGCGAGGGCTCAAGGTGTCGGGCTTCTCAGAAATATAGAGATGAAGGATCTGATTGCCGGCTTGAAACCAGCGCACTTTCAAACCCGCCCCCGGGAATGTAGAAGGACTGCTGAGTTCTGGAAGACCCAGCGTATCCCGGTAAAAGGAGACGGCTCGCTCCACATCCGAAATCACAATCGTAACGTGATCGAATCCAGTGATCTTAAGCTGCGGATTGCTCATCAGGTGTAGAGATAAACGTAGACGGCGAAAATGATGGCGATCAAGCCTGCTCCTGCCGCGAGAGACCATAAGAGATTACGATTGCGGGCGGCCATGGCGAATGTGGAAATGATCACGCCGGCCTGGGCTGCGAGCATGCCGAAAAAGAAACGCTGACTGCGGCCATGATGGTGTTCTGCGGTAATGTTGCTCTTGCGGACCAGTATTTCGTAGAGATTGGCAATTGTTTGATTGAGGCGGGCTTCGACGTCGTAGCGGTTGGAAGTATAACGCAGGCGTGCCGGCGTGAAGCTGCGCAGCAACGATTTAGGACTGTCGGACGCGCTGGATTTTTCCCCGCTTGAGATAGTGGCTCCCTCTTCAAGGAGGCTATTCAGTTGTTCCATTGTTTGGTTCAGCGGTTTGGTGGCGACATCAAATGCCTTGATCTGTTCGCGGACATTTTTCAAGGCCAGCTCAAGATCGGCTACCGTCACTTTTGCGAGGAGCGGACGCATTTCATTGTCGGGAACAGAATTTTCGATCCCTTCCATGGCGGCTTTAATCGAGGGATCAAGGTCCACGCGCGACGGAGCTGGAGCGGGCGCAACTTTCCCCAGGATAGCGATGACTTGTCGCCCAGTGTCCGATTGAACGACGGCCAACGTTTTTTGTTTCAGTTCGGCATTTGTCAACGTGCCTTCGATTTGTTCGACGAATTGCGCCGGATTCAAGGGGCGTACTTCGCTGATGCTTTGCAACAATTCGGCGGTATTCTGTTGGATGGCAGACCGGACACGTTTCGCTTGGAAGAAGCTCCATTGGTCTCCCGCTTTAGACTGTTGTTGCGCGCCGAGGGAACGAACGTACTGGGCCTTGGTCATCTCGCTCGACGCCAAACCCGCCAGCATGGTGGCAACAACTGCCATCACGACAGGCGTCGCACTCAGGATTTTTCCAAAGGTGGTTTGCGGCAAATCGGATTTCAATTGGTCTGGGATGTTGACGCGCGTCGGTTTCATCGGAAGAGGTGTAGCCCAGGACGTGGGCTGCGGCGAGGATATGTTGCATCGGAACTTGCAACATTAAGTTAGAGAGGTGCTGCGGTATTCCGAGTATACAAACCAGGGTAGACGAGCCGCCGACCAGGAGACAGCGTTCAGCAATGTTCAGAAAAAAGTGAGTTGTCGCCAGACCGGTTCTGTGAGGCCACTCACTCCCAGGCCGAGAAGACGAAGGGGACGGGGCACCAGTTTGTGACGCGCCATGAGAAAACAGGCGAGACGATAGATCTCCGCTGCTTCCCCGGTCGGTTCTTCGACGGTCACCTGCCTGGTCAAAGTAGTAAAATCGGTGTAACGAACTTTAACCTGCACCGTGTAAGCGCCGAGCTTCTTCTCGGACAATTCTGCCGCAATTTCTTTTGACTGCTGTTGCAGGGTCGCCCGGAGGATGCGGCGATCATCGGTGTCTCGATCAAACGTCTCTTCGCTGCTGATGCTCTTGGTTTCCCAATTCGTTTCAAGAGGACGATCGTCTTCGCCGATAGCGTAGCGTTTGAGGATCGGTGCAAAGGAACCCACAAATGTTCTGAGGTCGCCAGCGTAGTCCTGGACATCGCCGACCGTGAGGATTCCGGCGCTTTTCAGTGTCTCTTCGGTAACTCTGCCGACACCGTGAATGGAACGGATGGGCAGCTCTCGTAAGAACAGGACCTTGTCGCGTTCCGGAATGAGAGTTAGACCATCTGGCTTTCGGAAATCGCTGGCGAGTTTGGCGAGCAACTTATTGGGGGCGATTCCAATCGTGGCTGTGAGTTGACGCGCGTTGAAAATCTGGCTTTTGAGTTGCCTGGCCAGGTGCAGTGCTGCGCCGTGTTCCAGGGCGAAATCCTGTTGGGGTAAAATGTTTGAAACGTCGAGGTAAGCTTCATCAATCGACATCGGCTCAAGGATCGCACCGCAGCGTGAAAGTATTTCCATGATCTGCCGCGACTCTTCGCGGTAATAACTCATGCGGGGCATAATGAAGACCCCCTTCGGGCAGAGGCGCCCGGCGGTGACGCTGGGCATTGCTGAACGGACCCCAAATTTCCGCGCCTCATAGCTCGCCGCACAAACAACCCCGCGCTGTGTGGGTGGACTTCCGACGATAACAGGTTGTCCACGAAGCGACGGGTTATCGCGCTGCTCAATCGCAGCGTAGAAAGCATCCATGTCGAGGTGGAGAATGGTCCGTGGCATCGGTCGCGGGCAGAATCTAGGATGTATTCGGGCGGGTGGAAAGCCGGCGTGCCTCCAAGTTCGGTTCTTCTTTTAGGTTTTAGGGTGGAATTGCCGGATTCTGGTTCAAAGTAAGGAGCTTTAACGCCGTAAAGTTCTACTTTCCACGGTAATGTTGGAAGGGAGAGGGTAGAACCGTCTCAAAAAAAGACTTTTTTCACTGTGGTGAGGGCCTCACCGAGCCGACAAAAGACTTTTTCTTCCGCAGTGAGGGCCTCACCGACCCGATTAGAGAATAATTCTTCCGTGATGAGGGCCTCACTGCCCTGACAAAAGACTTTTTTCTCCGTAGTGAGGGCCTCTCTGCCCCGATTAGAGAATAATTCTTCCGAGGTGAGGGCCTCTTGCCGCCGATCAAAGACTTTTTCTTCCGTGGTGACGTCGACTCTCCCCCGAAAAAAGACTTTGTCTTAGGCTTGGTCGAGGTGTTTGGGGAAACTAATTAATCGGTTGACGACCGTCTGCCCCTGCGCCATCCAGATCGATCAAAATGTCGCGCGGTTCAGCCCCTTTACTCGGTCCGACAATCCCGCGATCTTCCAATTCATCCATGATGCGCGCAGCCCGGCCGTAACCCAGGCGGAGGCGACGTTGCAGGAGGGAGACACTCGCTTTTTGTTCGGTGCGAATGACCTCCACGCACTGTTCAATGATCGCTTCATCTTCACCGCTTCCACCCTCGGTATTTTCGAGGCTGACGTTTGTTTTCTGCAACTGTTGATGGATCTCCAACTCGTAGCTCGGCTTTCCTTGCTGCGCGATGAAGTCGACGCATTCCTTGATTTCTTCGTCGGTAATGAGCACGCCTTGCGCACGAATGAGCTTCGCGGAGCCAGGAGGCAGGTAAAGCATGTCACCTTTCCCCAGAAGTTTATCGGCTCCCATCGCATCCAAAATCGTGCGGGAGTCGACTTTTGCTGCCACCTGGAAAGCAATACGGGCCGGAATGTTTGCCTTGATCACGCCAGTGATGACATCAACCGAAGGCCGTTGCGTCGCGACGATGCAATGAATGCCGGCGGCGCGAGCCATTTGCGTAATGCGGGCAATCGCCATTTCGACATCCGCGGGCGCAACTAACATCAAATCGGCCAACTCATCAATGATAACGACGATGTAGCTGAGCTTTTCCGGAATGACCATATCGTCATCACGCGGCACCACGATCTCTTCGTCTAATTCCACGGCAAAACCATCTTCGCCTGCTTCCACTTTTTCTTTCCTGGAGATGAGTGGCAATTCCGGTTCCGGTTTGGGAACGGGTTTGTTTTTCGGCCGTTCGTTGAAGGACTTGATGTTACGAACGCCGACGCGGGCAAAAATCTGGTAACGCTTTTCCATTTCGTTCACCACCCAGCGCAGCGCGAGAATAACTTTCTTCGGATCGGTGACAACGGGAACAACCAGATGCGGAAGCGCGTTGTATTGCTGCAATTCCACCACCTTCGGATCGATCATGACGAAGCGCAATTGATCGGGCGGGAAGCGGTAGAGCAACGAAGCGATGATTGAATTGATGCAGACAGATTTTCCGGAACCCGTGGAACCGGCGATCAGCAAATGGGGCATTTCCGCGAGGTCAGCGATGATCGGGTGACCGTAAACGTCTTTGCCGAGTGCCAACGGAATACGTGCTTTGGATTTCTGCCACTCCTCGGACTCGAGCAGGTCGCGCATGATGACCTTCGTCTTCACGAGGTTGGGGACTTCTACCCCAACGGAACTCTTGCCCGGAACGGGGGCGAGGATGTTGATGCGCTCGGCGCGGAGAGCCGCGGCAATGTTGTTGGTCAGAGCGGCAATCTTCTCCAGTCGAACACCAGGCGCGGGGTGTAATTCGTAGCGGGTGATGGTTGGCCCTTTGGTGATATCGCCAACGGCGACTTCGATATCAAACTGCGCGAGCGTGTGTTTCATCAGCTGCGCGTTGCCCATCAATTCTTCCTTCGATTCCGTCGGTTTGACGGTGGTGTCCGGCATCTGCAGAAAATCAATGGGCGGCAAACGGTAGTTCCCGATGTGCGGGGTGGAAGCGACAGAAACCGGCTTCGCTTTCTTCGGTTGATACTTCGGTCTGCTGGAAGGCGCCGGCGCAAGGGCTGCCGCCATAGCGGCATCCTCTTCGGCCTTAATTGCTTCGCCGTTTACAGGAATATCTCCCTCGGAATCTTCTGCTTTGGGGAGGTCCGCCTCTGGTTTGATTTCGTTCTTCCGGGACACTTTACCAAGGATATCTGCGCTGGTGGCAGCGGCGACTTCCTTGGCCGAAATAAAGACGGCTCCTGGAGCAGCAATCGGTTTTGCGGCGGCGGTCTCGGCCATTTTTTTGGAACGCGCCATGGCATCGGCGCTGGGGATACTCAAGTCGCGAATGGTTGGTTCGGGAACCGGTTTTCCGTCCGCTCCAAGACCACTTGGTTGTGCAACTTCCTCATCCTCTTCGCGATCTGCCTCCGGAGATGCTTTCTCTTTTTTGCCTTTAGGCGATTTCTCCAGATTCTCCTGCAATTTTTTCGCCTGCTTCTCCAAATCGCGTGCTCGTTTGTTGAGCTCCTCTTCTTCGTCGGTGTCAGCTTTCCTCGCGAAAGCGCGCGATTCCCAGGCGGCACGGAGCCAGGCACTCAGCTGGAAGTTCGTAAGGAATAAAAGGCTCACCACGTAGATGGTGATGAACAAGATGGTTGCGCCGGCCTTGCCCAGAAGGCCGCCGGTCCCAATGTAGCGATCAGCAAGGAATCCAATGAAGCCGCCTGCGGTGAGAACGTTGAGATTGGAATTCAACGTTGTGAACCAGGAGGAGTAGATGCCGAGCAGTGCCAGGCAGGATGTAAACAGAACCGCAGCCCACACCCAGCGGCTTCTCAGGTAACCCCAAAATTCCACGAAAAAAGCAAGGCCGAAGAGGAAGAGCAACACTGGCAGCAGGAACGCGCCGGCACCAAAAACGAAGAATAGACCAAATCCAATCCAAGCCCCAAAGGGCCCAATCAAATTTACCTTTGGATTGTTGAGAGGAGCGGAATTAGCAACGTCCTTGGCATCATACGAGAAAAGGGCGAGGGTGATGATTAATGCAACCGCCATCAGGATTATGGCAACGACATCATTCTTACCGTGTTGAGCTGAAATTTTAGGCGAGTCCTTACGGGCCATGTCGGGGAGTTTAGATTTCGTGGTATGAAGTTCAAAGTTCAAACTTGGTAAATATCCTTATTTACGAGCGTTTTTGCCTGTTTTCCCCATTGAAAAGCCATTTGTCCTTTGGCTAACGTCCGGTATGAACCTTCCAACGCGGTGGGCCGGCATCTTTTCCCTTGCTCTCTTTTCGGCATTGAGCGGCATTGCTGCCGACAAAAGTTATACGATTGCGGTCATTCCCAAGGGCACGACTCACGAATATTGGAAGTCGGTTCACGCTGGCGCACTTCAGGCAAAAGAGGATCTCGCGAAAAAAGGAATTGAGGTAAACGTGATCTGGAAAGGTCCGTTGCGTGAGGACGACCGCGATCAACAAATTCAAGTGGTGGAAAACTTCATGTCACGCCGTGTTCATGGAATTGTCCTTGCGCCTTTAGACTCGCAGGCCCTGGTGGCCCCCGTAGGCAACGCGGTTCGAGCCAAAATTCCGGTGGTGGTAATCGACTCGGATCTTAAATCCGACAAACACCTGAGCTTTGTCGCCACAGACAATTTCAAAGGCGGTCAAATGGCTGCCGCTGAACTGGGCAAGCTGCTTGGAGGAAAAGGAAACGTCATCCTTTTGCGCTACGCCGTGGGATCCGCCAGCACCGAAGCGCGGGAAGCTGGCTTCGTGGAAACCATGAAAAGCAAGTTCCCCGAAATCAAGCTGGTCTCGTCGGATCAATACGCAGGAGCCACCCGAGAATCGGCCTACCAGGCCGCACAAAATATTTTGAATCGTCACGGCAGGGATGTGAATGGCGTGTTTTGCCCATGTGAACCAGTCACGGTTGGAATGCTGATGGCGTTGAAGAATATTGGTAAAGCAGGAGGCAAGGTGAAGGTGGTGGGCTTCGATGCAGGAACGCAACCACTCGAAGCCTTAAGGAAGGGTGACGTTCAAGCCTTGATTGTGCAGAATCCAATGAAGATGGGGTACCTCGGGGTCGAGACGTTGGTGAAACATCTGCAGGGTGAAGCGGTGGAAAAGCGAATCGATACCGGTGTGTATCTCGTAACCCCCGAAACGATGCAGGAGCCTGCTGTCGCAGAACTCCTCAATCCACCCCTCCAGAAATACCTGAAGTAAACTCCGTCTCTTGCTGTGGGTAAACGGAAGCTATCTTTGCTGGTCAATCTGGTTGCGCCGTTCCTCGGTTTGCTCCTGGTGATTGGATTGTTTTCGTTAAGCTCCGAGGTGCGGCCCTACTTTCTTACGGGCGCGAATTTCAAAATTATTTTCACCCAAACCGTGGTGGTCGCGATTTGTGCGCTCGGTATGACGATGATTATCGTGAGCGGTGGAATCGATCTGAGCGTCGGTTCCGTGGTGGCTTTGTGCAGCGTCACTGGCGCTCTGCTGTTAACAAAAGAGTATTCAGTCCCGGTCGTAATCCTGCTCACGGTCCTCGTTGGTGGTTTAATGGGCATCGTCAATGGAACCGTCATTGGGAAGTTCAAGATGATGCCCTTTATTGTGACGCTCGGGATGATGGGAGTGGCTCGTGGCCTGGCCAAATGGATGGCACAAAATCAGGCGGTGAATTTCCCGGACTCAAAAGTGAACACGCTCATGGCACTCGACGTACCCGATCAGTTTTTCCCGTTGCCGAACGGGGTCTGGGTAGCGCTTGCGCTCGCGGTCTTCTTGTTTGTCTTGATGCGACAAACCGTTTTCGGCCGTTACGTATTTGCGATTGGCTCCAACGAAATGGCGGCACGGCTTTCGGGAATCCGGGTGCCCCGGCAGAAGATTCTGATTTATTCGGTAGCGGGATTGTTTTTTGGAATCGCGGGACTCATGCAGCTGTCGCGTTTGACTCAGGGCGACCCCACCGCAGCGGTTGGCCTGGAATTGGATGTCATTGCTGCCGTAGTGATTGGCGGGGCCAGTTTGAGGGGAGGCAGTGGTAGTGTGCTTGGGTCAATGATTGGAGCGTTGATTATGGCGACCCTGCGCAATGGCTCCAATCAAATGGGGTGGCCCACCTACATGCAGGAGATCATCATCGGAGCAGTGATCATTCTGTCAGTGGGGATGGACAAGTTTCGGCCGACCGTGAAGTGAGTCTACGGGGAAGCCGCGACCTTCTGTTTCAAGTCAGCGATCCGTTTTTCGATGGCTTCGCGAGCGGGAGAAAATTCTTTGAGCTCTTCAAAGTGTCGAATGGCTTTTGGCAGGTTGCCTTGCTCTTCCTCCAGGCTGGCGAGAAAGCCAAGGATTTGTTCATAGTTGAACTCACTTGGCTTCAGACCGGCAGCTTGCTGTAGCTTCCATTTTGCAATCGCCAGCTCCCACAGGTTCCTTGCGATGTCCGGCTTGGAGTGATTTTCCTTCTGGATGCGTCCCAACTCAAAAAGGATTTCGTAGCTATGCGGATTAGCACGGAGTCCTTCTCGCAAAAATTGCTCTGCCTCAATGGGTTTGTTCAATCGACTGCGGAGCCAGTAGGAAGCGACAGTATAGGTCTGAACTTTTTGGGGATCCAGTTCAGCCGCCACTTTCAGCCAGGGCAACATTTCACGCTGCTCGCCTGTTTCCAGGTGAGAATGCTGGGTAATAAAAAAGTTGCGGCCAAAAGAGTCGATAATGTCCCTGGGTTTATCCAGAAATTCTGCTTCCTTTTCTTCCGCACTCTCAGCTTCGTGGTCGCACGTTTCGTCATGCTCGTGGTGTTCACCCGAGGGCGCTTCTTTCCCGTGCTCCGCCTCCGCTTCTTTTACGACGGTTTGAGCTCCTTCCATATGAGAACGTTCGGCGCGCTTGGGTGCATCGAAGATGCTCGGATAGTAGCCACTGTGGAAATAAACGTCGGCTTTCGCATAGAAGTGCTCAGCAAAAATGCGGCGGCTGTCTCCCATTAAAACGGTTAGCGGCGATTTATCGGAACCGGTGCTCGCAAGGCTGTTGTGCCAGCCAGCCAATCCTGTCGAAAGACAAGCAGAGACCGTGATCAGCAAACCTAAAATGAGCTGAGGTGAAGGCATTCTAATTCAAAGCTTTGCGTCTAAAGACAATCCAGGCAAGGACCTGGAACGCTGCGGCATAAACCATAGCATAGACGGAAGCCATCCCAACTGCCCACCAGGCAACCGGTGGAGCGTTGTGAACGACCAAATCGCGGATATCAAAGAATTCGAAGTGCGGAATGATGTAGTAAAGGGCGTAGAGGATAGAGCTGGATGGCTCTGGAAGGCCGAGCGCGACTTTGTTCAAATGTCGTCCCAGGAGGAGAATTCCAAATATAACGACGAAAGAGATGGTGGAATTGGCAGCAGTGGAGGTGAAAACGATGGAACCAACCAGAACCATGGCAATGGCTATTCCCAACATCATCCAGTGCAACCATAGCGCCTGGAAACAACTGGAGAAATTGAAGCCGTGCTCGCGGGCGCCGGTCATAACCGCGAAGAATATGTAGAACACCACCAGAACCAGGCCCGAAGCGATCCAACAACCAAGAAACTTTCCCAACAGCAGGTCTCCCCGGGATACCGGTTTAGCTAACAAAGGGAAAATGGTGCGTTGTTCGCGCTCCCCCGGGATCTGTCTCGCTGTGGTTGTCACCGCAATCACGAGCGAGGCAATCCAAATGAGCAGAAGGCACAGCTCCTTCACATAACGCGCGATGTTCTGTTCGTTGAAGAAATTGACCGAACCAAGCAAGAGAGTGAGCAGGGCAGTAAGAATGAAAAGGACGTAAAAATCTTTTCGCCGATAGAGGTCTTTTATGACGACACCGGCCAAAGCCAAAGCATTATTGATCATACTGCGACAGAACTTTTGTAGCCGACTATTTCGAGGAAAAGTTTTTCCAAAGGCATTTTGTGTTCCTTGAGCAGATCGTCGACCCGCCCGATTACCTTCAGCTCGCCAAGGTTCATGATCGCAACCCGGTCACAAACAGTTTCAACTTCCCCTAATTCATGTGAAGAGAAGAAAACCGTTTTCCCCTCGTTTTTAAGACGCTGCATGATTTCGCGGACTTTCATTCGGCCAATCGGATCAAGGCCACTGGTTGGCTCGTCTAAAATAAGGAGGTCAGGATTGTTGATCAGTGCTTGGGCGAGGCCAACCCGTTGCTGCATCCCTTTGGAGTAAGTTTTGATGAGCCTTTTTCGGGCATGATCCAATTCTACTAACTTGAGGGCCTGGTCGATGCGGGCCTCCACCTCGTTTTTAGGAATTCGGAAGATCTTTGCGTAAAAGCGAAGTAATTCTTCCGCAGTCAGAAATTTATAGTAGTAGGTCAGCTCTGGAAGGTAGCCAATGCGCTGTCGCGCAATCGGTTGGCGAACATCGACCCCGAAAATGGAAGCAGAACCGCTGGTTGGGTTTACAAAGCCCAGCAGCACATTCATTGTCGTGGTTTTACCAGCACCGTTTGGCCCCAAAAAGCCAAAGACCTCACCGCTATGAACGGTGAGGTTGAGTTCTTTCAGAGCGATTTTAGTTTCGCGTGCTTCGCGGCTATAAAACTCGACACGTAATCTTTCGATCTCGATGACGGGGTTCATTACACGACTCAGGGCGTGAGCGTATGATTCAGAGTTGGTCCCAAAGTGCATTCAGCGAATGCATTCAACGGGTGGATGTCGTAATTACCAGCCCCCGGACACTGAGGCATTTTCTTGATATACAAGTTCGGACCTATCAGGTCGGCCTCCGCAATTTGGTCATTGCTCTTAAGACCCTTTTCCACACCTAGAATCTGTTTAGCGGATTCGATTTGGGTAAGATTCTCAATACAAACATGCATTTTCGCAGTATCTCGGGCTTTGATAAAGTTGGGAAGGGCGATCGAGGCGAGAAGGCCGATGAGCCCCACAACCACCATTATCTCGACCAGCGTAAAGCCCGACTGCTTTTTAAGGCACCTCATAATATGGTTCCTTTTAACAGAATTGCTGGCTTCCTTCTACAAAAAAAGGCTTGAGACTTTCGTCCCAAGCCTTTTCTGAATAAAGAGATATTATGGGAGAACGTGGGTAGCAGCTTCGATTTGGCATGTCGGCGGAACCGCAACAGTGGTCAATGTGTAGCTGGTTGCCATTGTTCCAGCTGTGCCAGCGGACGGGCAAACCGGAGGTGTTTTCAGGTAGGGAGTTACGTCGGTGTCGGTCACTGCATCAGTCTGACCAGCGCGAGTTTCCAATGCCCATTGTTGGATGGCACCGTCGATCTGGCGGAGGTTGTTGATGCAGGCATTTTGCTGAGCAGTGGTGCGGGCTTTCACGAAGTTAGGGATCGCGATCGCTGCGAGGAGACCAATGATGGCCACCACGATCATGATTTCAACGAGGGTGAAACCGGACTTACGGCTGCTGATTTGAGTTTTCATTACTTTAACTTTCTTTAAGTGCGGCGTGAACGTAAGAGAGAAGACGGTTTATTATAAGAACGTTTTGTTCACTTATTGCCTTCTCTCAACCGCAAGTTAGGTTCTAGCAAGGGCAATGCCAAAGTCAACGGCGATATTTTATTGGGTAATTCCTGCTATTTCCGATTTAAGGTTTTCTCTTTGACTTGAAATAGGGCAGGTGGACTACCCGTTTATGACATTTTAATGGCAATTTCGTTCAAAATGCCCCTTTTCGAAGTTGGGATGCTTGCATTTTCGAGAAAATGGCGTTAGCTGCGAACCGTTTTTATGGCAATTTCCAGAAATGCTAAGATTTATGTCGCAGGTCATCGTGGCCTCGCCGGCAGTGCTATCTGGCGGGAACTTCAAAATCAGGGGTTCTCGAACCTGGTCGGGCGATCCAGATCCGAGCTCGACCTCTTGAATCGGTCGACCGTAACCGATTTTTTCGAGCAAGAGAGGCCCGAATTCGTTTTTGTGGCGGCTGCAAAGGTCGGGGGAATCTTCGCCAATGATGCTCTTCCGGCCCAATTCCTCTACGAAAACCTCGAAATTCAAAATAACCTCATTCATAGCGCCTATCTTAGTAAGGTGCAGAAACTTCTCTTTTTGGGCAGTTCCTGCATTTACCCGAAACTGGCGCCCCAGCCGTTAAAAGAAGAGTACTTGCTTACGGCACCCCTCGAGCCCAGCAACCAATGGTATGCCATCGCGAAGATTGCCGGCATCAAGATGTGCGAAGCCTATCGTCGGCAATACGGATGCAACTTCATTTCAGCGATGCCGACCAATCTTTACGGCATAAACGATAATTATCATCCCCAGAACTCACATGTCCTCCCTGCTTTGATCCGGCGTTTTCACGAAGCCAAGTCTGTTAACGCAGATTCCGTCACTTGTTGGGGCACCGGCAAGCCCTGCCGGGAATTCATGCATGCTGATGATTTGGGCCGTGCCTGTCTTTTCCTGATGGAACACTACGAAAGCTCCGATTTCATCAACGTTGGGTCTGGGATGGAAGTCACGATCAAGGAGTTGTCTGAACTGGTGAAACGAGTGACCGGGTTCCAGGGCGAGATCGTGTGGGACACCTCCAAACCTGATGGAACGCCGCGAAAGCTGATGGATAGCTCTCGTATTTTTGCGATGGGTTGGGAACCAAAGGTGGACCTCGAAACCGGGATTCGGCTCGCCTACGAAGATTTTTTGAAGCGCCTGCCCGCCACTGAAGCTGCGCCGATTGCTTAATTGTGCAAGAAACGGGCACTTATAAAATGGTGCAGCTCGCCAGTGGCTCCTGGAGTCTGCATTCGACAGAGTACCGGGAAACCTTTCATCCCGTAGTCGGGCCAGTTGCGGAAGCGGAAGCCCTCTACCTTAACCAGGTTAAGTTTCTTGATCGACTCCGAGCCCATTCGGGGGAATTTGTGATTTGGGATGTGGGATTGGGGGCGGCCGCCAATGTGTTGACGGTTTTGCGAGCCGCGCGGGGAGAATCAGCCCGGATTCGGGTCGTTAGCTTCGATTACACCTTGGAACCCCTCGGTTTTGCCCTGCAAAATAAAGAGGCCTTGGGGTATTTCGCTGGGTATGAGGCTTCGGTCGCCAGCTTGTTGTCACATCATCAGGCTAGCTTTTGCGATGGTAAAGCCGAGGTCGGATGGAGCCTGCATCTTGCCGATTTCCCGATTCTGATTAATTCCCCGGACGCTTTGACATTTCTCAAGCCGGATCTCATTCTTTTCGATGCCTTCTCGCCGGCTAAGAATCCGGCGATGTGGACTCTCCCGCTGTTCACCTCATTGTTTTCTGTGTTGGATCCCAATCGTCCCTGCGCCATGCCGACCTACTCCCGCAGCACAATGCTGCGAGTAACTCTTCTCCTGGCGGGCTTCTACGTCGGAGTCGGGCACGCGACCGGGGAAAAAGAGGAAACAACCATTGCCGCAAACTCTCTGAGCCTGCTTACGGAGCCATTGGGCCGTGACTGGCTAGCCCGCGCCGAACGTTCCACCAGTGCGGAACCAATGGGGGAGCCGGTATACCGGCAACAGCCTCTTGCTTTAGAAACGTTGAAACGACTGCAGGATCACCCGCAGTTTGTGATATAAGGTGCGCGCACGTTGGCTCCCTCGGTGATTCTTTAGGGCCAAGTTGCACAAACCGGTTGCGTACGGGTTTTGCCAGAAAGTCGGGCAACGGAAAATTTGGAAGGGAGTGGTCGGAGCGACAGGATTCGAACCTGCGACGTCTTGCTCCCAAAGCAAGTGCTCTACCAGGCTGAGCTACGCTCCGTCAACGAGCAGAGATAATCACACAAGTTTTGCTGAGCGCAACGTCTTTTCTTGCGGAATTTTATGCGGGCTCGTTCTCGCGGTGATATTTCACGGCAAAACAAGGATTTCATGCAGGTTATGCCCGGTCACATGGACGGTTCCATTTTGGAAATGACTCGGTCACGGAGTATACTCCACAATCCACTTTGGAAACGAACCTGTGACGCAGTACATCCTACAAATCCATTTTGGAAACGAGCCTGTGACGCAGTACATCCTACAAATCCATTTTGGAAACAGGCCTGCGACGCGTCGCATACTACATTTCAATTTGGATTTGTAGGATGGGAACGAGAACAGGGTCGTTTCCAAAATGGATTTGGCCCTGTAAAAAACCCCGGTCCCACGAATTTCATTCCGCTGAGCCATTGACCGCTGCAACGACCGCTCGCTGGTGGCTTACCTTCCCTCCGTTGGCTTTGCGCCCAGGAACTTTAATACCGCTTCCGTACGCGAACGGACGTGGAGTTTATTGTAAATATTCTGCAGGTGGTTTCGCGTTGTTCCGGGACTGATGGACAACTTATCGGCAATTTCTTTGTGCTGATAGCCCTTGGAAAGCAGGTCCAGGATTTCGAATTCGCGGTGTGTCAAATTCTCCATTCCATCCTGCGCCGGTTTTTGAAAATATTGCACCACCTTGCGTGCGATGAAACTAGACATAGGGGAACCACCGCTCCGGACGTCCCTGATTGCTTCGAGGAGTTCCGCAGGTTGTGATTGTTTGCTTAAATACCCGCTCGCACCAGCTTTGAGGGAATTAAAGATCCATTCGTTGTCATCGTAAGAAGTCAACATGATGATCTGCAGCCCTGGTTGCAACGCCTTCAGTTTCGTGGTGCACTCGATACCGGACATTTTCGGAAGATTAATGTCCATCAGCAAAACGTCCGGCCAATTCCGGGGGAGCTCCTTGATCGCAACTTCGGCGTTGGAATAAGCGCCAATGCACGAAAATCCGCTGGTGCCATTAATTAGAAATGACAGGCTTTCGCGAACCTTGGCGTCGTCTTCTACGATGGCAACTTTAACAAGCATTTCTTTAGAGGGCCGAGGTGATACTTCTTACCGGAACCTCCAGTCGAATTCGAGTTCCCTTTCCAGGTTTGCTCGTTAACTCGAAGTGGCCACCTATCTTTTGCATTCGTTTTTCCATGTTCACCAAGCCGTTCGCAAAAGCGGAAACGGCGTCCCGGGAGAATCCATTGCCATTGTCCTCAATGGAGATGATCAGGGTCGAATCGTTGAATTGGAGGCGAAGCCACACTTCCGATGCGTCCGCATATTTCACGATGTTATTGACCGCCTCTTTGACGGCGAGAAACAGATTGTGGCGCGCTGCGGAGGACACGATCGATTTTGGCAATTCATCCGGGACATCCAGCCGGCAACGAATAGCGCTCCGGGAGAGATACTTGACCACGTAGTCGCCGATATAAGGCGCGACCCGGTCGAGTGAGTCATTCCCCGGGCTCACGGCCCAGACAATGGCTTTGAGATTGACGGCCATTTCGCGGGCGGCTTCTGAGATGGCGTTTGTGGAATCCAGTTTATCCTGTTCGTTGGGGCTGGTCTGAACGCGATCGCTTAGCAGAATGATTTCCGTGATGCGCACACCAAGATCATCATGCATGTCCTGGGCGATACGGGTGCGTTCTCTCTCAACGGCGTGTTGTTGTTCCAAGTGAAGCAATTTGCCCTGCACCTTCTTCCACATGGCGTAACGACCGATACTGGCGACTAATCCGACGGCAAAAACGGACATGAACCCAAGGAACCATTTCGTCTGCCAAAAGTGCGGTCTTAAAATGACAACCACCGAGGCCCCCGCGTCATTCCAGATGCCGTCGCTGTTACAACCTTTCACGCTGAAGCGATACTGGCCCGGCGGAAGATTGTTGTAATAGGCGGCCCGCCGGCCGCCGGCATCCACCCATTCCAGATCGACTCCATCCAGCTTGTACTTAAATCGGTTCTTTGCGGGGGACCGAAAGCTCAGGACCGTGTAATGGAATTCAAGTTCGCCACGGCCCGGGGCCAAGTACAAGGTGTCAGATGCGGAGTTGCCTGGAAAGCCCCGCCCTATTTTGTCCGAAATGATTTCTTCGATTATAACCGGGGGAGGCGTGTTGTTTTCGCGGATGGAACCGGGATCAACTACCACCACACCGCGGGTAGTCGGAAACCAAAGTCGCCCATCTTTCGCCTTCCATCCGGCTGGCTTGGACACGCCATTGCACTGGACGCTCGACATGCCGTCTGATTTTCCAAAGGAAGCGCTGGGAATTGTCCCAATTTCACCACGATCAAATCGATCGAGATCCGCCTTCTGAACTCTGAAGACACCAGCGAGAGAACTCATCCAGAGATAGCCGCGGTCATCTTCCAGAATCTCGAGAATGTTGGCGCTGAACAGTCCTTGCCCGGTGGTGTAGGTCTTAACGGTCCAACCCTGATCTCCGGGTTTTGAATTCTGCCGCTTCGTCATTCGACAGAGTCCTTCCGCCTCGGTTCCGATCCATAAGCTTCCATCGCGGTCGCTGTGAATGGACAGCGCCCCACCACGTGGCAGTCCCTCTTTTACCGAATACGATGCAAATTGCGGCGGGGACTCAACATTCGAGAGCTGTGAAATGCCTTCACCGGTTCCGATCCAAAGATTTCCCTCGCCGTCTTCATGGATGGCGCGAATAGCACCTCCAGCCAGTCCGTCCGAAGTGGTAAACCGCCGCAAAACACCATCCGTCATCTGATACAACGCACCGCTGGTTCCGATCCACAGATTTGCCTTCCGGTCTTCGTATATCACTCGCACCGCAGAATCCACGAGGCCATTGGTTTGGCCATAGTAGGAAAACGCCTCGTCATTCCAGCGAAATAACCCGCCATCAAAATCAGCTCCGAACCACAAACTACCATCCCGGGTTTCGCCAATGGCCAGAAGCACATCGCTTAATCGACTGTTCGAAAAATTGTAGGTAATGAATTCACCATTTCGCAACCGGCTCACTCCGCCGCCCCAGGACGAGGCCCAAATTGTGCCGGCCCTGTCTTCCCGAACGGACATGATGTTATTGTGCGCCAATCCGTTTTGGCGGGTGTAGGATTTGAACGGTCTGAACTGCAATTGGCTGAGCCCCTCTTTGGTTCCAACCCAGATGCCTCCCTCGCGATCTTCCAACATGCAAAAGATCGTTTCGTAGGAACCGCCTTCCGCGTTTGACTCCACTACGAACTTATCGCCCAAGCGCCGACACAATCCGCTCATCGTTCCCACCCATAACTGCCCGCGGCTGTCTTCAAAAATCGTTCGGATAAAATTGTCTGGAAGTCCCTCGCTCTTTCGGAAGTGAGACAAAGCGCCACTCTCTTTTAGACAAATCAGCCCGCTACTTCCGCCGAACCAGAGATTGTTTTCCCGGTCCCAAAAAAGCACACGGACCGCCCCCGGGGGAAATCCCTCTTTATGATATGGCGTGGCCACCCCGTTGCTGTAACAAACCAGACCAGTCCCAGTGCCGAGCCACAAATTTCCTGTACGATCTTCACACAGGGCCAGCACTGTCTTGTCAGGTAGGCCGTTCGTTTCGGTCAACCAGGTGATTTTGCCGTCGCGGTATTGGGAGAGGCCGTTCGTCGTGCCAATCCATAGCGAACCATCTCTACTCTCCAGGAAAACCTTCACGGCAGTATTGGAAACCAGGGGCAGGGCGTTCGACTTCCAGATGCCCTGGACAGCAATGGCTCCGGTATCCCGACCGGCCCAAAGGGTGCCGTTAGAGCTCTGCAAAAGGGATCGAATCGGTTTTTTTTGATGCTCGCCATCCTTATCAATATCGATCGCTGTGAACTTCACCCCGTCAAAGCGCGCCAGTCCATGTTCGGTTCCGACCCACAAAAATCCGTCGCGAGTTTGGATGAGGGAATAGACGGAATTATGGGGCAAGCCGTCTTCGGTCTGCCAGTTTCGCACCGCGTACTGCGGCAATTCATCCCCGAAAAGAGCAGCGCGGCTGGCGAGCAACCAGACCAATGCCAGCTGAAAAAGCAGACAAGAGGCGCGGGAGGGTCTCACGATAGAAGATAGTCCCCTTGAAGTGCTAAAGCTTGATCGCAGAATAATTTTGGCATTGTGTTCACCGGGGCTCTCCCTCTGCTGCGAGCACCTTGATTTCCGCTGGTGTTAATGGCCTGGCATAGATGCGAATATCGTCCATGGCACCCTCATAGAGGCTATCGTTCGGAAAATTGCTGCGACCAACGAAATTGTTCAAACGGGTCTTCACGGTTGGGACGACCGTCCGTGCTTTGATCAGCAGAGAACCGTTTTTGTAGATCGACGCCGTGCCGTCCGGTTCCAGCGAAGCCGCAAAATGCTGCCATACATTCAACTCGATGCCGTTAGCCACAATCAGGGAGCCCTCAGGCATATAGAAAATCAAATTGTTCGATTCTTCCAACCGCCCAAACAGGATGGTGCGCTCCCGCGGTCCGTTACCAAAATCGATAAATCGTGCATGTGGTTTTATCGCACTGGGCCTTGCCCACAGAGCCACGGTGACACCGGCAACGAAGTCAGACATTCCTTTGGATTCCAGAACCACACAATCGTCTACTCCATCAAACAGCATATAACGACCACGTTCCTTTGACGTGGGCAATTCCGGATTGCCCATCAACTGAGCGACCCTGTCATCGCCCGATAGGTCCAGGGTGTTTGTATGGCTGGAATTTTCGAAGGTGAGCCAGGTCTTTATCCCGGATTCAATGACAAAGGATGAACCGGGAAGAATCCGATTGGCCGGGCTCGACTGGTCCTTCACGTTTCTCACTCCAAGATGCCTCCACCTGCCGGAAGGAGCAGGCGGCCCAGTAAGCATGATCAATCTTGGATCAGCGGTTCGCGCTGCTTCGCGGATCGGGAGTCCATCAATAAGATAATTGCCTGGTTCTGCGGCGGTCACCGGATCAACCGCTTCAGAAAAAAAGACCGCCAGCGAACTGGAATCGGTGAGGATCAACGAGGAAACGATAGTAGGCGGGACGAGATCCTGGACTACCCTCAGAATCGCTTCGGCTTTGGTTTTTCCCAGAGGGTTTGAGACCGTGACCGTGAATAAATCGGTGTCGTTCGCGAGGGTGGCCTTCGGCAGGGTGTAGCGGGAAAGATTGGCCCCAGGAATCGCTTCGCGATTATGGAACCATTGAAAAACGACCGGAGGCGTCGCTTCCACTGTTACGGAAAAAGTGACTGGGCTTCCCTCCACGGCAACTACATTGGTCAAAGTCAAAACTGGTTGGCCAAAGTATTCTCTCAGAATCGCAGGGGCTTTCTCCATGGCGCGATACTTGTTGTCCACAGGGAAAGGCATCAATTTACCGGCAGAGATCGGTGCTTCCACCGTGCCATCAGGCAATTGCCAACCGACGGAAATATGATCGTAGCCAATATGATCTTTGTGAAACAACTCGAAGTAATATTGCTCTCCTTTTGCCAGCGAAATAGCAATGGACCGTTGCGACGCTTGCGCGTGGTAATTGCGAGGGCTCACATAGGCAATGTTCTCCGCAATTTTTCTTCTGTCCTCCGGACGATGGCTGGTGCTCAGCCAAAATTCACAGGTGTCATCAGCCGCCACCATAAAATGATAATCCCCGGTTTGAGGAGCCTCCAGATAGCCGCGCGTCCAGGTCCCAAAGGCGTCGCGGCTTTCCGTCAATTTCTCCAGGGATTCGGTCACGACCTCCGCAGATCCAGGTCGGTCCGGGAATGAGGGATGACGAGTCAGTTCAGAAACTGGTCCTCCCGGGATGCCGTCGTACGAGAGCCGCAAAGCCACGCCCGCATCTGCGCAAAGACTAAGGCCCACAAGGAACAGCAACGCCCATGACCAATGAACATTCCCCGGCCTGCCGGACCGCCGGCGAAATCGGCTGGAGATGTCAGTGGTCACGCTGCTGAGCCTAACCGTTTCGTCGAGGCAAAGGGAATTCGATTTCTACCTGTTCTTGCCCGCGCCATCGCTATCGATTGAGGTTTCCGTCGCATTGCTGCGTTTCAGCAATTTGATTCTCATCCCGATCTCGGCCCGATATCTTTCTTCTAATTCTGCCAGGTGAAAGCACTGCAGCTTTTCACATTCGCGTTGAAACCTTTTACTATTCCACGATTCGTATTGGAGCTTCTTCAGGTGACACCAGGCCGTAACCCGCCCCGACCAGCGAGCACCTTCCAGCATACCTTTCCATTGAACACCCAGGAATGGCCGACCTCTGGTTTTGCCTTGATTCCGTTTGGATTGTGCGAACATTGCTCCACCCTTTTTGGTAAAAATGCGCAAGCCCCAGGTAACCCTAGAACCTGGGGCTTGCGTCGACTAACCCTGTGTTCTTACCGGTAAGGTGCGTGAGTGATGTATCCACCGAGCGGCGCTTCTCCAGACCAGCCGCCGGCCCCGTTTGGCGCTAATTCCCAACGATGCAACGCCGAATAGTCGGAGCCGCGATATAGAATTTCAATGCGACCATCCGCATTGTGTCCCGCTGTGGGAGCGCTGGTCAGGTAACCGCCAAATCGGTTTGGCCCCACCCAGCTTTGCGTGTTTGCGCTCGGTTGATAAAAGTGCCACAACGCCATGTCCCCGCCGCGGAAATGAACTTCCAATCGGCCGTCCGCATTTTGTGCGATGGCTGGCACGCTGTTGATGACTCCCCCAATTTTTGTCTCGAATGACCAGCCCCCGTTGGCAGCGGTCTGATAGAAATACCACAACGCGTTATCGCCTCCTTTGAAGAAGGTGACCTGGCGACCATCAGCATTTCGGCCCGTAACGGGCCTGCTCGCAAAATAGGCTCCCATGCGGGTTTCATAAGACCATCCCCCATTGGGTCCGCCTGGCACCTGTGAGAAACGCCACATTGCCCGGTCACCACCATTGAAAAACACATCCAGGTTTCCATTTTGATTCTGTCCAACTGCTGGTTGGCTGTCGAGAACAGCACCCAGCCGTGTTTCATAAGACCAGCCTCCGTTGGCAGCGGTTTGATAGAAGTACCAAAGCGCGTTATCACCACCCTTGAAGAACACATGGACCCGACCATCGCCAGTACGTCCCACAACCGGAGCGCCGCCCAGGAAAGCTCCCAGTCGGGTTTCAAAAGACCAGCCTCCATTCGGGGCTGTTTGATAAAAGTACCAGAGTGCGTTATCGCCACCGCGGAAAAATACTGCGAGTCGTCCATCGGCGTATTGGCCCACTGCAGGAGTGCTATCCAGGTAGGCACCCATGCGCACCCAACCGGTCCATTCGCCGCCGGGCGTTATTTGCGATTGACGCCACAGTGCGCTGTCATTGCCGCGGGCGAAATTCACCAACCGACCACCGGCGTCTCGTCCGCTGCCAATCAAAGGCTCGTCAACAGAAACCGGAGTGACGGGACCATTCTTACGCGCATTAACTCCATCGCGCATGCCTCCGAGCTGAGGAATGATGCCGTCGCCCGGACATGCTGTGGATTTGACTCGGTAATGACCATCCATGAAACCGACTGAGGTCGAGCAGTAAGTGCCCGAACCGTAGGAAGACCAACCCGACGGCATTCGCCAGGCGATCACTGCTTCCAACGCGTTTCTGGAAGCTGAAGTAAACGCCTGATTATACGGAGGATGGTAATAGCCGAGAGCCGTAAATCCGAAGCTGTTTTCATTGCAACCGTCGTGTGTGCCGCGGGGCAGTCCGGTCATTGCGCCGGAACGTCCCTCAAACAAATTGCCGGCCGCATCCGTCAGGAAATGATAAGCGATATCGCACCACCCGCTCAGACTCATATGGTAATTTTGGACGTTACGCATCACGGCTTTGGAATTTTCCAGATTGCTGGAGTAGTCGCCAGTTCCGGCAGTGTGATGAACGATGGCGCGAGTGAGACCGCCCATCTGGGTGATCCCGCAGTTGGGAGCGCGAGCTCCCCAGCAGGCACGGTTACAGATCGACGGCTGGGGGCCCTGGCCAGCATCAGCTGCCACCGTAGTGCCGAACAGCGCCAGTAGAATTCCGGCGGAAACTTTCCCCAGCAGGGAAATGCTTTCGATTCGATTCAGAAAGCTTTGGTTCTTCTTCATAGTTTTTTCGAGTTTTGGTATTGGTGTGTTGGCCCGCGAAAGGCATCGACGTTCGATCTATTTCATGGGCTGTAACGCAAAGATTAGAAGAAGCGGGCGGACACCTACAATCTGTCGTGTGTCACGTTTCCAAGCTTTTCTGACCTCGAAACTATGACATTTGTCATAAGGGAAAACTTTCTAATCAATGGTTTCGCGAGGAAGAACCTTGGGCCAATCCAAAGGGTAAGCTGCGAAGAGCAGGCACTAACGCTGCGTATTTTGTTTTGCTTGTTTTTAAACCCGGCTTGAGCTGGCAGGGACGGTCCCCAGGGCAGCCGGAGCTTTATCCCGGGGCGGGTGGGACAGCGAAAAACGTTTCTCCACTAGCACAAACAGCACCGTGGAGGCGACGAGCGTTATCGCAAAGGATATCGGAAGGGTCACCCAGAAGAGAGCTGGGGCGTCAGTGGCTGGAACAAATTTGCCAAGCACCATTTGTAATCCTTTAAGAGCGAGACCGTGAAACAGGTAATACGAGTAGCTCATATTTCCCAGCCATCGAAGGGGCGTCCAGGAAAACACGGTTTTCATTAAACCGCGCGAAGTGAAGCAGGCGTAGACCACAATGAAAAAACTGCTGAACAGGAGCAGTTGACGGGCGATGCTCCAATATCTTCCAGAACCCGCCCAGGTCTTGAGCAACTCCGGACTCCACAAAAGGTTCAGGGCCGGGAAAGTCGCGATGAAACAGAACATTATCAAAATCTCGGTCCGGGAACTCATTGGTTGTCTGTCATTAAAACAATGAATGGCCTCATAAAGCAAAATTCCGGAAACGAACATGATGAGGCGAATGTGAGAGAACGGAGTCATCCAACAAACAACCGTCAAGACGGCACCCGCAGTAAGGAAGAAGATGGAACGCCGGACACTGGGCCATGTCCGCATGCTTAATCCCGCAACCAGCAGGGGAATAAGGAGGTAGAAGAACAGCTCGTAACTTAAAGACCACGCTACTGTGATTATCGGGCGGATATCAAAAAGACCGGGCAGAAGAAGAATATTTTGCGTTAAATAAATAACGGCCTGGGACAGCCCTTTGGGGATTTTGTTTTCCGAAGGGAATAGGATCGACAGGGCAAGGTAGATAGCGAAGACACAAAGGAACGTTGGATAGATTCTTTGAACACGACGTTTCATAAAACGCGCGTAATCCGTCCGCTTACTGATTACGGTTCCGTAAATAAGGTAGCCACTAAGAACGAAAAACAGATCGACCCCGCTGTGCCCGATATTCGAAAGGAAATGAGAAATCTTGAAAGTCAGCGAGCCTGAGGGAGCCAAATCGCTGAATAAAGCGTGGTAATGGACAAAGAAAACCAACAGAACGGCAAAGCCCCGCAATCCCTCCATCGGCAAATTCCGGTGGGCGCTTTTTGCAGGCTCCAATTCATATATCCCGGCGAGCCGTTGACCCAGAAATCTGGCAAAATTCACAAGCCTGCATTCTCAGCTAAGGACTTACTCCATTCAATTTAAAATAGCTGGCACATGAACTGAAGTCTTGTGGCCCGCTCAATCCCGCCAGGCGCCGGGCCAACACCATTCGCAAAATCCCCAATGTCGATGAGCATCCAGCTTCAAAGCTTGCGAAAAACGGAGGATGGGATCGACCAGGAACAAAACCAATAAAATGAAGTCGAGAGCCCAAAGATGGGGCAACCCTAGTTGCTTAAAAAAGCCGCCCCCCAAAAACGCCACCAATATCCCTTGGACAAGGAATAAATTTAGCGTCAGGAAAATCGAAATCCGCGTAATGGAGTCCGGCTCGAAGCCGATGGGGCTCAAAAGACGTTCTTTGCAGTCTGACCAAAAAAGTCCCAGCAACGGGTATAACGGAAGCAGGAGGTAGTAGACGAGCTCGTGCCTACGTGTGCTGGCCGCGAGTTGATTGCGTTCCGCAACATAAGCAGCATCATAGATCACACTGATATTGGCTTTTTCGAATTGATGGTCAGGCCATGGCCAAAGCTCGTAAACTACCGCGGGAGGGTGCTCGCCAGCGCGTTTTGAGCGCAGGTAATATTTGTGACCCAGCACGTAGATCGGGACGCGTGAAAACTCACGAATGGGCCAATCCATGGCTTCAGTAGCGTGAATGATCAACCGATTGTCCTCCTGGTAAACGGTGTCAGAACCTATCTGGATGTGTGGACGAGGATCGGCTTCAAGAATTTGGCCGGAAGGCATCCAGTAAGGGGGGGTTACCGGCGGACCGGGGCTGGATTTGGAATTGGCAATAACTCACCGCCATTCGTTTGAGGAGCGTTGTAAAGTCCTGGACCGAGGTCCCCTAACGGATCAACAGATTGATGGATCTTCCAAGCGCGATAGCCATAAATGCCAATGAAGGCAACGATAGCTAACAGCAGTATCGGCAATGCCCAGCGCCAATTGATCCGCGATAGCTGGAACATGAACCAGTCCAGCACGCTGGGGGCTTTGCGAGTAAGCGCCGGCGCCTCGCGATGCTTCACCGAGGTGGAGAGTTCCGAGTTTAGTTGCTCCACAATCCTCGGCACATCCAAACGGAGATAGGTAGCGTAGGTCCGCACGAATCCTCGAATGTACACAGGTGCGGGGAACACATCATAGTTGCCGGCTTCCAAAGCCTCAATGTGATCTGTGCGAATCTTGGTCGCTTCCGCCGCCTGGTGAACGGAGAGCTTCTTGGACTCCCGGGCCTGGCGCAATTGCTCGGCAACTATGGACATGCGTAGCGCATTAAATAGGCTCTGCTCAACAATTTGCAATCGGAATACCTCTCGATGACCTGCTTTGCAGGGCTGCATCAAGCTCGGATCAGGCAATGAGAATAGGGATAGGCTTGTGTTTTCATGAGTGTTTATTTGCGGGGCAGGGGCTGAGTGAGAAGACGGATGGTATGGTTTCGATTG
>JBKJKE010000195.1:0-2898 GCA_046597605.1 Limisphaerales bacterium | reverse complement strand
GCCACGCTTTGCCCGCGTTTCATCCCTCCATACCTTTTCTCCCTTCTCCCCGTATTTTCAACTGCATCTGCCTTCCTCTTCCTCCAGCACTTCCCTCACGTAAAATGAGAATTGCTGGAAAATTAGGCAGTGAGTCCCTGAACAGTTATATCCAGGCTTGTGACATCGCCTACGTTCAACACTTGGACGTTCTTGTCGATACGTTTCATGAACCCGGTCAGTGCTGTTCCTGGTCCTACTTCGATAAAGCGGGTGAAGCCTTGCGTGAGCAAATACCGAACCGATTCTTCCCATCGCACAGAAGAAGTTACTTGTTCCACAAGGCGGCGGTGGATGTCGACCGGTGCAGCATGAGGCGACGCTGTAACGTTGGAAATAACGGGGATAGCTGGGATATTGATTGCAACCTTCGAGAGAGCCTCTCGCAATTTCGGTTGCGCGCTCGCCATGAGTTTCGAGTGGTAAGCACCAGCCACGGTCAGAGGTAAAGCACGTTTTGCTCCTTTTGCCTTCGCCAATTCGCAGGCTATGGTGATTTTGTCGGCAGATCCCGAAATAACCAATTGGCCGGGGCAATTGAGATTCGCCAATTCAACATCGGCTTCAGCACAGAGAGCCCTGGTTGCGGCTTCTTCCAATCCAATAATAGCTGCCATGCTGCCTTTCGTCGCCTCGCATGCCTCCTGCATGAAGCGCCCTCGCTGCTGGACGACGCGCAATCCGTCTTCGAAACTAAGCACGCCAGCTACCGTTAGCGCCGTAAACTCGCCGAGTGACAATCCTGCTGCTGCTTCCATTTGCAAACCCGGGACTTTTTCTTTCAGCAGCTGGAATGCGACCCAGCTAATCAGAAAAATTCCCGGCTGAGCATTTTCCGTTTTAGTGAGTTCTGATTCCGGGCCGTTGAAGCAGATCGCAGCCAAATCATATCCCAGCGCAGTGTTCGCCTTATCGAACCAAAGTTTGGCGGTGGGGAATTGTTCGTAAAGATCTTTGCCCATGCCGACCGATTGCGCCCCCTGACCGGCGAACAACAATGCTGTTTTGCTCATACTTTGTCGGGCAATAAACACGAACGGTTTGCTGGAGGAAAGCGATTTTCCTCAGATAAAGCCAGGTATATGGACCACAGAAGGCACGGCTTTTGGCTTTGCCTAAAAAGAAACTGGAGCCGCCACGGCTTTCGCCAGACGTCTCAGGTATTCGCATCGGGGTATTTGAATGGCACCAAACTTTTTTGTAGTAGGCGTCAACATTTGGATATCGAAAAGAATAAAGCCTTGTCTGCGCAGGTGCTCCATCAAGAAATAAAGAGCCACTTTGGATGCGTTACTAACGAGGTGAAACATTGATTCAGCAGCGAATAGGCCGCCAACAGCCACGCCATAAATGCCGCCGACAAGGGTGCCTTCCTGCCAAACCTCTACGCTATGACCGTACCCGGCATGGTGCAGTCTTGTGTAAGCAGAAATAAAATCAGAGGTGATCCAATTGCCTGAACTCCGTGTTGTAGCACAACGGCGAACCACTTCTGGGAAAGCCCTATCACGTGTAATCTCGAAGGTTGAAGCTGCGCTCATTTCTTCAGCGTTCTGGAGTACGCTACACCTTTTCACCACCCGTTGAAAACTTCGTGGAATGTGAAATTGGGCAAAATCAAAAATTGCGCGGGGATCGGGTGACCACCACGTAATGGGATCGTCCGTCCAGGGAAAAATGCCACTGCGATAGGCGAGGAGCAGACGCTCCACCGAGAAGTCACCACCGACTGCCACCAGGCCCGGCTGCACCTCATATTCCAATGAGCCGGGATCAGGAAAGTGCGATTCCTTGCCAATAACGTGAATCTTCATCGTTCCTTCGCCTGAAGAAGCGCCATCTGGAAAAAGCCGCTGAACTCCAGTGCCCCAACATATTGCGTGTCTTCAACGCTGACTTCAGGACGTTCGCCATTTTCCGGATCCGGACTGCCCAAAATCACCCAACTGCCCACCCTGACATCATTGAGTAACTGAAGAAGCCACTCAATCTTTTCGCCCGTAAGTTTAACTCGATAGCGAGAGCCGTGCTTCTCCCAGTTCTCTTCCGCAAGGAATTGCAGGATAGCCTTTTTATTGGTGGAACGCTGGTGAGCCATTGCTTCAGTCAGCAATTCCTGGCTCTCCTTCAGTTGCGTGTCCCTGGTCTTCTTGCGGGTGAGTTGGTGGTAATTCGAGTTTAATACGGGGTAGAGCTCCAAAAGCGATGCGAACATCTGCCGTTCACGCCGCAACAGTTCAAAAACAAAAAATTCGCCGTTGTGCTCGACCAGTGTCACTTGTCGCGTTCTAAGGTGGCGTGCAAACCGTAGCCTTGCATTTGATGCACGTAATGTTCTGCTTTCTCGAAGCTCTCCCGAGCGAGGAGACTTTTGCCGGTCTTGTGAACTTCCATCATGTGTTTCTCGGCCTTCTGTTTATTCCACCCAAACACCTTCATAAGCACGTGAGTGACGAAATCCATCAAGTTCACGGGGTCGTTCCAGCAAATAACAAGATACCCAGGATCTCGTCCTTGCCGAGGATCGGTTTTGGAATCCTGCCCCGTCTTTGGTAACACCATTGGTAACATCGTTCCCGGCACGGAACAAAAATATCGCGAAAAATCGAGACAAACAAGTGGCTATTGGAAGGGATGGAAAATGGATGCCCCAGCGTCCCGCTTGCCGCGGCGAAATCAAACTGCTTACAACCCGAAAGAGATTTTTGTTGTTGGGAAACGCCGGAGAACGGCACCTGGCCGCTAGCCCGGATATTTCACAGGTGAGTTGGTTTTGGGCAAAAGAAGTAAATTTTTACGGAAAAAGTGCTTCTGATTGAGGGAGTTAAATTGTGGTGGGCTGACCACAAGAGGAAAACC
>JBKJKE010000063.1:0-18894 GCA_046597605.1 Limisphaerales bacterium | reverse complement strand
GCACTCTCAGACGTCCAATCCCTCGAAAAGTTTCATCTTCATCTCCAACATTCACTCCCCTCAATCCTCACCCCAATCAATGCCAGTCAACTTCAAATTAGTTTCCGGCCAGACACTATATAACAGCCTGGACTCGGCCGGCATCGCGGTGAACTCTCAACTCGCTGTGGTAGGTCAGTTGATGCTGGACCGGAACACGAAAGTGAAACGGCTCCGCATTCGTCTGCGCGGCACGATTAATTCAATACAGCAAGCCATCGGGCCAATCGACCCGCGTTGGGCCTCCTTTGGATTGAACCAGCCCGGTTTGAAAGCGAAGCCAGAGGTGCCGGAGAACGTTAGTGCTGTCGTCCTCGGGGACAACGCCACCGCACTTGAGTGGGAACCGAGCGCGAGCGCGAAATATTATCGGGTTTGGGAGAAGGTGGATGGGGTTGGAATGGTGGCGATAGGCAGTCCCACTGATCCGAATTTCATGTTAGAAAATCGTCCGGCGAATTCGCTCGCCGAGCTGGCGGTATCGGCGGTGAACGATGGAGGTGAAAGCGCACTGAGCGAGATTGTGACGGTGAGGACGAATTAGTGCGCACTAAATACCAGCGAGTCCTATCGCGTTGATCTTACACGCTCGCAAGCTCCGTTGGCAGTTCCGCCCGCTGCACGCGGCCGGGGCCGGCGCAAGCGCGCCCAACCGCTACCTTTTCGCGGCTTCGCCGCCATTCGATGCACCACTTGGCACTTGCCGGATTTGCCGTGCGCTGTTTTGTTTTGCCGATGAAAGTCATCACCGACTTGCGCTGCACTGAGTACCATAGTCCCGGACATCCCGAGCGCCCGCAAAGAATTCAGCGCAGTCATGAACTGCTTAAGAGCCAGACGGAACTGCCTATTGACTGGCTGGACCCCCTGCCAGTTTCCGATGAGCAAATCCTCCGCGCCCACAGCAAACGGCTTCTTGAGGCTGTCGACGCGGAAACTGATTTCGGGTCCGATACACCGTCCTATCCCGGAATTGCGCAGCATACGCGGCGATCCGTTGGCTCCGCCTTGCACGCATTGAAGCTCTGTCGGGCCGGTGAATTGGCGTTCAGCCTGATGCGCCCACCCGGTCACCACGCAACCCGTGACGAAGCGATGGGATTTTGCTACTTCAATAGTATCGCGATTGCTGCACTGGAGTCGCATGCCATTGGCACAAAGAAGGTCGCTATCTTTGATTTTGATGTTCATCACGGCAACGGCACGGAAGACATTCTCCTGAATCAGGATGGGTTCGCTTTTTTTTCCGTCCATCAACATCCAGCCTACCCCGGCAGCGGCGGATCGCATCGCGGGAACAACTGCTTCAATTTCCCCGTAGCACCTGACTCGCCTGCGTACGCGTACCGAGACGCCTGTTCGGCAGCCATGGCAAAAATGAAGGAGTTTAAGCCGGATTTGATAGCAATCTCGGCCGGATTTGATTCGCACCGAACCGATTTACTCTGCCAACAAAACATGGAGACGGAAGATTTTCATTGGCTCGGAGAACAGGTTCAGAAGCTCAAAACCCCAACGTTTACAGTATTGGAAGGCGGCTACAGCAAAGCGTTACCGGATGCCATTTTGTCGTATTTAAAAGGATGGGCCGGCCAGAAAGCGTAATTATCCTGAGCAAAATCAAATCCCTCCTTTACGAGTCGTGTATTTTTCTTAAACTCCGAACACAAAATGGTTTCGCTCGAATCCAGTAAATTATTCAGTACGTTGTCGGAAGCTGATTTGAAGATTGTTCGGAGTGTCGCGAAAGAACTTAGTTTTTCGGACGGACAAACGATCTTCAAAGAAGGCGATCCTGGCGACGGCATTTATCTGATTAAATACGGATTTGTGCAAATCTCCGCGATTCTTGGCGGCGAGCGCCAGATTCTCTCACGGATCGGACCCGGCGACCTGTTTGGTGAAATGGCAGTGCTGGATAACGATCCTCGATCCGCCACTGCCAGCGCCGATGGTCCTCTGAGCGTCACGTTCATTTCACGGTTGGATCTCCTTCATCTGCTGGAAAAGATTCCACCACTGCCCGCTTGCCTCGTCCGGGAAATCAGCCGCCGCTTACGCGATTTCAATCGGCAATACATCGAGGAAGTTCTCCAGGCAGAACGTCTTGCCATCATTGGAAAGTTCGCACGTTCCATTGTTCATGATCTCAAGAATCCGTTGAACATCATCGGACTGGCTGCGGAATTGGCCGCCATGGAAAGCGCGACTCCGGAATCGCGCGCCTCCGCCAAGAACCGTATTCGCAAACAGGTGGATCGGATCAGTAACATGGTAAACGAGTTGCTGGAATTCACCCGCGGTTCACAAACGCCTTTCATCCTCGCCCGGACCGATTACTCCGTTTTCATCAAACAGGTGATCGAAGAACTCCGCCCGGATCTGACGGCGAAATCTGTCACGCTGGAATTCGAGAATCTTCCGCCTTCTGTGGAAGTGGATATGAACCCGCCCCGTCTCACCCGGGTATTTTATAACCTGGCACACAACGCGACTGACGCGATGGGGTCCGGGGGACACATCAAGCTCCGCTTCGCTGTCAAAGGCGAGGAGCTGATTACCGAGTTCGAAGATGCCGGGACCGGTATTGCCCCAGAAATGTTGCCGAAGCTGTTCGAAGCTTTTGCTACTTACGGCAAAGCCCATGGCACCGGACTTGGTCTCTCCATCTGCAAACGCATCGTGGAAGATCACAAAGGAAAGATCTACGCCCGCAACGAACCCGGCGGTGCTGTGTTTGGTTTTAGTCTACCGATTGCGTCGAATAAGTGAGTTTCAAGCAAGGTTCGAGTTTCGGATCTGAAATTTGAAATTTGAAAATCCGAAATCAAATCCCACTTCTCCATCACTCCTAATCCCCATTACTCCGTTTTCCCCGTCCTTTCCCCCTTGCGTTTTGTCAATATCCTCGTATCGTGCCGCTGCCTGAACCCCGTGTGTACGGATGTTCGTAGAGGCTGAGAAACGAGAAGTTAACCAAAGAACCTAACAATCAACCTCCGTTGCCCTTGGCAACAAAGGTCGGTTAGGCACGGAGCTTCAAGTCGCGATTTCCGCGTGAGCTCCCCTTTTCTCAATTAAAAACTGCCGTTTTCGGTAGTTACATACTACGCGTAAGAACGCGTCTATCAGTCAGTCAGAGTTATCTATATGTTAACAATGGAAGAAGCCATGAAGGGAACGCCTATGCGTTTCGCTCCTGGCGAAATCGTCACAGGAACTGTTATCGAAGTTCGCCCGAAAGAAGTTTTGGTCGACATCGGTTATAAATCGGAAGGTTCCATCCCGGGAAACGAATTCGAAGACATCAAGGTTGTCAAAGTCGGCGACAAGGTCGACGTCCTCATCGAGAAGCTCGAAGACAAAGACGGCATGGTCGTCCTCTCGAAGGAAAAAGCTGAATTCAAGCGCAACTGGGAACAGATCCTCCTCAATGCCAGCGAAGGCGCTACCGTTAAGGGCAAAGTGCGCGCCGCCGTCAAAGGTGGTTTGCTCGTCAACATCGGTGTCGAAGCGTTTCTCCCTGCTTCCCAGATCGACATCGTCCCGCCGAAAAATTTGAATCAATACGTCGGTAATGTTTACGAATTCAAAGTCGTAAAGATTAACCAGGACCGTCAGAACGTTGTCCTCAGCCGCCGCGAATTGATTGAATCTGAACGTAACGAAAAACGTTCGAAGCTCCTCGCCGAAATGACCCCTGGCGATATCCGCAAGGGAACGGTCAAGAACATCACCGACTTCGGTGCGTTCATCGACCTCAACGGCATCGACGGCCTCCTCCATATCACCGATATGAGCTGGGGTCGCGTCGGTCATCCGAGCGAAATCCTCAAAGTTGGCCAGGACCTCGACGTCGTCGTCCTCGACATCAACAAAGAAAAAGAACGCGTCAGCCTCGGCCTCAAGCAGAAGCTCGCCAATCCGTGGGACACGATCGAAAACAAGTATCCGATCGGCCAGAAGGTCAAAGGCAAAGTCGTCAACCTCGTTCCGTACGGCGCATTCGTGGAACTCGAACCCGGTGTCGAAGGTCTCGTTCACGTCACCGAACTCTCCTGGACCAAACGTATTGCCAAGCCGTCTGACGTGCTTAAGCAAGGCCAGGAAATCGAAGCTGTCGTCCTCGGTATCAACCGTGACGAACAGAAGATCTCCCTCGGCGTTCGCCAGCTCGACAGCAATCCGTGGGACAGCGCAGAAGTGCGTTACCCGGTTAAGACCCAGGTCAAGGGCAAGATTCGTAATCTTACCAGCTACGGTGCATTCCTCGAACTCGAAGAAGGCATTGATGGTATGATCCACGTGTCCGACATCTCCTGGACCCGCAAAATCAATCATCCGTCTGAAGTGTTCAAGAAGGGTGACGAAGTGGAAGCAGTCGTTCTCGAAGTCGACAAGGCAAACCAACGTATTGCCCTCGGCGTCAAGCAACTCTCCACCGATCCCTGGGAGAACATCGACAAATATTACAAAGTCGGCGACCTCGTCACCGGCCAGGTCACCAAGCTCGCGAGCTTCGGTGCATTCGTCGGCCTCCAGCACGATATCGATGGTCTCGTGCACATCTCGCAGGTCACAGAAGACCGCGTGGACAAGATCAAGAACGTGCTCAAGGTTGGTCAGGACGTGACCGCCCGCGTTATCAAAATTGACCGCGCTGATCGCCGGATCGGTCTGTCGATCAAGGCAGCCAACTACAGCGACGAACAGTTGAAGGAAGAACAGAAGTTGCTGGACAGCTTGAAGCCGGGCGAAGACCTCGTCGCTCTCCAACACGCGTTCGACGCTGCGGAAGACTTCGTCAAAGACGACAAAGAATAATCTGTTTCAGACAGCAGTCTGAAAAGAACACGGAGCGGACTGGAAACAGTCCGCTCTTTTTTGTTTTAGCCAGGAATGAACATCTTCAATTCGTGTTTGAACTGATTGCCGTTTGATTTGAATTCCAGTAATACGAGGCGCATGAGTTTTTACGACAAGCTGAAGTGGACTTCGGACGGCCTCATTCCCGCCATCGTTCAGGAACAATCGACAGGCCGTGTTTTGATGATGGCATGGATGAATCGGGCATCGTTGGAGAAGACCATCGAAACTGGTAAGACTCATTTTTGGAGTCGTTCCCGCCAGAAGTTTTGGATGAAGGGTGAAGAGAGCGGCCACACCCAGGTCGTGAAGGATCTGGCCTTTGATTGCGACGGCGACACCCTGCTCGTCCAGGTGGAACAAACCGGCGCAGCCTGCCACGAAGGTTACAAGTCCTGCTTCTTCCGTTCGGTGGAGAACCGGAGCGATTTCAAAGTCACCGAAGAAATGCTGAAGACACCGGAGCAGATCTATAAGAAGTAAACGGGCGTTGCCTGGGCCAGTCCTGGTCAACATTCCACCACTCCACTACTCCGTCCGCTTCTCCCCATGGAAGACATCCTCCCTTTTCCCAGTTGGGAATATTTCATTTTCTTTGGCGTAATGCTATTTGCGCGTGGAGCTGATTTCTTCAGCACCTGGGTAGCAACGCCCAACCTTATTCTCGAAGGCAATCCAATTGCAAAACGAATGGGATGGCGCGTTGGCATGTTTCTCAACTTCCTGCTCTGCGTGATTTTTGGCCTAATGCCCATGGCGGCTATCATTATTTCCACATCCAGCGTGCTGGTGGCGGCGAGAAATTTTCAAAACGCCTGGCTCATGCGCAGCCTCGGCGAAGAAGGCTACCGTGATTGGTTCGTTGAGCGTCTACTCAATGCCCATCTCGGCTTATATGTGTTTTGCCTGTTGGCGCAGGCCTTCCTTTACAGCGCGGTGGGAGTCGCTCTCATGCTCTACAGTCGCTACATGATTCCGTTCGCAATTGGCCTCGGCATCATTTCCTACGCCCTGACCGTTCTTCTTTACACTTCACTTTCAGTATGGCGCATTCGGCGGCGGATATAACAAAATATGAGCAAACAATCACGCCAGCGCCTACGCGAGGGCATGCAACAACAGCCTCAAAGACGGTTCCGTTGGATCTTCATTCTTGCTCTCGTGGCAATGATTGTGATGGTTGCTTTTTGGAAACAAAGGCCTCCATCAGAATTATCCGCCACACCTTCCACCAATGTCGCCAGTGGATCACAATTTCCTCCAAAGAACTTCTCTGAGGTTTGCGTCCTATCATCCAACGACCTTGAACGTTGCGACATCGCTCTAATGAATTTGCACTGTGCCGAAGGATTGCGAGGAGCGGAGAACCTTAAAGTCTCGGAAAGCTTGGCATCCTTGGACGGCTTCACCAAGTACGTGAAGCAAGAAACAGATCGGCACCTTTATAAATTTCAGAAGAACCCAACAGAATTCCAAAATTCCGAAGGATACTTCCGAATGATGATGATGGTTACCGTGCTGCAGCAAGACCTCAAGATTCATTATAATTCCGAACGCATCCAACTTCCGTGGGAACCGTTGGAATCGAACGATGATTTTTTCGCAAATTCACAAGACGTATTCATCCATGGGGTAACACGCGAAAAGGGCACCGGAACCTGCTCATCTATGCCAGTCCTTTATGTCGCTATTGGAAGGCGGTTGAATTATCCCTTGAAGCTAGTCAAAGCCAAGGGACATTTATTTGCACGATGGGATGATGGCAATGACAGCTTTAATATCGAAGGAACCACTATCGGTTTCGTAAGTCATCCGGACGACTACTACCGTATTTGGCCTGCATCGTTCACACCTGAAGAGGGACGTGCCGAAAGCTACCTCCAGTCGTTGAATCCAGCACAGGAGCTGGCTGTCTTCCTTTCGATCCGAGGCCACTGTCTCCGGGCTCAAACGAATTACCTACATGCACTCGGAGCCTTTGCCCAGGCATCACGCAAAGAACCCCAATCTATCGGTTATCAAAAGCTTTTCGCTCGTGCTGAATATGAAGCCTACAATGCCGGAGTCTTGCCTATCCGCGCCTCTTTGCAGTTTCGGATTCGCTCATTGCAAATCCCGTCCGGACCGAGTGCCGCTTATTTCGCTGCCAAAAAGGCGGAATTGAACGCGAAAAATCTTCTTGAAGCTGATCCGTCGGAGATTGAGGAACAAATGGAATTGCTCCGCTTGGAAATGAAAGCCAGTGGCACTCAATGATAATAACGTTTACAGATTTTGGAGTGCCGATTACAACATTGACCAGATGAGAGTTTTCACACGTAGATTTCTTCAGGTTCTCACTGTTCTTGCCCTGCTCGCCGTATGCCATACTGCATCCGCGTTTTACGATCCTCATGTTGGCAGATGGGTTTCGAGGGATCCGATTGGGGAACGCGGAGGTAATAATCTCTATGCGATGGTTGGGAATGATGCAATCAATGCTATAGACCCTGACGGACGGCTTACTCTTTTTGGACTTCCGCAACTTGCACAGCCATTGGCCCCAACTTTTGTTCCGCGCATATTACCCAATCCCGTTCCCACAGGCTTACCGAGGTTTTACCCACCCGTTCCGCTGACTTCCCCATACAGCGGCCCACAACCTCACCACCCAATTCCCCAGCAACCACCAGGAGAAGATCCTCTCCCTCGTCTTAACGAATTGGCTCGCGCTCCCAAATCGTGTAAACAAACGTGTCCGAACGAACGACTTAAACACCTGAATGACAAAGTCGCGGACGCATGCAAAGGAAAGCTAAGTCAGTGCCATGATGATGATCCGTATTGGCAACTCGTGATAAAGTTCCACAATTTCAACGAATGTATCAAAGCCAGGACACAACGGGAGAGAGAATGTTGGCAAGGTGGAGACAGGGGGCACGTAAAGCAGATCAATGACGTAATAACTGGTCGCGAAAACTGCCGACAGAAGATCAACGAGCAAATCAAAAATAACCCGCAATCTACAATACCGATAACGTGAGATGAAGACTCTGGAAGAGCTAAAATTGCTAGTAGTGAGCAGCTTCGATTCTGACGCTATGCCAGGTGAGATTGTAGATAGTTCCCCCAATCGCATTTCCGCAGAGCCGGAGTTGCAAGAGATCATGTCTGAACTGCAAGGAAAGCACTGGAAACAAGTCAAAACGCCTTTTGTTGCGGATCACTTCGACGCATTGCCACTGCTAACAGAGGCAGCTTTCAGGTTTTATCTACCAGCTTACATCTTAGCCTCTCTAAACATGTTTAACTCCAGAGAGAACCCTCTATTTCCGTTCGTTGTGTATGCCTTGAATCCGGTTTCAAAGGAGGGCAATTTGGAACAATCTTTGTGCAAGGTCTTTAACAATTTCAAACCGAAGCAAACCGAAGCCATAGTTGCCTTCTTAGAATTTGCTGCATATGGAGTACCTGACCCATTCAAGGTTTCTGCAGCTAGTATCGCTTTAGATATGTATTGGCGGAAGCGGAATTAATCCGCACGGCCTAATCGCAGAATATCCGCATTCCACTTCACTTTCAGTATGGCGCATTCGGCGGCGTGTGGGTTAATTTGCGCTCCGAATGTATCAACCGACGCAAGCCGAGTTCCTGGAGTTCGCCAAACAGGGCAACCTGATTCCTGTCACTCGCAGCATTCTCGCTGACTTCGAAACGCCGCTTTCGGTGTATCGAAAGATCCGGGGCCAGGGTGAATCGTTCCTGTTCGAATCAGTGGAAGGTGGCGAGCACGTCGGTCGTTACTCGTTCGTCGGCTGCAATCCTCGCGCCATTATCAAACAAACCGGCGACCGTATCGAAGTAATCGAGAACGGCGCAGTCATTTCCAAATATCTAGTCACACAGAACCCGACCTGCGACAAGTGCGTCAAAGACGGTCTCTATGTGGTCGAAGAGGTTCTTCGCAAATATAAACCGGTATCGATGCCAGAGTTGCCACGTTTCACCGGTGGCGCGGTCGGTTTCATCGGCTACGAATTTATCCATGACGTCGAACCAGTCGTCCCCCGCCCGCCTTTGGATGAGCTGAAGACCCCCACGATGTATTTTCTGATCGCGGACGAGTTGCTGATATTTGACCGGGTCAAACAGACGATCACCATCTTAGTAAATGCGGTTCTCGATGGAACCGTGACGACCGAAGAAGCTTACGAGAACGCGCTCGAAGAGATTGAACGCCTTGTTTCTCTTCTCGAACAACCGACCGAACATAATCCCACGACCCCGCCAAAAGAAATTCCGGACGCTCCATTCGAGTCGAACGTGACGAAAGAGAAATTCTTTCAAAACGTCCTTAAAGCGAAGGAATACATCAGGTCCGGCGACATCATCCAGGTGGTGGGATCACAGCGTTTCTCCACCCAGGTCAAAGCTTCCCCCCTCGATATCTATCGCGCCGCCCGCACCATCAATCCCTCGCCCTACATGTTCCTGCTGGAACTCGAAGGCTTCTCGCTCGTGGGGGCGTCCCCGGAGATTCATGTGCGCTGCGAAGAGGGTCATACGGAAATTCGCCCCATCGCCGGGACACGTCGCCGCGGTAAGAACGAGGACGAAGACAAAGCTCTCGAGAAAGATCTGTTGGCAGATCCGAAAGAACGCGCCGAGCACGTCATGTTGGTGGACCTCGCACGAAACGACCTCGGACGCGTCTGCGATTACGGCAGTGTGCAGGTGAAAGATCTGATGATCATCGAGCGTTACAGCCATGTGATGCACATCGTGTCGCAGGTCGAAGGAAAACTCTCGGCCAATAAAACACCTTATGATCTTATGCGTGCCACCTTCCCGGCGGGCACTTTGAGTGGCGCTCCAAAGATTCGTGCCATGCAGATCATCTCGCAATTGGAGCAAACCACGCGGGGACCTTACGGCGGTTGTGTCGGCTATTTCTCGTTCAATGGCAACCTGGATTGTTGCATTACGATCCGCACTGCATTGATCAAGGATGGCAAAGCATTTGTTCAGGCGGGCGGCGGGTGGGTGAATGATTCAGAACCGGAATCAGAATTTCAGGAAACGGTGAACAAATCCAAAGCGATGCTCAAGGCGGTCGCGATGGCTGAGAATTTTGCGCATCGTACCAGTTGAAACGGTGTCACACGGGCGGATGAAAGCGGCTCCGCACTCCGGAGCCGACTTCTAAATTCCCCTACAGCTTTCTCACTTCGCTTGCGGTGCCATCACCTTGCGGTTGAGCGCGAGGATCATTCGATTGTTGCTTAAAGCTTTGGCGCGGAACTCCTCGAATTTGGCTATATCTTCAGGGCTTAGGAAAGAACCACCTTGTGCCGCGACCTGGGCGTAGATGTCATCGAGGAGTTTGAGATTTCTCTGTTCCTCTTCTGCGGACGCAAAGTTACGGAAGTTTAGGGTCGGCACTGTTTGATAATCCGGGCTGAGTCCAGCAGCGGCAAGAACTTGCCGCGTTTGCTCCTGGAGGAAGTCATCCAGCTTTTTCGCTTTCGCGCTTTGAGCTGCGGCATCACCACTCAGCATGGATTTGAATTGTTGCGCTGTTATGGAACTCAGCAAGTTACGGGTATAGGTCTGATATTCTGCCACACCCTCATCTCCCAGCAAACTGCGGACTTGCTCCAACAAAACACTCTCCTGTTCGGCAAAAACCGGCTCCATCTCTGCGGATGATTTCCCCTCACGCAGGACTGCCGAGATCTTTTCGATGTTGGTCATTACGTTGTCCGCAAGGAGATCACTGAGCTTTTCCGTATCTTCCTTAGGCAACTTCAATCGTTTCGCCAAATCCTTATAAACCGCGCCCATCGCCATCTTCTGCTGATCCCGAAGCGTCTTTAACATTTCGGAGTTCCCGGTAACGCCACTCAGCGCACTCGGGCCGGAAGGTTTGGCATTTGCAGCAGTCCGCAAGGCCGCAAGCTCACCGCGCAGTCGCAAAATCTCTGCAGCTTGTTCATCAACGTTGACCACCACTTTATCCGGGCGTTCAGATAACCTGGCCAGACGTTCGTTCTCGGCTTCGAGAGGCGCAATTCGTTGCACCTGTTGCAGTAGTGCAGTGTTCTCCCGGCGCTGCCGCTTGAGCGCTTGCTGTTGCATAACGAATGGCAAAGCCACAGCGGCAGCAAGAGCGCAGACAATCCCGATTTTCAGTTTGGTATTCATGATGGTTAAAAAGGTGAAAGTTGCAGCGCTGGAGGTGGCGGCAGTAGCCAGGGCCGATATCGCAATCGTCGAAGCCATCCCAACAGGTGCCGCGGTGACAGCCTGAGCACTGAGCAGGCTCGCCAGAGATGCTACGGAGAATGCCGCACCGCGATGCTTCAAAAAAACCTGCAGTTTCTCGAGGGCACGGTTGACCCGTTTGCGTGCCGCCTCCTCATTACTTCCCAGGGCGACGCCCACAGATCGAAAATCCAACTCTTCAAAAAACCGTAAGAGAATCGCTTTTCTGTCGTCCGCGCCCAACTGGTTGATCGCTTCATCCAGGACTGGTCCCACCGCCGAGAGGTTCGCTTCCGAATGATCTTCCATGGAATTCATTTCTACAGCCAACCTTTCTCGTTTCTGGCGACGACGTTCGCGGCGCATGATGTTGCTGGCGACGAAACAGGTATGACGATGTAGCCATCCACCCAGCATTACGTTTGGTGACAATGTGCGGGCCATGCCTGCAAGATCCGCAAAAACAGTTTGGGTGACATCTTCCGCCAATTGGAGATCCCCATTCATCAATCGCAAGGCGACGGAGTGAACCAGGTCCACGTAGCGAGCAACCAACTCCCGGAAGGCCCCTTCCGAAGCGTTCTTCACATAATCTGCGAGCAACTGTGGTGTATCGGCCATCTTCTTCACCTATAAAGAGCTTCTCGAACGGTAAACCGGACAAAAAAGTTCACAATTCTTTCAGGGGCGCAAAATCCTTTGCGGTAAATGGATATTATGGATTGGGCCGACTGATTAGAGCCAGGCTCCGCTGCAACTCCAGAACAAACCTTTCCGCGGCGCGCATTGACTTGGCTATTTTCGCCCGATAGTTTTTCCAGACCATGCTGGCAGCCATCGAAAAACTTCTAATTCTTCAGGATCGGGACCGAAAACTAATTCGTGTAAGAGAAGAGCTCGCCCACATTGATCCCGAGCGGAAAAACTTGAAGGACAAAGCTTCCCAGACCCAATCCGGTCTTGAAACCGCCAAGCTGAAGGTCAACACACTTGAGTCTGAACGCAAACGGCTGGAACTCGAAGTCGGCACTCTCAAGACCAAGATCGAGAAGTATTCCATCCAACAGTTCGAGACCAAAAAGAACGAAGAGTTTCGCGCACTTAACCACGAAATTGATAACGCCAAGGCAGCTATTTCGAAGTTGGACGACAAGCAACTCGAACTCATGGAGCTGATAGAAGCAGCCCAGCGCGAAGTGGCAGCAGCAAATAAACTCGCGTCGGACGCCAAGAAATTGGTCGACGAGCAAATCACTCACTTGGCGGCTCGCGAGGCGAATCTCGAAAAGGAATTGGAACAACTCACCGCGGATCGCGAACAACTCGCGAGCGCTGTCGACGAAAGCTCCCGTGCTCGCTACGAACGGTTGATGAAACACAAGGGAGGCAATGCGATCGTCGGGATCCAGCACGGAGTGTGCGGCGGATGTCGCCTGAAATTTCCGCAACAAATCGTTCTTTCCATCAGAAAAGAGGAAGAACTTGTGACCTGTCCAAACTGCGGTCGAATTCTATACTTCACCTCGGACATGGATCTCGCCGTGCTGGATTAGAGGCTACTCGCGATTTTTTGAATCAATTAGAATGGTCACTGGTCCATCGTTGATCAGTGACACTTTCATATCCTCCCCGAACTCTCCGGTCTGCACCGGCTTCCCTAACTCCGCGTTTAATCGACTAATAAATTGTTCGTAAACGGGAATCGCAGTCTCAGGACGTGCCGCACGGATGTAGGAAGGACGATTTCCTTTCTTCGTGCTGGCGAACAGCGTGAATTGGCTGATGAGCAGAATATCGCCTCCGGCCTCCTGAACAGAACGGTTCATCACACCGCTTTCATCCCGAAAGATTCGCAGCCGCACTATTTTGCCACTCAACCATTCGATATCCTCTTCGGTGTCGATTTCTTCAATCCCGAGCAACACCAGCAGGCCAGTGTGAATAGATCCTTTCACCGCGCCATCGATTCTGACGGCGGCTTCGGAAACACGTTGGATAACGGCTCGCATAAAGAAGTCGGAATTTACAAAATCGTTTCCAACTTCACTTCAGCTGAAACGGTCGCTGAAGCAGGCTTCGGGCGGGTAAATAGCCCTCGCCAGAAACCAATTCCATACATCACATGCGTCCAGAAGATAAAGAAGCCTACGATGAAGGATGTGCCAGGCCGAATAGCTCCCCGCTGCTTGGTGATGCTATTTGCATAGCTCGAAAACGCCGATAGAAACACCGCCACGACATAGAACAGCAGCACCCCTTCATAAACTCTTTGCAAAAGAGCCGGCATAAAAGGCATGGCGGCACAGCTCAACAGAAAAACACAGAACGCCGGTGGAACAAAGTTAGCGGCCGATCCGGGTGTGGGATGCAAACGAAATTGTTCGGCACGACCCCTTCCATAGGTCATCAGCATTTTTGTAAATGCTTTGAAATGCGGACGTGGGCGGCGAAAGATCAGGAGGTCTGGATCATAGATCATCTTCCCACCGCGCTTCTCAATCGCGTCCATCAACGCGTTCTCTTCGTTGGGATAAAGCGCTTCATTGAATCCTCCGAGTTGAAGCATCGTTTGCCGACGGGCCAACAAATTACAAAGGATCAGTTCTTTCTCGCCCGATTCCCGAACCTTCCCCACCGGAGTATAGCGTGCGCGACTTGGCCCGAAGGCCAACCAGTTTCCCATCGTCATGGCAAACCGCTGTTCGAGTAGGGGTGCATCAGCTGGACAAACATTTGGCCCACCGACCATCTCGACTTCCGGCCTTTTAAAGTGATCGACCGCCCGACGCAAGTTCTCGGGCAGTGGAACCGAGTCATCATCCAGAAAATAGATAATCTCGCCTTTCGCGGCTCTCAGAGCGGTGTTCCGTTGCACGGAAGGTTGCCGGCCCCGCGCAACAATGATCTCCAGTTTCTCTTTGGGATAATCGAGTTTCCTGGCGGCAGCGACGGCTTTGATTTCCGACTGATCGGGCCGAGTCGGTATTATGACTGTCACCGTAGGTAAACTCTCACTCACGCGCAGAAAACTAGAAGCTTCAAAGTTTAATGTCCACCGAACTCGGATATCTTTGACTCCCTACCTATTTTACATACCTTGCACCTGACAATGCGAGAGCGGAAGGATGCAATCGTCACAGGCGCTGACCAACAGTCGGCACTGATTGACCACCCCTTTGAACTAACAGTCACCCTTGATATCGCAGCGGGCGCGTTTCGGTTTGAATGGCTTCGGGTCGAATCTCGTGAAATCATTGCAACAGGACGGTTACTGCCCAACGATGGAAAATCTTTCTGGTATTGGGTGTTGGCTTGGACTTTCAACAGCGGCATTCGTCCTTGTCACGACGGTTGCAATGCCTGGGCCGCTTCGACCCGGGCGTTGGCAAAGCGAATTCGCAAACTTCTTCCAGTAGAGGACAGTTCGGTGCGGGTCGGACTTCTCAGCGAGAAGGATTTAGGGCCTGCACAGGCAAATCAATGGTTTCCTTTTCAAATGCCTCACGGTTTAAGTCCGTGGAAATGGCTGGAAAGAGAAATTTATAATTTCGCACAATTAACTGAATCCAGTTTCGGCCCCAACGGTGAGCCCAGGGTGAGCCGAGCCGTCAATCTGCACCGTATCGCCTGCGCACTCCTCCAAATTCCGCCATCCCGTTCAAGCCAGAATGCTGCCGCTGGGTCAAATTCCCGGTTACTGGATCTCCGCCTGACATTCGACCAGCAAAACCTCACGGCGGAATTTGTTTGGACTGACTCTGTTTCCGGTAAAATCGACGGGGTCGGTCGAATTCGGTGCAGGAGAGCGGGTCAGTTAACCTGGGAAACAGAGAAAGATGGTCAGCGCGAAGCCTCAAGTTCATCGTATCATCGTAACTCAATTCACGCTGTATTGGATCGCTGGCTGAAACAGTTTGGAACCAACGGTAAGACCTTCAACGCCTATTGGACGGAATACGGTGAAGATCAGAAAAACCCTACCTTCAAAAAAGAACCACCCCTCTTTCCAGGAGAAAGTCTGTATCTTTGGATTGAAGATAACATCGTAGAAATGGCCGAGGCGTCGCGGATTCCGGCTCCGCCATTAATAAAACTTTCTGGGCTGGGGTTTGCAGCGGTCCAGGCAGACATGGAGAGTTATGGGCGCCGCTTGCAGCGCAAGGAAGAAAAACGAGCTGAGGAAGAGGCCCGTCGACGAGCGAACATGGAGCGCCTCGCCATGGAGCAACGGAAGCGCCAGGCCGAGGCCCGCAAATCTGAAAAGTCCAAACCCTCTGTAGCAGCGCGAACCAATGACGGTCCCGGTTCCGCTGTCTCATCGCCCCCTAAGGAAGCCCCCTGCCTCCCGCCCTTGTCAATCCGCTTCGAGATGCAGTCGCTGGAATTCAAGCAATCGGCATCCGTCATGGGCGATTTGCGGAGCTTTTTTCTTCGTGAACGTGCCGCCTTATGGTGGGTATCCAACCAATCGGACGATCTTCTCTGCCTGCCACATTGTCGGATCGAAAGACTCGAGTATCAGGTTCGCACTGCCTTGCGCGTGCTCGGGCCATTGCGTGGTCGCGCTTTGCTTTCCGATGAAGTGGGGCTTGGTAAAACAATTGAGGCAGGCCTCGTGATCAAAGAGTTACTCACGCGCGGAATGGCGAAGAAATTTTTAATTCTCACCGTGCCGTCCCTGGTCGATCAATGGGAAGAGGAACTCAGAGACAAGTTCAACCTGGAAACAGCGACGACGAACCACTCCAACCGCAATGATCCGGCCAAGTTTTGGAATGAACATTCCGGCATCGTCGCCAGCCTTCACACCCTCAAGCAACCGGCACAATTAGAGATAGCCCGCCAGGTTAAATGGGACATCTTGATTGTCGATGAGGCCCATTATTTGCGCAACCGGGAGTCCCAGGCATGGCAAGCGGTAAACGCGCTCCCCCGACAGTTCCTGCTACTCCTTACAGCAACTCCTGTCCAAAACTCGCTCGAAGAACTTTATAATCTTGTCACCCTTCTTCAGCCAGGCCAGTTGCCCACACCTAAAGAATTTCGCAGCCGTTTTATCGATCCCAAACGTCCGCGTCAGCCACGCGAACCCGAGGCACTGCGCCATTTGCTCGGACAGGTAATGATTCGTAACACTCGTGCCAATGCCGGAATTAAACTCCCTCCCCGACGCGCTGAGACAGTGTTATTTGAAGCAGGCAAAGAAGAACAGGCATTCTGGCAAACATGGGAAAGCGACTTTCGCCAAGAGCTTTCCCGGCTCAACCCCAGCCAGGCGAACATGTGGGGCCGTCTCCTCTTGCAGACAGCAGGCAGCAGTCCGGCGGCGTGGAGAAAGTCCCTCGAGAAATTCCCAAATCCCGAATTAGCGCAGGTCTGGCGTGAGCAGTCGCCACCGGAAGCAAGCTGGCGCAAAAAGTGCGAACTGATTCCGCCATTAACGCGGGGAGAAGGCGGAGCTGTTATCTTCACTCAGTTTTTGGAAACGCAGGCAGCGCTCGCAGAGTTCCTCCATCGTGCCGGGGTGAAAACGTTTGTGATCAATGGCTCTACCCCATCCCCGGAACGCCAGCCAATTTCCGAACAGTTTCGTAAACTCGGCGGAGCTCTAATCCTCACGCGCAGCGGCACGGAAGGTCGCAACCTTCAGTTTTGCAGGAATCTGGTAAACTTCGATCTTCCCTGGAACCCAATGGAAATCGAACAACGCATTGGCCGTTTGCATCGGTTAGGGCAACAACACCCGGTGCGCATCTATAATTTTGTTCAGGCCGGTACGCTTCAAGAGCACCTGCTCCAGATTCTTCAGGAAAAATTGAATCTGTTCGAACTCGTTGTCGGCGAAACCGGGCTGGTGCTCGGCGAACGTTTTGGCAGCGACGAATTCGCCGAAGAAGTCTTCCGACGCTGGCAGGAAAACGAAGGCCGCGTCGCTGAGGCGTTTGCCGGACTGGGCGAGGAACTTGCCATCGCACGCGATGCCTACCAGGAGGTAAAACAGCTTGATGAGACCCTATTTGCAAAGAACTACGAATCCTTGTAAGCAAACTGAATCATGAAATGGACTGAAGACAAACTACCCATACTCCAAAACCTTGAATTCAGCGTGCTGGAAGTCTGGCGCGCCAATCCGGAAATGACAGATTACGCCGCTTTGCGTGCCTATGAAACTGCATTTCAATTTTACCGTGGTGAATTCAGGGGACGCGCCACCAATCTGCCGGAATTGAAAGGGCATGACGCCGCCGCATTTGAAGCTTTGAAGGTGATGTGCGAATTCCGCCTCGGCCGGGCAAACGGCCCCTCGATCAGTCCTGACATCATTCCCCCCATCCCACTTGAACTCCTCATGGATTGCCTTCGCGAGCTTGGAAAATCGGTCCAACGTCATACCAAATTGGGCGGACGACAGGGATACTTGACCTTTATCGCCCGTTACATGCCATGAAGATTGACCGTGTCGGCCACAGTCCAGGGGATTTAATTCAGTTCTACGAAGAAGGACTCACCTCTTTGGGCGCGGTTTGCGACCGCACCTGGCACGACCGCCTCGAAGTCATTGCCGAAGACCGTGCCGCCATGCTTTGGAACACGGATGGCGCATTGCATGAAATCGAATTGCAGTTCACCCCTGCCGACTCTACCGCAGCCCGTGACGCGGCGCGCGAGGTTTTTCCTGGCTGCCCGCTGACATTCAAGCTTTCAGAAACATTGCGCGGTGGGTTGTTGTCACTGGAACGCTTTGTCTTGCCGGATAACTCCCCGCCCCGCCCGCCTGATGCCTCTGTCGCGGAAAAGAACTGGCGGGCGCAATTCACCGAGACTACTCGATGGCTAATTGCCTCCCCTTGGAAACCAGACTTTCATTATTCGCTACTCGCTCTGACACGCTGCGAGATCCAGGCCATTGATCAACACTGGTCCCTGCATCGAGTGATTATTTCGCTGGCAGATGGAGAATTAGACGATGCCCTGGCCCAGGAAATCACTTTCCATCAGACCCCAAACAAATCCGAGACAGAGATCATTTGGCCTCAACCGAATCCAGATGAGTGGCGTCAATTACTCGAAAAGGCGCTAACACAGGAGTTATCGGAAGAAATGACACGCATCCGGAAACGCCAGGAACATAGTCTGCGTCGCGAACTCGAGCGTATAGACGATTACTTTGAAAATTATGAGCGCGAGTTGACTGCCACCGCACAACGGAGCGCCAACAGCACCGCTAAGATAAAACTTACGGATCGTCTCGCCGCCGCAAAGGCCGAACACAATAGACGCCGAGCTGACCAGGTCGCGCGCCATGAAATCCGGGTCTGTCCGCACATGGATGCCTTCGTTTTGATAGCGGAAAAAGCGTGGCGTGTGAGACTGCAAGTCCATCAGGCGCGTGAGGCCCACGAGATGGATGTACTTTTTGTCCCACGCCTGCGGCAATGGAAAGTATTGTCCAGTTCAACCTGAAGCGACATCTCTAACTTGATTCGCCGCGCAGAGCATTGCTCCGACAAAAGAGTACAGCCAGTAGCTGTACCTTCCAAAAAGGCTTTTCGGACCGTCTATAGCGATTCTCAAAAATAATTTCCGAAAAGGTGGGAATGCCGCACGACGCCGTGCCCACTTGTAGACCCCGGGCAAAATTTCAGGGCTCCTTCCGGAAGGAATTCTGAGGTGCTGAGATAATTTTCTGGCGTCAAAACAGGATCTTGGAGGTGCCGAGAGAATTTTTTCACTACTCCGACAGAT
>JBKJKE010000062.1:0-2892 GCA_046597605.1 Limisphaerales bacterium | reverse complement strand
GCTCCGTTGCGGCTCGCTCCGCTCCGCCTCCACTGCACTCTGCGCCAGGGAAAGCAAAACAAACCACAGCTAATAAACAGAACTCAAAGTACCAAATTTATTCCAGGACTTGACCGGGCGCAGCGTTTTTCGGTTCTAACTAAATACTGAAAACTGAAAACTGAATACTTCCCCACCCCCACCCGGGCTTAGAAACAACCGACGAGACGCCCATCTACAAACACACGGTGGATCTGGCCGAAGAGCCATTTGCGTTGCTTTTCGATGCGAACGGCCAACGGCTGTTTTTCCCCTAAATTGAGATCGTGCGACTCGCGGCTGGGACCACTGAAGATGCGCTTTGATTTCTTAACCTCGCGATCATTTACCTTGATGACCATGCTCCCGAGTAGCTCGCTGGAGACACATTCCAGTTTGAATGTTTCCATTTCGTTTCCGACTTCGAGTGCGAATTTCATAATTTTGCGAATCAGCGTTGTTGAATACTCCTTGTGCAACTCCGGCGCCAAATCACACATGTCTAGGTACTCGGGGTCGGAAAAGGGATTCGTCCTACTGCGATATGCAGTTGGAATCTATTGGGGCAGGCTTCCAGGCAGGGCATATCAAAAAAACACGTGACCGTTCCAGCAAATCTTCTCACACTGTCAAAAATGAAACGCTTGTTGGTTCTTCTCTCGTTAGTCTTCTCGTTCTCCTACGCCCATGCCGATAAAGTCGATGACCTTGTTCGGGAGGAAATGAAGAAGGGAGATATTCCTGGAGTCGCCCTGACCATTATCAAAAACGGTAAAGCGCAAAAGGTGGGTGCTTACGGCTACGCCAATCTCGAATGGAAAAACAAAGTCACCAAAGACACCGTTTTTGAGATCGGTTCTGTCACCAAGCAGTTTACAGCGGCCGGGATCATGTTGCTCGTGCAGGATGGTAAGTTGTCTTTGGACGATAAGATCAGCCAGCATCTCAAGAACACCCCCCCGCAGTGGAAAGAGATCAGCGTCCGTCAACTCCTGAACCACACCTCCGGCATCAAGAACTATACCGGGATCGACAAAGGTTTTGAACTCAACGAGAAGCTGACGCAGGAGAAGTTCATCACTTTGATGAGTGCTTATCCGCTGGACTTCGCACCGGGTGACAATTGGAAGTATTGCAACTCTGCCTACAGCCTGCTCGGCTACATCATCGAGAATCTCAGTGGCAGGAAGTTTATGGACTACATGGCTGAAAGGATCTTCACGCCGCTCGGTATGACCGCCACCACCAAACGTGAACCGAGCTTCGTCATCCCATGGCGCGCGAGCGGTTACGAAAAGACTCGCGATGGTAAACAGACCAACCGCGATTATGATCTCACCGACGTTTTTTCCGCAGGTGAAATTGTTTCCACCCTCGGCGATATGGCAAAGTGGGATGCCGCATTAAACACAGACAATATCCTGAATAGCGCGAGTAAGAAGGAGCTGTGGACCGCGACAAAACTGAACAATGGAACAACGAAGGAGTATGGTCTCGCCTGGTATGTCGAACCCCTGGATGGTCACAAGAACATCGGGCATAGCGGATCCACCTCGGGTTTCTCCTCCAGTTTCCAAAGATTCCCGGATCAGAAGATGGCCGTTATCGTTTTCTGCAACTCCGGAATCAGCGGCATCGCCACAAAGATTGCCAAGAGTGTCGCATCCCTTCAACTGCCGAAGATGGTGTCTGAGGCGAATGGTGTGAAGTAGAACATCGAGGATTGCATGTTTGGAGTGAATCACATGGGCGGGTTTGGGCGAAGCAATGCGCGGCGCAGGAGCCTGACGAGATGGACCTAGGTTGACCACAATGAAGTATCGAAAATTGAAAGAGATGTTTAGGATGACCGCAGATATCGGAAACGCGGCCGTTCCTGAGTCGTTGCGACCGTATGTTACTGATGACTTCGTTGAATGTGTTGAAGAATTAGGCGGCAAGACGTTCGGTGGTGGTTTGTATCGAGAATATCGAGCTAAATGACTTAAGCGTATACCTCGAGTTGTGCGGGCAGTCTTCGTAATAAGACTCGTTTTCTCCATGGTGGACAGTCGATTGGCGATATCGAAATCACCTGAACTTGGTTGGTGATTGAGATCCGAATGACGCAGTCCTGAAGTTGGGCGTTCCGATTGGATCTACGTTTGGATTGTTTTTGATCTTTGTGGCGTTATGCACCTTTGGTGTTTGGGTGTATCTCTGAAATGCGCGACAATCATAAAAAAACATCACTGCAACAAAGATTGCGTGGTGCCATGGTTCTTAATCGACGATGGGAACCATTCAGCTTGAATTATCCGATCTATATGGATCGAGCGGATTTCAACGGTGCGGACGCGGGGGAGACCCGCACTGCCGTTTAGTGAAGGTAGGAAAATGTCAAAAACTTGGGATAACCGGCGACAAACCCCCTTCGCCTTGAGAGAAGAGGGTGGGGGAGGGCCCTTCGCTCCACCTTTTGGCCGTCCCAAATTCGTGTCGATTAGTGTCCATTCGCGGTTAACCTTCCCCGAAAACCCCGTTTTTGTTGGGCTTTTGCGTTACACAGCACCTGTAACGGCCGTAACAGGTCGTCGCCAGACTTTCCGGCACCTGTAACGCGTGTTTCAGGACGATTGCAGAAGCGGGTTTGGATGCTCCGAGCTGATGCTCCTGCCAGATGCGATGAATCGTGTTCTTACTGACTTTTTGGGCCTGGGCCAGTGTGCGTGTGCTCCAATGTTTTCCCGCTTCCATCTCTTCTCTTAGTAAATAGTGTCTGGCCGGAAACTAATTTGAAGTTGACTGGGATGATTGGGATGAGGATTGAGGGAAGTGAATGTTGGAGACGAAGATGAAGCTTTTCGAGAGAGAGAACCATTCGCTGCCCATTTC
>JBKJKE010000012.1:0-16053 GCA_046597605.1 Limisphaerales bacterium | reverse complement strand
CAATCGAAACCATACCATCCGTCTTCTCACTCAGCCCCTGCCCCGCAAATAAACACTCATGAAAACACAAGCCTATCCCTATTCTCATTGCCTGATCCGAGCTTGATGCAGCCCTGTCGTGCGACGGAAGAGACAATCGGAAGCTTTCTTTTCGAAAGACTCTTCGCACAATGGAACCATGCATACCGCTCGGTGGTTCTTCATATTCCTGCTCACGGCCCTGTCCTCGCGCGGAGAAGAACCAGTTGTTCATATGCTGGTTCCGGGCTTCAGAGTCCAGGAACTCCCGATCAAGCTTTCGAACATCAACAACCTCCGGTTTTCCCCGGACGGGCGGCTCACGGCTCTGGGATACGACGGTCGAATCCACCTGCTAAGCGACACGGACAAGGATGGGCTGGAAGACACAGTGGATACTTTTTGGGATAAGCAAACCCTCTCTGTCCCGGTCGGGATGTGCTGGTCGCCCGAAGGTCTTTACGTTTCCTCCAAAGGCAAAGTCTCGTTGCTTCGAGATCAGGATGGCGATGGTAAGGCTGAGACCGAGGAAACCATCGCGAGCGGCTGGCCGGGGACCGACGTGGGAAGCGGGGGAGTGGATGCCACCGCAGTGACGCGGGATCAGGACGGAAACATCTACTTTGGATTGCTCACGGCAGATTACTCCAACCCTTACCGGGTGACTAAAGAGGGCAAAGCTCGTTACGACACCAATTACGTTCGTGGCACCATTCAGAAATGGTCGTTGAAAACAAAAACTCTTCAAACCGTCGCCACGGGTATTCGTGTTCCCTACACCCTCGCGTTCAATCGCGCCGGAGATCTTTTTGTTACCGATCAGGAAGGCGAGACGTGGTGTCCGGGTGGCAATCCGTTGGACGAGTTGAATCATATTGTTCTGGGGAAGAACTACGGTTTCCCGCCGCGGCATCCCCAGCATCTTCCCCATCTGGTCAGTGAACCCCCGGTTATTGGCTTTGGACCACAACATCAATCCAGTTGTGGATTCACCTTTAACGAGCCTTCATCCAGGCAGAAGTGTTTTGGCCCGAGTTGGTGGGGCGGGGACGCCTTTGTCGCAGGGCAATCCCGTGGAAAGATCTGGAGGGTTCATCTCGTTAAAACGGCGCATGGATACCTTGGAAAAGAATCGATGATCGCGCGCCTTTCGATGCTGACCACCGATGTCGCGATTTCTCCCTCCGGCGATTTATATGTGTCCTGCCATAGCGGTCCGCCGGATTGGGGCACTGGCCCAAAGGGCGAAGGAAAGATTTTTAAAATATCGTATGTCGATTCGAAGGCTCCGCAGCCGGTCTACACCTGGGCGGCAGATCAAATGGAAGTTCGAGTAGCGTTCGATCGGCCCATTGATCCCGGCGTCATCCAGGCAATCACGGGAACAGAAATAGAGTTTGGTGAATACGTTTCGGCTGCTGATCGTTATGAAAAACTAAAACCCCCTTACCAGATCGTGAAACAGCAAGCAGCCACGGCGAGAGGTAAATTGAAGATTCTCGATGCCAGCTTGTTAAACAAAAATCAAATCCTCCTCCTGAAAACTTCACCCCATCCTTTGCTCGCAAGATATGCAATAACGATCCCTGCGATTAAAGCTCCTGGCGACAGTGGCCCGGGAGAAACCGTGGATGTGGAGTACGATCTGAACGGTGCCAACGGCACAAGTATGGATAACGCTGTGAAGAGCAAAGTGCCGAAGCCATCACCAAAAGTAGCTGAAAAGTCACGGTTGAAACTTTTGAATAACGAAAAGTTTCCAGGAGCCTGGCTTCCTCACCCGGATGCAAGCGTTGTATCACAGGTAATAGGTAACTTCGAAAATCAAAAGGGGCGGCAGGATCTGAAACTGGATCGTTACCAGATCCAATTCAAACTCGCCGCGCCGCCGAATGCCGTGAGGTTTCGATTCGCCTCCAGAAAACCATTCCGGGTTTTGACACGATCCATTGATGCCAGGATCTCGCTCTCCACCAATGGCGTTTTTGCTTTTGAGATACTGAGAAAGCAACTTCCCGATGCAGAGATTATTAGTGTGATCAGCGAAGAAAAAGCTTCACCCGTTTCGTTGAGCTATTTCCAGGAGAACGATGATACGGAGCGGACCGTTCCGCTTTCCAGTATTTTTCCGGCGTGGGCTCCAGAGAATAGGCCGATTCCATATGTTACGTCGGAACGTGTGGAGTTGACCGGTGGAGATTTTCAGCGTGGGAAGAATTTGTTCTTTGGCGAGAAGATGAAGTGCGCCACTTGCCATCGGATCCGCGGCGAAGGAAGTGTCATTGCGCCGGACCTGAGTAATCTGGCGCACAAGGATGTTGCGTCCGTGCTACGTGACATTCGCGATCCCAATGCGGCCATCCATCCAGATTACACAGCCTTCAACGCCAACCTGCGAGATGGCGAAACGATCACCGGGTTTGTTCGTTCACAAGATGAAACCTCGCTCCGCATGATCGGAGTGGATGGCCGTGAAATCGTCCTTCCACGGGCCGAACTCGCAGAGCTTAGAGCCAGTTCCATTTCTCTGATGCCGGAAGGGCTTCTGGAGGGAGTCGCCGACAAAGATATTCGCGATCTGCTGGTATTTCTTACTTCAGAACCGCCGCGGCGCACCGCAACAGAGATCAAAGCGATGTTGAACGAAAGCAGCGGACTCACGACCAACCGAGTGCTAAACGTCGTTTGGGTGGCAGGGAAACAAGATCATGGTGCCGGCGAGCACGACTACCCCGCAGTGCAGAAGATGTGGCTAAAGATGCTGAGCCAATCAACGAACATCATCGCAACCAATGCCTGGCAATGGCCAGGCGAAGAGGAGTTTGCCAGGGCAGACCTGTTAATCTTTTATTTTTGGAACAAGGACTGGAGCGACGAACGTCTCAAGCAGATCGATGCCTTCCTGGAGCGGGGCGGTGGAATTGCCGTTCTTCATTCTGCAACCATCGCAGATAAGGCTCCGGAGAAATTGGCCGAGCGATTTGGCCTGGCCGCACAGCCGGTCCGAAGCAAGTACATCCACGCCCCTGTTAAACTAAAGATCGATTTCTCCAATCCCGAGATAACTCGCCATTTGCCGAAGGAGATTCGGCTCCTGGACGAACCGTATTGGCCGATGATCGGCGATCCAACGCTTGTGAAAATTATTGCCTCAGCTGAACTGGACGGCAAAGCGCATCCTCAGATCTGGACCTTTGAAAAGGGGAAAGGACGCGTTTTTGCAAGTATCATGGGGCACTACACATGGACCCACGAGGATCCGCTCTATCAACTATTGATGCTCCGCGGAATGGCATGGGCTGCTGGTGTGGAGGTGGGCCACTTTGAGAAACTGATGCCTTCTCTTTCCGAATAACCAACGGCCGTTAGCCCACGTTGCGGAGTCCGCAGAGGCGTCCAACGGCCGTTAGCCCACGTTGCGGAGTCCGCGGAGACGTCCAACGGCCGTTAGCCCATGTTGCGGAGTCCGCAGAGACGTCCAACGGTCGTTAGCCCATGTTGCGGAGTCCGCAGAGACGTCCAACGGTCGTTAGCCCACGTTGCGGAGTCCGTAGAGGCGTCCAACGGTCGTTAGCCCACGTTGCGGAATCCGTAGAGGCGTCCAACGGGAGTGAATAAAAGGAAACTTGAGTCTTGCAGGATAGACTCGCAACTTAGAACGAACAGCAGCCCAAAGATCAGTTTGTAATCCGCGCCCGGTAGAAACGTCCGCCGGAAGGAGCCAGCACTGCATCAAATTCAACGGGCCCCATCCGATCCACAAAGTTGGTTACCACAGACCAATGGAGCAGGTTCGTGGAAGTCTCGATGGCAAAGCTCAATTGCATTTCGCTATTCAATACGAATCGCAGGCCGTTGGATGAAACCGTGACCGTCTCGAAGCTCAGCGGCACCGGCGACGGCACCACCGTCAGGAGGGCAGGGGCACTCACATCCATTCCGGAAATATTGCTAACCGCCACAGAATAAGCGCCGGAGTGCGAGGGTTGTGCAATGCCGAGTTGATAAGCGCTGTCGTTGGCTCCGAGGATTGGCGACTCATTAAAAAACCACTGATAGGTGATTGGGCCCGAACCCGTCGCGCTCACATTGAAGACAACGTTCGAGCCGACTGGAACGACTCGATTCGTGGGCGAAGAAACAATTCGGGGCGGATAAATGAATGCCCAGCGCACGGCATCCGCAATCACGACGGAATTGTTCGCGGTATTGACGAGCCGAACGAATCCGTTTGTTCCGCGGGCGAAGGAATGGGCTCCTGAAATCAATTGCCATGCACCCCCTCCGGTCATCTGGTTAACCAAAGTGAGTACGCTGGAACCCTCGGAGACGGTTTCCCAGGGAGCATTGCTCGCGCGATTGCCGCCGGATGGATACAAGACGTAAACATTGTATTTGCCCGGGGTATTTATGTTTGGAGTGTAGGTGGCGGTTTCCGTGACATTGCTGGAGCTGGTGGAGGCAAAATGATAATCAGCCCCGTACCTTCCGGCGGCGCTCGTCCCAATTGTCCACGCGCCCGTGTAGGTCGCGTTCGGGTTATCAACTACCACGTCGTTTACCGCACCCAGGAACAGCGCTTTCACAGTCGTGTTCGACTGAATATTCACGGTCAGGGAAAGATTCGTGTCTGATACGGCGCCACTCCAACCCAGAAAGCTAAAATTCACATCAGGCGTCGCTGAAAGAGAGACGTTACTACCGGGGGCGTAACTCTCCTGTTGTGGGGAAATTGAGATAATGCCGCCCAATTCGGCGATGGTTGTCAGGGAGAAGTGGACGGTGACGTTGATGTTTGCGGAGTTGGTTGAGCCAACCTCATTCCCCACCTGAACGGAGTAGTTGCCTGCCTGGGATGGCTGGATGTTGGTGAGAAGGAGACTTGAGCTAAGTGCTCCAGGAATGTCGCCCCCGTTGAATCGCCATTGATAAGTGAAAGGCAACGTCCCCCTGGCTTTCGCCTGGAGCAACAGGTTCCGGCCAGCGATGACGATTTGAGCTGGTGAGACGCTAACGATCGTTGGTCGGACGGGAATGGGGCTGACCGTCAATGTGGCATTTGAACTGAAGATTGCGCCCGCGACATTGGTCACCCGCACGAAATAAATCCCCGCATTATTCGTTTGCACGTTGGTGAGGGAAAGCGAGCTTCCCGTCTCGCTGGGTAGCGCTGTTCCGTTGAAATACCACAGGTAACTGAAGGGGACGGTTCCCCCAGCAGAAACGGACAGGGTGACGTCTTCGCCTTGAAGAACAGACTGGTCAATGGGCTGCGAGGAAATCGTGGGAGGCACATTGACGATCAGTTCCGCGTTCGAGCTTGTGATGGCTCCGAACAGGTTCGTTACGATCGCGGAGTAGGTGCCGGCATGGCCTGGTCCGGTCTGGGAAATTGAAAGGTTGCTGTTGGTGGCGGACGGTAATGGAGTTCCATTGCGAAACCATTGATAGCTCAAGGACGCCGTGCCCGTGGCGGTCACCTGGAATGAAGCAGTACTTCCGGCTACGACTGTGACGTTCTGGGGCTGTTGCGCAATCTGCGGAGGAACCCCGTAGACGAATTTAACGGCATCCGCGATCACGGTTGCGCTATTGGTGTTCCGAAGGGTCACGTAGCCACTGGTGCCACGTAGAAAATCCCGTCCGCTCGAAATGAGATTCCACCGGCCGCCATTTAGGTTTTGGTTCACGCGAGTGAGTTGGCTCCCTCCATTGTAAAAGACGGTCCACGGGGCATTGGTGGCTCGCGCCGTCTCGGTTGGGTACCAGATGTAAACTGCATAACTGCCGGGTGTAAAAATATTTGGACGAAACGTCGCGGTTCGGACTGTGGTAGTGCTGAGAGCGGCGGTTCGGTAGTTGGTTCCGTATTTATCGGGGGCGGTCGTGGCCGAACTCCAGGTGTTGCTAAAGGAGGCTTGCACATTGTCCACGATCACCTCGGTTGGAAATCCGCTGAATGTCGCCGTCACACTTTTGTGTCCGTTCATGGTCAGTGAAATCGGATTGGCCGTGCCGCTGATGTCCCCGCTCCAACCGGTGAAGGCGAAGCCCGGATCAGGCACCGCTGTGAGGGTCACTATGGAATTGGGCGCGTGATTCGGGGTGGACGGCGACTTGGTGATGACACCACCGAGACCGGCGTTCGTGACCAGTGCGTAGTTTACATCGAGGGTGGCAGATCCGGAGAGAACTCCGACGTGGTTGCTCACCACGAGGGTGTAAGTGCCGGTATGAGCGGGAGCGGCATTAGTAATGGTTAACGTCGATTTTGTTGCGCCCGAAATGTTGGCTCCTGAAAATTGCCACTGGAAATACAGGGGGGTGGTGCCGCCAGCGAGTGGGCTCAAGGTGACGGTGTCGCCCACCAAGGTGGTGGTGTCTTGAGGTGCGTTGACGAAGATGGGGGCGATATCCTGCGAAAACGTGCCGAGATGGTTTCCATTTACCCGCTGTATCCCGCCACTCGGTTTGTTCACAAGGACCGCACTGCCACTTTGAGCCTTAACCATGGCCGTTGAACCTCCTCCATCCAGGTTCAATCCCTGGTAGCTCCCAAAACGGATCAACCACGCCGCGACATCTGCCAATGGTGCTCCATCACTCCAGGCCGGTTGCCGGCCATCGATTGTAAGCATAATCAGGTAGCGTCCATCCTGTGAAATGCCAACGGCAGTCCGGGGATGATTTCCGGTTGTGAAATCGCTTGGGGTAAAGGTTGTTACGACGCCATTGATCAAGACTCGATCCGAACCAGCCACTGCGGTCCAATAGTTCGAAGTATTAATGGCGGCGTCTCCTTCGACGATGCTGGCGATGTTATTTGAGGTCACCAGCAGCATGCGGCGAATCGCTTCCGTCGGTGACACCATTTGCCCCTGTGAGATAGCAATGCCCGATAAATACCTGGGATCATTGGGCGTCGTAGAAACAGGGGAGAAGAAGTTCGCGTTCACACCGACTTTCACCCCATAGCTATTAACGAAGGTGGTGGTTGTTTGACCGATGGTCTCAAATGGACCACCCGCAGGAGTGGAAAACATCTCAACGGCGGGATCAAGGAGGTCTATACGGAAGGCAAAGGCTTTTTGCAGACGGACCTCGTTTGTATCTGCTTCACCAGACGCGTATTCAATCCCTTTAAATACCGGCACCCAGGGTTGGATCGTGATGGCACTGTGCGTTGCTACTTCAGACAGGAGAATCGTGACCAGAGCAACCAGGAGGACTCGAACCATGGAATTTATTTGTGGGGAAACGAGCACCAGCGCCAGTCTTACAGATTTTTCCTGGTGAACACAATGATTGGTTGTTCGGGAATATCCTATTGTGGGCTGCGAAACTCCGCTGTTAGCGAGTTGAGCGGATTCCGTCGAAAGCGGCTTGTCCAAGGCTGCGGCGTTACTCGCGCGACACTATTCGCTTTATTTGTTCCTGCCAGGCTTGAGAGAAGCGGCATGCCTCAGACCGGAACCCTGCTGCCCCATTAGTTTACAGGAGCAAACGCTGTAGAAAAAAACGGTGACCCATCTGACTGTCTCGATTCCGATTGGGTTAAAAAACAAGGGAGAATTACGAACTTCAAAAAGCGCTGATGGAGAACAGCTTACACCAGGCTGGTTGATCCTACCCGGGCAACACCGAACACACTGGCACCATGACTGCTGAATGATGCGGCAATGGTATTTAAAAATTATCTAAAATATTTCAACGCAGTTCTGTTCTCAGGGGTGCTGTTCTCTGTAAGCAATTCATACGCGGCCAATTTGGAATTGGCCTGGGATGCCAACATTGAACCGGATCTTGCAGGGTATAATGTTTATTCAAGCAGTGTTACCCAGCCCATCTTTGTGGGCAAACAAACAACCGCGACAGTCTCCAATTTAGTTGTGGGTAGTACCTATCAATTCACGGTCACCGCGTTATCGACCAATGATCTCGAAAGCCTTCCGTCGGGGACGATCAGCTACACGGTCCCCTCTGTCCCGACTACCGCCACGAATAAGGCTCCCGTTGTTTCTGCTGGCACCAGCCAGAGCGTGAGGTTGCCGAATAATGCTAGCTTGAAAGGTGCTTTCACGGATGATGGTTTGCCAAATCCTCCCGGCAAGGTGACGGTCACGTGGAGCAAAGTCAGTGGAAGAGGAACCGTTACGTTTGCAAACCCTGTATCGGCGATTACCACAGCAGCTTTCTCGATCCGAGGCACCTATGTGCTGAGGTTGACCGCATTTGATGGCGCCTTGCGCACGATTAGTGATGTAACAATCAATGTCAGTGGCAAAGGTACGTCGACCTTGGCGACAACAGCCGCTGTCGAAAGCGATGCAACCACTTCTACGCTTTCAGCAAAGGTCAGTGCCGAGAGCGTCGCTCCGGTAATGGGTTCCACCAATGTCTATACGATCCCCATGAACACGGCTCCATTCATGATTCCGTTCACAATGGAGACCTTGAGTTCCTCTGCCGTGCTCGTCTCAGCGCAATCCTCGAACCAGCGCGTGGTGACAAACGACAGCATTGTGGTGAGCTTCGATGGAGCACAACGGATGCTGAAAATTGCACCGGCTACGAACGAGACGGGAACGACCAGAATCACCGTCACCATGAAAGATGGGACAAAGACGGCTGTTCGTTACTTTGACCTCGTGATCTATAACGCGATTGAAAACCTGGAAGCCATTTCCTCACTCGATGCGATTCCCGACGCTCCTAAACTGCGGGATACCCAGAGGACTGATACCTACGTTCAGTTGCATTGGGTCGCTAAAACAGGATTACGCTTCGCGGTTGAGTCGAGCGCAGATCTGATTACTTGGACGGCGCATTCTGCGTCTGTCACTGAAGCGACGCCGGGTGACTATGTCAGTCAGGCATATCTGAGGAATGTAGGCTTTCTCTACTTCCGCGTGCGTGAAATTCAGACCGCTGAACTTCCGGTTAACTAAGTAAGTAACAATCAACAAATCAGCGGGCTCCGCGATGATCAAAACGATCTCCGGAGCCCGCGTTGTTTTTGAACGGTCACTTGCCCCCGGTCGACAAGATGCCATTCCATTCTTTGAAACGACATTACGGTGTGATTGTCGGAGCAGATGCCACCTGGCCAAGGCTGGCCAGTCCCTTTTCAAACTGTGGTCCGCACATTTCGTCGCAGTTGATGAACAGACTCACCAGTTTGCCCATGAAATTGTTTTTGCCATACATCGCCCACGTGACAACAGTTTTGTCGCCGGCGGGTTTAAAACTAAAATCGACGGTCGCCGTACCTTCCATCGGGCGTTTCCAATCCATGCGGCAACGAACGAGTTCGCCAGGCTTGCTCTCGGTAATGGTGCAACTTCCGGCCCCAACATCGTTGTTTCCATCCCAGGCTGCCGCAGCTCCAACGCCGGATTCAGGTCCGCTATAGCTGTTTTTTACGTTAGGATCCAGTTTCAGGAAAGGATTCCATACGGCAAATTTGCGATGGTCATTCACATGCTCGAACAATGCTTCCGGAGAGGCCGATAACGTGGCACTGCGTTCGACACGGAAGTCAGCGGGACGCGTGGCGGCGACGATAAGCACGAGGGCAATGACAGCGACGATTCCGATAAGTATCTTTTTGATCATAAAATATTCCTTTGTTCCTTTTCATCCTTTCAACGAACGAGGAAGACGAGAAAGGACAATGGTTTTCAAGAATGTTTAGTTAGAGCTTCAAGCGTCCTTCATCAAGATCGATGAATTCAAACATTGTCTGCACCGAGCCGGGCGACAGTCCGATTTCAGCCAGGCGTTCGTTCAACCGCTGCGTGCCCGCGTCGCGCCACCCACGCTTACTCATGAATGCGTTCCATATCTCGATGTCCTCTTCGCTCGGTTTTCTCCCTTGTTGAAAAATCCACTCAAGCAGCTGTTCGTCAGTTTTTTCACCCCTCAGAGTTTCCTGCTCGAGTGCGGGGTAATCAATGCGGAGGAACTTACAGCAGCGATCGTCGAAACTGTTCGTCATGACCTGGCCCCGCATCGGTTTCCATCCCTCGGGAAGCGTTCCTGCTGCCGCGAGCCGGATCTTGTCCAGCATGCGGCCAAAATAGACGATGCCATTCACTTGAGCGGCGGGACTGCGTAGTCCAGGGATGATGGTTGGATAAGGTAATGCCATGCATAGAGCAGAGCACTTTCAGGGCGTGTCTTCAATATGGGAAATGGTGCTGTCGAAGACATTCTCATAGGAAAGAGAGGACCCCGAAGGCAGCTGTGTGTCTGATGCTTCAGCCTGATACCGCAGGTCACTACTTTTCTGATGTAGAAACGCACCGGGCCGACTAGGATTCAGCAATGAACCCCCATGAGATGCGTTGCTCACCGGCGGGCTTTTACGTTGATTGAACTTCTAGTCGTCATCGCAATCATTGCGATCCTTGCCGGGATGCTGTTACCGGCGCTCGCCAAAGCAAAAAGCCGTGCCGTTGCTACGCAGTGCCTCAACAACCTGAAGCAGATTGGACTCGCGACCCACCTGTATACGATGGATTTTCAGGACACCCTTCCCACCGCGCAGGACGGTAAATCGCTTTCACCTTTTTGTCGTTACGACCCAAACACGAGCATCCAGGTGAACAGCTATCAGTTAGGTGCGTATGTGCAGAACTATCTCACCAAGGGTTTGAAAACGGCCAATGTGACACGAGAATCCAAACAGTTCATCTGCCCCGCTTATTTTCCATTGATGCCCAACCCAGGTTCGATCAGCAACGTGGTCAGCCTGACGCTAAGAACGAGTATTACGAACAACGGAAGTGTGGTTAAACCGTTTCTTGGAAACAAAAAACTGGCGGTCGTACCTAATCCTTCCACCAACTGGATGGTGGGTGACCTGGACGTGTTCATCACCCCGATGACGGTCGCACTGGGCGACCCCAATTCGGGCACCCTCTATGCGGGCGAAGCCGCCAAGGGAGTGCAACATGTTTCCAGGCGCAATTACGTGTATTTCGATGGCCATGCGCAGTCGCAAGCCACGAACATGGCATCATGTTTATTGATCGTTCTTAGCCCTTCGGTATTCCGAACGAGCGCCGGTGCGGATTTATCTGATTCTGTTGCCGCATCGCCAGGCTCGCTTAGGTTTGTGAATGACGGCGGCTTTGGTGGCGGGCTCAGCGGGCGCGCGAGGAGGACTTCCCATCAGACGATGGGCTTACCTCCGGGGCGGACTCACTATAGCCCCTGTAATCTCGGTTTTGATAGTTGCAACCTCGTTGGCAGCAGACCTCGTCGAAAGGGCGCGGACCGGCAATCCCATCGCCTCCACCATGATATGAAAGATAACATTTTGTTCGAGGACACCGCCGAATAGATGTGCTTTGGGTCCACCTGCGAAGATGGCGACATCCTCACCCCCGTGTGTCTCCATTGACCGTGGCGAAAGTGCCTCTTGCATGAAGTTGGGGTGCGAACAGTCCACTTCTTTCAGACTCGGGCGTCCTCGTTGCGGTTCAACAAATCTCTTCGCTTTGTGCGGAAATGTTTTTGCACCTTCCCCTTGTTGATCGGAAGCACCCACATAGCCCGGGCCATTCGCATAGCTGAGCGTGGTGTAATGCTTGCCCAGCAGATCAGTGCTCCTTTGCAGTCCGTCGCTGTCGTGTTCGTTGATGCTCTCAACCAGGCCCAAAATGTCGTTTCCTCTTTTGGGATATCCGCCGATCGTCAATGTGTGGCTATGATCCGCTGTTACAATCAGCAACGTTTCATCCAAACCCACCCGCTTCTTTACGGCGTCCACCGTCCTTGAAAGTTCAATCGTTTCCGTCAGGGCGCGAAAAGCATTTCCTTCATGATGGCCATGGTCAATCCGACCTCCTTCGATCATAAGAAAGTATCCGTTGGTGTTTTGCCCGAGGATTTCCACCGCCTTCAACGCCATCTCGGTCAGCGAGGGTTCGCCACCTGCGTCTCTTGGCCGATCATACTCATATTTCATATGCGAAGGTTCAAAAAGACCGAGAAGGGGAGTTTTCAAAGCCATGGAGATTTGCTCGAACTGCGCTTTGTTCCACACAAAGGTTCCGCTGGTGCGTTGCTGCCATTCCTCGATCAAATCGCGTTCATCCTCCCGTTCGCCGTGAAGATCTCGGTATTCCGGGTCGCGTTGCGATTTCGGCAGAAATTTCAACCGGCCACCCCCCAGCACAACATCAATCGCCCCGTTTTCGTTGAACTCAATCAGTTGCCGGGCGATATCAGAAAATCCATCCGCCCGAGCGGCAGCGGTCATTTCCGCATCACATTCCCAATCCCGCTCCGGGCTGTGAGCATAGCAAGCCGCAGGCGTGGCGTGGGTGATGCGGGTGGTTGTGACAACTCCAACACTTTTTCCGGCCCTCTTGGCTAGTTGTAGAATGGTTGTCAGCTCATTGCTTGCTGAGCTCCGATGATCACCGCGAACGGCATGCTGATTCACGCTGAGCATCGCATCGCCCGTCTTCACACCAGTCACCATCGCTGTCATGGTCGGTGCTGAATCCGAAGTCTGTTGATTGACACTGTATGTTTTTGAAAGAGCCGAGTAGGGAAGTTGTTCGAAGCTGAGTGAGTTCTCCTCACCAGGCTCTCCGACCTGCTGCCCCTCGAGAATTCTTGCCGCCGTGATCGTGCTGATTCCCATGCCGTCCCCTATAAACAAGATCACGTTTCTCGCCTGACCGTTGTTCTGCTCTCGGGCTTTTAACCGCGCCAGCGCGCGTTGCCCATCTGCAAACCATGTTTCCGGGCTTTCCTCACGAGCGCCGATATCGCCACTCATGGCAAAAATGTAAGCAAGCGGGAAAAGGAATGACCTGCAGCATGTTTTAACAAATCGCAACATACCGCCGAATGTATCCTCAACGTGGCCAAACATTCCACGACCGGACGGTTACTATTCTGTGCCATTTGAGTGTCTGCGTCTCGGAGCTCACTTACCGATGAGTTGCAGCTGCTTAGGCGCAAGCATCCATTCCAACTTTGCACATCTCCCATAACGCAGCTCCCCCACGGTTAACTTACACAATCCAGATTTCTTGAAGGAAAGTTGCAGTTTTTCGGTTCCGCCAACCAGTTGGGCTACCAGGCGGCTCAAACTCGGTTCATGCCCTACAATCAAAATGCTTTTGGCTGAGGAGTGATGTTCCGTGATCTCCTCAACTAATGCCCTCAGCTCTCCGTCTGGAGCGAGATGCTTCGAATACCTCGGAAGCTTTGTTTCAAAATCTTTGGCTACCATCTGTGCCGTATCCTTTGTCCGTAGAAACGGGCTGCTCAAAACAAAATCGAACTTGAGTTTCAACGCAGCCATACCTTTGTTGACTGCACGTTGCGTCTTGATTCCCTCTTTTGTTAGGGGTCGTTTGCTGTCGTCCGCAAATTTTTCACTGCGTTCTTCGGCTTTAGCATGTCGCAAAATATAAAGATCCATGGTTTTGGGTGTTTCTCCTGTTCGTCTGTTCGGTCATATCAAGCCCCTGTTGGAACAGCCAGTATATTTGCATTCGCAACAGTTCTCCGGTCAAAGGGATGTCACGCCGCGACCAACGCCGATCCCAACTTCTTTCCGCGGTTCCCGCGAGTCGGTTTCTCACCGTCTACCGCTGGCTTCAGGGTTGCCCTTAAATCTGCGCATACCTCCTGTATTGATTGAAATACTTGTGTGGGGCTGTAAGGATAATTCGACAGCATCTCTCGTGAAGTGGATCCCGTAAGAACCAAATAGGCCTCGATCCCCAACTCGACGGCTCCACGAATATCCGTTTCCATGGTGTCACCAATCATAATGGTTTCCGCTGTATGCAACCCTAAGCGGCTCCTCGCCATGAGAAACATAAATGGATTGGGCTTCCCCAGGTAATACCCTTTCTTCCCGGTTGCACTTTCCAGATAAGCCGCCAGAGCACCTGTCCCCGGACGTGGTCCTGCATCCGTGGGGCACCAGGTATCTGGATTCGTCGCTACCAATTGGCTTCCTTTTTCAATCAGCCGCATCGCTTTCTCCACCAGTTCGAAATTAAACAGCCGACCTTCTCCTACCACGACATAATCAGGTTTGATTGAATCAAATGCGATCCCTGCCTCCTGCAACGCAATCAATAGCCCCCCTTCGCCAATCACGAACGCACTCGACGTGCGGCGTTGTCTAATTAAGAAGTCAGCCGTGCAGTGGGCTGCAGTGTAAAAATTCCTCCAGGAAACCTTTACTCCGAGATGTTCAAGCTTTCCCGCCAGATCTCGCGGTGAACGTTCCGAGTTGTTGGTCAGAAACATGAAAGGAATATTCTGTTTCTGGAGAGTTTCGATGAATTCAACGGCTCCCGGTATCAGTTGCGACCCTTTGTAAATGACGCCGTCCATGTCGATCAGGAAACCCTTACCGTGCTGCGATCGGATGATGGGTGCAGATTCTAACGTTTTCATGTTTTTGTTTTTCCTTCTGATTTTGGAAGCCAGTTTGTCCTGACGACCTGTTTAAGTCAGGGCAACACTAGTCCCGCAAGGTGGCTAAAAGAAGGGCGCTTACGTTACAGATAAGTGAATTCTTCCTTGTTGGAGGGCCACTCGGCGATTGCTGCGATAAGCCTTCGACACGCAATCTTAACAAGCGTGTTACGCTGCTGTCGTTGTCCCTTTGCGGGCTTGGCTTACTCTGTCGGAATGATACCCAAAGTGTTAATCGCCGATGACGAACGCGACGTGGTCGAGCTGCTGAAGTTCCATCTTCTCAAAGAAGGTTATGAAGTTGAAACGGCAGCCGATGGACTGGAAGCCCTTCAGAAAGCTCAGGCGTTGCTTCCAGATGCCATTCTGCTCGATCTGTTGATGCCTGAACTCGATGGCACCGCAGTAGCTGAAATGTTGCGGCGATTTCCTTCCACGAGCGCCATCCCTATTGTCATGCTGACGGCGTGCCACACCGATGCCAGCAGGCTGATTGCGAGTAACGTGGGCGTCAACGAATACCTGACCAAGCCCTTCAGCCCCCGTGAAGTCATGCAGTGCGTCAGAAATGCTTTAAAACCGGCTGTGATCCGCTTCGGCGACAAGGAGTTTCCCGAAAGTATTACCTTGGTTCGCGGAGGATATAGAAACACTGGGATGAACGCCAAATGACATGCGGAGGGCTTTTGCACAAGGGGCTATGTGTTTTTAGAGTTGCGCTCCGAGCTCAAGGCCATCCATTCCTCCCGGCATAATTAAATCGGTGAGTAATAAATCAATCTTCTCGGTATTGGATTGCCGCCATTTCAGCGCCTCAACGCCAGAGGATGCCTGGATTACTTTATAGCCGCGGCGCTTCAGCAAAGTGGAAACCAGGCCTCTCAAGCTATCTTCGTCTTCTGCGAGCAGGATAGTCTCGTGGCCAGACAGCTCGATTGAAGGTCTCGCCACCGGCTTCGCCGCAGCTTTTCGTTGCGTTTGTTTCTCGATCGGAAAATGTGCTGCTTCATAATTCCATAGACGGATGCCAGGCCTACTAAACCGGTTCCGTTTCCATCTGCTTTCGTCGTAAAGATTGGATCAAAAATGCGTGAACACGCAGGACCGAGGAAGATTTAGTGCCGTCGTTCTTTCTGGAAGGGCAAACGTAACTTTAGAGCCATCGGAGAAGCGGTCTCTGCGAGCATCAAAAACATCCTCGAATTGACTAACACATATAGAATATTGGCGAGTCAGTTGTTAGTTTGGGCTACGAAAACCACGGATCGACTGCAAATAGAAGATGGTGCCTGGTTGTTGACCGTATACGAACCTTTTTGCAGGAAGAGACCTCGGCGAAAGCCGTGTGAAGGGTATCCCCGCACCCTTCCCCGCGTAGGGGAGGGGCAGCATGGGCAGGATCGCATTGGAAACAAAGGCGTGCGCCGCTTTTCGCAATGAAACTACCACCCCCGAATTCGCTCGGTTTCCGACTGCTGTGTGCTCACGCAGTCGATCGGAAACCTCGCTTCGGGTGTCGCTTGGGGCGACACCCACATTCCCTCACGGTCACGGAACCGGTTCTCGCGATGAAAA
>JBKJKE010000182.1:0-44625 GCA_046597605.1 Limisphaerales bacterium | reverse complement strand
GATCGAAATCGTGGTCTCCGCCGTGAACAGCGGTGGCGAGAGCCAGAAGAGCCAGAAGGTAACAATCACCGTTGCCGCCTAACTCAACCCACCCTCAAAATGGATAACGCAAAGCCGCCCGGGCAACTGGGCGGCTGTTCTTTGTTTCCTGCTTAAGGCGCTAATCCCTATTGTGTGGACGTGCGATTTTATACAGCCCCGTAATGGGATCGCCTTCCCTCGGAAAGGGTCGGCAGAGGGTGTGGCGCTTCGCCTAATGAGCATTACAGTGCAGGGAGGAGGTTCAATGGGGAGGGCGATCCGAATTTTAGTTCTGGAAGATAATCGCAGGGATTTCGAGTTAATCAGCAAGGCCCTGCACAGAGGCGGTGTGAACTTCACGGCCACGCGGGTGGAAGCACGGGAAGATTTTATCAAGGAGCTGGAGACGGCCGCGCCGGATGTTGTGTTGTCGGATCATGGGCTTCCTCAATTTGACGGGATTAGTGCGCTGAAAATCACAAGGGGTAGGAGGCCGGAGCTGCCTTTCATTTTTGTGACCGGCTCCACCTCCCCTGCTGATCAGGTCAGGATGGCGTCCCTCGATTTAAGTGCCACTGCCTATGTTCCCAAGGATCGTTTGCAGGACCTGCGACCAACCATCGAGCGGGCATTGAAGCATCGACCCGGCGGAACGGAGGCGCAGGAAGACCTTGGACCAGGGCGTTTGTTCGAATGCGCCATTGAACAGGTGAAAGAAGCGGTTGTGATCACCACGCCTGATCTCGAATTACCAGGCCCTACGATCGTGTATGTGAATCACGCTTTTACGGAGATGACGGGCTATTCGGCAGAAGAAGTGATTGGCAAGACGCCCCGAATTTTACAAGGGAAGAACACCGACAGAAAAGTTCTCGATCGTTTGAAAGAGCAACTGGGTCGCGGTGAGGATTTTCAAGGGGAGACGTTCAATTACCGGAAGGATGGGACGGAATTCATTCTGCAATGGGAGATCACCCCCATACGCGATGTTCGGAAGGAGATTACGCATTTTGTTGCAGTGCAGCGGGACATGACGGAACTGCGCCTGGAGCAAGCCACGACAATGAGTCTTCTTCGTCAACAGGCGAGTCGGGAGACCTACGAAAAAGAAGCGCGAAGAATTGCCACGATTCTGAACCGCTTAACCGAGGCGTTCGTTTCCCTGGACCAGAGCTGGATGTATACGTTTGTTAATGAAAGAGCGGGGGAACTTTTAGGGCGAAAGCCAGAATATTTGATTGGGAAGTGTATTTGGGAAGAATTTCCCAAAGGGGCTGACCAGCCCTTTCGCAGGGCTTATGAAAAGGCGGTGGCGGAGCAGGAAGCTGTGGTCTTCGACGCGTTCTACGAACCGTGGCAGAAATGGTTTGAAAGCCGTGTTTACCCCGACCCGGACGGCCTCTGCATATTTTTTCGGGATGTGACCGAGCAAAGGCAGCGTCGTGAAGAGTTGCAAGCCAGCCTTGAACGATTCGAACTCGCCACACGAGTCACTCAGGACATCATTTACGACTGGGATATCAAAGGGGGGCAAATCCGGTGGAACCAAAACTACTATTCCATCTTTGGATACGATTTTGCCGCTCCGGAAATCCAGGTGGAACTTTGGGCTAAGCATCTCCACCCGGAAGATCGTGCCAGGGTTGAGACGAGCCTCACCGGTGCATTGGCAGGGAATGCCAACTTTTGGCAGTGCGAATACCGGTTTGAGCGGGGCGATGGGTCCCATGCGGAGGTGATGGATCGCGGCTACATCGTCCGGGACCACGCCGGGGCGGCGGTGCGGATGGTAGGTGCGATGGTGGATGTCAGCGAGCAGAAGCAACATAACCGTTCCTTGTATGAGACGACACGGCGGGTCACCTCCATCCTGGAGAGTATCACTGATGCGTTCTTTTCGGTGGATCGTGAATGGCGCTTCACCTACGTCAATCGACAGGCGGAAAGATTGCTGAAAAGGTCCCGCGAACAACTGATTGGGCGTAATGTCTGGAAGGAGTTTCCCGAGTCGGTTGGGTCGGCATTCGACCAACGGTATCAACAGGCGGTCGAAGACCGGGTGACGGTAAAGTTTGAAGCGTATTACAGTCTTTTGGACGCCTGGCTGTTCGTCACTGCCTATCCTTCTCCAGATGGTTTGTCGGTTTATTTCCACGACATTACGGACCGAAAAAAAGCGGAGGAGGCTTTACGGGTGAGTGAAGAATTCAGCCGTCGCATCATCGAAAGCAGCTCAGATTGCATCAAGATATTGGATATGGAGGGTCGGCTGATTGGAATGACGGAAGGTGGCCAAAAGCTAATGGAAATATGCGACCTCCAGCCCCTGCTCGGACAGCTGTGGGTCGATTTTTGGAAGAATGATCATTTTGCTGATGCGAAAAAAGCGCTGGCTGACGCGTGCGCCGGGCAGTTAGGGAGATTTCAGGGGGCGTGTCCCACCATGGCGGGAACGCCCAAATTCTGGGATGTGATCTGCACGCCCATATTGGGCGCGGACGGTAAACCCGAACGGGTCTTGTCCGTCTCACGCGACATTACGGATATTAAAAAAGCTGAAGAAGACAGGCGAGCCATTGAAGCCCGCAAGGAAGCCATCGTCAGCTCCGCCCTGGATGCCATTATAACAATTGATGGTGAAAGCATGGTGCAGGATTGGAACCCGGCGGCGGAAAAAATATTTGGATATAAGCGGGAAGAGGTATTGGGCAAAAGCATGGTGGAGCTGATTATTCCACCGTACTTGCGAGAGCGACACAGAGAAGGAATCGAACGGTCTTCGACCGACCAGGAACCCAGGCATCCAGGCCGGCGCTACGAACTGGAGGCGCAGCGAGCAAATGGGGAGATTTTCCCGGCCGAGATTTCCATTTCGCGAATTCCCACCACTGGCGCGCCTCTCTTCACCGGTTTTATTCGGGACATCAGTCAACGCAAACGGGCTGAGATAAAGCTGCGCGAGCAGGAGGAGCGGTTGCGGTTGATTGTGGAGGGAGCTGAGGACTACGCCATCTTTACCATGGAACCTAATGGTGCCGTCAGCAGTTGGAACTCAGGCGCCGAGAAAATTTTGAAATACCCGCGTGACGAAATGGTAGGTCTGAGTGGCTCCGTTATTTTTACGGCCGAAGATTTGGAAAACGGTGCCGACAAAGCGGAGATGCAGACTGCATTGACGGAGGGCATGGCGGCCGATGAGCGCTGGCATGTGCGCAAAGGTGGAGACCGGTTTTGGGCCAATGGTTTGATGCGGGCGCTGAAAGATGATTCCGGAAACGTGCGCGGCTTCCTCAAGATTCTACGGGATGACACGCGCCGACGGCAGGCACGACAGGAAATCGAACGATTAAATGCTCAGCTGGAGGAGCGGGTGCGCCAGAGAACCGCAGAGCTCCAGGAGGTGAACCGCGAATTGGAAGCTTTCAGTTACTCCGTGTCGCATGATTTGCGGGCTCCGTTGCGGCACATCAAAGCTTTTGGCGAGATGCTCGAAGAAACGGCTGCGGTGAAACTGGATGCCGATGAGACGCAGTTTTTGAAGAAAATATCTCAGTCCGCTGAAAACATGATGGTGCTGATTGATGACCTGCTTTCGTTTTCGCGAATGATGCGAGCGGAAGTGGCAACGACTGCATTCCCGCTGCGGGAATTGGTCGAGGAGATCGTGGAAAGCTTTCGCTTCGAAACAAAGGGCAGGGAGGTGCGCTGGTCCATCGGAGAGTTGCCCTTCGTAAATGGCGATAAGCCGATGCTGCGGCAAGTGATACTAAATCTACTCTCCAACGCTGTGAAATATACTCAGCCGAGGAACGTGGCCCAAATCGAAATCAACGCGAGAGATGAAGGCGAGACTCACACCATCTTCGTCCGCGACAACGGGGTGGGGTTTGATCAACGATACGCCCACAAATTATTTGGTGTTTTCCAGCGACTCCATGGAAACGATCGATTTGAGGGGACAGGGATCGGGCTGGCGAACGTTCGAAAGATCGTCGAACGACACGGCGGACGGGTCTGGGCGGAAGGGGAGGTTGAAAAGGGTGCCACCTTCTATTTTTCCCTGCCGAAGAACGCTTCTGTAACTCATAGCGATATCAGGACAGCTTCCGACACTGGAAATTAGACCAGGCGTCAAACACTCAAAATGGACAACGCAAAGCCGCCCGCGGCCTTCTTATTTTGAGCCAAGACTGCCCAAACGCCTTGAATGGATTACCATAACGGCGGGTGTGGCTATTGTCGGTTCCCCGGTCATCACTACCGCGCCATCCGTGCCGCAAACGGAGATTGGCATCTCGTTGCGCTCCTATAGGGTGGAATGCACTCCAAACGGTTGGATGGCAAAGCGAGATATTATGAAGATGTTGTTTGCACAACTTGGCGCCGCGTTGGTTGTTTTGGTTCACGCTCCGTGTGGCGCTTTAGCGCAGGGGATTCTGACCCCACCGGGCGCTCCCGCACCGACAATGAAGACGCTTTCGCAGATAGAGCCGCGCACGGATCTTTCCACCCTTGCCGGAGACGCTTCCGCAGTGCATGTGATCAAAGGAATCGGTTGCTATTATCTGAGCCGGGATATCGCGGGAGCTGGGGGCAAAAGCACCATCTCCGTGGCCACAGCTGGACGCGTTACGATCGACCTCAATGGATTCTCACTTATCTCCACTGGCACAGACCAAAATGCCATTAACCTTCCTGCGGCGAATGACGCGGTAATCATCCACAACGGGATTATCCTGGCGGCCGCTGGCGCTGGCAAGGCGGTGGGTGGGCTTGCGGCAAATGTCGTCTGCCAAAATCTTTCCATGGTCGGCTCCCTGGACCTGGGGAGTGACAGTGTTATCTCCCAGTGTCAGATTTCGCGCGGTGGAATCCAGATGGGAGACCGCTCTTCGCTTCATGACTCACGCATCAGCAACCCTACAAATCTTAATTTCAGCATTCAACTTGGTGACGATTCCCAGGTGAGTGGAGTTATTTTCACCACTGGACGTGGCGAACTCTCCGTCGGCTCTCGCGCGCTGGTTGCGGATTCACATGTCAATGCCCTGGGGCCCTCCCTTTTGTTTTCAGGAGCCGCCGCGGTATTGACTGCTTCAAGTTCGTCGGTGATTCGCAACTGCACCGTGATCTCCGCCACAAACACCGCAGGATTCGGCATCACTATTGGAGAAGGATCATTGGTAACAGGCTGCCGCGTCTTCTCTGCCTTTCGTGAAGGGATTTCTGGGAATGGCCCAAACGTCACTGTTGAAAATTGTTCCGTGCAGAACAATGGACGGGTGGGTATCAGCGTCCTCGCCAACGGAGTTGTGCGCGATTGCACCGTCCAAGGGAGCGGCACGGTTGGTATCGCGGTCGGGGAAAATTCGTCGGTGAGTGATTGCAACGTGCACTCCTGTCGCGGGGGCGGTATTCGTTCCACCTCAGAGAATGTTTTGGTTTCCCGTTGCGTCCTCAGAGGGAATTCCGGAGCGCCGGGCATCTCGCTTTTGAGTGGCACCGTTTCTGATTACACGGTATCCGCAAATACGGGCGGCGCAGGAATCCAGGTGACGCAGCGGTCGGTAGTTACAGGCAACCGCAGCGAGAACAACGGCACCGTCTCCCCCGCGGATCCCCAGGCGGGATTGCGCATCATTGGCGCGAACAATCGTTTGGAAGCAAATCATCTGATCAACAATTCTGGCTTCGGATTGGAAATCACAGCGGTGGCCGGAACGAACACAAACATCGGAAACCTGGTGATCAGGAATCACGCACGCAGTAACAGTGCAGGCCAATACAGCATCTCCAGCAGTAACGCGGTGGGACCAATCATCACTACGGCCGGCACCGCTACGAATTTAAATCCATCGGCAAACTTTGGCCCGTAGGAAGCGCAAGAGGATCTACGACTGCACCGAGAGCGAGACCACTTCGCCATATTCGCTTTCGACGAATACTTCAAAAGGTCGGCAGCAGATTTCGCAATCGGTGGTGAAGCGCTGATTGGAAACGCTGGTGTCGATGACTAACTCGAATTGTTGTCCGCAGAACGGACACTGAATGGATTCGGGAACCTGCATGGCTTATTGATTGTTCGTGCCGATTAATAATTCAACTCTAACACGAGTTCCTTTTCCTGGCGCACTTGCGATATGGAGTCTCGCAGATGCCGGGCATTGAGTTGGTGTCGCGATTGAAGGAACTGCGCCCTGCCTTTTGCGTGATTATGCTCACCGCCTACATGGAGAGTGTGGAATACGCCCTGCGAAAGGGAATCGTCTGGCAACCGCGTATTTTATTCCATCGTGCTTTCAATCCCAGCGGCCCCTGGGTTAAAAGAGCGCCGATATGACCAGCTTTCTTTACTCCGCGCGCAACCGGTCGGGAAAACCGATCACAGATCGTGTGCCCGCCCAAAGTCTGATCGACGCGAGATCTTCCCTGGAACAACTAGGGTTTACTGACATCAAGTTCCACACCGATGAAGCGGCTGAGAAATTGAACGCAGCGCTACGTGTCCAAATGGGGGATGATACCGGCCTGGATGAACAGCTCACGCCAGGGATGGAAAAGGAGAGTCGTGATTTCGTTGGTTTTTGGCGTTCGATTTGGTTTGGGATAAAAGCAAACTGGACGCCGTGGCTGGTTCTTCTGCTTTGGAATGGAATCACCTTATATAAAGGTCCTCCCTATCGAAGATTGGGATGGACAGGCTTCATTCTCGGCATCCTCTTCCTCGCCTTCTTCGTACTGATGCAGGTGCCCTCAATTGCGTTCAATAATCTTCTCGAGGCTTCGGTATGGTGTCGCAACAACAGTGTTCGCCGGTCGATTCGCATCCTTCGTGCTTTCAGGCGGTGCACCGGCCTGGGAGTCCCGGCTATTGAGTTGGATTGTCGATTGGCCGTCGTCATGGCCAGAGAAGGGGATCTGGCGGGAGCCATTGCCCTCTACGGAAAACATGAAAACAATCCATTGGGCAGAGCTTACTTTCTCTCCCGGCAAGGTGACATCTTCGAGGCGGCGAAAGACGATCGCGGATGCGTCGAGTGTCACAGGAAAGCGTTTGAGGCGAGTGGTGGGAGCGAATTGAACCCGCGGATTGATTATGCCCTTGCCCTGGTAAGAAACCTGCGGAATGCGGAGGCGGCCGACCAGCTCATGAAAGAGGTCTCGGAAGAAGGGCTGGCCGAAATGCCCAAAGCATTTGTCTTTTGGATTCGCGGATTGATCGCCCTGGAACGAAATCAGTTCCCCCTGGCGGAAAAGTATTTCCGGGACACGCTCGCCCTGCAGCGAGCTGCTGCGTCCAATCCCATTGCGTTCGGCATCATAATGGAGGTGAAAGCCACCCTCTGTATTGCGGTCGCTCGCCAATGCCGAATGCCCGAAGCAAAGGCGCTCCTCAAAGAATGTTCACCGCTCCTGCGCGCCCGCAAAGAAACCGAGCTGCTGGCGCGTTGCGAGGCCGCGATCAAGGGGTATTGAAGCCGCAACCTCCTGCCAAACCAGCTTCTTACAACAACTCCTCATGGCGAAAAGTCGGTGCCGCGGGTTCCGCGAGGGGTCGTTTATCGCGATGAACGGGGTGTCGCGGGATCCGCGAGGGTCGTTTATCGCGATGAATGGGGTGCCGCGGGATCCGCGAGGGGCCGTTTATCGCGATGAATGGGGTGCCGCAGGTTCCGCGAGGGGTCGTTTATCGCGATGAATGGGGTGGCGCGGGATCCGCGAGGGGCCGTTTATCGTGATGAATGGGGTGCCGCGGGATCCGCGAAGGGTCGTTTATCGCGATGAACGGGGTGCCGCGGGATCCGCGAGGGGTCGTTTATCGCGATGAACGGGGTGTCGCGGGTTCCGCGAGGGGTCGTTTATCGCGATGAATGGGGTGTCGCGGGTCCCGCGGACTGATTGGAAGTCTTGTCTAGTGCGTGACGGGTTCACAGACGGGTTTTCTCGATTCGTGTTACATAACAGCCGTAATTGCGTCGGCTCTTTGGAGTTAATTGCCCCTTCATCACAAGGCCGTCCAAATACTCGCTGAATTTTGGATTTAGCTCAGTTGCCATTGACTCACTTGTAATCCAAAGGGTTTTCCCCAACTTTCACTCTGAAATCGCCATTTCCAAAATGCACACTAACCCTCGCGTCGTCGGGGGAATCAGCTTTAAATTCAATTTCAAGCTCAATGGAGACTCGTTCATTTCGCTCCACTTCTTCATTCACTGTTTCTCGAAAGTAATACTTGTCGTCTTCATGGTCGCGATAGCCAGTCGAAGAATCCTCATAAGACACTTGCGCCGTGTAATCCACATTTACCGTTAACTCGACAAGAGCGTAATCGTCGTGCAACGCAACAATCAAAGATTTGCCAAATTCGATTTCATCAACTTTTACATGTTCAACCTCTCCGTCTTCACCTGTCAGAATAAATCCAGAGGCTTCGAACTTCCGTGCAACCTCCATTTTGATGACGCTTTCTTGCTTGGCCACGATGGACTCAACTACCTGTGCTAGTGCCTGGTGTTTGTTAAAGGCATCCAAAAACCCACCCAAACCTTTGTAATAAGTGAAAACCTTTGGGTTAGCCTCACAGACGCTGGATAAATCGCCGTCATTGCTAACCACATTCGCTTTTTCTTTGTTGGCTTTGCACCATTTCAAGAGCGAGAGCATTGCTGCGGCATCGGGAAATTGGTCCTTTTTTTGTTCTGGCCCAAAAGGTGGTTTTCCATCGTGATAATCCGCAAACAGCTCTTTAATTGTGATTGCGAGGGGACAAACTGTTGCCTTCGTTTCTTTCAGGAACTGCTCAAATTTCGCGATAATTTCAGCGGAGAGGACTTTTTCGTCCAATTTATCGAAAAAACTTCTGTCGAACGAGGGAGCTAGTTTCAAAACACCTTTGCTCTCTTTACCCCTAAGTTCAGAAATCGAGTGTGCCACCATCTTTTCTATTCGCTTTTTGCATTCATCAACCGTGGTCTCCGTAATCAGAACTTTAAGTTTACCGTCCTGAGCAAGCCTGCGAATTTCTGTCAACTTCTTGGAGCCAAAATCAAACATTTCTCCCGTGAAGACTTGGGTATCCAAAAATAGGTTCTGCGTATCCATCATTTCCCTTTCTTGCTCACTTCAATTGCCTGCTCTACTAAATCAACCGCGGCAGGAATTTCACTCGATTTCGATACAAGGAAAAATGTGTTGCCATTCGTCCAATGCCCAATGTGTTCACAGCTAATTAATTCGAGACTTTGCGATTTCAAGCACCGCTTTTTTGGACGCAAATACACCTTCAATGCTTGGCGTTGCGGAACAATTTCAACCGCGCTTCGTTCTCCGCTCAATGAATAGGTAAGATAAAACTTGTTCACCTTCCGATGAAACTTGCCGAGCTTCTTAAGTGCCTTTTCAAACTGTCCGAGCAGTTGGTGTGATTGCTTCCAGTTCTCTTTGATAAGGTCTTCAAGTGAATATGTGATTTTATGTTCGCCTTCTAAATTAGCCCCCTCATGCCAGTTCCCGCGTAGGCTTTCTTTCTGCTTTTCAGAAAATGGCGGGGGAGTGCCCGCCGCCGTTCCAACGCAAGAGTAGGGGGCGGTTAAGAAACCCACTCGCGCATATTCTTTGCCTCGAACTGGGTATGTTTTCAAAGGGAGGTCAAAAGGGCTGTCTAGATATGTTGAAAGGAGCAATTTAAAATTAACAAAGGCGCGAAACATCGTTTCCAAGACAAAAAATTCCCATTTGCCACATATACGCCAAATGGTGTGTCAAACGTTGACCCCGAAGATAGAAACCGATATGTCTCCGCCATCCCATGACAAACACTGGAAAAGAGCGACAGCAACGCCCGTCTCCGGAAAAATCCGGAAGCACCGCTGCTACATTTCAACCGTCAAGCATGAGCGGAGAAACCCGCTCCCTCGAAACTACTACGGTATTCATTGATACATGTGTTTTTCGAAATGCCAATTTCTGCCTAAACAATTCAACATTTTCACAATTCCGAAAACTTTGCCGCGAGGGCCATTTCGAGTTCGTTACTACTGATATAACCAAGCAAGAAATCAGCCGCCGAATCGCTGAACAGGCTTTGGACGCATACAATGGAATAGAGAGGTTTAAAGATAAGACCCGCCTGCTTGGTGCATTGCACCGAAGCTTTGGCTCAGAATACAAAAGCCTGACCAAATCGGTGATTCAAAATACACTGACCGCAGCCGTGAAGCGTTTCTTCACCAGCTGTCTATGCAAGACTCTCCTCGTTCCGCCGCTAGCTGTTCCACACGTCTTCAAAAAATACTTTGCTCAAGAAAAGCCGTTTGAAGGCGGCAAGAAAAAGTCCGAGTTTCCTGATGCGTTCGTCATAGAGTCGTTGTTGAGCCTTAAGAAGAAAGTTTATGTCATCTCGGTAGATGGTGGCTTTTCAGGCGCGCATGCTAATCTGATTGTGTTGCGGGATTTGGGAGAACTGCTGCACATCTATAATTCTTCTGCTAGCCAAACTGCCGAATACGTCAGGAAGCTGATTCTCGGTAAGCACCGACCGAGAATCTTGCGAGCTCTCGAAGCGGAATTGAGTCGAATCCCTGTTCATGGAGTATCTGGAACACACTGCACCGTTCGCGTGACTGACTTCGATGCCTGGGTTGTCGCATTTCGCCCCCATAACGCAAAAGTAGCTCTTGATGTAACTTGCGTAATCTCAGGCCAACCTTCTCCTTCCATTGGTCGGTATGACTTCGGGTATGATGAATTTGAGCAGGAAGAGGAATTTAGTGCGCAGATGGATGTTGCTTTCGACCTGAAGGACGATAGCTACTTTTCCTTATTCAATCTGAAAATGAACGAGCTTCAAAAGTTCACTGTAGACCTCGACTAAAACCCTGCTTGTCATTATCAAACGAAGAAGTGCATTGGAAATCGCTTAGAAGGCCATACAGGCGCGAAATCCTTTTTTGCAAAAAACTCGCTGATAGCTAGGCTTGCAGTGATGAGTTCCCCCAAAGAGTGTCAGCAAAAACTTCCAGCAACTGGTTAACTTCAGTAGTAACAGAGTAGATTTAAGCAGGGGTTGATTTCTCGATGAATTCGGGTAAAACACCCTCGTTACAAGCATTCGATAGCCGAGCTCTACCTCTGGAGAGTTTTGGTTATGGCGGAGCACAACTCCGCCCTACCATTTCTTGGATGCTTGCGCGGTGGACTTACTTCTTCTTCACCGACGCTCTTTTCCCCTCTTTCAATTGCTTGCCCAGGCTAAGCAGTCGTTGGAGGACGCGGGGATCGGTGTCGGCGGTCAGGCCGGCGGCTTTGCGGATGTGGTCGTAACGCTCTTTGCCCGTGAGGCCGCGTTCGGCTGCTTCCTCAGAAGCTGCGTAAACGAGGCGGGCTAACTTTTTGTTGAGCGATCGGCCGTCGACCCATTTTCCTCCGACGCGTTTGATGCCCCAGGCGCGTTGGATCTTGGTCACTTCGCCCCATTTAACGTCCCGTTGGGAATCGAAACTCCAGTAGCGCGGAATGAACATGCTGATCCCGTTTCCGGTACTGTTGAAGGAAAGTTTTTGCAGCAACGGCTTGTAGCTACCGTCCTTCAGGCGCTCGACTCCAAACAATTGGAACATGTAACAGAGTGAATCAAATTCGAGCTGGGTGACGTTCCTGGGATCGGTGGGATCATACTCCCAACCGTGGCAACGAAAGTTGCGTTCCATCGACAAGCGTCGGCGCATCACTACCTTTTTCGCACCAAATGTCGGGTTCTTGGCGAAGAATTCAGCCACCAGTTCATGGACGAGAGGATCGCTGAGCAGTTCTTCTTCGGCAGCTGCGTATTTGCGGAGAGCGTGCCTGGTCAGGAACTGGTCGTAATCGCCCAGCTGCACCTCGCGTTCGTCTTCCAACACGACGGCGCAGATGATCGGCCCCGGGACCGCGTAGAAATTGCGCAGGATGCGTCGTGCTTGTTCGCTGATGGCTTGGCCGGAGGCAACCAGGGAGCAGAGATGGGTACCGAATCGTTGAAAATCCGAGGGCCAGATGCTGTACGGTACCAGCATCCATTGACGGAGGAGATCGAGCCACTCGTGGTCGCGTTCGTATTCTGGGATAGCCAGGAGCTTGTGGATATTGCAAAGGACCTGTCTGATTTCGGGGCGCCGGAAAACGAGTCGTTCTACTTTTTTGAGATCTTCCTCGAACCCTGGGTAAATGTGCATTTCGCTACTACAGCGATTCAGGGAGAATTTACAACCATGGAAAGGGGGAAAAGTATTCAGTTTTCAGTGTTTAGTGTCCAGAAAGGCTGTCTTCCCCAAATGTAGCAGCCGAGGTCACGAGGCTCCAATTTGGTTCTTCGCTATTTTCAGTGGAATTAAATGTGAAGGTATTAGAGAGAAGGCTCGCCCTCATCCTAACCTTCTCCCCCAAGGAGAAGGGATCAGAAGAGTCGGCTCTTTTGGAAATTAGCGTTTTAGGCTGATCAAACTCTTCAAAGGGGACTGTGCCTACAATCAAGACTAACGATTTTCGACACGGGTGCGCTGATTTTCCTTCTCCTCGGGGGAGAAGGACCAAGGATGAGGGCGAGCCAAACTACTCATTCCACTCAGAACAGCGAGGAACCTCCAATTTCCCCTTAACGCCTTATACATGAAGGAGTTAGAGCCTCGTGACCTCGGCTGCTACAGGGATTTTGTCTAAACCGCTCGAAACTCCCTTCTCCCACTTACTGCTCAAGCGTCAAAAACAAAAAATCTTTCATCAAATATCACCAATAGAATCAATGGGTTCGAGGCGCTGACAAGGTTTGATATCAAATTTTGTCATTACATGGAGCGGACTGTTTTTGCAATAACATGGCCTGTTATGACGAACTTGATGCGGGGAGCAAAATGTTCTCCGGGTGGCTGGATCAAACGGTCCAAAAACAAAGCGGCCTTCGTCATCGGTAGAAACAAAGAAAGTAACAATAAAGTCATGAAAAATGCATTGCAGTACAGCTATCCCGGTTTGGTGTCACAACTCACCCAGGCAATCTCGGGCGTTGAAACCTACAGCGTCGCTCTTAGCCTCGGGCTCGTGGAGGCCCCGGACATGACGGCGACGTTGGCCGCGCTGGGTGCGGGGGATATCAGCTCCAAACAAGCGAAGACAGAGTTGGTGAATCGTCAAAAGGCCTTTGCGACTCTGTTCGACAACACGCGTGCCTATATCTACGGGTCGCGCGATCTGCTGAAGCTTCGTCTCGGCAAATCCTATTCTCCCCTCTGGGATGAAGCTGGTTTCATCGGTTCGCTCGAAGTTCCTCGTACCGTGGAGAAGCTGTTGCCGATGCTTTCTGCACTGGCCGCCTATTTCACCGCGCATCCCACCTACGAGAATGTGCCGCTGAACCTGACTGCTGCCGCAGCGACGCTCAACTACAACAGCCTGGTGACAGGCCGCAACGGAGTGAACAGCCAGACTATTACGTGGCAATTGGCTATGGCCACCCGCGACACCAAGGCCGACGAAGCACGCAGCCATGTGCGGGCGTTGCTCAAGGAGTTGAGCATTCGCATGGATCCGCTGGATGATCGTTGGACTCAGTTCGGATTCAACAAACCGGGCCAGTTGGAAACGCCGCTGGCGCCAAATAAAGTATCGGCGAGTCTGTTGGGTGCCGGATCGGCGTTGGTGAAGTGGAATCGTCCGGCAAGGGCAGCATCGTATCGCATCTGGAGACGGATTGTGGGAGTGGATAACGACTTTCTCCTGGTCGGATCGACAACGGTCCTCGGCTTCACCCTCGAATCGCTTCCGGCCGGTGCGACCATCGAGATTATGATATCGGCAATCAACAACGGTGGCGAAAGTCCACGAAGTGCGAAGGTGACGGTCGTAACCGTATAAACCATATCCAGACATGAATCATCCAAAGCCGCCCGGGCAAAATCCGGGCGGCTCTTTATTTTCAGATAGGGGTGAGGGAGGCTGCCCGACTTTCCCTCCCAAAATTCCGCGGATCGGCCCTTCCACAACGTAGGAACCGAGTTAATTTAGACCGATTGGTTCGCCTGTAACCGACTTTGTGAAAAAAATCACAAAGTTCTTGCGCGGTAAAAAAGTCGCGTGTTTAGTAATCCCGTTACTGTGCAACCAGTTTCATCCCTATGAACACCAACACAGAAATCGGCTATAACTCGAAGGTCGAGGGCGATGTCGTCGTCACTCGGGTTGATGCTGCCTTGGGCTGGTTTCGCAAAAATTCCCTTTGGCCGATGCCGATGGGGCTGGCCTGTTGCGCAATCGAATTGATGGCCACCGGTGCCAGTCGCTATGATATTGCGCGTTTTGGCGCTGAAGTGATGCGTTTTTCTCCCCGGCAATCCGATGTCATGATTGTCGCGGGAACGGTGACTTACAAGATGGCGATGGCGGTGCGTCGTATTTACGAGCAGATGCCGGAGCCGAAATGGGTGATCGCGATGGGGGCCTGCGCATCCACGGGCGGTATGTATCGCAGCTACGCTGTTTTGCAGGGTGTGGATAACATTATCCCGGTGGATGTGTATGTCGCAGGGTGTCCTCCACGTCCCGAAGCGCTTTTGGACGCGCTGATCCGTTTGCAGGGGAAGGTGGGTAAAGAGTCGATCACGCATCCGAAGCCGCACCGGGAAGTGGTGATGGATACGGCTAAACCGGGTACGCCGAAGCCGGAGTTTGTGAAAACCTAATTTTTTAACCACGGATGAACACGGATAAACACGGATTCTGGAACACGATGCTTAGCCATCCGTGTTTATCCGTGTCTATCCGTGGTTAACTCCGTTTTTTCTAGTGAGTCCACTCGAACAAGCCAATAAGTTGCGGGAGAAGTTCAATGAACTGATCTCCGCACCCATTGAGTTTCGCGGTGAAATTACCGTGTTGCTCAGTGATGCGGAACGGATTGCAGAGGTTTGTGGCTTTCTGAAGGCAGAGATGGGCTACGAGTACCTCGTCGATATCTCCAGCATCGACAACTACGGCAATGACCCACGCTGGACGGTGGTGTATCACTTTTCCAATTTCAAGGACGGTGAGCAGCTGCGCTTGAAGACAGATGTCAGCGAAGAGAAGTCTGAGTTGCCGACCGTTACCAAGGTTTGGCGCACGGCGGATTGGCATGAGCGGGAGATCTACGACATGATGGGGATCCGTTTCCGCGGGCATCCTGATCTGCGCCGCATTTTGATGTGGGAAGGTTATCCCTACTTTCCATTGCGCAAAGATTTTCCGTTGGCGGGTAAACCGAGCGAAATGCCGGAAGTGGCTTTTACGAAACCAGCGCCTCTGGAAGGTGGCCCGTTCGTTACGATTGCTGGTGGTAAAGACACCATTGCTCGCGAACCGCGCGTGCGTATTCCGGAAACCGACTCTCTCGAAACGACCAACCGGGTGGAGCGTCGCGACGATATTAAGAATTTGCACGGCCATTCCCATGGCCCGGGACCGATTGATAAGAAGTAACAATGGCATCTCAAGAGATCCAATTTAGAGATCCCGCAGGACGCATTGCTGAAGCGAAGCCAGGCAGTGTGATTCCGGGGACCTCCGCCGCAGATCTGCCCGATATGCAGGGCGAAACGATGGTCCTGAACATGGGGCCGTCGCATCCTGCGACGCACGGGGTGTTGCGCATTCTCCTGGAGATGGACGGTGAAATCATCACCAAAGCGGTTCCAGATGTCGGGTATCTCCATCGTGGTGATGAAAAGATCGCGGAGAACATGACCTACACCCAGTTCATCCCATACACGGATCGACTGGATTACCTCGCGCCTCTCGCGAACAACGTGGCTTACGCTCTGGCGGTGGAAAAGCTGCTCGGGATTGACCAAGCGCTGACACCGCGTTGCCAATATATTCGGGTGATCTGCTGCGAGTTGGCGCGTATCTCGTCGCATCTGCTGGGCCTCGGTGCCTACGCGATGGATGTGGGAGCGTTGACCGTGTTTCTGCACACGTTCACGGAACGTGAGAAGGTCTACAATTTGGCCGAAGCGCTGACGGGGGCTCGTTTTACCACGACTTACACCCGTATCGGCGGAGTCTCTCGCGATACGCCCTACGGATGGTGTGCGGCAGTGCAGAAGTTCTGCGATGAAGTGGTGGTTAATTTCGACGAGTCAGAGACGCTTCTCACTCGCAATAAGATCTGGGTGGATCGCACCCAGGGCGTGGGCGTAATTTCGAAAGCAGATGCAATTGACTTTGGTCTGACCGGTCCGAACCTGCGCGGGAGCGGTGTTGAATTTGATCTGCGCAAAGCGAAGCCGTATCTCTGCTATAAGGATTTTGATTTCGAGATTCCGATCGGTTCGGTCGGGGATTGCTACGATCGTTATTTGGTGCGCATGGAAGAAATGCGTCAGAGCGTGCGGATCATCAAGCAGGCTTTGGCGAAGATTCCCGGCGGATTCGACAATGCGTCGAAAGAACCAGTAAATGTGGCCGATGGGAAAGTAACCTTGCCGCCGAAGAACAAGGTTCTGACGAGCATGGAAGAGTTGATTCATCAATTCATTCTCGTGACGCAGGGGATCAACGCACCGACTGGAGAAGTTTATTTCGGACATGAGAATCCGAAAGGTGAACTTGGTTTTTACATCAACAGCAAAGGTGGTGGCACCCCGAATCGGATGAAGATCCGCGCTCCATCGTTTGTGAATTTGAGCATTCTGCCTCACGTATTGCCGGGGCATATGATGAGTGACACGGTTGCGATTTTGGGTTCGCTCGATTTCGTGATGGGAGAATGTGACAGGTAATTTTGAAATGAGTTTCACTGTTCCAGCAGCACTCGAAGCGGAGTTGAACGAGTTGATCACGCATTACCCGGAAAAACGGAGTGCGTCGTTGATGTTCCTGCACGCGATCCAGGAACACTTTGGTTATATCTCGAAAGAGGCTACCGAATGGATCGCCGCGAAGCTCGAGCTCCAGCCGATCAATATTTTGGAGCTGGTCACGTTCTATCCAATGTTCCGCCAGGAACCGGCCGGCAAGTATCAGATCAAGGTTTGTCGGACGCTGAGCTGTGCGTTGGCGGGGTCTGGAAAATTGCACAAACATTTTTGCGAGAAGTTTGGTTTGGATGCGAAGGCGCATGGAGTGCAAACGAGCAAAGACGGAAAGTTTTCGGTTGAGTTCGTGGAATGCCTGGCGAGTTGCGGCACCGGTCCGGTGATCATGTGCAACGAAGATTTTTACGAAGCGGTGTCAGATCAGAAGGCGGATGAGATCGTGGGAAGTTGTAAGTAAGAAGTGGCTGCCCGACAAGGATTTGAACCTTGACAAAGTGATTCAGAATCACTTGTGCTACCGTTACACCATCGGGCACCGAAGAGCGTTAAAAGTAGAACAATAGTTTTTCGAGTCAAGCGCGACACGCGTTTAGATGAAGAAAAATAAAGAAGCAGATGCCCGAACAATATCGGCTCATTTTAAAAAACATCGATCAGCCGGGTTACACACCCGACATCGAATGTTATTTGCGCAACGGCGGCTACGAGTCGCTGAAGAAGTGTATTGCGCTCCAGCCGAAGGATCCTCCCGACGGTAAGAAGCAAACTGCCCAGGAGCAGGTTCGTGCGGAAGTTCTGGCGAGTGGATTGCGGGGTCGTGGTGGAGCAGGGTTCTCGGCGGGGATGAAATGGAGCTTCGTGGATCGCAAAAGCGGCAAGCCCATTTATCTCATCTGCAATGCGGACGAATCGGAACCGGGCACTTTCAAAGATCGTCAGATCATTCACAAGGATCCGCACCAACTGATCGAGGGGATGATTATCTCCTGCTTCGCGAACGACGTGAAGCTCGCGTATCTCTATATCCGCGGCGAATTTCCGCTCGGTGCGAAGTTGTTGAACAAAGCTCTTGCTGAAGCGCGGGCCAAGAATTTCCTCGGTAAGAACATCCTCGGGACAGGCTACGATCTGGAGATCTACGTGCATCGCGGTGCTGGTGCCTACATCTGCGGGGAAGAAACTGGTCTGATCGAATCGCTTGAAGGTAAGCGCGCTTACCCGCGCATTAAGCCTCCCTATTTCCCGGCGATCCTTGGCCTCTACATGAGTCCAACCATCGTGAACAACGTGGAAACGTTGTGTCACGTGAAGCATATCATGCTGATGGGCGGACCGGAGTATGCCAAGCTCGGCACACCGAATAACACCGGAACGCGTATCGTGAGTCTGAGCGGGCAGGTGAAGCAGCCGGGTTACTACGAAATTGAAGTCGGGAAGGTGACGATCGGTGAACTGATCAATCATCCGAACTTTGGTGGTGGCTTGCGCGACGGTCGTAAACTGAAGGCCGTCATTCCCGGTGGGTCATCGGCTAAGATTTTCAAAGCAGGCGAGAAGTTTAAACTAAAGAAGAAGCAGGCCGATGGGACGATGTTGGATGTCGAAACCGACATGCTCGATCTGCCTTACGATTTTGATTCATTGCAGGCGGCGGGAAGTATGTCGGGTTCCAGCGCCATTATCGTAATGGATGACTCGGCCGACATTGTTGAAGCGCTCGCCAATTTGTCTGAGTTTTACGCACACGAAAGCTGCGGTCAGTGTACGCCGTGTCGCGAGGGTTCTCTCTGGATGAGTAAAGCGCTGCATCGCATGACTCATGGTCATGGTCGCAAGCAGGATGCGGAATACCTGGTGAACATTGCGCAGAATATTCAAGGTCGAACCATCTGCGCGTTTGGCGAAGCCTGTTCCTGGCCGGTATTGAGCTTCATCAAGAAGTTCAAAGATGAATTTGAAGCGAAGGGCGCCGCGGATGAAGCGCGTAACAATGGAGCTGATCCGACCAGCGACATAAAAATTGCAGCGAGCCCCAATCACTAATTTCCATGTCGACGCAAGCGACAACTGAAACGAAGCCCACACCGCCACCCGTTGAAACGGTCAAGATCAAGGTGGACGGACGGGATATCGACGTGCCGAAGATGATGCCGGATTGGCAGGGCAAGTTGCAGCCGACCACGATGCTGCAGGCCTGTCAGGTCGCGGGTATTGACGTGCCTCATTACTGCTATCATCCCAAGCTGCCGATCGCCGGTAACTGCCGCATGTGCCTGGTGGAGTTTGGAACCCCGGCGATGGGTCCGGATCGGAAACCCGTGGTGAATCCCGACGGCACTCCTAAAATCATGCGTTCGGTTCTGCCTTATGAGCCGACTAGTCCCCGTGGGGCTATTGCCTGTGCGACTCCGATTTCTCCGGGGATGGAGTTGTATCCAAGTTCCGCAGCAACGAAGCAAATGCGGGAAGGCATTCTCGAATCGTTGCTGATTAATCATCCGCTGGATTGCCCGATTTGCGATCAGGCTGGCGAATGCAAGCTGCAGGAGTATTCGGTCGATTACGGCAAATCCGCGAGCCGCTTCGTTGAAGAGAAAGTTCATAAGCCGAAGCAGGTGGATCTCGGTCCTCGCATCGTATTGGATGACGAACGCTGCATTCTTTGCACCCGTTGCATTCGATTCACCAAAGACATCGTGGGTGATGACAAGTTGGGAATTGTGAATCGCGGCAGCTACAACACGATCGCTTCCTATCCGGGCACGCAGTTCGAGAATAATTACACCTTGAACACGGTGGACATTTGTCCAGTAGGCGCGCTGACCTCGAAAGATTTTCGTTTCAAGATGCGGGTTTGGTTCCTCAAGGAAACCAAAAGCCTCTGCACCAGCTGTGGAACGGGTTGTAACACCATCCTTGGGTCACGCGAAAACGTGATGTATCGCTACGAACCGCGCGAGAATGATGCGGTTAACTCGACCTGGATGTGCGATTACGGTCGCTTGAATTACAAGTGGATCAATCGCGAAGACCGTCTGACGCAGGTGAGTGGATCGAAGGTTAAAGTTGTTTCGCAGGATCACATGGCATGGCATTCGGCCATCAGTGATGTTTCAAACATTTTGCTTAAAGCGGCGGCTGGCTCGGTGGCTGTGATTGCTTCTGCTCGCCAGACAAACGAGGAGCTTTATCTCCTGAAGAAACTGGCGGCTAAAGTAAATGCTGCAACTGACTCCGTGCCGCGCTTTGGTGAAGGTGACAAATTTTTGCTGAACCCGGATCGCAACCCGAACAGCACTGGTTCCCGTTTGGTAGGAATTTCCGGCGAAAAGATGGGCTCAAATATTCCTAAGATTGCCGATGGCATTCGCAATGGAACGATCAAGACGCTGATCGTTTTCGGTGAAGACGTTACGAAGTATGGGATCGGTGCCGATCTACTCGGGAAATTGGATCACTTGATTGTCTCGGACATCTTGCCCAGCGCGACGACCGCTGCCGCGCACTATTTATTGCCCGGTTGCGCCCATGCAGAAAAGCGCGGGAGCCTGGTCAACGTCAAGGGTCGTGTGCAACGTTTCATGCAAGCACTGCAGCCGAAGGGCAACTCACGACCTGAGTGGGAGTTTTTGCACGAGCTCGTTCACAACGTCACTGGTCAAAACGGTTTCTCCAGCATCGAAGGACTTTTCAATCAGATGGCAAAGGAAGTGCCAGCATTTAACGGTGTGACCTGGGCGTCTCTCGGAGACGCGGGTGTAACGATTTCAATCTAACATGATCGCGTCGATAACAGGAATTTACGACGGTTTAGGTTCCATCGGGCAGTTTGCCCTGTGGAGCTTCGTGAAGATCGCTGTGGTATTTGGGGTGCTCATGACGATCGTGGCTTACGCGGTGTTGGCTGAGCGAAAAATTTCGGCATTCATCCAGGATCGTCAGGGTCCGAATCGTGTTTCACTTCCATTGATTGGTTCCATTCCGATCCTTGGTCCTTTTCTGACCCGTCTTGGGGTCTGGCAACCGCTGGCTGACGGTGTGAAATCGTTTTTGAAGGAGGACTTTACTCCCAGTTACGTTCGTAAAGCCTATTACTGGCTGGCGCCTGCTATTTCTTTCGTTCCCGCTCTTCTGGCGATCGCGATTATTCCTTTCGGTTCTTATCTGCCGATGGGGTCAAGCGTCGATGGGCACCAGAAGATGGTCATCGCCGACCTGGATATTGGAATCTTATTTACGTTCGGTGTGGTTTCGCTCGGTGTTTACGGAATCGTGCTCGCTGGCTATGCCGCTAACTCCAAATATCCCTTTCTCGGGAGTATTCGTTCCAGCGCGCAGATGATTTCGTATGAAATCGCGATGGGCATGTCAGTCGTCCCGGTGTTTCTGGTTGCAGGTAAACTGAACCTGACAGATATCGTGATGTATCAGGCGCAGCATGGATGGCTTATCTTTCCTCCTTTTGCTCAGGAGCAAACCTTGTTGAGTTACGTTGTTTGGCCTTCCGCGTTGATCTCGTTCTTTATCTTCATGGTGTCGGCATTTGCGGAAACCAATCGTTTGCCGTTCGACTTGCCAGAATCGGAAACGGAATTGGTCGCAGGCTACAATACCGAATACAGCTCGATGAAGTTTGCGCTGTTCTTCATGGGTGAATACGCCGCGATTATAGCAGGGTGCGGTTTAATGGTGACCCTGTTTCTCGGAGGGTGGTCACTGCCATGGATCGCGGACAAACCCGCGGAGACAATTGGAATGGGCGTTGCGCATATTTTCATCTTTCTCACGAAAACATTAATGCTGCTCGTGCTCTTTATCTGGGTGCGCTGGATGTTCCCTCGCTTCCGTTATGACCAATTGATGGATTTGGGCTGGAGGAGATTTATTCCCATCGCATTGGCGAATATTTTGATCGTGGCGGTGATTTTGATGCTGATGCATTAAGAAGAAGATGATTGTAGAACGCAAAAAACTAAGTCTGTTGGAACGCCTTTACCTTCCGGCGATTGCTGGAGGGTTCAAGGTTACCTGGCGGCATTTTGCCAATACCGTTTTCAAAGGTCACACCGCTGGCGGTGACCTATCAGGGGGCTATTATCCCGAGCAGAAGTGGATCGTTGCCGAAGGCTATCGCGGTGCGCCTTATCTGGTGAAGGATCCGGAAGGCCGGACAAAGTGTGTTTCCTGCCAGCTTTGTGAATTTGTTTGTCCGCCTAAAGCAATCAAGATTACTCCTCCCGGGCCGCAAGGCGTGCCGCAGGTTGGGAATGTTGAGAAAGCGCCGAAGGAATTTGAGATTAACATGTTGCGCTGCATTTTCTGTGGGTTCTGCCAGGAGGTGTGCCCTGAGGAAGCGATTTTCCTGAAGAATGATTATTCGTTGAACGCCGAAAGCCGCGAGGAACTCATTTACAACAAAGAGAAGCTCCTCTCTTTGGGTGGTGTGCATCAGGATAAAATATGGAAGTGGAAAAATAAATGAGCGCTTCCGACATTTTCTTTTATATCCTGGCGTTTCTGACCGTTGCCTGCGGGATCATGGTGGTGGCGAATCCATTCAGCCGAAACCCGATAACCAGTGCGATGTTCTTGGTGCTGACCATCGTTTGCATGGCGGGTCTTTTTGTCCTGCTCCATGCGTTCTTTTTGGCCGCGGTTCAAATTCTCGTCTACGCGGGCGCCGTGATTGTTCTCTTCCTTTTCGTGATCATGTTGCTCGACTTGAAGGAAGAAGAGCGTCGAAAAGTTAAGGTGATTAGTGCCGGATTGGGGACGTTGTCCGTCGGTGCCATCGCGTTTCTAGTTGGTCGCTCCATTCTTACCTATGGCAAGACCCTGCCGCACAACGAACTTTCGTTGGACGGATCGACTGCGGCTCTCGGTAAAAAACTGTTCACTGACTACCTTTTGCCTTTCGAAATTTTGTCGTTACTGCTGCTGGTGGCGATGGTGGGAGCGATCCTGCTCAGTAAGAAGGAACTGAAGTGAATTTCGGAGTGATTCAATCCGCATGAACGTTGGACTCGAACATTACCTGATCGTCAGCACGATTCTGTTTAGCCTCGGATTATGGGGTGTGATCGTCCGGCGCAATCTGCTTGTCATCTACATGTCATTGGAATTGATGCTGAACGCGGCCAATCTCGCGCTCGTGGCTTTCTCCCGATACAACGACAAACTGGACGGCCAGGTCATCGTTTTCTTCATCATCACTGTTGCTGCTGCTGAGGTTGCGGTCGGATTGGCGTTAATTGTGGCTCTCTACCGCAAGAAACAAACGGCGCATGTGGAAGATCTGACCACAATGAAATTGTAAACTGATGAGCGAAAACCTTCTCAGCATTCCCTGGGCAATCTTGTTTCTCCCGCTCTTATCGGCGGTGATCATTGCTCTTTTTACAAAGCAAAATCGTGGGTTAAGCGCTGGCATATCCATTGGTGCCGTACTGATCGGCTTCATTCTGAGTTTGTTCCTGTTTATCAAGACAGGTGCTGAAACCGCGGTTTCACCGTCTCTCTCAGTAGAATGGCTTTCCGTTGGAAACCTGGTGGTAGATTTTGGAATTACTCTCGATCCGTTGAGCAAGTTGATGCTTTTGATCGTTACAGGCGTCGGTAGCGCGATTCACATTTATTCATGGGGATACATGCATGAAGACCGCTCTGTCTCCCGCTATTTTGCGAGTCTGAGTCTCTTCACTTTTTCAATGTTAGGCATCGTTCTTAGTAACAACCTCCTTCAGATGTTCATTTTCTGGGAGTTGGTCGGTGTTTCCAGTTACCTCCTGATCGGGTTTTGGTATGAGCGTCCCTCTGCTGCCGATGCCTGCAAAAAGGCATTCATTACCAATCGTTTGGGCGACTTCGGATTTCTCCTTGGCATCATAATGGTCTGGTCACTTCTGGGCGGGTTGAATTTCACTTTCCTGCAAGGAGCAATCGCCAAGAATGCGGGAGCATTGGGCGGACTTGCCACAATCGTTGGTATTTTGCTGTTCTGCGGGGCTGCTGGCAAATCGGCACAGTTTCCTCTCCATGTCTGGTTGCCAGACGCGATGGAAGGTCCGACGCCGGTGTCCGCATTGATCCATGCCGCAACCATGGTAGCGGCTGGCGTTTACATGCTCTGCCGGGTGTTCTTTTTGTTGGATGTTCCTGGCTCTTATGCTCTGGATGTAATCGCATGGATCGGTGGGATCACTGCCCTACTTGCGGCCTTGATTGCTGTTCAACAAAACGACATCAAGCGCATCCTGGCTTACTCAACACTTTCACAACTTGGACTAATGGTGATGTCGGTCGGAGCGCATGCACCTGTGGCAGGGATGTTTCATCTCACCACGCATGCCTTCTTCAAAGCGTTATTGTTCCTCGGTGCTGGTTCAGTGATTCATGCCCTGCACCATGAGCAGGATATTTGGAAGATGGGCGCTTTGAAGAAGAAGATGCCTATTACATTTATGACCTTCCTGCTTGGGACGTTGGCACTCTCCGGTGTGCCTCCACTCAGCGGTTTTTACAGTAAAGATTCAATACTTGCGGCGGCTTACGATGCGAACATTGGACTGTTTGTCATCGGGGTCCTGGTTTCGGTCCTTACGACGTTCTACATGTTTCGTTTGTTCTTCGTTGCATTTCTGGGCACCCCGAAATCAGAAGCAGCCGATCACGCCCATGAGTCGCCTAATGTGATGACCTGGCCTTTGATCGCTCTCGCGGTTCTCGCAGTAGTTGGAGGGTTCATCGGGATCAATCATTACGTGGCAAAAGCAAATGCGTTTCCTGCTGTGGCGGAACACCACCTTGCCTGGTATGAGGAATTGGTCTATCCGATTGTGCATGCGCCGGTTGCTGCATTGTTCGGGATCTTCGCTGTGGTAGTTGGGGCCAGTCTTGCCTACACATTCTATGCTGGCGCAACTCGCGATCCCCTTCCTGCAAAACTGGGAGCTTTGTCACGCGCCATGCGCGGTCGTTTCTACTTCGATGAGATCTATTCGGGAATTATATTCCTGACGCATGAAGCGATGGCTCGTCTCGCTGACGCGATCGACCGCTGGATTATTGGCGGGTTGCTGGTTCGCGGCACGCATGGCTCTACTGAGCTGTTTGGCCGGATCCTCCGATTAGTGCAGACCGGCAATCTGCAGACCTATGCGTTCCTGATAGCGGCCGGAGTTGCGGGGATTCTTTTTTACGTGCTGTTCCGATGAAGGACAATTTTCTACTAACCTATATCATCTGCTCACCGCTGCTGGCGGCGCTGATTGTGCTTTTCATTCCGCGCAATTACCGCTTCGTCATCCGCAATGTGGCGCTGCTGGCCACGGGGATATCAGCATTGCTCGCGGTGAAGATGTTCTTCTGGGATTTTTCCGGACACCTGAGGCAGCTGGAACACGAGGTGGAGTGGATCAGATCGCTAAAGATCTATTATCACGTCGGGGTGGATGGGTTGAATGTCGGGTTGATTTTGATGGGGGCCATTGTGGCGTTTGCGGCAACTGCAGTCTCCAGAAACATAAAAACCTACGAGAAGGAGTTTTATATTCTGCTGCTAGTAATGGCTGGCGGAATACTGGGAGCATTTGCTTCCTACGACCTCTTCTTCTTCTACTTCTTCCATGAACTCGCACTCGTGCCCACGTTCATCATGATCGGGGTTTGGGGACGGGGAGAAAATAAGAACTACGCCACTTTCCAGATTACCATCTATCTCAGCATTGGGGCTTTGTTGGCGCTGTTCGGATTAATAGCGCTCTACCTGCAATTACCGATCGAACAGCGAACCTTCAATATCGCGGACTTGACCAGGTATTTCAGAAACAATCCCATGGCGCAAAACGCGCAGCACTTCATTTTCCCACTGCTGCTTTTTGGATTCGGTATTCTCGTTTCAATTTGGCCGTTCCACACCTGGGCCCCGCTTGGATATGGCGCCGCACCAACCGCGACGGCCATGCTACATGCGGGTGTCCTCAAGAAGTTCGGCCTCTACGGTCTGCTTCGGATCGCATTACCGATGATGCCCGAAGCAGTTCAAAGCTGGCTCCATGTCATCGCCGTTCTTTGCCTCGGGAACATTGTCTATGTCGGTTGGGTAGCGATGAGGCAGCGTGACTTGAACATGTTGATTGGTAATTCCAGTGTGGCACACATGGGCTTTTGTTTCCTCGGCATTGCCAGCTTAAGCCTTGTTGGGATAACCGGAGCGGTGGTCGTTATGATTGCCCACGGTTTTCTGGCGGCGCTGACCTTTGCCTTGAGCGGATACATCTATGAGCAGACCAACACGCTCGATATGAAAAAGATGAGCGGTTTGCTTCGTCCTATGCCATTCGTCGGTGCCACGCTAGTGATGGCCGCGATGGCTGGATGTGGACTGCCCGGTTTCGCGAACTTCACCGGTGAAATGATGGTTTTGTTCGGCTCCTGGAAAGGCTCATTCCATACTTCGGGTGGCGCGATTAATTGGTTTGTGGTTGCGGCGGTATGGGGCGCGTTGGTGGTGGGTGCGCTCTACATGCTCCGCGCCGTTCGAAACATTTTGCACGGACCTGTCTCCCCAGAATTCGCTCAATTCAAAGATGCGGGCGCGAGATCGGTCAATGGATTTGGTTGGTGGCCCAAACTTCCCTACGCGCTATTGGTAGCGGCGCTTCTGTTGTTTGGTTTCTTTCCCAGCTTTTTGACGGAGAAAATTGAACCGAGTGTGCAATCGATTTTGGACAGTTATAGCAAGTCACCGGGCAAGGTGGTTGTGACGAAAGGTGCCGCTCAAAAACCCTGACCATGAACTTTTCGTTAATCAGTTTGGAAATGGCGGTTGTGATCCTGGCCCTGGGTGTGTTGCTGGGCGATCTCTGGACGCCAGTAGAGCACAAACGCAAGTTGGGCTACGCGGCAGCATTGGGGCTTATCCTCATATTTATTTTTAGCATTGTGGCACGTCAACAACTGTTCCCCTCGGGTGGAACGGAGAAACTGTCGGACGACGCCTTTGGGCAGATGTTTGTCGTTGATGGCTTGGCCACCTTCTTTAAGCAGTTTTTCATTCTTGCAGCAATTCTGGTCATCGTGATGGCGACAGAGTTTGCCGATCGGATTCAATCCGGTATCTCAGAGTTTTATTCCATCATCCTGCTGGCGCTCGTCGGAATGCTCTTCGCCTCCTCGGCGAACGATTTCGTTCTCGTCTTTGTCGCTCTGGAATTGATCACCGTTTCCTTCTATATCCTGAACAGTTTTCAACGCAATCGGCTCCACTCTTTGGAAGCAGGTATCAAGTATCTAATCCTTGGTGCGGTTTCGACCGCCTTTTTTTTGTTCGGCCTCGCCTTCGTTTTCGGCATCAGCGGAACAACTAATTTCACTGATATGCACCGAATGCTGAATGAGAATGCTGGTTTGGCAGGACAGCCCCTCTTTTTGGTCGGTCTGCTGTTCATTTTTGTGGGACTTGCGTTCAAGATTGCTGCATTTCCTCTCCAGGTCTGGGCACCGGATGTTTATCAAGGTTCTCCCGCACCAGCCACTGCCTTTTTGGCTGTGGGATCCAAGGCAGCAGGAATAGTTCTATTGCTGCGCGTGTTGTTCATTGCAGTACCTCAGGTGGCTCTCAACTGGGGGAACCTTTTGATCGGCATTGCAGCAATTACCATTTTATATGGGAACCTCTGCGCAATTCCGCAGCGCAATTTGAAACGGCTTCTTGGTTATTCCAGCATCGCTAATGCAGGTTATCTGTTACTGGGCTTTGCGGCGCTGACGAAGGTAGGCGCTTCCGCAGTTCTTTATTACCTCGCGGGCTACCTTTTTACCGTAATTGCTGCCTTCACCGTCATCGTCCTGGTTACGCGGGACCAGGAGTCGGATGACATTACGGTATTGGCTGGCTTGAGCCGGCGTTCTCCGTTCCTTGCCGCCGGGTTGACTCTCGCGATGGTTTCGTTGGCGGGCATTCCTCCTTTAGCCGGATTTTTCGGCAAATTCCTTTTATTAAAAGCGGTGGTGGAACAGGGAGCGAACAACACTGCATATTACGTTCTCGTCGGAGTAGCCATTGTCGGGGTGATTATCTCCCTTTATTACTATTTTGGGGTGATCCGGGCAATCTATTGGTCGAAAGACGCAAATGAACTGTCACCTATCTCCATCTCGATGCCAGTCCGTCTCTCGCTGCTGGTTTGCATCGTGGGAATGCTCTATTTGGGTCTACTTCCAGAGCGAGTCATCAAAATGACCGAGGCTGCCGTCCGAGCCTTGTCCATCTAACTTCGTTTACCTCCGGTCGCTTTCCGGGGGAGTTTCAACTTTCCGGGATTCCCTGACTGTTTTCCCCGGTGCCCCTTCATAGAGTTCGAGGTTAGCGAGTGGATTGTGGACCCTGAGCGGCGATTGCAGGAATATTCTGGGCAGGCTTTGGATGTAGTATAAATGTTCAAAAAACCGATGATCTTCCTTGACGCAGCGCCTGGAGTGCATCTCTGCTTGTAAGGGGTTAGCCTTGACCTTCTCAGTAAAAAACCTAGTCTGCTAGGCATCATGATCCCCTGTTCCCGTCTGATGTCGCGCTTCTACCGAAAATGGCTCGTCGCCGCTGCGCTTCTCTTATCCACAGTCTCAAGTGTTTTCTCCCAGACTCCTGAATTTCGCGGTGTGTGGGTGGACGCCTGGGGAACAGGATTTCTGAATGGCGCCCAGGTCGACAATCTGGTGAACCATTGCCGAACGTACAATTTCAATGCCGTCATAGTTCAAATGCGCCGACGCGGCGATGCCTTCTACATGCCGCAAGCGCCAAACCTTGAGCCGCGCACGACCGCGCTGGCCTCCGGGTATGACGCCCTCCAGGATCTCATCACCAAGTGCAATAGCGGCTCCCCAAAAATTGAAGTGCATTGTTGGACGCCGACACACCTCGTCGGTGACAGCGGATCGGTTGGGAATGCGAACCATGTCATGAACCTTCATCCGGAATACATGATGAGGAATTCGACCAACGGTATGCTGATCGGAGAAGGTTACTATCTGGACCCGGGGCATCCGAGTGCACAGCAATGGAATTACAACATGGCGATGGATATCGTGAGCCGTTACAACATTGACGGTTTTCACTGGGACTACATCCGCTACCCGCAACAAGAAGCTGGATACAATGCAACAGCAGTTGCGCGTTATAATGCTGAGTACGGTCTGACCGGACAGCCCCTGCCGACCGATTCACAGTTCTCAACCTGGCGTCGTCGACAGGTCACAGATTTTCTACGCTGGGCAAATGCTGACCTTCTGGCCGTGAAGCCGAATCTTGTGATTTCCGCATCCGTCTTTGCAAGCCGCAGCGATGCCTTCAACGCCCGTTTCCAGGATTGGGCAGCGTGGAACAATGAAGGATTACTGGATATCTGCTTCCCGATGAACTACACGGACAACAACACGACCTTCAATACTCGAGTGAACGACTCGGTGGCCAACCAGGGTGTTCGTCGTGTTTACGTGGGACCGGGAGCTTACCTCAACACGAAAGAAAATACGGTCACACAGCTGCAATACGTTCGTGCGCAAGGTTTGTTGGGAACCTCACTCTATAGTTACCGTACTCCAAACAGCGGCACGGTAGATCAGACCGGGACCTTCGCTCACGTCCACGCGAATTACCAGCCCACCTGGGTCAACACTCCGACGCTCCCTTGGAAAGTGGCACCGACCAAAGGGATTGTTAAAGGTATCGTCACTGGCCCGGGCAGTGCTCCACTCTACAACGCGACCGTCTCGATCAATACAAGTCCGGTGCGCACGATTAAGACCGATGCGCATGGCAGCTATGCATTTTATGAAACTGTTCCAGGCACCTACACATTAACAGCTTCCGGGACAGGAATGGGTAGCGTCAGCGACAGCGCGACCGTCAGCGTAGGAACCGTCGTCACTTTGAACCTGGTGTTTCCGAATGATGCGACCGCTCCCGTTATTTCCGGAGTTGCGGCGAATGGTGTGACTGATTCAAGCGCAACGATCGTTTGGTCAACCGATGAAAACTCATCCAGCATAGTGGAATATGGAACGACGCTGAGCTACGGCAGTTTAGCCAGCAGCACGAATCGCGTCGCGAATCATTCCATTCCGTTGAGCGGATTGAGTCCCTCGACCACCTATCAATTCCGGGTCCGTTCCACAGACGCAAACACGAACGAAGCAGTCTCAGCCAACTTCAGCTTCACCACCAATCCGAGCGGTGTTGTTAACGACCTGATTATCGAAGGTCGAATCGCCGGGGGCTCACTCAACTCGAACCCGCCATATACAGACACTGGCCTGGCAAATTCCACATTGAAAAGCGCGGCTGCAGGGCTTACCGGAACGGGTTCGCGTTATGCAGAAACAAGCACTCCGACGATTACCATAACACCCACCTTGAGCCTGGCGGGCGCGACTTACGATGTCTTTATGACCCATGGTGTCGCGACCAGCATCTCGGACGATGTAATCGTGAGCGTGGGCGGTTCGGGATCCACGGGATTGCCGGCAACTACCACGATCTTTCAGGAAAGTGGCGGCAACACCTGGGAATTGTTGGGACGCATGAAACTGAATGCAGGCGTGGCGTCACCCACTCTATTGTTTAGCAAGTCAGGTGGAACGGTTGCCGCCGGCTCCCGCATGTATAGCGATTCAATTAAATTCGTCTATGTGCCGACAGCCCCGGTCTTCGACGCACAACCACAAAACCAGACGGTAAACTATGGAGCAGTCGCCACGTTCAGTGTGCAGGCGAGTGGAACAGCTCCTCTGAGCTATCAGTGGAAGAAGGGTGTTACGCCTCTGGTCAATGGCCCGCGTATCTCCGGGGCGAATTCAGGGGTGCTCTCAATCAGTAATGTAACTGGCAGCGATGTGGATAATTACTCCGTCACTGTAAGTAATGGTGTCGGCTCTACGAACAGCGCTGTCGCTTCGTTGACAGTGATTGATCCTGCAATTATTTCCCAGCCTGCGAATGCGACGAATACAATAAATTCCTCTGCTTTGTTTACTGTCGGAGCCACGGGAACGCCGCTGCTCACTTATCAGTGGCGCAAAGGTGGGATACCCCTGGTCGAATCTCCGAAGTTTTCTGGAACAGCGACAGCTTCGCTGGCAATCAATAGTCTTACGCTGGCTGACGCTGGTGGGTATTCCGTTGTGGTGCAAAACGGCTCCGGCTCTGTCACCAGTGTTGTGGCGACTCTTGTGGTCAGCGCGAGTCCTGTATTTACTTCACAGCCGCAGAGCCAGACGGTCTCCTCCAGCTCGCCGGCGAGTTTCTCGGTCAGCGTGGAGGGCGCATCGCCCTTCACCTACCGATGGCAGAAGAATGAAGTGGATCTGAGCAATGGGGGCAACGTGTCCGGAGCTACTTCGTCAACCCTGCTGCTGAGCCCTGCGGCACTGGCCGACGCTGCCGGTTACCGGGTCGTAGTGACCAACTCTTTCGGCAGCATCACCAGCCAGGTGGCAACGCTCACTGTTATTTCCCCTCCGATTATTACTGCGCAACCCACGACTCAGACAAACCGCGGCGGATCCACTGCCACGTTCAACGTGGCGGTGAACGGCACTGCTCCGTTCAGTTATCAATGGCACAGGAATGGTCAGCCTCTTTCGAATGGCGGCAATATCTCCGGCGCGTCGACAGCGAGCTTGTCGGTCGGAAATGTTTCCCAAGCAGATGCTGTCGCATATTACGTGGTGATTTCAAATACTGCGGGCACGGTGACCAGTGCGACGGTGTCGCTCGTGGTGCGGGATGGAGATGCGACGGTTTTATACGACACATTTGAATCGGGCAATATGAACAATTGGACCCGAACGTCTGCCACGGTGGGAACCGAGTTGATCAGCGATGCTACCCAGAATGCAGATCCAGCTTCAGGTGGTTCTCGCAGCGCGAAGATGGACAATTCTCTAGATCGCATGCACCGCAATATCATTACTGATAACGGCGGCAGTGAGCTGAGTGGGGGCTCCCGGGTTACATTCTACATCTATGATTCTGCCGCGTCCCGAATCTTCAGCGAAGTTCGCGGTTACACTAGTTCGGGGTTGCCGAATGGCGGAATAACTCCGTCTGGAAGTCTCTCGCAAATCATCGCCGCAGGAAAATACAACGCAACCGACAATGGTGAGGTCTTTGATCCGACCAAGTATCAAGCCAGGGTCCTTGCTCCCAACACGCTCGGTTGGTTCAACCTGAACGCACCTGGTGCTCCGAGCCGTTCCGCGGGATGGCACAAGTTTGAGATTGAGCGCCTGGCCAATGGAACAACCATCCAGTTCTATGTTGATGGAATTCTGAGCCGCACAGTTACCGCAACCGCGCACAATTGGGATACGATCATTCTCGGTCCAGGTCTCGGCAGCACTGCCGGTGACGCATGGATAGACGGCTTTAAAGTCGAACGTTATGGAACAACACCGGCGTTCACCGTCTCTCCCCAAAACGTCTTGGCGACTACTGGAGATTCCGTCTCGTTCAATGCAATGGTCGTCGGCAATGGTCCGTTCACTTTTCAATGGAAACGTGGCACAACCAGCCTGGTAAACGATGGGAGAATTTCAGGCGCTAGCTCCCTGAACCTCACCATTGTGGGTGTGACAACGGCGGATGCCGGGAGCTATACCCTGTTTGCCAGCAACGCAGACGGAAACAACACCAGCTCGGCAGCTGTCCTGACGGTTTCAGACATCGCTCCCCAGATTGTTCAACATCCGGCGAGCCTGACAAACAACGCCGAGACTGTGGCGACGTTTTCGGTGCAAGCCAATGGAACCTCACTGCAATACGAGTGGTTCAAGGATAACTCTCCGCTGACGGACGGTGGAGCAATTGCGGGGTGTACGACGGCAACTTTGATCATCAGTGACGTGCAGCAAGCGGATGGGGGCTCATACCATGTCCGAGTTTTTAACAGCGCGGGAACCGTTGAGAGCAGTGCCGCGACACTGACCGTTATTGATCCTCCAGTCCTCACCTTGCATCCGATCAGCCAGATCAAAAATGCGGGGCAGAGTGTCACCTTTAGCGCCGCCGCTTCTGGAACAGATGTTTCCTTCCAATGGAGCAAGAACGGCAACGTTCTTGTATCGGGCGGGAACGTCTCTGGTGCTACTACCGCCACCTTGATCATCGCGAACCTTTTATCAGCGGATGCCGGAAGTTATACGGTTGTAGCGGTTAATTCCGCTGGATCCGACAGTAGCGAAGCTGCCTCCCTGGTTGTGAACGATCCGATCATTACCAGCCAACCGGTCGCGCAAAGGGTAAACCCAGGTGCCTCTACCTCATTCTCGGTGAGTGCTTTTGGAACTGAAGTGTTGACCTATCAATGGAAGAAAGAGGGCGAGCCTTTGGTAAATGGCGGGAAGATTTCGGGTGCGAATACAACGACCCTCTCCATCTCAGATGTCCAGGCCGCTGATCTTGCTGGCTACAGCGTCACCGTCAGCTCAGAGGCAGGCGGCTCGGTGACCAGTTCGAATGCTCTTCTCGAATTCACCACCCCCCCGACGATTACTACACATCCGCAGAGTGGTGCTTTCGCGCTGGGGGGGACCGCGACATTTTCGGTAATCGCAACAGGCGATGGCCCATTCGTTTATCAATGGAAAAAGGGTGGAGTAAATCTCGTGAATGGGGGGAGGATTTCCGGCGCTACATCCCAGACGTTGACACTCTTCAACATCGCGTTCGGAGACGTCGGCGCTTATACGGTCCGGGTTTCCAATGGAGCAGGATTCGATTTGAGCGATGAGGCGATTCTTACAGTTTCAGACACCGTTGATCCGTTGGTCAAATTAATCGTCCCTGGGTCCAATCAACGGCTGTTGGAAAACGTTCACGTCACCAGTTATGTGACAACCGTTTCCGGAACGGCGTCAGACAATGTTGGCTTGGACCGTGTGATGTATTCTCTGAATGACGCGGCGTTTGTGAACGCAGTCGGAACCTCAAATTGGTCGGCCAGCGTTGGTCTCAAGCCGGGCACTAACAGCATCGTAGTTCGCAGCCATGACATTGATGGCCGCGTTTCCCTGCCTCTCGCACGCAAGTTCGTTTACGTGGTGACTTCGCCACTGACGGCAGTGGTGAAAGGTGGACCTGGTTTCATCGCCAACAATTTGCATGGGCAAATGTTGGAAGTTGGAAAGAACTACAAACTCACCGCTGGAATCCTTGGAACCAATTTCATCTTCACGAACTGGACGCAGATTGCCGCGGGGGTAACCAACCATTCTTCAGCGAATCCGCTGACGTTCGAAATGAAATCGAACCTGGTTCTGGAAGCGAACTTCATTGTGAATCCATTTATGGCGGTGTCGGGTTCCTATAGCGGCTTGTTCGAGGAAAACAGCGGCGCGAAACATAAAACCGCTGGGCTTATCATGGTCAAAGTCACTCCCAAGATGGCGTTCAGTGGAAAAGTTTTAGTAGATGGAAACGCACTCTCGATCAGCGGCAAATTCAATTTGGAAGGTGAAGGATTCAAGGAAGTATCTCGATTGAAATACAGCAAAACCAATCTGCAGGTGAACTTGTCGTTGGATTTCGCCAATCCTCAAGACCTGATCTCCGGGATCATCTCCAGTAGCAATCATTGGACAGCCCCCTTTGAGGCGGGGCGTTATCTCTGGAGTACCTCGAACATTCCCACGAAATACACCAACAATTACACAATGATGATTCCTGGTTTTGCGAACAGCAATGCCGGACCCGTAGGTAGCGGTTACGGCCTGGTCCAGGTGACACCTGTTGGAAGGCTGAAGTTCGCCGGCGGAACTGCTGACGGTCATGTCCTCAAACAAACGGCTTACCTGTCCAAAGACGGAGAATGGCCGCTCTACGTGCCGCTTTACCCTGAACTCAAGACCAATATCAATTCCCAAGGCGTGGAAAGCTATTACAAGGAATTCCAGGGTTCTATCATGGGATGGGTAACGTTCGCAACCAATACACCGGCCGGTAAAACGAACCTTGCCCCGCAAGGCCTTCTGAATTGGACGAAGGTCCACTGGACGAACAACGTTCACACGAGCGGCTTCACCAACGCGGTCAACATTCTCGGATCGCGTCACCTGGCGCCGGCGAAAGGAGTGAGAGTGCTCAACACGCCTTCCGTCCGAATGATTCTTTCGGAAGGCAATCTTCTGGCACCTTTTACGAACAACTTTGTCATGACGACAAACAGTGCTCTGACGGTCGTTCTTCCTGAGATTAACGAGCTCGATCCCTCGATTACCTTAAAGACAGGTCTAATCCGGGGCACGTTTACTCACCCGAATAACGGTAACGTAATTACCCGGTTCTTTGGCGTCACCCTGCAGGACTACAATTATGGTCGTGGCTATTTCGTAGGGCCGACCAAAGGCGGAGCCGTGACACTCAGCGGCAACTAATTCAAGGCAGAAAAACAAAACCCGCTGAGTTTGACTCAGCGGGTTTTTCGTTTAAATAAGCGACCCGGTTCAGATGAATTCGTTGATCAGGTTTTCAAGGAACTCCTGGCGTCCGCTGGTATTTGCATCCGCTTCACCTTTTTGCAGCATATACTTTTCGAGTTCTGCAAAACCGACCGCTCCGTTCTCAATCTTCTTGCCGAGACCCTGGTTCCAAGAGGCGTAGCGATCGTTGACGAATTGATCCAATCGACCGTCTTTGCGAATGGCCGCCGCGATTTTGAGTCCACGGGCAAAAGCGTCCATTCCGCCGATATGGGCATGGAACAAATCGACTGGTTCGATGCTTTCGCGGCGAACCTTTGCATCGAAATTCACGCCGCCACTGGTGAACCCGCCATACTTGAGGAGCGACAGCATGCATTGGCTGGTGAGATAGATATCGGTTGGGAATTGGTCCGTGTCCCAACCCAGGAGGAGATCTCCGGTATTCGCGTCGATCGATCCAAGTGCGCCGGCTGCGCCAGCGACTTCCATTTCGTGCTGCATCGAATGACCCGCGAGCGTCGCATGATTGGTCTCGAGGTTGAGCTTCAGTTCGCCCATCAGGTTATACTCGCGAAGGAAGTTGAGGCAGGCCGCAGCATCCGCGTCGTACTGATGCTTAGTCGGTTCCTTGGGCTTGGGTTCGATGTAGAAAGTTCCTTTGAATCCAATCTTCTTTTTGTAATCCACGGCCATGTGTAGGAACTTGGCGAGATGCTCCTGTTCCCGCTTCATGTCCGTGTTCAACAAGGTCGAGTAGCCTTCGCGACCGCCCCAGAAAGTGTATCCTTCACCACCGAGCTCATGAGTCACTTCGAGCGCCTTCTTGACCTGCGCGGCAGCGAAGGCAAATACATCAGCGTTCGGGCTTGTTGAAGCCCCGTGCATGTAGCGTGGATGGACGAATAACTGGGCCGTGCCCCAGAGCAGCTTGATCCCGGTGCGCTTTTGTTCGTTCTTCAGGAGAGCGACAATGGTGTCGAGATACTTGTTTGATTCACGGAGCGTTTTCCCATGCGGCGCGACGTCGCGATCATGGAAGGCGTAGTAAGGAGCGCCCAGTTTTTCGCAGAATTCGAAAAACACCGGAACCCTCGCCTTGGCCAGTTCGATTCCTTTTTTGCCGTTTTCCCAGGGGCGAAGGGCGGTCGGGGCGCCGAACATATCTGCGCCCTGACCACACATGGTGTGCCAGTAGACCACGGAGAAGCGAAGGTGTTCGGTCATGGTTTTGCCTTCGATCTTCTCGGAGGCATTGAAGTGTTTGAACGCGAGGGGGTTCTTGGATTTTGGTCCTTCGAATTTGATTTTGGAGATATCGGGAAATGCTGCTGGCATATTGTCCTTTTGTTGAAAGCCTTTGATTGCTATTGAAAAACCGGTTCCCTAGCAAGTGCTCTTTTGACGCAACTCGCTTTTGGATCGATTGGAACGGATTATGAAACAGAACATATCTACCCGCAGGTCCCTCTTGAAAAGCTTTTCTCTATTGGCTGCTTCGCTGGCAATCTTTCTTTCCTCTCAGCTGGCTTTTTCCGCTGATAAGGACCCTGCTCCCTTGCGTGCTCTCCTGATCACCGGGGGCTGCTGTCACGATTACGAAGCACAGAAAGCAATCCTGACGAATGGAATCACGGCATTAGCCAATGTGAAATGGACCGTTCTCCACGAGGCAAAGAACGAGGAAAAAGATCACGCGTTCAGTGTCTACAGCAAGTCGAACTGGACCCGTGGTTTTGATGTCATCGTTCATAACGAATGTTCTGGAAAACTGACCAACACAACATTGATCAACCAGATCGTGCGCGCTCATACGGACGGCGTTCCCGCCGTGATGATCCATTGCACCATGCATAGCTATCGAGATGCCGAAACGGACCAATGGCGCAAGCTGCTCGGAGTAACATCCATGCGGCATCAACATAAAGCTTCTGTCGACGTGAAGAATCTCAAAGCGGCGCATCCCGTGATGAAAGGTTTTCCGCCTCTCTGGAAAACACCGAATAGCGAATTATACGAAATCGAGAAAGTGTGGCCCGATGCCACCGTGCTCGCGGACGCCTTTGGCACGCGCAGCAAGAAAGATCATCCCTGCATTTGGGTGAATACCTACGGAAAAGCTCGAGTGTTCGGCACGACTCTTGGTCATTTCAACGAAGAAATGGATAACGAAGTGTTTCTTGGACTTGTGACACGTGGTTTGCTTTGGGCTTGCGACAAGCTTGACGAAAATGGCGAAGCGAAAGCGGGTTTCGGGAAGCAAGCCAAATAGGATTAACTCCCCTTCGGTGGCGTTGCGGCCAGGCCCTGCGCTTCTTTGGTCAACGTCGGTTCTGAAGACGATCCAGTAGTGGTGCTGACCGCGATTGCTTCCGAGAGCAAGCCGAGCGCTTCGGCACGCGGAACGGATCCGACAAGTCTCATTTCGGCGAATGTATTCACGACTGGAACGTTTCGCTGCTCGCTGGCCAGCAGGGTGGGAAGCGCATCCATCAATCGCTGCCGTGGCGTGAGACAGGGCGGAGGTGGGCGCATTACGTCGTAAGCGATAATCGCGTTCAGCTCCTGCGGAGCATTCAGATACTCCTTCAAATCATGCAGGGAAATCACTCCCACGAATTTCTTGTTTTCATCCACCACCGGTAAAAAATTATTTGGGCTCGCAAGAAATCTGTCGCCGATCTCTCGCAGAGTAGCTGTCTCCTGCACCGGCGGGACGGGAGTGCGCATAATGTCGCCGATGGTCTGCTCCATCGCGAAACCCGCCCGAGCCTGGTCGTGATCTGTCGCAAGCCCTTTTGCCCGCAAAGGTTCCGTGTAGATGGATTCGGGGTGTAAACGCCGAGCGACCAATGTCGATACGACACTTGAGAGCATGAGGGCCGGCATGAGGGAATAGTTCGAAAGTTCGAACGCCATGATCATGGCCAACAAGGGTGATCGTGTAGTCGCGGCGAGAACTCCGCCCATCCCCACTAAAGCAAATAAACCCACCGGGAGCGTCTCTGCGAAACCGAGTTGCTGCAGAATCATGCCGAAAATTGCTCCCAACCCGGCGCCCAGGAACAGCGTCGGCGTGAACACTCCGCCCACCGCACCCGAACCCACTGTAATCACAGTGGCCAACATCTTCGCCGCAAAAAGTGCTAAGAGCGCCTGGATGCTGAACTGATCGGTTAATATCCGCTTGATCACCGTGAAGCCGTTTCCCCAGACCGTGGGATAACCAATCGCAATCAACCCCACCAGAAACCCCCCAATCGACAGCTTTGCGTAGATGGGTATCTGTCGTTTCTGAAACATGTCTTCGCTCCGTCGCAGCATCTTCAGAAACGCTGCTCCCAGGAGTCCGCACAAGATGCCGAGGAGCAGGAACCATGGAAGTTGTGTGATCCGGGTAAAGGTAAACGCAGGTACTTGGTACGGCTGAAGCTCAAAGAAGTTCCGCGAGATCATCGAAGCGATGACCGACGAAAATACGACCGGCGCAAAAAGGTTCATCGAAAAATTTCCCAGAACGATTTGTGCTGCGAAAACTGCACCGGCTACGGGCGCTCCATACGATGCTGCTAATCCGGAAGCCGCCCCGCAGGCCACGAGCAACCGAAGGCGATAAGGTTGCCATTTCGCAACCTGCCCGAGTTTCGATGCGAACATCGCCGTGAGTTGGGTGATTGCCCCTTCGCGTCCGATCGAGGCTCCGGTTGCGATACTCATCAACGAAGAGACCGCTTTGATCACGGCGCTGCGTAGAGGTAATTTGCCGTCACCGGCCACCACTACTTCCAGAAAATTGGTGGTGCCTTGCTTCTTCGTATACTTCAAACCCCAATACAAAATCAGCCCTGCGCCCAACCCGCCGAGGCCCGGAATCAGAAAGCGTTGCCACCAGGTGAGCAGTTCGGCCATCTCCACCAGATCCCGATGACGGCCGAAGACCAGGTCCTGCAGGAGATCAATCGCTTGATAAAAAACGAAATTGGTCAGGCCCCCGATGACTCCAACGATTCCCGCCAGCAGCAGATGAAACGCCTCTTCGTTGAAGCGTATCTTTTCGCGAATGGAGAGGGCCTTTTGCCAATGCCTGCGCAGAAACGCCTGAGACGCCGCCCAGAGTTGTTCTGCGGTTTTTCTGCCAGACTCCATTTATAGGTAAAATCTATGGCGGATTTTAATTTTGACGAGGGTGTAGTTTCCGATTGTGCCCCTCATGTCCCATCGGGTGAACAATCTTTCTTCGAGCTACCACGGCAGCCGAGCCAAAATTTTAGAACTTCATTCCGCCCATTGCCAAGCAGCCGAACGTTCGCCAAAGTATTCGCAAATGAGTAAACGGTTTTATTTGACGACAGCGATCGACTACGTAAATGGGCAGCCGCACCTCGGTCATGCTTACGAAAAAGTGATCACGGATGTGATTGCGCGGGCGCGTCGTTCAATGGGTGAAGATGCTTTTTTCCTGACCGGCCTGGATGAACACGGTCAAAAGGTCCAACAAGCTGCTGTTGCTGAAGGCAAAACGCCGCAGGCTTATTGCGATGAGCTCGCTCAAAGTTGGACGAGCTTTGTGCAGAAGCTCGGTCTGACCAATCAGGATTTTGTTCGCACAACTGATGCTCGGCACAAGGAAGTGGTTCAGGCGATCCTGACCAAGCTGAACAACGAAGGTCATTTCTATAAAGACACCTACAAAGGTTTTTATTCCACTAGTGCAGAAACCTTCCTGACGGAAAAAGACCGGTTGCCGGATGGTTCCTTTGACGCGACCTACGGCAAGGTCGTGGAGTTGACGGAAGAGAATTATTATTTCCGGCTCAAACCACATCAGCAGTGGTTGATCGATTATATCGAAGCGAATCCGGAGTTCATCGAGCCGAGTTACCGCCGCAATGAAGTTCTAGGATTTCTTAAGACGCAAACCCTGGAAGATCTTTGCATTAGCCGGCCTGCGTCACGTTTGACCTGGGGCATTCCGATTCCCTTTGCCCCGGACTACGTTACTTACGTTTGGTTCGACGCGTTGGTGAACTACATCAGCATCCCGGCCGCCCATGGAGATGCCGTCGTGAATTCCGCCCTGGGTTTAACGGGCACGAGCGGTTCGGCGGTCAGCTTGTGGCCCGCGGATGTACATGTGATCGGCAAAGACATCCTGAAATTTCATTCCGTTTACTGGCCGATCATGCTGAAGGCAATGGGATTGCCGCTGCCGAAAAAAGTGTTGGTTCATGGTTGGTGGCAGAAGGATGGACAGAAGATGAGCAAGAGCACGGGTGTCAGTGTCGACCCTCATACTGTGATCGACGAATGGGGTTTGGATGCATTCCGATTTTACGTGGTGCGTGAACTTGCGATCGGACCGGACGGCAATTGGACCGATGCCGGATTTCAATCCCGCTATCAGGCGGAGCTGGCCAATGGACTGGGCAACCTCGTGAACCGTTCTCTTTCCATGCTGAAACGCTATCGCAATGGCGTAATCCCTGCGCAATCCAACGAACTGGCTCCGGATTCCGAGCGCGTCGTTCGAGACACGATCGCCAAACTCCGCGACAACGATTTGCAGGGTGCGTTGCATTCGATTTGGGAACTGGTGAATCGAGCCAATCTGTACGTCGATCAAACGGCGCCATTCAAGATTGCGAAGGATCCTGCGCAAGCTGGGCGACTCGATGAAGTACTCTACAACCTTTGTGAGTCTTGCCGCATCTTGGCGGTGTTGCTCTCGCCGTTTCTTCCGGTGACCTCACCGAAGATCTATCAGCAGCTCGGCCTCACCGGTTCGCCCGAGAGTTTCGAGTTGGCGAGCTGGGGTGGATTGAAGGCCGGGCATACAATTGGTGATCCGGCCGCTCTCTTCCCAAGAAAAGATATACCGAAAAGTTGAGGCTGCGGCGTCCGGGGAATTCAGTTCGAACCGGCGTCGCCGGTCCGATAGCAATCGATGGGCAGACAGTAAAATCCTTCAGGTAAACGCTTTCGCAGGCCCTAAATCCATTTTGGAAACGATCCTGTTCTCGTTCGCATACTACAAATCCAAAATGGAAACGTAGTATGCGACGCGTCACAGGCCTGATTCCAAAGTGGATTTGTAGGATGTGCTGCGTCACCGGCTCGTTTCCAAAATGGATTTGTAGGATGCGGTGCGTCACAGGCTCGTTTCCAAAGTGGATTTATAGGATGCGCTGCGTCACCGGCCCATTTCCAAAATGGATTTGTAGGATGTATTGCGTCACCGGCTCGTTTCCAAAATGGATTTGGGCATGTGACGCACCCAGGATCCGTTGCTACTACTCACTTCTGAAAGGGATTCGCCATTCCCGGTGGTCGGTGTTTACCGCCGAGGAGTCTTAACCTCTTCAACCGTTCGAGAAATCATCCGCACTCTTTTCAAAGACTGATTTGGACCCGTCGGCTTCGACAGGTCCTGCAATCTTAAAAAAGTATGTTTTCGACAAAACCGGCAAGTGTGTCCGGGAGCTTCGGTTGCTTGCGAACGACCACCAATAACTCGCGGCTAAACTTGGGATTCGTGTTGATCCGCTGAACCGAACGGCGATTAGGATAGAGCGCGAGCACCCGGTGAGGAACGATACTTACTCCCAACCCGAGCGAAACGAGGTTGGCGATCAAATCGAAATTGTCTGCTTCCGTCGCCCTGGCTTATGTGTCGGAGGGGGGCGTGTTTCCACGCTATTCAGTTACTGCGCACACGAAAAAACTTATTTGTCTGACCGATTCCTCTCGGCTGCGTAAAACGGAAACTGTTGGATTGGGCTGTGAAGTTCTGGGTCACTGGCCAGGGACTGGGGGCGGCTAAATTCGTGGACGTTTCTACGCTATACGAGTGTCCACTAATAACCGCGATATCAAATATGAAGTTGGTCCCCACCACCCTCGGGGCTGATATTACTGTGTTGGTGATTGCATAAACTCTGACGCTCTGGGCGGTAACTGTGCTCGCCCCCTTGTTGTCAGTCGCGGTGGCGTAGTAGGTGTAAGTTCCCGCTGCCAGGTTGGAGATGGTCAGGGTGTAAGGGCTGGACGTATCGCTCCCAACCAGAGTTGTGCCTGCTTCTAAATAGAAGTTTACATTGGTGACGCTACCATCGGAGTCAGAAGCGGTGGCGGTAAGCGTGAAAGTTGCTGGTGAAGGCAGTTTGATATTATTGGTCGGGCTGGTCAGAGCCACGGTTGGAGGCACATTGGCCGGTACGCCGATGACGGTGATGCTTCCTGAGAAGCCATTGATGGAATCGCTATAATTGAAAGTGCCCGCGGAGTTGAACGTGACCGAAAACGTCTCACCGTAACTAAACAAATACCCTGTACTCCAAGAGCCGTTGCTGCTGGCCACCGTATGAACGTCTTCCTCATCCTGGTTCGTCCAGGTAACCGTTTCGCCGACGGTGATTTGCAGACTCGAAGGCGAAAAGAAGGTTGGGTAGACATCTACCGAGGCAGCTTGCGCGCTGAGGGCAAGCATCGTGATGGTAATAAAAGCGGACCGTATTCGACCGAGAACAGAAGAGTTAAGCATAATTAGGGATTCCCGCGCCCCTTTTACCCAGTGCCGGATTTGAAAGCGAGATTCATCGTTCCCCACCTATGGGCTTCGATCGCGTTCGGTCGGAATCAATCCTCTGCTCTCTCCCCATGCGGCGCCATCTTCACGAGCCTTGGATCGAACTGCCCGAGGATGTCGACCAGGTCCGCTTGCGCGGCCATTACTTCATGGATGTTTTTGTAAACCATTGGAACCTCGTCCAGTCCGGCGGAAATCAACGTAACGCCACGTTGACGCAGGAACTGGTTCACTTCTTTCCAATTGAACGTTGCGTTGGCGCGAGTACGACTCATGACACGACCGGCTCCATGCGAGGCAGAGTCGAGCGATTCGGGGTTTCCTTTGCCCCGCACTACGAAGCCCGGCGTGGCCATGGAGCCGGGGATAATTCCGAGCACTCCTTGACCGGCGGGGGTGGCACCTTTGCGATGCACTACCAACTCGCGCTCCACTCCATCAACGACATGTTTCTCCTTCCACGCGAAATTGTGGTGATTCTCCAGGTCCAGTAGAACCTCAGCGCCGAGATGCTGCGCCATGTGCTTGTGGATACAGGCATGATTGGCTGCGGCGTATTCGCCCATCAACTCCATGGCTGCCCAGTATTCCTGGCCTTCGGTGGTGTCGAGCCCCAGCCACGCCAGTCGCTGCAGTTCCTTCGGTAGCTCGGGATGTTTCTTTACCGCGAGCTTGCTGTAATAGTCGCAGACTGAGGCACCGGTTCCACGGCTCCCGCTATGGCTCAAGAGAGCGACATAGGTTCCGGGTTCCAATCCCAGAATCTTCTCCTTCGCGGTGAATATTCCGAACTCCACGAAATGGTTTCCGCTGCCGCTTGTTCCAAGTTGCGACCAGGCTTTGTCTTTAAATTGCCTGGTAATACTGCTGCAGGACCAATCGGCATCCATTACAGCATGTTGGCGGCGCTGCTTGAAATTGGCTCCCACCCCAAACTTGGTTTCCGCCTCGATCGCGCGAGTGAGTCGGTCTTGTTTGTCTTCAAGGGTCCGCAATGGAATATCGAGCACCGTCATTTTCATGCGGCACGCAATATCCACCCCAACTGCATATGGAATGACGGCGTTGTCGGTGGCGAGCACGCCACCGATGGGCAGACCGTAGCCAACGTGTGCGTCCGGCATGAGCGCGCCTGCAACCGACACTGGAAGCAGGCAGGCTTTGTCCATTTGGTTGATCGCTTCCTGCTCCAGTCCCGTTCCCCATTGACGATATTTCGCTGGATCAGTTCGGGCAGGGGGCGGTGTATTTACAACAGCTTTAGCGAAATCTTTTCGGAGCGGATCTTCGGCGTAGAGTGCCGGATTCAAGACGATCGCTTTGACTTCTTCCTCGATTCGCGTTTTGTCACCACCTTTGAGGATGAACTGCGCGACGAAATCCTGTGCGCGCCGCATCGGTTCTCCAAGGGCCACGCCTATCCGGATGAAATCTTTAGTGTTCACAATATCCTTCTTCGTTCTATCGAATTTAACCCGAGTTGGTTCCTTTGGCCCTCGGGGTTGCTCTTATTTTTTAAAGTGAACAATAACTTTGTACCGCGATTGAAGCCAGGCTGAGCTTCCAGCATGACGAAGGGATTATGATCGGTGGCAGGCAGCCCTTAGCCCGGATTTCTCACCAAATAAGAATGAAGAAGCGGAGGTTTTTGTAGTCAAACTGTTGGACTAGAACAAGTTATGACTGGCACCGCATCCTCCGCTTCGACGACAGACTGTA
>JBKJKE010000180.1:0-54093 GCA_046597605.1 Limisphaerales bacterium | reverse complement strand
GATCGAAATCGTGGTCTCCGCCGTGAACAGCGGTGGCGAGAGCCAGAAGAGCCAGAAGGTAACAATCACCGTTGCCGCCTAACTCAACCCACCCTCAAAATGGATAACGCAAAGCCGTCCGGGCAACCGGGCGGCTGTTTTTGTTTGGGCTCGCGGAATTGTTCCGGTGGGCTTTCTGATTGAGGATTGTGCGGGAAGCAACTGAGCATTCCTGCCCTTTTTTCACACCTTTTCCTGAGTTTTGAAGAGGTGGAAACACAGTTGAAAAAGCGTTTTCTGTTTGACCACTCCCTCTAATTCCAGTAACCACCACGGTCTTTGCGTAAAATAATGTTCAAGCGGTAAAGATCGAACGATTTTTGCCCTGATGCGCTCAGAGATATAACGTGCTGAATTCTAAATCATTTTTAGCCCTCGATTTCGGGGCGGGCACTTTGAAGCTGGCTGAGTTCGAGGTGAACGAAGCTGGCGGGCTGAAGCTGGTTCAATATGGAACCAAAGCTCTCGGGTTGGAAGGTGCGCAAGAGGCCACCCGCGAGCAGACCGTTTCCAAGGCTCTGTCCGAATTGCTCAACGAACGTGGCATCAAAGCACGTAATGCCAACGTTTGCGCTCCCGGTTTTCACGTTTTCTCCAAGTTCGTCAAATTGCCTCCGGTCGATACCGGTAAGGTAGGTCAGATCATCGAATATGAAGCACGGCAGAACGTGCCGTTCCCGCTGGAGGAAGTGGTCTGGGATTATCAAATCGTAGGAACGATGCCCGGCGGCGAGTTGGAAGTTCTCCTGGTTGCGATCAAGACAGATGTGGTGGATGGCCTTTTCCGGATGGGCGACGGCAGCGGTCTCAAGCTGCAACTGGTGGATGTTTCCCCGGCCGCTCTCTGCAACTCCTTTCGCTATAATTACGGTGATCTCGAAGGGGAAGGTTGTTCGATGCTCCTCGATATCGGAGCCAAGACGAGCAACCTGCTTTTCTTCGAAAAAGGTAAGTTTTACTGTCGCAGCATCAACATTGGGGCGAATTCGATCACCCAGGATTTCGCCACGGAATCCAAGCTGAAGTTCGACGAAGCGGAACTGGCCAAGATCGAAAAAGGATTTGTCAGTCTCGGTGGTGCTTACGAAGAGCCCGAAGATCCCCAGGCAGCGGCAATTTCCAAGATCGCACGCCAGGTGATGACCCGTCTGCATATTCAGGTCAATCAAACCATCCAGTTTTACCGCGGACAACAGGGTGGTTCAGCCCCGCAACGTTTGTTTCTCTCCGGTGGTGCGTCGGTGATGGCTTACACCGCACAATTTTACGCAGAAAAGCTGAACATCCCGGTGGATTACTTCAATCCGTTCCGCAACGTCCAGATTGACCCCTCGGTGAACGTGGAAGATTTGGCGCGGGTGGCTCATTCCTTTGGTGAAGTGGTTGGTCTCGGACTTCGCAACCTGGCGGTTTGCCCGGTTGAATTGAATTTGATGCCGGAAGCATCCATTCAACGTCAGGAGTTTCAGCAAAAGAAGCCGCTGCTGATTGCGGCGATGTTCACATTGGTAGCGGTGGTTTTCGCGATTGGCTGGTTTCACCAGAAAGTGGTCTCGATCAAGGTGAATACCTTGGATGAGCTCAAGCGGAAGGTGCAGCCTTTAATGGCCAAACAGGCGAGTATGCGCACCGTGCAGACTGAGTTACAGGCCGCCCAAAAGCAGACGCAGAAGATTATCGATCTGTTGGAAGCCCGCCGTCATTGGGCTGAATTAATCAACGAACTTCGACGTGTCGTGCTCGAAACCGAAACGAAGTCGAAACAGAAGCTCGGTGCTGACGTTGGCCTCTGGATTGAAGTGTTTGCTCCGCAATTGCCGACGGGCGACGGGTCCGTCCAACAACCTACCTTTTTCCAGGGGAGCGGCAATCCCAACGCAGAGGTTATTCCAGGCCTTACACCTGAAGGGGGCGGTGGCGCGGCTCCTCAGCCAGCTGCCGCAGCGGTCGAACCAGGTGCCATTTCACTGATTACTATGGTTTGCCGCGGGGTGGATCTGGAGAAGGTTTCCCCTTCGGCAAATGCAGACCTTGCCTACGCACTTAAGGCAGAGATGGAAGCAAGCCCATTTCTGGTAAAAGAAGAACTGAAGCTTGAGCCGATTAAAAAAGAAGAGGGCACGACGAACACCTTCTCGTTCGGCGTCAGCGCCAAATTGAAGAAGCCACTAACTCTGAAGTATGGCGTGGATTAAGAAAAATTTAGTATTTGTTATCTGCTCAGGTGTCGCCCTGCTTTTGCTGGGTGTCGCTATCTGGTTCATGTTTTCAGCCAAGGGCAAGGATGCGGCGGTGCAGGAAGAGCTGAACCAGGAGCTATCCAACTGGCAGAGCTTGAATACGGGCGGAGCTTTTCCCAGTGAAGAAAATATTGCTGCGGCCAAAGCTGAACAGGAAAGATTCAAGCAGTTCCGTAAAGAATCTGCCGCTCTCGTCCCAATCAAGCCTGCTCCTTCGAAGTTGAGCGACCAGGCGTTTGCCGGTTTGTTGGGTAACACCATTGCCGAACTCCGGAGCACAGCCGCCGCCGCCGGCGTGGTCATCCCTCCGCAATACGACTTTACTTTCTCTGCCCAGCGCAAATCGCTCAACTTTCCTGCTGGAAGCATCGAAACCTATATTCTTCAGCTGAACGATATCAAATCGATCTGCAATGTCCTTTTCCAGGCCCGAGTTGGAGCAATTGATGGGCTGCAGCGAGCGCCGATATCCGAACAGGATGCGGCGGGCAGTGAATTCCTCACGAGCGGGACAATCATTTCCAATCAGTTCGCCTTCGTCACACCCTACCTGGTAACCTTTCGTGGATTTACTCCGGAACTGGCTGCGGTGATTGAACAAGTCCAGCGTTCCACCAATTTTATCCTGATCAAATCAATCTCAGTGATGCCTTCGCAAACTGGGATTGGCCCGCTGGAGGGCGGAAACGTTGGCGGTGGTGATCCAAACCTGGCGTATTTACAGTCGCGGTCGACACCTGCGCCAGTAAGAAGGCCGGACCCACGGGCAAAACCGGGGGCACCTGTGAACGAGACTGCCGAAACGATTCTTTCGGAGCACCCGCTACAAGTCACTTTGTTGTTAGATGTCGTGAAACTAAACCCCGTCCAATAGATGGATTTCCTTAAGAAACATTACGAGAAGATTGCGCTCAGCCTGGCGTTGCTTGGCCTGGTCGGGACAGCTGTCTGGGTTTTTCTCGCCATCCAGCAAACCAAACAGGATGTGGAAGGTTCCACGGCACAGGCGGGTGCGCCAACCCCTTTCCCAAAAGCCGACCTTGCACCTTATACGGCTGCTATGACCAAGGCAGGAACGCCGGTCCTGGTTGATCTTGGCAATCCGCACATGTTATTCAACCCGAGTACATGGAAACGGAAAACGGATGGGACGTTGATCAAAATGCAGTCGTCCAATCCCGCTGATGCATTGGCCATTACCAAGATCACTCCGTTGAATCTAACGCTCAATTTCGAGCGCGTGGCTGGCACAGGTTATTATTTCGGAATTAACAAGGAGGCTGCTCCTCGCCTGGTAGATCGCAAGAAAGTGCAAAGATATTTGAACCCGGCCGGCAAAGCGGATCTGGGGCCGGGGACCAGTATGACCAATTTTACGTTGGTTCGTGTCGAAGGACCGGCGGAAGCTCCCGAGCGTCTCGTTTTGGTATTGAACGAAAGTAAACAGGAAGTTGTCATAACCCCCACTCAGCCCTTCAAGTTATTGGAAGGATATGCTGTTGATCTCAGTTACAGTGTAGATAACAAAACGTTTGTGGATCAACGTGTGAACAGTGTGATCACATTTGGTGGTGAAACTTACAAAATCATTGCCATCACGGAGAATGAAGTTAGAGTGCAGGCCAATTCTAACCAGAAGCAGACAACGATAAGACGGAAACCCACTCCATAAAAGTCGCCTGACGGCTTTTTTGTTAATCAGAATTGAAACCCATGATTAGAGCAGTTGCATCCTCCCTAGGACTATTTTTGTTGTTTAATACAGCCGTCCTTCACGCTCAACCATCTCCGGCTGATATGGCTGAAGAGGAAGCTGTCAGACGTCAGGAAGCGATTCGACTCCTCCGCATGAAGCTGGTGGAAGCGCAATCGTTCCAGCGGCAAAGTCGCCTGGTTGAGGCGGCAAAATCGTATGAAGACGCCTATGGCCTGTTTCCCCGCGTTGGCCTGGTCGGCGGCGCTGTGGAGAACGATAAGGCTGCGGTCGTGGATGGTTTGGTGAATGTTCGTGTGCAGTTGGCTGAACAAGCACGCAAACGTCAGGATCTTCAGAGCGCTGATACCCAGATCAAAGCAGCCATTCGCGTGAATCCGCAAAGTGCAGCCGCTTTGAAGCTGAAGTTGGAGAATGATAAGGCGATCAATGACTCACGTGGAAGGATTCCCAGCACGGAAGCCCTAGCGCTCATTCCAGCGATCCAACAGGAAAAAATCACCGCTGGCACTCTCGTGCAGGATGGGAAATTACTTTTTGAATCGGGTAAGATCAACGAGGCGGAGTTGAAGTTGAAGCAAGCGCTCAAGCTCGATCCTGATAATATTCCAGCGACCTACTACTTGGAATTGATCCGGGATAACCGTTTCTCCAGGGAAACCCGAAATCGCAATCTCGTCGCAGCGGATGCCATGGTCGAGGTTAAGGAAGCGTGGCTTCCCTCTTTGAAAAGGGATCAGCTTCCATTCCCCAATCCTGCTCTTCAACATAAAGACATCGTTCATACCAGTCCGCAACGTCAGGAAATTTCGGCAAAGCTCAACGCGATTCGTCTGAACGAAGTTGGCTATGATGGTCTCCCCCTGATTGAGGTCTTGAAACATCTCACAGATGAATCCATCAAGCGTGACCCGGATAAGCAAGGGTTGAACTTCATGGTGAACCCGCACAGTGCCGCACCCCTGACCGCCCCGGCCCAAGCGGATCCGCTTGCTCCGCCCGTGGTTATTGAACAGACCGCTCCCGCAGTGGACATCACTACCGTGACCATCAAGCTGAACCCGCCGCTCCGCAATTTGCGCATGGCCGATGTGCTGGATGCCATCGTGACATCTGCCGATCAGCCGATCCGTTGGGAAACACGCGACTACGCGATCGTCTTCTCGCCTCGCACCCCGGAGCCCATTCCGTTGGCTACCCGCATTTTCAAAGTCGATCCGAATACCTTCCTGCAAGGGTTGGAAAGCGTTAACACTCTCAGCCTGGGTTCCCAGATCAACACGGGAGAAGGAGGCGGTGGTGGTAGTCAGGAGGACACTGGGGCCTTTAACATTCCGCGTGTGACACTCGGCCAGGTTATCAGTCGAGGCGGTGGCGGTGGTGGTGGCGGCAGTCGGGAAGGCAGCGGTTTGAATTTTGTCACCAAGACGAACATCATGCAGCGCGTAAACGACCTGGTTCGCGCTTACTTCACCACAACTGGTGTGGATTTGAACCCGCCGAAAAGTGTGTTCTTCAATGACCGTGCTGGCGATCTGATTGTTCGAGCGACGCTCGAAGATCTGGAAATCATCGAGATCGCGGTGCAGAGGTTGAATACTCCTCCTCCCCAGGTAATGATCGAATCTAAGATCGCTGAAATCGGGCAGGAAGACAGCAAAGCCTTGGGATTTGATTGGCATCTTGGAAATACTCTTTTGGGTGGTGGACGTATTGGAGCGCAACCTGGATCAGCACCGTCCTATGCTGGACGCCCCAGCTCTGCCAATCCGAGTGGAATTTTCCCCGGCCCTGGTTTCGCCCCGGGAATTCCAGGACCTGGAACGCAGTTTCCCAGTGCATCGGACAACTTGCTCACATCGGGTCTCCGGAATAGCTATGGCCAAAACAGCTCTATCCCCGCCCTCGGAACGGTCACCGGCATTCTGACGGATCCTCAGTTTCGTGCGGTCATCCGGGCGATTGATCAGAGAACCGGTGCGGATGTGCTGTCTGCTCCGAAAGTTACGACCTTGAGCGGACGCCAGGCTCAGATTTCCGTTTTGGATTTGCGAACAATTGTTACGGACGTCGACGTCGAAAACGGACAGAATGCGGCCCCGGCAACTGGTGGCACTGGTTCAACGGTTGTTCAAACTTCGTTGCCGTCATTCGAATACACTCTTTCGCTCATCCCTACCGGTCCGGTATTGGACGTTATACCTTATGTCTCAGCGGACGGTTATTCAATTCAGATGACTTTGATTCCTACTCTCACGGAGTTCCTGGGATATGAAGATCCGGGTGATTTCGTAGCCGTCGCCTCAACTTCGCAGGGGCCGAGCATCAGCGCCACGCTTCCTCTTCCGCGCATGCGCGTTCGTCAGGTGACAACCAGTTGCATCGTTTACGACGGACAAACTATCGTGCTGGGTGGATTGATTTCGGAGAACATTCGTAAGATTAAAGACAAAGTTCCAATGCTGGGTGATCTCCCCTATGTCGGAAGATTGTTCCGGAGTGAATCTTCTACTTCAGACAAGCGCAACCTGGTCATCTTCGTAACTCCAACGATCATTGATCCATCTGGACGCCGAGTTCATTCAGATGAAGACTTGCCGTTCGCAAAGTCCACCATCCCGGTGCAAGCTCCTGTTCAGCAATAGGAGAAGGCGGTAGTAAATCAACGAATCCTGGATGCTAGAATCTGATAATGGGCAGACGCCGCAAAGACGTTTGCTTATTATTGACGGACACGCCTACGCTTACAGGGCATTCTATGCCATTCGGCAACTGAGTTCGGCTGTTACGGGTAAGCCCACCAATGCCATCTATGGCTTCATACGGATGCTGGGCAAAATCCAGGCATACGTTCGACCGACCCATTTGATCGTTGTGTGGGATGGCGGTTTGTGTGAGAAACGAATGGCATTGCATCCGGATTACAAAATCCATCGTCCGGCGATGCCTGCCGCGCTGGAGTCGCAACTGGATGAAATCGGCCGCTTTCTCAGCGCTGCGAAGATATCAACCTACTGCCGGGAAGCCATCGAGGCGGATGACTGGATCGCTACCCTAGCGCATCGTACGTCCCAATTGGACTTCAGTGTAGTCATCGCGAGTGCAGATAAAGACTTTCTGCAACTCGTAGACGAAAAGGTCGGGTTGCTCAATCCAAACGACAAAGAGCAACGAGTCTGGACCGCGAGTGAGGTTCGGGCCAAGGCAGATGTTGAGCCGACGCAGATCGTCGATTGGCTCAGTTTGATTGGTGACTCCGTAGATAACATCCCAGGGGTCCCGGGCATAGGCCCAACAACTGCTTCAAAGCTCCTCAGGCAATTCGGTTCGATCGAGGCAATTTATCGTAATCTTCGGGAAGTGACCCCTCAACGAGTGCAGGTCGCCTTGGAAGGGGCAGAGGGAATAGTGCGGCGGAACCAGCGATTAATTACGCTAAATGTTAATCTGCCCGATGTGTTTTGCTGCGATGACTTGTTGTTGAAAGAGCCAGATTATAAGGCCCTTTCGTCCCTTTATCAAGAATGGGGTTTTAAGACATTGCAGCAGGAAGCAGAGCAAAAATCGGGGCTGCGGCAGGAGTTCCTGCTGTAATATAGTCAACGTGAGTTTGTTCTAAAATTGAGCTTTTGCTTGAGGTGTTTCGTGATACACTGGCGAGCTCTACAGAATGAAAAAGCAGTTCAAATTCGAAATTCTGCGTGAATCGCGCCGCCAATGCGTGGGATTCACGCTGATTGAATTGCTTGTGGTAATCGCGATTATTGCCATTCTGGCCGGCCTCCTTCTGCCTGCATTGGCTAAGGCAAAGTCTCGGGGGCAGAGAATTTCGTGCATGAATAACCTCAAGCAGCTAACGTTGGGTTGGACCATGTACACAGATGAGAACAACGGAAATTTGCTTAGATGCGAGCCTCGCACAGGAACTCCCGCCCCCGGCGAGGAAGTATGGGTGTTGGGCAGTATGAAGAAGCCCCTTGAGGCGACCGCCACTAATCTCATCCTGCAGAGCAAAATGTTTCCCTATGTCAAAAACATGGCAGTTTATCGTTGTCCTGCCGATCTAAGCCAGGTGAACGGGCAACCCAGACTCCGCAGTTACGCGATGAATGCCTGGATCAACGGGCGCCCTTTTGGGGTGGGAAGTGCCCTAGAGTTCTACAAGGTATACCGAAAGTTTTCGGATATAACCAAGCCGGTTCCCGCAAACTTTGCGGTATTTATAGACGAGCACGAGGACACCATCAGTGATGGAAAGTTCCAAATCGTCCCGGGAGGTGACGATGCTAATGAAACCCCGCCGATGTTCTTAAATCATATGCCAGCCAATCGGCATAAAGATAGGTTTCCGGTTTCCTTTGCCGATGGACACATTGAAGCGTGGAAAATGGCTGCTCCTGTGCTAAATTGGAAGGCCCCTCAGAGTATTCCGACAGGAGCTTTTGACGAGGTGGCCAAACTATCTTCCGCGTGTACTACGAAATAGGGTATATGAAGATTTTAACATTTAGATTTGTGCAGAACGGCAGTTCGGACGGTCTAACAAATGCATCCCTGTTTGATAGGTGTCTTGAGCAGTGTCTAGGGGATGGGAGACAACCTAAAATGTGCCAGAATAGAATAGACATCTTAATCCTTAACCTGATAGGCTTCCTAAGTGCGAATCTGTAACCTTTTACGTTCAGCATCCAGAGCATTAGTGCTCGCTTCTTTAGCTTTTACTGCCTCCGTGAACGGGCAGACCAATTTCGTCAGCATCGCTGGTGAGTATTCTGTTGTCGGTGCGCTGGTCGGTGACCAGATGCATGGACAAGCAGCTTACGATGCAGCGGGCGGATGGATTGTTTGGCAGGACAATGTCACTGATGGCGCGGGAATGGGGATTGGTGCCCAACGCTTAAACAGCAATCTATCCAGCGAATTCAGCGCCTTTCGTGTTAATCAGCAGGGCGCTGGCGAGCAGGAGCACCCTCAGGTGGTCAATCTTCAAGGGGGCGGTGCCGCAGTTGTCTGGCAAAGTGGACGCAGCGGTTTCCAGGACATTTTCATCCGTTATATCAAACCTAACGGCACCTTCCTGACAGGTGACATCCTGGTAAACTCTTACACCAACCAATATCAGGTCCATCCGTCTATGGCTGCGCTTGGTAATGGCAACGTCGTTGTGGCATGGGTGAGTTATGGTCAGGATGGCAGTCAATCCGGGGTGTATGGCCAGATCTTTTCAGGCAGCGGCAATAAGGTGGGCGGTGAATTTCGTTTGAGTCAAACGACTGAGTTGAACCAGCGGACACCTTCTGTTGCGAAGCTTCAGAGTGGTGGTTTTGTTGCTGTTTGGAGCTCGGAAAAGCGCCGAATTCCAACCGCAGGGGACGCGCGCGATATTGATGTTGAAGTTGCTAGCCGTTTGTTCACTGATGCTGGTGCTGCCGTTGGATCTGAAGTGGTCGTGACCACTCAAAGTGGCATCGCTGTCAACCCGGTTGTCGCATCTGCGCAAGGGAGCGGCTTCGCCGTCGCTTGGGCGCAGGTCGATTTGATTACAAGATCTAACAGTTGGGACATTTTCGGGCGCGCCTATTCGAGCGCTGGTGCGCCCGCCGGGTCGCCAGTTCGCATAAATGCTGATTCGCTAGGTGATCAGAGTTTTCCGCGAATCGCAGCTGGATTAGATGGGGTTTTTGTAGTTTGGACAAGTCTCGGTCAGGATGGCTCTTTTGAGGGTGTCTATGGTCGACGCCTCGCTCTCACGGGAGTGCCGACAGGCACGGAGATGCGGATTAATACCACCACTTTGAACAAGCAAATGCACCCTTCTGTCAGTGTGGATGGGGATGGACGTTTTCTGGCGGTTTGGTCAGGGTTTACTGGGCAAGGGTCGGGCTTCGATTTGGCTGCTCAAAGATTTGGTTCGAATAACGCCACTCAATTGCCCACGGCACCGGTTCCTTTTGTCTCTGCGATAAGCTCAAGTTCGCTCGGTATTAGTTGGGCTCCGGTCGCCGGATACGCGGTTGCGTTCTATGAAGTGCATGTGGAAGGTCTTGCGTCGCCGATTGTGGTGAATGGGTTTTATCATGTTTTAACCAATCTGCCGGCCGGCACCTCACGGACTTTCCGTTTGCAATACCAGTTGGCAGATGGTCGCAGGTCTGAGCTTTCCAGTGCGGTGACGGGAGTGACGTGGAGTGCTGATTCCAACGGGGATGGTTTGCCGGACGACTGGCAAGCAAAGTATTGGGGTGCAAGTTCGACACAATGGCCGAGTGCAACTGCGGATTCAGACAATGATGGTGCGACGAACTTGCATGAGTTTCTCGCAGGAACTGATCCAGTGAATCCCGACAGTGTGCTCCGGACCTGGCTAACCAAAACACCTCAAGGGGGGATGTTCATATGGAATACGCAACCAGGTTGTGTCTACCAATTACAAGGCTCAGTGAATCTTGTATCCTGGCAAAATATCGGCACTGCCCGCTTTGCTCATGGTGATCTGGATTCGGTGAACGTAGGTCAATTAAACAACCAAAGTTTCTATCGCATCATTAGATTGCGCTAAATTTATGTCCCGTCTTATAAAGTACTCTTTGTCTTTGCTGCTCGCTTTCGGGTGTGCCGAAAGCTCATGGGCGTTTTCCTTGCTGGGTGAAAAGGCCGAATGGCAGGTTCCCAGAATTGGTTACTTGGATACCGAAATCGGCGGACCCATGAATGTCGGCGAAGAGTATCGCTGGAATACACCAATAGTTACTTACGGATTCGACGAATCCTTCATTAACTACTTTGGAACGAACGGAATTCTGGCTGTTGAGCAGGCATTCCAGATCTTGAACGATTTGCCTCCCGCTTCGCAGATCACCTCGGATATGTTGCATCCGGAAACGTCAGCGTTTCCGCCGATCGTCCACGCCGAGAATTACAGCGCATCTGCTTTAAGCGTGGCAGATGTTAAGTCTGCTTCTCTTCACTTCCTGATTGAAGAGCTGGGTTTGGCCAAGCCCGAGCGGTACGTATATACGATTCGTAGCCGAACGACGTTCTCGGATCCAGACTACACGAATTGGGTCGTGATCCAGCGAAATTTTGATCCCCTCAGTTTTCAACCAACCAATCGTATCAATGATGTGTATTATACCTACACAGGAATCTTGGAAACGAAAAGTCCGGACCGTGACTTTCCTCGCATCACTCAAGTGACCCTTGAACCAGGGGCAGGGACCGTTGCGGGCGGTCGCATTATCGGATCGCCTGGTTTTTACTATCCAGGAACCAATGCCGCAACCGCTTTGACCCGCGACGACGTTGGCGGTTTGCGCTATTTGCTTCATCCATCGAACTTGAATGTCGAAAATCTTCCTCCCGGTACTGAAGAAGTTTTTACCAATTCGATGAATCCTATCGTATTGACGAATTACGATTTTGGACTGCTGATCAGGGCAACCATCGGTACCACGAACACGCCCGCACAAGTGCAGGCGCAGTTTCCGGGAATAACCATTACTGGCACGAATAGCTATCTTACAAATTTGATCGTAACCAACATCAGTTCGTATTTCACCAATTATCCCTATGGTCTTGATGAACCATTGCAACAAGTCATCACCACGAACTTCACGACCAATGTCGTGCAAGTATACAATTACTCCGTCGGCAATATCGTTACCAATTCTTCTGGTTTCGGTCGCCTTGTAACAGACCGGGTCTACGAAATCGTACCCGCTCCGGATTACACCCCTGGTGGATCCGCCATCCGAACGAACATCATCTCTGAATCCACCTACTTTACGAATCTTCCCAATGGGAGTTTCTATGTCGTCCCCACGAACATCATCGAATTCATAGTAGCGACTAATGCTCCTATTCCAATTACCGTTCTTGAAACCAATGTAATTCTGTCCACTACTGTCGATTCTCTCCCATATGTCGACTTATTGGCGCCGCCAATCACCATTAAAACTTTGGATTATTACCGGCTCTACACAAATAGTGTCCGGACAACGAATACGGCGACACAGTTGAAGGCTCTACCGGGTTACGCGGATCTCTTGATTCTCGAGACTACGGCCTACGCAGGATTCATAGTAACAACCAACATCACCACGTATTTCGTCAACTACCCGTGGAGCCCGCGACAGGTCTTTTCTACTAACTACCAGACCAACGATGTCACCTTCTACGATTATGTCTTGGGTAATATTGTCGTAGATCCCTATTTCCCTGCGGAGATCGGTCGACCGGTCGATGTCAGGACGTACGAGATCGTCCCCGCTGAAGATTACTCGCCCGGGTTGGGAGGGGTCCGGACCAATCTATTGGAAAGCTACTCTGATACGCAACATGTCGAAAACGGCGAATTCCTAATTTTCCCGCTGACGAATACTGCAAGTGGCCGTCCGTTACTTGGTTACACAAACGCAAGGCTAATCCGGACTGAAGTAACGGCAACGACCAACCTGGAAAGGTTCATCACTGCAAATTATGCTCTGCACACCAACGATACGTTAGGTTTGGTCGTGACCACTGACCTGACAACCTTTTCCGAGCAGGCCCGCACCAACGCCCCGGAAGCCTTCAAAGGGCTCTATCCGAACTTGTTGATCCTCTCAAGCAATCGCTTTTTCTCGACCGAGATTGTCACTAATTCCGTTTATTACTTCACGAATTCGGAATGGAGCACTGCTGGTTTCCTGTCGCTGACACAGCAGTTGCATTACGAAACGAACGTAATGACCAACTGGGTATATACCTTTGGTAACGTGGTGACCAACTTCGGAAGCACAAACCCGATTGCTACAAATGGTTTGCTAATCATCGAGGAGAACTTGATTGGCTATTACCCGTATTCGCCTGCTGGCGGCCCGGAGGTGACTAACGTCGTCATCACGGTAACGAACTGGAATGTTCCTGTCGGAAATATTTATGTCGTGCCAACGAACCTCTTTGGTTATTCGTTTGATACCAATGAATTCTTCTTCACGAAAGTGGTTCCAGTCACCAATACCGTTGTTATTACGAACTTGGTGAGTAACATCATTCAGACAAATACGATTCATTATATTCGATATGAAACGAATTTCTTTATCGCTGCCTACCCCATTGAGCTGTGGGGCACCAATGAATTACAAACCAATATTTTCGGCATTCAAAAAGAGGTCGTTTCCTATGCCACGAACCGGACTTTCGAAGTCACTCCAGTTGACTTGATTACTTTGGGGCAATTCACCAATCAAATATTTGGTGAAAGGCGGGAACAAACGTTTTACTTTACCAATTCCATCATTACCGCTTTGCCAGTGCAAACCCGACCACCCATTTACGACGTAGCACTGCGTCCCGGTATTGATAAGATAACATTCGTACGAGTTGACTACGATTCTGGGACCGGAACAAATCGGATAAACTACACGAATTCCTATATTGATACCGTGATTATATCGAACAGTGTGGTTAAGCAAGCGGTTCGGAAAGTATTGACACGCCCAGACATCGTGTTTGGTGCTGCTGACTTGGGTCTATTCCCGGACGGAGAGCCGGTATTCTATCGGAGATCGATAGCTTTCCAGAACAACAATGTTCTTAACGGAGATGTCGACCTGGATGGTCCGGGACAGATAGTGCCCCCAATCTCGATTCAATTTAGTAAGGTGGGACCTTATTATGACAATAACCATCAGGGGGATCGTTTTGATCAGGATCTATCACCTTTATACCGTTGGGGATCCTTTGACAGCACAACAAATATCATTGTTTATCCCGTGGGCACCTCAGCAGAGGACGTGGAGCAGCAGGTTCTTATTCCTTAACGTATTTAGGCGACTATGCGATTTTTTCCCCTCAAAACCAACATTACAGCAGCTTGCATTCTCGCTTTGAGCATTCTCGGAGCTGGAGCAGTTGATCAGCTCTACGTCAATTCGGGTTCTGTCACGAATCCGGTGATTAACGCAACAGGCTTTCTGAATGAAGGCTATTTTCGAGCAATCACCTCTCTTCCGTACGAAACCGCAAGTACTCTCTATTATACCAACCGCGGCACGATGGAAGGGTCAGTGGGATTCAAGTTTAATCTTTTCACCAATGGATTCCGTAGATGGTCTTCTCGCTTCGAAAACGAGTCGACGATCACAGCCTTGGACTCGTCGGGATTCATCTTTACCGGAAATGGTGGCACAGGCGGAAACACCAGTTTCGGGTCTTACATATACGTTTATGCCACGAATGTGGTGAACTCTGGATCGTTGTCAGTAGGAGCCAATGGTTTACTGCGGATTGATGCTAAATCAGCAAACCTCAGGGGATCGGCGCTTCTTGCCGGTGAATCGGCGGAATCATCTTTCTACAGTTTTACTGACTCCTACACCCAAACCAACTATTTCAATGAATCCAAGGTTACAGACCTTTACTGGGGTGTTGGGACGAATGGAGCCATGAGGGGGGACCAGAATCCGATTTTTCTTCCGCAGTTTACGAACGGAGCTCCGGACTCCGGCTTCCACCAGGTCATAGAACGTTTTAGCGGTTCTACTTTCACCAACACTGTCTCAGTTCCTGGATTTAACTTCAATTTTACTAACTCTTCAGATTCTGGCTACGAAGCCTACGCTTACGTTACTCCCTACACCTCCGCCACGGCGACGGGTCGTGTAGTCCAGGTTGTTTACGTATATACGAATTCGTTCAACGGTCCAATGACTACTCAGGTGCGATTTGCCTCGAACGGAGGCGGCACGAGGGGTGCGCAGGTATATGTTGAATTGGGCGTGGCCGACGTGGATGTAATCAGCGGACTTCCGATTACCAATACGGTGTATTTCTCTGATGACTCCGTGCTCGCCACATCCGGAACAAATCTGCTTTTCCTCCAGAAAAACATCGCTGGCTCAACAGCCCGACCGAATCCGTATGACATTTCGTTAAATACTCCGTTTGAATGGCAGTCGGCGTCACCAAGCAATGTCGTCTACACTTCAGCGTTGTTCTACGACGACACTTACTTAAACTCCTCAGTAACGAATGTTTATTCCGGCTATTCTGCATATATCGGTTCCAGCCTACAGGCAACCAACAGCGGCTTGGATCCGATTCTCTTCGAGCCGACAAATTCTGTCGGCCGGATCGAAGTCTATGCCGATCAACTGGACCTGAATCTTACCCGAATCCGCAGTGAGGGTCTATTGACCCTCAGCACTACCAATTTTACCCCGATCACCGACGGTGCCAAGCTGGATGCCCAACAAATGAATTTGTCCATTGGATCGACCAACCGAGAGTTGATAATTTCCAACTTTCTCTCTGGCAGCGTTCGTCGCCTGGACGGTGCAGTGAGTGCATGGAGCGGAGTCTGGTCGAATCAAACTGCAGCCGGCAATAGTGACATATTCCATGTTCTGATCCTGGATAATCAATTGACATCGGTTCAAACCACCACGGCTTACGGCTTTGTAGCCCGGGCAACGAATCAGCCAAACGGTTCGGTTGTTCTCGTGGATCCGATTTCAGTCAGCAAAAACCTGCTGATAGACGCCGAAAACATAACTATCAAAAACGATCTGGTTGTGAGCGCCGACATAGGGGCAACCAATTGGCCTCGTTTGTTAAACTTCACAAACGAAGGACGCTTTTTCATCCCCGGAAATGCACGCTTTATTGGCACAAATGGCTCATTGCTCTCATTTGTAAACCGATCAAATCTAATCATGAACGGGGGCTTAATTAGTGCGTTCTATTTTGAGAACAGTGGGAGTATTACGACGAGCGTTGGATCGTTGAGCATCAGTAACAGTGTGGGTACTGCCAATTATGCTGGTGGAAACGTGTCCTCGGCAATCGACCTCAATATTTACGCCCATGAACTCATCACCAGCAACGCGACTCTGAGTGCCGGGTTTATTCAGACAAATTTTCAGGGTCAGCCAGTTTATGGACTTGGCGGTTTGTCAATTAGGGCCGATCGCCTGGTTGAGCTTGGGCAAAGCAATTACTGGACTTGCGTCAACGGATTTCGCCTTTACAAGCTGTTGCCAGGTGGATGGGAAGGCGACCTGCTATTCACCCGCCTGCAGTCTACTGTGAAGCCGGGCGGAAATGTGACTCATATCTGGTCTGGCACCGACAGAGGTGTGTCGGCCGATGGATTTACAAATAATGCCGCACTTGGACATCTCGTTTTAGACGGCGGAAGCAATGCACGGTTCAGGTTTGCACCCCCTGTGCCGGGAACCGTTTCGGCAATATATGTGGACTATCTGGACTTGAAGAACTTTGCCACTAATTTTCAAACCGCTTTGGACATCGATCCATTTTTCCGGATTTATTTCGCCTCCTCAAGCGTGCCGCCTGAAAAACTCAACAACACCCATGGCGGACGTTTGCGCTGGGTTCAGGGATTCGCTGGACCGAATAGCTCGGTGGATGTGCTAATCAATGGCCAGATAGTCAAAATGAACCGCGCTCTAGTCGAAAGCAAAGAAATCGATTCGGACGGCGATGGGCTCCCTAACGGGTTTGATCCTTCTCCATTCGATGGAGTGGTGATTCAACGGCCGACACTAACACCGCCGTCATCTATTAATTTGACCTGGCAGGCTGCAGCCAATACCACTTATTCTCTCTTGTATACAAGCACTCTCATGGGAACGAACACAGTTTGGACTCCTCTCCGCACCGTCACCTCTGGATCCACTAATGGCCCGGTCACTGTTCAAGAAACAGTTGTCCCTGAACCGCGCTACTATCAAGTCCGCTACACCCCCTGATCTGCATACTCAGTAATGTAATCGTAGAAAAAACCGCCCATGAACGTTGCACCCAAATTGTTGCTACAAAGCAGAGTTGTATACTGTTTCCTCAGCCTTCTAATTCTAATCTTCAGTCAAGTTAACTCACCCGCTGCTGCAGCGGGTGAATTTCGCTTCACGAGTGCCACATATGATGCCAGTGAGTTTGGGGGAACCGTTCTCATTACAGTCACGAGAACGGGAGAGGCTAACGGCCGTGTTTCGGTTGATTATTCGATAACCGAGGGAACAGCCTTAGTCGATGTTGACTATCTTACCAATACGGTCGCAAAGCTTTTTTTCGATCATTTTCAGATGAGCGCAAGTTTCTCTGTAGCTATTCTTGATGACGGGGGAATTGCTCAACCCTCCCGGGATTTCAATATTCAGCTTACTAATGCAGTTCTGTTGGATCCTGACGCAGATGCGGGGCTTAATCCACCTACATTACACGACACACTGTCGAACGCCACAGTCAATATATTGGATATTGACACGGATCCCGAGACGGAATTTGAAGAGGGCGTTATTTTTAACTTCGTTGAACCTCGATTGTTCGTCGATGAAGGAGGAGGAGTGTCTGTGGGAGTGATTCGGACGGGCACTAACAGTGAGGCGTGCAGTGTGGAGGTTCGGGTGCAACTTGATCGCTCTTATTTCCTTTATCCTGGCTCAGATTACGCCTCAGCAGACGACTGTGAATTTAATGTTGCGACTGTGAGTTGGGCTAAAGACGATTATCGAATCAAGCGGGTTGCCGTTACGACACTTCAGGATCTCCTGGTGGAATTCAACGAGGACATTCGTCTCACATTAAGCAATGGATCTGCAGGTTCAATCCCCGGTGCCGTTGACGAAATGACCGTGACGATTGCGTTTGACGACCAGTCGTCTGGGGCCGCAGACAAAACCTTCAATCAAAACAATTCTGCCGGGACAAGCCCGCCATTTAATTCATCGCCTGGCGCAAATGGTTCGGTCTACGCCATAGCTGTCCAGACCAACAGTTACTATATCGGTGGCGATTTTACTTCCTATAACACGATCCCTCGAAATCGCCTTGCGCGGGTCCAGGCCAACGGTCAACTCGATCCAAGCTTCAGTCCTGGAAGCGGTGCCAATGCTTTCATTACGGACGTCGAACTAGATGCAAATGGTGCTGTAGTTATTGGCGGTGGTTTCAGTTCATTCAACGGCACTCAGAGGAATTCCATAGCACGCGTCAACAATAATGGTTCTCTTGACACTTCCTTTAACCCCGGCCTTGGAGTGAACGGGGTTGTCTGGGCATTGGCAGTGGAGGCAAACGGAATATTCGTCGCAGGCGATTTTACAACTGTTAATGGCACTGCCCGACAAAATCTTGCAAAGCTCAACAATGATGGCTCCCTCAACTCCATATTTAATGCGAGTCCTGCCATCAATGGAAGTATATTTGCAGCGGCATTACAGCCAGACGGCAAGGTGATCATCGGTGGAGAATTCACCTCGGTAGGAGGGGCTCCACGCGGAGGGATCGCTCGCTTCAATATAAATGGATCACTCGATATGTCATTTGATCCCGGGGTTGGTCTAGACAATGCTGTGTATGCTCTTGCGATACAGACGGATGGAAAGATTTTGGCGGGCGGCGCTTTCTCGACTGCCAATGCATTGGAAAGCAAGGGAATCGCACGTTTCCTCCCAAACGGTTCGATCGATGATACGTTTGACCCCGGGACTGGAACCGATGACACAGTTTACAGCATCCGAACAGAAGAAAATGGAACATTTTGGATGGGTGGCGTATTCACCTCCTACAACGGCACCCGACGCTTGGGTATAGCGCGCGTTTTGGGTTCAGGATACTTGGACACCACGACTTTGGACACTGGTTACAACCAGTATGCCGGTCTTCCAAATCAAACGTATATCTCGTCGGAGAGTTTCGTCCTTTCGGTGGCTCTAGTGAACCGCCAAAATTCTACAAACGGAGTGCTTATTGGAGGCGGCTTCAATCGGGTTGGTGGTGGGGCGACACGCACAGCGGTTTTACCACGTCGAAATTTCGCGCAACTGGTGGGGGGGGCATCGCCTGGGCCTGGGAACGTTGGCTTTACAAGTCAGGAGTATACTGCCGACGAGGAAATGAGCGCCGTATTTATTCAGTTAGAGCGATCCAACGGCAAAGTCGGGTCCGCTGGCGCCCGATTCAATCCGCAAACGCTCCCTTTTGAGCCGGGAGTTTCAGAACTTGGGAGCGACTTTGAATTCCAGGATATTCTTTACGGCACTCCAATATTCCTGGACCAGTATCAGGGTCTCAACAACTTGAGCCAGACTACGTCGGACGACGTTTACATTGGTATTTTTGACGATCAGGAAGTTGAGGGCAACGAAGTGCAACAATTGCGGCTGACTGAGCCTTTCGGTACGGATATTTTCCTTCTTGGCGGAGAAAATGTGCCGCTTGGCACAGCGCTGGCGCGTAGCAAAGCTACTCTTACCATTGTCGACAATGATTCACCGCGAAGTGTCATAAGCTTCTCGGCAAGCGATTTCTACGTTAATGAAAATGACGGCACTGCAACTATTACTCTAACCCGAAGTAACAATATCGGCACCTCTGTTCAGGTCCAATACAGAACTGGCACAAACGGAAGCGCCACTCTGGGCTCGGATTATACCGCAGCGAACGGGACGGTTACATTCAATCCTAGCCAGACAACGCGCACATTCACCGTTCCAATTATCAACGACTCTTCTGTCGAACTAGATGAAACCATCAGCCTCCATATTGTCGGGGTAAGCAACGGTGCTTTATTTACAGTCGGCCAAGCGACTTTGCACATAGTTGATAACGATGTGCCAGCGGGACGCGTAAATTTTAGTCTCGCGACTTACAATGCAAACGAAAATACGGGGCAGGTCCCTATCACCGTGACTCGAACCGGTGGATCATCCGGCAGTCTCTCGGTTCAATTTATTGCCAGCAACTTGGTGGTCAACGCCAGTAATGCTGTTCCTGGAATTGATTACATAGCCACTAACGGGGTCATTAGCTGGAATAGTGGGGAATCAACACCCAAGAACTTCATGGTTAAGATCAACAATAATCAAAACGTCGACGGGACAAGGAAGGTAAATTTGAAGATCTCCAGTCCATCGTCCGGGACGAATTCCTTGGGTGCAATAACGGAAGCATCGCTCTATCTTATTGATGACGATGCCTATGGTAGTTTTGCGTTCAACGCCTCAAAATATTTCGCAAACGATAACGGTGGGGCAGTCACCCTGACCGTCGTTCGCGGGTTCGGTATTGCCGGACAAGCTAGCGTCAATTACACATTTACCAATGGCACAGCAGTCAACGGAGTTCATTTTACAGGCGTAAACGGTAGCTTGGTTTTTCCGCCAGGAGTAAGCAGCACGAATATCACTGTCCCGATTCAACCCAACGATGGCACGTCTCCAGGAAACGTTGAGTTTCGTGTTCTGCTTTCATCGCCATCGCCTGCCGGAGCAGTCTTGGGGACACCATCTACTGCAGTCGTGACCATCGTTGATCACAACTTGTTTAACCAACCTGCCGGAAGTGTTGATACAGGCTTCGCTCCGAGCCCTGGAGCCAACAACTTCATTTACGCAATTGCATCGCAGGGTGATGGTAAAATCCTCACGGGGGGAGATTTTACAATTATTGACGGACATGCCCGCGCTCGAATAGCGCGACTGACCACCAACAGTGCCTTGGATGTCCCGTTCTCCGGCCCTACTCTGGGAGCTAATTCCACAATCCGCTCAATCGCAGTGCAGAATGATGGGCGCATACTGGTTGTTGGAAACTTCACAAACCTGAATGGTACGCACCTTAACTATATTGGGCGACTGAACGCCAATGGTTTATTGGATAGCTCGTTCAATCCGGGCTCTGCCGCGGATGACCCGATCTACTCAGTTGCCGAGACCTTCGTTGACGGACAAAGAAAAGTTCTCATTGGGGGTGGTTTTTCGACGTTCAACGGATCTCCTCGAAACGCTATTGCACGCTTAAACAATGATGGCGGAATAGATGTTACGTTCGCCCCAAGTTTGGGTGCAGATGGCACTGTTTACGCCGTTGTTCCGTACCCGGCTTCCAGCGTTAACGCTGGGAAAGTGATCATCGGCGGGGATTTCACGAACGTAAACGGGCAAACTAGAAATCGCATTGCTCGTTTAAACGCAGACGGCAGCCTCGATCAAACTTTCAATCCCGGGGCAGGAGCGAACGGCTCCGTTCGGACGATCGCGATTCAACCGGATGGTAGAATTCTCGTGGGGGGACTATTCACTTTCTTCGCGGAGCAGGTTTATAATTACATTGTTCGTCTCGATGCCACGGGTGCCGTGGACGCCCAATTCCAAATCGGGACGGGGGCAAGCGACTCTGTTTATGTCATTGCACTACAGAACGATGGCAAGGTCTTGTTGGGTGGAGAGTTCACGACAGCGAGTGGTGTAACGCGTCAGCGGATTACTCGCTTGAGGCCGGACGGGACGGTGGACCCTAGTATTAACTTCGGAACGGGCGCAAATGGATTTATCTCAGCGATGCTTGTTCAACCCGATGGAAAGATCATCGTTGCGGGTGGGTTCTCAGAATTCGACGGATTCCCACGTGGAGGAATAGCTCGACTCCATGGCGGCACCTTGTCGGGCTCGGGAGCAATAGAATTTACGAAGGGCGACTACAATGTCATCGAGTCTACTAACGCCACCGTTCAGCTCCGGCGTCGGGGCGGCACCGCGCAGGCTTCGGTCCCTGTAACAGTTCAATTCTCAACGAGTGATGGCACCGCCAGTTCCTCTGATTACATTTCAGTGACCAGCAATGTATCCTTCCCTGAAGGAGAGACACTTAAAAGCATCGTCATTCCAATCGTTGCCGACGCGTTGATTGAGTCTGATGAAACGGTTAATTTGACTCTAAGCAACCCGACCGGTACCGCGATCATAGCCAACCAGCCAACGGCTACCTTGACCATTGCAAATGATGATAGTGCTATCACCTTCTCCGCTTCGACCTACCGCCGGCAGGAAAATGCGATCGATGGAGCAGCTACAGTTAGCGTAATTCGTAAGGGAAGCGTGCTCGGAACTTCATCGGTACGAGTGAGTACAACCAGGTTGGGAAGCGCCAGCCCTGGCGTTGATTACGCGGAAGCGACCGCCATCCTGGTGTTCCTGCCAGGTGAAACAAACAAAACGCTTTCGGTTACGATCTTCGACGATTCCATCATCGAAGGTGACGAAACGGTGAGTCTTGAACTTTCTTCCCTAACTAATTCACAGCCTGGGGATTTTATGTTAGCGACACTTACAATCGCTGACGACGACTTCTCCCCGGGTACAATTAGCTTTTCACAAAGCTCCTACCTCACCACAGAAGGCACCAACTACGTCGCCGTTACGCTCATTCGCACCAACGGCAGCACCGGTGTAGTGGGGGTCAATTATACAACCATCGATGGCTCAGCTTCCGCAGGGACCGATTATACTTCGGTAAGTGGCCCTCTTGTCTTTTCTGATTCTGAAGTAATCAAAACAATTAACGTACCCATTTTGCAGGATGTGATTGTTGAAGGGAATGAAACGTTCCTGATTCAAATTTCTAATCCGGTGGGCGGGGCCATTATCTCAGGACCTACACAACTAAGCGTCGTTATTGAAGACGACGAATTTGGGCCAGGAAGTCTTGATCGTTCATTTAACCCGGGGACAGGGGCTAACAATCTGGTAAAAACGTTGGCTGTTCAAACAGACGGCAACGTGGTCATTGGTGGTGCCTTTACAGCATACGATGGGACAAATCGTAACTATCTTGCGCGATTGACGGCAAATGGGAGACTGGATCGAACTTTCAATCCGGGAAGCGCTGCAAACGCGATTGTGTCGTCGGTGGGCATATTGCCTGGCGGCAGGATTGCCGTTGCTGGTGCCTTCACCACTTTCAATGGGTCATCCCTGAACCGCGTCGCTCGCATCAATACAAACGGCACCGTTGACACCAGCTTCAGTCAACCAACGGGCTTGAATTCCGCTGTCAATGCTTTGGCGTTGCAAGCAGATGGTAAACTGGTCTTAGGAGGAGCTTTTTCGCTTCCAACTGTCGGCGCGGCAAGACTTACATCGAGCGGTAGTTCAGATAATGGCTTTGGGGTGGGATCCGGCACAGATGGGCCAGTGCATGCAGCGGTCGTACAAACTGATGGGAATATCGTGATTGCTGGAGATTTCGATCTTTTCAATGGCGTCGAAAGTCCGGGAGTAGCCCGAATCCACACTGACGGATTGATGGATCAAAGCTTCAACGGTCCCAATTTTTCCTCCGGTCGCGTCTACGCTGCGGCGGTTCAATTTGATGGCAAAATTATACTCGGCGGAGATTTTGTTATCACCGATGGAACGCTTACGAAAAGGCGTATCGCCCGCCTGAATGTTGACGGAACGATTGATTCCACGTTTGCCACAGGGAATGGACCGAACGATACAGTGTATGCTGTCACCCTGCAGAACAACGGAAAGGTGATCATAGGGGGTGATTTCACCAATGTCGCAGGTGAAGGAAGAAATCGAATCGCACGGCTGAATTACGATGGAACATTTGATTTCAGCTTTGATCCTGGAAGCGGCGCTAACGGCACCGTATACAATATACGTTTACTGACCGACGGTAAGCTGTTGATCGTGGGTGATTTCACATCAGTCAACGGTTTGACTCGGAATGGCATTGCGCGTTTGAATGGAGATAATGTGCGACCACACCTGTCAGCTCAAGACATTGTGGAAGGGCAACTACATCTCAGCATCCAAACAATTCCGACCTATAGTTACCAGTTGCAAACCAGTCCGGATCTCGTGCAATGGACCGCCATAGCAACACACACAGCTCCTGGTAATCCCTCCAATGGGACTCTTTGGGACTACAACGAAACCATCGACCAATTATCAACCAACCGTTTTTATCGTGTTCTCCAGCTGAATCCATAAGCGTCCTATACGGCACCAAATGACACAAAGTTTTCCTATGAGTAGATATTTTCTGAACTGGACCGGTGGTCTTCAGTCTTTAGGCAGCACCATGCGGCTGATCCCTATCTTGGTTTCGGCACTCCTCGCGTTTTCTCCCACCTCATCCCAGGCGATCGTGGCAAGCCCGACGCCCGTTACCCTGACGCAACCGGATGGGGCAAAAATTGTCCTGCAAGTTCGAGGAGATGAATTCGTGAACTGGTTCGAGGACATCAATGGCTTTAGCGTGGTGCGCGACAATGGGACCTATGTCTACGCGCGGTTGGACGTTGAAGGGAAATTGGCTCCCACGCCGAACGCAGTAGGTAAGTCTGATCCGGCTACGTTGGGGCTTAAGGAAGGCTTGGTACTCTCATCTGATTTTAAGGCACAGAGACGAGCAGCGCTTTTTCCGGATGCAGAGCACCCGGGCGTTGCCAAAGCGGCCCCACGGGCGGTCTCAGGGAATAGTTTCCAGGCAGTCCAGCCAAATGGAACGGTAAAGAATCTAGTCATCCTTTGTAAATTTTCAGACCACGACAATAGTGACATCAGGCCCGAGTCCGATTATGACATCGTTTTCAACAATAATGGGCCCCACCCGTTTGCGCCCTCTGGCAGCGTCAAAGATTTCTATAAGGAAACTTCATTTGGTATCCTGACGATAGACAGCACTGTTCTTGCATGGGTGACATTACCACAGACTGAAGCTTACTATGCTGACGGCATTACTGGCTTTGGCAATTATCCCCGCAGTGCTCAAGGAATGGTCAAAGATGCTCTGGATCTAGTAGATCCATTGGTGAATTTCGCCCAGTTTGACGCAGATAATGATGGTTTTATTGATGCCATTTCCATCATTCACTCTGGCTACGGGGGAGAAACTGGGGGAGGTAATGGAAATTGGATTTGGTCCCACCGATGGGCGTTAACACAAGTTCCTGGCGGGCGCTGGCAGAGCGCTGATTTGAACGGCATAGGAGCCAATGTCAAAGTATTTGATTATCATACCGAACCCGCATTGTGGGATGTGCAAGGAAACGAAATTGTCCGAATTGGAGTTATCGCACATGAGTTAGGCCATTTCTTTGGATTGCCAGACTTGTATGACACGGACGGAGTAGGGGAGGGGGTTGGATCCTACTGTTTAATGGCTAATAGTTGGGGTTTTGATAATTCGCAATTGCATCCCCCACTCATGTCCGCCTGGTGCAAAACAGAGCTGGGCTGGATATCGCCTACTGAAGTTTCAGACGGGCTAAATTCTGTTCCTGCAGCGGTTACCAGTCCCGTCGCCTACAAAGTATCCCAAGGATTTCCTGCTGGAGAGTACCTTCTAATTGAAAACCGCCAACCATCGGGCTTCGAAAGCGCAATGCCTCAAGGTGGATTGTGCATCTGGCACATCGACGAAGCAAAGTCCGGTAACGATGACGAGGGATATCCCGGGCAGGCAGGTTGGCCTGGAAACAATCGTCATTACAAGCTGGCACTGTTGCAAGCAGACGGACTTTTTCAAATGGAACGTGGATTAAACCGCGGCAACCGCGGGGACGTTTATCACGGCGGTGGAGTTGCGCGTATCGGACCTTCTACGGTGCCGAGCACTGTGTCATATCAAGGCGGAGTCCTGGGCGCAACTGGACCTCAGATTAGCAGTATCAGCACAGCCGGCGACACCATGACATTTGTCTTTGGACCCGTGAACGCGGTTGAATTCACGGCGCCCACCTACAACGTTCAGGAAAACGTTCCAGGATTTGTCACTATCACCGTTACGAACATGCTTGGTGATTCCGGCACAGTGGATTATGCAACAAGCGATGGGACGGCAGTTGCCGGCGTGGATTACATTGAAAAGATCGGTACACTCAAATTCAATTCCGGTGAGTCGAACAAGGTGATCACTATTCCAATTTTCGATAATGCAGTGGTAAACGCAGACAAAACGTTCCAAATATCATTGTCCAACCCGATTGGTGCGATCCAGCTCGGCACCATAACTGACTCGGTGATCACGATTGCTGATGATGAAAGACAGGTGTTCGTAAGCTCGGCAGGTGAATTCACCTTCAGCTCAACTCTCTACAAAGTGACCGAAAATGAGACCTTCCAAGCGCCATGGTCTATTCCCGAGATCAACATGCCTAGCGTCAGCAGTCGAAGTGCACGAGGGGCTTTAGTCACAGTCATTCGCACCAATGGAGCGGTCGGAAGAGTTAAAGTTGATTATACTACCACCAACATTACGGCAACTGCTGGGCTCGACTACACGGCGCGGAGCGGAACGCTTGTTTTCGATGACTACCAAATGAGCACCAACATCTTAATTCCAATCAGCAATTCGTTCGTCGATACGAATGGGCTTATAGAGCGAGACTTTGGAATCGTGCTGTCCAACCCAAGGCCGTTCGACGAAGAAAATCCTACCATAATTATCCCCAAGCTCGGTACGACTAATACCACGGTGCGTATCCGTAAAGTTAATTCAGAAACCACCAATTTTAGTTTTGAACGGGTCAATTACCGCATCGATGAGTTTGGCGATCCAGCTTCTAATTTTCAACCTCCATTTCCCCAGATGCGCACGAACATCTCTGTCGATGTTATTTTGCCAACCGTTGAGGGTGGTTCAGTTCGACTTCACCTGTTTATTGGCGGCGAATACGGTTGGGGACTATTTTTCAATCAGTTGAGCTTTTTTCCCTGGGCCCCACTTTCAGCCGGTTCCGATTATGCGGAGGGAGCCCAGTTTGTTAAACCAAACCCCATCTATACTGATGGAAGCCCTGAAATCATAAACCTGCAGGATTTCGAACCTTTCGGCTATACAACATTAACCTTTGGCCAAAATGAAAGGCGTAAGAGAGTTCTTATCCCGATCATAAAAGATCCCAACGTTGAATTTAATGAAGATTTCATGCTCGAGTTGGATCGTCCATCTCCAATCCAGAACAGGGGAATTGGGAACGGTTATGCCAGCGTAACAATCCTCTATCACGATCAGCCTACAGGTGCGGCTGATCGCGAGTGGAATTCCGATAATGTTGCACGGACAACACCTCCCTTTAACTCGACACCAGGTGCGAACAATTCGGTTCGCTCAGTCGCAGTCCAGGCAGATGGGAAAACGCTCCTGGCGGGTGATTTTACGTCGGTTAACACGATCACACGAAATCGCATAGCCCGGATGACCGTTGATGGTTCTCTAGATGCCACTTTTGATCCTGGAACGGGATTCGATGAAGGCGTTGATGTTATCCTTGTCCAGACCAACGGCACGATTCTGGTTGCGGGCGGTTTCAGCTCCTTTAACGGCACTCAGCGCAATGGAATTGCAAGGTTATTTCCTAATGGCTCGTTGGACACAGGTTTTGCGCCGGGGAACGGCAGTAACGGTCGAATTCGAGCAATGGCGGTGCAGCAAGATGGCAAGATCGTCATCGCAGGTGAGTTCACGACCTATAACGACGAAATACAGAATGGAATCGCGCGGTTGAATGTGGATGGCTCATTAGATGACACATTCAATGCAGGCTTTGGGCCGGATGCCACGATCTGGGCGCTTGGGCTGCAAAAGACTGACTTCAATCCAGAAAGAATCATCATCGGCGGAGACTTTACTACAATCAACGGCGAAGTCCGTCCAGGCCTCGCCCGGTTGCAGGCGGATGGCGCGGTTGATCTATCATTTACGGCCGGGAGAGGGGCCAATGACTCGGTTTACGCAATTAGCGTTCAAGACGATCAGAAGATCATCGTTGGGGGAGCCTTCACTGAACTTGACGTGTTTCCGCGAAATGGAATAGGGCGATTGAACGTAAACGGTGATGTGGATACGAGCTATGAACCTGGCGCTGGCTTTGATGATTCTGTTTATGCGATTACCCTGCAACCGGACGGCAAAGCGTTGGCTGGCGGTATTTTTAGAGAATTCAACCAAACGAGGAGGATTGGTTTAGCCCGGTTGAAACCGAATGGGACATTGGACACAACGTTCCTCGATACGGCTTACAATCAGTTTGCAGGTGTCATTAACGCATACAATTTCCAACCGCCCAATTTCATCAATTCCATTGCCTTGGAAACTAATGGAAATGTCATGATCGGTGGTTCCTTCAAACGTTTGGGTGGAAATCCATCGGATGACATGGCATTACGCAACGCCTATACAAAGTATACACGTGCGGATATCCGGACACGCTACAACATTGCTCGCCTGATTGGTGGCGTCACTCCAGGGCCTGGTAACATCGAGTACATTCCAACTCCATACCGCACTGATGAAGATGCGGGGACGATGTCATTGACGTTGCGTCGAATTGACGGGCGTCTGGGAACAGCCCAGGTTACCTCTTCTTCAACCAATAACATTGGGATTGCGGGCCTGGATTACATCGGAGTTAGCACCAATGAAATTTGGACAGAGTTCAAGTATGTGGCCCCGATCAGCGTGGGAGATGTGGGATATCAATATACGCAAGTTTCAATTCTCGATGACCAGAGCGTTGAGGGAGATGAAACCATCAATTTGGGCCTCTCAAGACCAATCGGGCGCATCACATTGGGCGGGGAATATGTCCCGCTCGGGGCAGCCCTCGGGGTTCGCAATAGCAATCTCACCATAGTCGATAATGATTTCGACCATGGAATTTTGTCTTTCAGTTCTCCCACATACACGATCAACGAGAATGGCGTCCGCGCTACCATCACGGTTCTCCGCACAAACGGATCTAGTGGTCCCATCTCCGTAGATTACTTCACGAAACCGGGAACCGCGCCACAGGCAATACCAGGGCAGGACTACTCCAATGTGAGTAACACTTTGTCGTTTGCCTCTGGTCAGACCAGTCGCACGTTTACTATCCCAATCGCTGACGATTTCATCGTGGAGCTGGATAAAAATGTTCTAATTACGCTCACGAACGCAACAGGTGGTGCAAAGCTACCTGGCGGACAACCTACGTCACAACTTCAGGCGAATCTAACAATCATCGACAATGATTTTGCAGCAGGGCGGCTCAACTTTAGTTCGATTGCTTACACAAATCGTGAAGATACAGGGGCTGCTGTCATTACGGTTACGCGATCGGGTGGGAATGTAGGTATCGTTTCGGTAGACTACAAGGTAAGCAACGGCATCGAAACAAATGGCGCAGTTAGCGGCCTGGATTACACATCCAGCAACGGAACGCTTACCTGGAATAATGGAGAATCTGCTGCGAAGACATTTGTTGTCAACCTGATCGGACCAGACCAGCTGATTGAAGGGTCGGAAACCATCCGTCTGACTTTGACTAACGCCACCATTGCCGGTGCGCTTGGCGGCCGCACTAATGCAACGTTGTATATTGAAGATGCGGATAGCTACGGCAGTTTGTCATTCAGCCAACCAGTCTTTGCCGCAGATGAAAATGGAGCTTCTGCAAACATTACTGTCCTGCGGAATGGCGGCATTGCTGGAACCGTAGAGGTGTCATATGCAACGATTCCCGGCTCCGCAATTCCAGGCACAGATTATAACGACGTTTCAGGCAGGTTGATCCTCGGTCCTGGTCAAACAGGCACAAACTTTTTTGTTCCGATCTTGAATGACACGGTCATTGACGGTGACAAAACGCTGCAAGTGCAACTGTCCTCCTTCACGAATGCCACGATCGGTAATATTACAAATGCGATACTTACGTTGATTGACGATGAATCTTTTAGCATTCCAGCCGGAACTCTCGATACGACGTTTGACCAAAACGTCAAGGCTGATAACTCGATCTACGGCTTGGCCCTCCAACCTGACGGTAGGCTCCTCATCGCTGGTGATTTTACGAACATCAACGACGTTGCCCGTAGCCGAGTAGCTCGTTTACGTGATACCGGAGTTCTGGACAATACCTTTAACCCTGGCACCGGTCCGAATGACTCAGTCCGATCCGTTTTGCTGCAACCAGACGGCCGCATAGTTATCGCGGGGCTCTTCACCAATGTTAACGAAACAAATCGCAATCGCGTCGCTCGCTTGCGAACTGACGGTTCCGTCGATGACTCCTTTAACCCCGGCTCGGGAGCCAACAATCCAGTTTATTCGATGGCGCTGCAGTCTGATCGGAAAATCCTCTTAGGTGGAGCATTCAACACGTTCAACGGGGTTAGTCGTCCTGGGTTGGCCCGCGTCAATACGAATGGAACTTTGGATGTCAGTTTCAATCCTGGAACCGAGGCAAATGGACCCATTTTTGCAGTCGCAGTACAGAACAATGGGAAGATTCTGGTAGGGGGCGACTTCACTACCTTCAACGGCGTGAGCAGGAGCTACTTAATCAGGTTGAATGCAAACGGCTCGGTAGATAATTCCTTCACTAACATCATCATGAACGCTGCGGTCCGGGCGATTCATATCCAGGCCGATGGAAAAATTGTAATTGGTGGATCGTTCACCGTTGTAGGTGGTGTCACCCGAGGATACCTGGCACGTTTGAATGTAAACGGAACTCTCGATAGTTCGTTCCTGCAAGGCGGCTTGGCAGGTGCTGACAATTCGGTTTATGCGATTGCTCAACAGGTCGATGGGAAGCTGCTGGTTGCGGGTGACTTTACACGATTCAACAACGTTACTCGCAGCCGATTAACTCGCTTAATCAACGATGGTCTGAATGACGGTGCCACAGACCCTACGATCAACTTCGGAACCGGAGCGAACAACTTCGTGAACGCAGTCCTCGTGCAAACGGACCGAAAGATTGTTTTTGCCGGTGGTTTCACGACGTATAATGACAAGCCGCGTAAATACATTGCCCGCGTTCATGGCGGTTCAATTGTGGGTGCAGGGAGCCTTGAGTATAGTTCCCCAGTATTTAATCAAAGTGAGAATGGTACTAATGCGGTGATCCGAGTCCGCCGCGTTGGAGGTACTACAGGTCCCGCTGGTGTTAATTATGCGACGGCGAATGGAACCGCGACCGCTGGCACTCATTACCAGGCAACGAGCGGATTATTGAGTTTCCCGGAAGGGGAAGTAATCCGTGAATTCACCGTGCCAGTGTTCGATGACGCCGTTGTAAATACGGATCGTAGCGTGCAGTTGTTGTTAAGCGGTTACAGCGGCGGCGCGACTAACGGGCCTCAATCCAGTGCAATCCTGGCAATCATCAATGATGACAGCCTGGTTAGCTTTGCTTCAGCGAACTTCACCGTAAATGAAAATGCGGCGGGAGGAAATGCAACCATCGCCGTGACCCGATCCGGTGCAACGAACACGGTTTCGCAGGTTCAATACGCTGCTGCAGTTGGCGGGACAGCAACGATCAATTCCGACTTCGTATTTACGAATGGGGTTTTGATATTCCAGCCGGGAGAAGTTTCTAAAAACTTCCAAATCGCGATCATCGATGATGCAATCATCGAACCGATTGAAACCGTGAAGTTGGTATTAGGCAGTCCATCACCAGCCGGTTCTGTCCACCTCGGCACACCTACGAATGCAACACTCAGCATTGTGGACAACGATTTCGGTCCAGGCGAAATTTCGGTAGCATTGCCCAACTTCTTCGCCAACGAATTCCAGACCAATGCCTCTATCACCTTGGTGAGGAGCAATGGCAGCACGGGTGTCGTCTCGGTAAGAGTCGCAACCTCCAATCTGACTGCGATTGCAGGTCAGGATTACCTTGCGGCAAATACGATCGTATCGTTTGCAGACGGTGAGCTTACAAAGCAGTTCTTTATCAATCTGATAAACGATTCAGTGCTGGAATCCGACGAGACATTTGCCGTTACACTCTCACAGCCTCAAGGCGGAGTCACGATTGGTAGTCTATTCCAGACAACTGTAACGGTCCTGGATGATGACGCGTCAATTGTTCCTGCAGGTTCCTCGCTCGTTTCGGAAAGCATTCTCCCGACAAATAATGTGATCGATCCTGCTGAATCGATTCGAATCTTGTTCGGATTGCGCAACGGTGGCCGAATCAACGTCGCAAACCTGAGTGCAAGGTTGATTTCGACAAATGGAGTTAATGCCACCAACACGACTCAAAACTATGGCTATATGGTGACAAATGGTCCGGTTGTTTCCCGGGAGTTCGCCTTTACGGCACAGGGAACAAATGGAACGCGCATCTCGCCGACATTGGAACTGCGCGATGGAACAAATTTCATCGGCACTGCTATATTTAGTTACATCCTGGGACAAGCCGGTGCTGTGTTCGCAAATACCAACGTCATCATTGTCAATGACAACGGCCCTGCGAACCCTTACCCATCCGCAATCCATGTGTCGGGAGTAGCGGGTCCAATCACGAAGGTAGTTGTGACAGTGAAAGGTATCCGCCATACATTCCCTGACGATATGGACATGTTGCTGGTCGGGCCTGGTGGACAACGTGTGCTCTTGATGGCTAACTCTGGCGGCAGCGGGGCTTTCGGGTTGAACAATGTGACGCTCTCGTTTGATGACGCAGCTGCGGGTTACTTGCCGGATGATGCACAGATTGTCACCGGCATCTACAAGCCCACCTCTTACGGTGTGACCCGCTTCGCTAACGCGCCACCAGAACCATACGCTGATAATTTGGCTGTATTTAACAATACAAGTGCAAACGGTGCCTGGAGTTTGTATGTCATCGATGATCTGCCTCAGGACGCCGGTATTATCACGAACGGCTGGAGCTTATCCATCACGAGCAAAGATGTGGTGGTCCCGGTTGTTGACCTGGCTGCAAGTATTACGGCGAGCTCTGCTATCAGTGTGGGTGATCAAGTTGCCTATATGATCGTAGTGACTAACAACGGACCGGCGCTCGCCACTAATGTCACGGTCTTAAACAGCTTCAATTCTGGCGTGACATTGCACTCGGTTTCCGGAAATGCGACCGCGCAGCAAATCGGAAGTCAGGCGATCAATTTGACGCTGAGTCCATCTCTTGCGAATGGAGCGACTGCTACCATTACTTTTAAAGTCACACCCGTGGCGGGTGGAAACCTAACGAATACAGCTGTCGTAGGCACCAGCCAAGGTGATCCGAATAGTGGTAACAACACGGTCTTGGCAATCACTTCCGTAGCGGCTCAAGGTCCCCGTGTCCTTGCCGTGTTGGATGCCGGGAACCTGGTGCTCCGCTGGCCGACCTCATCCGGCGATCTCATGCTTTGGAAATCAGCGGACCTGATCACCTGGGTGGAAGAGACACAACCTCCCACCACGGAGGGAGATCAGTTCGTGTTCTCCGTGTCCGTTTCTGCGGAAGCCAGGTTGTTCTATCGCCTTGGACCTCCACAATAACCGGAGGAGATGATACTATTCGGAATCACCGGCGGGATTGGGATGGGAAAATCCACCGCCGGTGATTTGCTTTTGGCGGAAGGGTTCTGCCTGGTGGACACAGACACGATTGCTCGGGATGTTGTTCGTCCGGGGGAGCCTGCGCTGGGGGAAATCGTCCAGACTTTTGGAACCCATCTTGTCTCATCTTCTGGAGAACTTCGCCGTGACGAGCTGGCGAGGATTGTTTTTGGAGATGACTCAGCACGTCAGGCATTAGAAGCGATTTTGCATCCCAGGATCCGGAATGCCTGGCAGCTTGAGGTTGGGAAGTGGCGAGCTGAAAATCAACCCTTTGGATTCGTCGTTATCCCATTGCTTTTCGAAACCGCTGCTTCCCATTCGTTTGATGCCACCATCTGTGTGTCCTGCTCGAAGCAGACACAATTACAACGTCTCAGAAAACGCAATTGGGACGATGCTCACCTCCAGCGCAGGATCGAGGCACAATGGCCCGTTGAAAAAAAGATAGCGGCTTCGGATTATGTGGTCTGGACGGATACAGAGATAGAGGTCCACAAGGCACAGTTGGATCGCATCATAGCAACGGTGCGTTAGGCTTGCTCGTCCTTTCTAAACAGGCATTCTGGCTGCATGAAAGTGCATTTCTTCGGAGCCACCCGCACGACCACGGGTTCGATGTTTCTGTTAGAGGTAAACCAGAAAAGAATCCTATTGGAATGTGGGTTATTTCAAGGGCGCCGAGAAGAATCGATCGAGCGCAATCGACGATTCCCCTTTGATCCAAAGACCCTGGATGCAGTGGTGCTGAGTCACGCACACATCGATCACTGCGGAAACCTGCCCAACCTTTGCAAACAAGGATTTTCCGGGAATATCTATTGCACCTTCGCTACTCGCGATCTTGCCAGCATCATGTTGGAGGATTCTGCGAATATTCAGGAGTCGGATGCGCAATTCGTATCCAAGCACCTTGCCCGCAAAGGTCTCCCACCGGTAGAGCCGCTTTACAGTGAGGTTGACGCAGAACGTTGTATCCGGCAATTCGTTGCTTTCAATTACGGTCGCCCAATGCTCATCGCCGACGGTGTGACTGTCACCTTCCGTGACGCAGGCCACATCCTGGGTTCTGCGCAGGTGGTCTTCGATATTCAGGAGCGAGATCGGACCTTCCGTTATCTCTTTACCGGTGACCTCGGACGCGGAAGCGATGATATCCTGCGAGACCCGGAAGCCATTGAAGACGTCGATTTCCTCCAAATCGAGAGCACTTACGGGGGGCGTGAACATCAATCGATCCACTGTGCCGATGAGGAAGTCTTACAGATGGTGCAGACGACATTTGCTCGAAAGGGTAAGGTCATTATTCCGGCGTTCTCAGTCGGGCGCACCCAGCAGATTGTTTATACGCTTCATCAACTCGTCGTGGAGAAGAAGCTCTCTCCAATTCCGATCTATGTGGATAGCCCCTTGAGTGTAAACGCCACCGAAGTCTATCGACTTCATCCTGAGTGTTTTAATGAAGAGGTTTATCGTTTTCTACGCGAGCGTGCCAACCCGTTCGGTATGGAGAACCTCACCTATATTCGGGAGCTGGCGCACTCCATCAAGCTGAATGAAATCAAGGAATCTGCCGTAATTATTAGTGCCTCCGGAATGGCTGAAGCTGGGCGTATTCGGCATCACTTGAAGAACAACATTGGCGATCCAAAGAATCTCGTGCTGTTTATCGGGTATTGTGCTGAACACACATTAGGAGCCCAGCTCCGGGCGGGGCGCTCCCCAGTGAACATTTTTGGTGAACCACACGAGGTGCGTGCCGAAATAAAAATCGTCGATTCGTTCTCCGGACACGCTGATCGCCATGAACTACGCCGTCATGTGGAGAAGTTGACCGGCAAGATGAAGAAGATTTTTGTGGTGCATGGAGAAGAAACCCAGGCTTTTGCGTTTGCCAACACCTTGAAAGAGATGAAACCCGAGTCCGAGATTCACGTCCCGGAACGCAATCAGGTGTTTGAGGTATAGAAACAAAAAAGCCGATTGGAATGAGTTCCAATCGGCTGTGAAGTTGTAACGACTGCTTAGACTTTTTCTTTGTCAGCAGGCTTGTTGCATTTTACGCACGCCTTCTTTTCTTTGGCAGCTTCTACGCAACATGGGTGAGCACAATCCTTTTTCTTGGCGATGGCTTTATCGCAGCAAGAAGCTTCTTTTTGGCATTTCTCGCAGGTCTTTCCTTCTTTGTGCGCTTCTGCGCAGCAGGGATGACTACAGTCTTTACCGCTGGCCTTAGCTTTGACGCAGCAGCTTTCGCCGGCGAATGCGCTGCTAACGCTAAAACTGAGAACCGCGGCCATTGCCAAAACCGATAATGATTTAATGAGCTTCATATATTAACTTAACTTTTTGCAGAACTGGTATGACCTGCTGATGCTGCAATTTGCCGAATCCACAGGTGCAACTTGAAGTGACGCTGGCAGAATTTAGACTTTTTGTCGATAGGCATCTGTCCCTCAAAAGAGTAGGGTGCTCTTGGCAAATAAAGCGCAATGATTTCAATTCCCCCAGAGCTGGAGAGAGTGCTTCTCAGCAGCCCCGAGCTGGAACGGGCCTACCTGGTGGGAGGTTGCGTGCGCGATGCCATCCTCGGCATTCCGCACAAAGACTTCGACATTGAGGTGTTCGGTGTAACCTACGATCAATTGGTCCGAGTGCTGGGCCGCTCTGGTCGCACGGATCTTGTTGGACGTTCTTTCGGCGTCATCAAACTCAAAGTGGGCGAATTTGTATTCGACTTCACGATTCCACGCCGTGATTCCAAGGTGGCCCCCGGGCATAAAGGGTTTACTATCGATTTCGATTCCAACCTTTCTCCGAAGGAAGCTGCGTCCCGCCGTGATTTTACTGTCAACGCCCTGATGTACAATCCACACACGCGCGCATTACTCGATTTCTTCGGCGGCGAGGCTGATCTCAGGAATAGAGTACTCCGTCATACCAGCAACGCATTCCCGGAGGATCCACTGCGAGTCCTCCGGGGAATGCAATTCGCTTCGCGATTCAATCTTCAGCCGGCTCCCGAGACCATTGAGCTCTGTCGTTCAATCAAAGGCAGCTATCCGGAGTTGGCGGTGGAACGTGTTCGGGAGGAATGGTTTAAATGGGCCGAAAAGAGCGCTGTGCCTTCCATTGGCTTGCGATTCCTTCGAGACACCGAATGGCTGGATCATTTTCCGGAACTGAAAGCCACCATTGGTATACCACAGGATCCCGAATGGCACCCGGAAGGGGATGTATTTACTCATACCTGTCATTGCTGCGATGCCATGGCGCGGCTGCCGGAGTGGCAGAATGCGGATCCCGAATCGAAGATCGTCTATATGCTTTCCGTCCTGCTGCATGACTTCGGAAAAGCTCTGACGACCTTACATCAAATGAAAGAGGGCCGAATGCGCGTAGTCTCGCCCGGGCACGAGCAGGAAGGGGTTCCCCTGGCAGAAAAATTTCTGGAACGCATTGCTGCACCATTTGCTATTCGGGACCGCATCTATCCTTTGGTGGCAAATCACATGATGCATGTACAACAGGTGACCGATCGCTCCGTGCGCAGGTTATCCAAGCGATTGGAGCCCGAGAACATTCAGGGCCTTTGCATCTTGATGAGTGCTGATGCGATGGGACGCCCGCCCCGTCCCGCCAAGGTTCCAAAGCTGGTAAATGAACTCCGTGAAAAAGCTCACGAGCTCCAGGTGCATCATGGAGCGCCCAAAGCTATCTTGCTTGGCCGACATCTTATCAATCTTGGCATGAGCCCTGGAATCGAATTCGGGCAGATTCTCAATGCAGCTTATGACGCCCAACTTGAAGGAGCTTTCTTCACACTGGATGAAGCCAGGAAATGGCTGGCCCACCAGCACGAGCTTCCACTGAGCGAGGAGCTATTGAACAATTTACGTTCGGAGCAATAGTCTTCAGGGGAGCCCTGCTCAAGATCGCCAGACTGGAGATGCTATGTCATTAACTGCCTTATTTGTTGTTGTTGCTTTGTTTTGGCTCTTGGCCATGACTGCCGGCAGCCTGTCCATCAGATGGACGTTCCGTGCGATTCCACAGAGGTTTGTTCCTGCGGTAATCTGCGCGATTTTGGGATTTCTGATCGGCTACTTTGGAATGACGCGCTTTCGTGTTGAGGTTTCGCAAAAGGTTAATGGCCAGGTTCAATGGCACTTCGACTCGAAGTGGTGGTTTCTCGTCCCTATGCTCTTTGGTCTTGTTGCCCTCGGTTACGCTATTTGGAAGCGCTCAAAAATGATTCGCACTGCGTAAAGGTATTCTGGAAAATTCTAAAAGTTCGAACACTCCACGCGACCTCCGCGTAAATCAGGTTTGCTGAATAAAGACCTGAAGAATCGGCTTTCTTTTGCGGCCCCCTTCTTCCCTATGCTTCTCCCGTGTTAAGGTTTGCCGTTCCCTTCATCTTACTGGCCTTCGTGTTTTGCGGAGCGCCCGAAAGTCACGCGGATGAAATTCTTCTGCAAAACGAATTCGTCACTGTGTATTGCGATCCAAGCACTTTGAAGCTCCAGCTTCAAAGTGGAGAGAGGACTGCAGTCCTTGCCTCGGCACCGCAGTCCGGCCTCGGAGCAGTGTCGAAACCGAAACACACCAGGACCACCGCCAATTGGGAATTCATTGACCGCCAGACCCTGGTTGTCCTCCATCTGGAGGGGCGCGAAGTACGAGTGCATTTTGCATCTCAAAAAGTTGGATTCTTTACGTTTCCAGTCATTCCTCACGAGCCGTCAACCAAGGGATGGATTCTTCCGCTTTTTGAAGGGGTCTACGTTCCTGCTGGTGATGCTCTATGGAGTGCTCATTTGGTGGAGCGCGGGGAGATGAATACGACCGCTGATTTCACCATGCCCTTCGTTGGAGTGGATTTGGGAGATCGCACACTCACTTGTATCGTGACAAATCCATTCAACAACGCAGTTGCCTTTCATGCTTCGAATGAACTCTTAACCGCGGAAGTGACTCATGAGTTCACTCGTAATCAGCAGATCAAAGAATATGGGGTGACCTTCCAGTTTGGGGGTGCCTCTCCCGTTGAGCCCGGAAGGATATATCGTGAGTGGCTCATGCAGCGACGCGAGTTCGTTTCGATGACGGAAAAAATCAAACAAACACCCGAGGCGGCGAAGTTGCTTGGCGCACCACATGTTTATGTCTGGGGCGAGGAACTGATAACCGAAGGCGACGTCTTGAAATGGAAAGAGTTCGCCGGAAGCCTTCAGAGGAGCGAAAAAAGCGCCATTGCAGCTCATCCAGTTGAGCGAATCTGGTCGCAGATGGGTGAGTCCGCGCGAGACGCCGTTACCAACATTGTTCAATCGGAATGGGCGGATAGATACACGAAGTCATTAGTGCTTTCAGAGCTGAACGCATTGCTCTTGAAGCGAGATTTTTACGATCGCGATTCTTGGTTAAACCAGGAGCTAAGCGATCAAACGAAAGAGTTGCTCAAAAAAGGATTATCGGAGCTGACGGAAAGGGAATTGGTAAAGCGGAACTGTGCGTTGCTCTACGCCGCATTCCCGGGAGTCTTAACCCCTCCAGAGAGTTGGGGCGGCGGAATCTCTCCCAAAATGATGAAACAATTTTCCGAGGCAGGGCTGGACCGGCTCTGGATCGGAAGCAGTGGTTGGTCTGGATTCGTGCAGCGGCCCGAAACAGTGGAGACTGCGAAGAAGCTCGGATTCCTGGTTGGTCCTTACGATTCCTACCACAGCATGCACGCTCCAGATCAGGTTGATACCTGGGAGACAGCGCAGCTGGGGGCAGAAATTTATAAGGCGGGAGCAATCGTCAACGCTGATGGCACGAAGCGGAAGGGGTTTCAGAAAAAGGGTTACTTGCTGAGTCCCATCGCCGCGCGCCCATACGTAGAGAAAAGAGTGGATGGGTTGATGGAGCAATTTCCGGCCAACTCCTGGTTCATGGATTGCGACGGCTTCGGTGAATTCTTTGATGATTATTCGGAGGCACATCCCGCCACGCAACTCACCGACATGCAGGCGCGCTGCTCGCGAATGGCCTGGATACGCGATCAATTCAATGTCGTGATCGGAACGGAAGGTTGTTCCGCCAGTGTCGCTTCTACCGTTCTCTTCGCTCACGGGGTGATGACGCCGGTGATTGGATGGGGAGATCCTGATTTGAAAGACAAAACATCGAAGTATTATCTCGGCGCCTATTATCCTGCCGGAGAACCTTCCGTTTTCTTCAAACAGGTTCCCATCAAAGAGCAGTTTCGGTATCGATACTATGAACCCCGCTTTCGATTGCCGCTGTTCCAAACTGTGTTCCACGATTCGGTCATTGCGACGCATCACTGGAGCAACCCAAGTCTGAAATTCCATGAAGTTGCCGACACCGTGGCTTTACTGGAACTGCTCTACAATGTTCCGCCGCTCTACCATTTGACTCCGACCGAATTCCAAAAGCGCAAAGCTCAGATCATGCGCCACTACAATTTCTTCTCCCCGTTGCATCGAGAGATTGGGTTGTTGCCGATGACAAAGTTTCAATGGCTTTCCTCGGATAGGTCGGTCCAACAAACCACATTTGGAGATAGAGTGACGATGACAGCAAACTTTGGAACGGTTCCGTATTCTGACAATGGAAAACAACTGCCCCCTCGCAGCATCGTTGCGGATTGGTCGGATGGATCGAATCGAATAGTTTACAATCCAAATGCGAAATAACCGAGCCCATCGCAAGAACCAGAAGAATAGCGCAGCCTTGGCACGGTGCATTGCCAATGAAATGCTCATGGTTCGGTCCAGGACAAACGGATTCACGGGAACCGCATTTTTCTCCCTACGCTGAGAAGGCAACACCCGAAAAGCCGCGTGTGACCACCGAAGCTCACCCCGGAAGCCGAATCATCCCGCTGCAGATCACGCCCGCTGAAAAGGTTCCCGGGTATGGTTTATCTCCGGGAAACGCAAGGTGGTCCAGAAGGAATTCAACGCGTTTTCCAGGCGCAGTTTGCGCAGGGAAATGGAAGCCAGATCTGCCCTCATTACCTGCCGGGAAGGGTCGTAAAAAACGTTTTCGTCGTTATTTCCCCGGGGGAAACGTCCTGAAAAACGTTTTTCGCGGAATTTCCCCTCCTGAATCGGGCGTAAAAATGTTTTTGTCGTCTTCGCCCCGCGGGAGACGACGACAAATCTGTTTTTGACGTATTTTCCCCGCGGGAAAAGCCGAGAAATATATATTTCACGGAATTTCCCCTCCTGAAACGGAGACAAATCCGTTTTGGGGTCCTTTCCCGCGGGGAAACTCCGAGAAATACGTATTTCAAAGAATTTCCCCTCCTGAATCGGGCGTAAAAATGTTTTTGTCGTCCCCGCCCCGTGGGAAATGAGAACAAATCTCGTTTTCCAGAGACTGTAAGTAGCTGATTATTAGTGTCTTATGCCAACGAAGGAGGTTCGTTGCTGCAGCCGTGCGCTTTCGGGAACGCAATTGTTTTACTCTTCTTCTTCGTCGGCGTCTTCTTCCTCTTCCAGCCAAACTTCCTGGATCCAATGTGCAAGATCTGGCCAGGTCTCATCGCCCAAACCCTCGTGAGACCAAAAAACGACATGACCTTCCGATTGCAGGCAAAAGTAATCCCCGCTTGTTTCACAAAAAGGGAGCAAATCCCTCGGCACACCCAGCTTCCAGGCGTTCTTGGCCATCTTGACCAGATCCAAATGACCTGCTCCGGGGGTAACAACTGCTGGTTCAATAGTGCCGCAGGTGATGTCACTGCCGTGCGACAGGAAGTAAATGTAGTCTGCGGGAAATTCCATGCCCAACTTTTGTTCGGCGGCGGTGATTTCCGCTTCTGTCGGCAATCTCAGGGGTTTCGAAACAGGTTCGTTGCGCTCGCGAAGCTCTTCCACTGCATCTTCAATGTTCACGGCCATTCCATACTCAATGCAAAGGATTGGTGTCCAGCTTTCGATGGACGAACATGAATCGTTCGCGGAAGGCAGTTCCCGCAGGGCGAGCTCAATGATCAATGCGGGATGCCCGGCGTGGTGAGTTTGAGTCCGATAATTCCAATAGCCATCAAGGAGAGAAACACCACTCGCAAGAATGTCATCGGTGTGTTGAAAATAAGGAATTCACCGAGCACCGCCCCGGCGATGCCGATACCCACCCAGATAGCATAGGCGGTCCCGATCGGAATGGTGCGAACGGCCAGGGCCAGTAAAAACATGCTACCCACAATCGCCGCTCCCACCACCAGAGAAGGGACAAGGCGAGTGAAGCCGTTGGTGTATTTCAATCCAACCGCCCAAACCACTTCCAGCAATCCGGCAACAATCAAATAAGTCCACGACATAGCTTTGTGAAGCGTCGTCTTGTCCTCACCGGGTACGGCGCACCTCGTCCGGAACTGCGGGATGCAGTGCTGTTAAGCTAGGCGTCCGGGTGGGTGCGTCAAGAGCGGCGATTCAGTCGGCTGGGGCTGATTGTTTGTTAGGTAATTGAAGATCGAAACTTGCATTGGCAGAGTTGGTTGTGCTTTAACGTCTTTCGGTGGAGAGACGAATTTGAACTTTGCCCAACCAATGACGCCCTATCAAAATAACCGTGCTGCCTGTACAGCGATGCACGATAAGGTGCTGCAAGCGACCCGTGACCTGGACTTTGATCCACTTCGCATCGCCAAAAAGATGACCGTTCCATTAAATGGTCGAACAGTCATCTTTGATGGCGAATCGGCGCAAGCTGGTTACTTCGATTTCTGGCATTACGAATATCGCGTCAATGGTCAAACGATAATCGGAAGTGTGGATCCGATCAAAGCTGGCCTTCTTCCTTTTGAAGTTGAGGCTTTAAAGGCAAGCCGCCGCGCTCAAACCTCGTTCTTTCAGGTGGAAGCCGTGATGCCTCGGCAGCATCAGCTCCGTTTGCGAAATCTGTTGGAACCCAATCAGCCGGAGATCCTGCTTACCGACATCGGGCTGAGTGATTCAATGGATAGATTAGGCTTGGATCTAGCCCTTTTTTTTCGGCCAATCACCCTGCGGGGAATCACGATGTCGAGCGGTTTCAATTTTGGATTCGAAACCGAGAGAGTTCCCGGAATCCTGGAAGCCTATCGGCAGAAAATGAGAAAAGTTCCCTCTCCGGATATGTCCGAATCCCGGTTCATATTTTTCTTTCAAAAATACAGACGATTGGGAATTGATAACGTGTATAATTATGTGGATTGGTGTCCTCGGACACCAATCGATTATGGCTCGATCTGAGCTATCACCAATCGGTCGAGCGATAATCCTTCAGGAATTTGCCCCAGATGTGTTCGCCCGTGTTGATGCCGGAGATGATGGGATCCACAATTCGCGCCGCACCATCGACGATATCGAGCGGAGGATGAAAGCGATGTTCCTTCACCTTGCGCGCCGCAATCTCCACTGGGTCTTCATCGGTCACCCAGCCGGTATCCACGCTGTTCATATGGATTCCATCCGCCTGGTAATCAGCAGCCGCGGTGCGGGTCATCATGTTCAACGCTGCCTTCGCCATGTTGGTGTGGGGATGGCGGGTGGTTTTGAACTTGCGGTAAAACTGCCCTTCCACCGCGGAAACGTTGACGATGTGCTTATCCCGTTCTGGGGTGCGCAGCATGAGCGTCTTCAACCGTGCATTGATAATGAAAGGAGCGATAGCGTTGACTAATTGTGTTTCAAGCAATTCAACAGACGGAACCTCCGCCATCATCAAACGCCACGAGTTCCGTTCGCGGAGATCTACTTGTTGCAAGTCCTGGTCAAGACGCCCCTCTGGAAAAAGATGTTTTTGCGCCTGGAGTTCTTCGGGCATCAGCGGCACCTGCGATAGTTCGGCAGCACGGGTAAGCCCGGCGACTTCAGACATGCCGCGCTCGATCAAGGCAGGTTCGCCTTCGGGCAACATGTTATATCCGCGCAATCCTTCGTAAGCCCCAAGTAATTTGCGAACGTCCACTGGCAAGTCTTTCAGTGAGGCCGTCTCCTGTTCCATCATGTGATGATAGAAATCCGGCGGACGCCGCACTGTCTGGCAGGCGTTGTTAACAATAAAATCAAGACGCTCGCGGGTGGCGATGAGATGCCGGCAAAACGCCTCGACGCTCGGCGTGTGTCGAAGATCGAGGCCAAAGATTTCCAGTCGATGACCCCACTCGGCAAAGTCCGGCTCCTGGGCGTAGCGCGCCGCGGAGTCCCTGGGAAACCGCGTTGTGACGATCAGCTGGGTGCCCGCTCTCAATAATTTGATTCCCGCCTGGTATCCGATTTTGACCCGACCGCCCGTGAGCAGCGCGACCCGGCCGCGCAGGTCGGCGAGTTCATTGCGTTTACTGAAATTGAGTTCCGCGCAACTGTGGCAGAGCTGGTCGTAAAAATGATGGATCGTGGTGTAGTCCTGTTTGCAGATGTAACAGTTCTGCGGTTCCACCACGGTGCGCGCTTCCGAATCTTCTTTGATGTCCTGCGGTTCAAATCCGAGCGGAGGATTTATGTTCGGAGTGGTGAAAACAGGTTTCGTGCGGAGCACTCGGATTCCAGTCGCGCTGAGAACGACGTCGTCCTTCTTTTGTTTCTCCGCGACCCGCTGTTTGATCTGGGCTTTGCGCAAACGCCGGCGATCGAGCGAATCCGGACGCGACACCTGGCCAGCCAATTGCAAAAGCCGATTCCGTTCTTCATCCGGCAGGTCGGCAAGCAAGGCGCGATTACTGACGACGGCGTCCAATAGATCGGTGGCAGCTTTCACGCGGGCCGCGAGAGCCTGCTGGGATTCCTGTCCGTGGGAAGGGGCGGGGGTGTTCTGTTGAATCGACATTACCTTTTCTGAATGTCGTCGCCAAGGTTGGCGCACGACGGCAGCGAACGTAACGCGCAATGCGGCAAGGTCAAGGCGGACTGAAGAACGAAATTTCGCGGAAGAATTATTCTTTGATCGTGGTGGTGAGGGTCTCACCACGGAAGAAAAAGTCTTTGATCGGGTCGGTGACGGCCTCACCACGGAAGAAATATTCTTTGATCGGACTGGTGAGGGCCTCATCACGGAAAAATTATTCTTTGGTCGGGCGGGTGAGGGCCTCATCACGGAAGAATTATTCTTTGATCGGTCTAGTGAGGGTCTCACCACGGAAGAAATATTCTCCAATCGTGCCAGTGAGGGCCTCTTCCCGACAAAAAAAGTCTTTTATTGAGGCCGTGAGGGCCTCGCTACGGCGAAAAAAGTCTTAAATCGAGCGGGTGACGCCCTCAAGTGGCCGGAAAGGCCCTTTTGCGGGCTTAGCCAGGGCGTCACAACAGTAGAAAAAGGCCTTGGGGATCGGCCTACTGCCATTTGGGCTACTCGCGTCTGAAAATAATACCTTTGCACCCACGGCTGGTTTGCGGGAAATTAAACACGATTTATGAGTAACGTTGTGAGCCCCAACCTTCCCGATGCCCAAGGTCATTTCGGTCCTTATGGAGGTCGGTATGTTCCGGAAACGTTGATGCACCCGTTGAAGGAACTAGAGGATGAGTATTTCCGTGCTCAAAAGGATCCAGTCTTTCAGAAGGAGCTTCAGTATTACCTGCGCGAGTTTGTCGGTCGCCCCACGCCGCTTTATCACGCGGAACGCCTCACCAAAGAACTTGGCGGTGCGAAGATTTATTTGAAACGGGAAGATCTCCTGCACACCGGCGCGCACAAAATCAACAACGCGATGGGGCAGATCCTTCTCGCACGCCGCATGGGCAAGACCCGGATCATTGCCGAAACCGGAGCCGGACAACATGGTGTCGCCACTGCCACGGTTAGCGCGATGTTCGGGCTCAAGTGTGTCATCTACATGGGGGCAGTGGATTGCGAACGGCAGGCGCTCAACGTCTATCGCATGAAGATGCTCGGCGCCGAAGTGGTCCCGGTGCATGCGGGACAAAAGACTTTGAAGGAAGCGGTCAATGAAGCGATGCGCGATTGGGTGACTAACATTCGCTCCACTCACTACATTCTCGGCACTGCCTATGGATCGCATCCTTACCCGGTGATGGTGCGGAACTTCCAACGTGTGATCGGAGATGAAGCGCGCCGCCAGATTTTAGAGAAAGAAGAGCGGTTGCCTGATTTGCTGATCGCCTGCGTGGGTGGTGGGTCAAACGCGATTGGTCTGTTCTATCCGTTCCTCGATGACGAATCCGTCCGCATGTTGGGAGTGGAAGCCGGGGGAGAAGGAATTCTTCCGGAGAAACATGCTGCGCGTTTTCAGGGAGGTTCACTGGGCGTGCTCCAGGGAACCCGTTCCTATATCTTGCAGGATGAGAATGGTCAGATCCAATCGACCCACAGCGTCTCGGCAGGATTGGACTATGCCGCGGTGGGACCCGAGCATGCGTGGTTGCATGACCAGAAGCGGGTTGAATATGGGTACGCTACTGATGACCAGGCGCTCAATGCATTTCAAAAGCTCGCTCGACTCGAAGGAATCATCCCGGCCCTCGAATCTTCCCACGCCGTGGCGGCTTGTATCGAACGCGCTCCGAAGATGTCCAGCAACGAAATCATCATCGTGAACCTGTCAGGCCGTGGTGATAAAGACGTCGCGCAAGCCGCGGCGAGGATCAAGCTGTAGATCTAAACAAGAAAAGTTAACCACGGATGAACACGGATAAACACGGATTCGGGAAAAGGCCACGGATCCTCAAAGGTTATTTCCCATCCGTGTTCATCTGTGTCCATCCGTGGTTGAGAATCTCCTTCTCACTCCTGTTCCTGGGTTGGTTCTGTGGCTTTGCTGATGGAGCGGAGACGAACCGAATCTTTCGCGCTGGCGCATCCACCAGTAACATTACTCCCCAAATCGGGGGTGGGATCGTGGGCAGCTTCGTCGAACCACCGTCCACTCATGTTCACGACGAATTGCACGCTCGCTCCCTCGTTTTGGATAACGGTGAAACGCGGATGGCGATTGTCGTTTGCGATTCCCTCGGTTTGGCCAAAGAACTCTGCGACGCCGCTCGCTCTATCATCCATGCGGAGAATTCCATTCCAGAAGAGAACATTTTGATTTCGGGGACCCACACCCATTCTGCCACCAGCGCGCTGGGGGGAAATCGGTTTGCGCACAACCAGGAACTGGATAGTTACCAAAAATTTGTCATTCGCCGAATTGCCGACGGAGTCCGTCGTGCGATCAACAACCTCGCCCCGGCTCGGATCGGTTGGGCAGTGGGTGAAGAGCCTCGCCATGTGTTCAATCGACGTTGGCTGATGAAGCCCGGTTCGGTGGCGGCGAATCCACTCGGTGGGACAAATGATGTCGTCAAAATGAACCCGGGTCCTGCGAGCGACAACATGGTGAAACCGGCGGGACCTACTGATCCGCAGGTTTCGATCGTCGCGGTGGAAACCCTGGAAGGTCGCCCCCTGGCGTTGTTGGCGAATTACTCACTTCATTACGTTGGCGGCGTGCCCGATGGCCATATTTCGGCGGATTACTTTGCCGTGGTATGTGATCGAATTCAGCAGTCTCTCAGTGCCGATCATGAGCTGCCCGCATTCGTTGCGATGCTGAGCAACGGAAGTGCAGGGGATATAAACAACATCGATTTCTCCAAGCCGGTGAGGAAGGCAGCGCCCCCTTATTCCAAAATGCAGGAAGTGGCGAACGATGTCGCGCAGACTGCGGTTGCAGCCTATAAGACGATTCAGTTCAAGTCCTGGGTCCCACTGGGTGGACAGTTGCAGTGGCTGGAGATCGGAGTGCGCCATCCGACGAAGGAACAACTGGAGCGAGCGGAGAAGATTGTGGGAGCTCCAGGCAAACCGAAGCTACTGGAACAAATTTATGCGGAGCGCAGCATTGTGATGAGCAAATATCCGGCGACGCTTCCAATCCCAGTCCAGGCCTTAAGAATCGGCGATGTCGGGATTGCGGGATTCCCGAATGAGATTTTCTGCGAAATGGGGTTAGAACTAAAACGTCGCAGCCCCTTCAAACCAAGTTTCACGATCGAGATCGCCAACGGTTACTACGGCTACCTCCCCACGCCGGAACAGCATAAGCTCGGCGGTTATGAAACCTGGCTCGGCACCAATCGCCTCGAAGAAGAAGCTTCTCGCAAGATGACAGAAGCGGTGTTGAGGATGTGGGAAAAGTTAAAAGAAGTGAATCGAGAATAGTGCCTGGTTGCATCGTTTCTACTTCGGCCTCAGCGCCGATTTCGGCTAACCGTTTTAACTTCCAACCAGATCTCTATAAATTCCATGATTCTTCTTCATCAAAACCGTGGGAGCCCCATTCCCTGGACCAGAATGGAACGCGCCATTCGTAATCAATCCTCGTGCCGTGCGCTACATCAACCAACTGTTCCTTCATCTGTTTGGAAAAACCGTCAAGGGTGGCCTCCAGAAGAAAGTTGCGCCCGTCCCAAGTCCCAGACACACGAGATGTTCGAGCCCGACCGGGAAAGGGTGTGCCATCATCGCTTCATTCGGACCGGCTCTCTCAAGACCTCCAGGCATTGGTCGACCGTCAGGGGTGTCTCTAAAATTTGGTCACGCTGCAGAATTAAATATTTCAAACGCACGTGATGGAGGCTGCTTAAAAGGATCTAATCTCCGAGCAGTTTTTTTAGGGCGTCCCGGGCCGATTGCTCGCGAGCATCGGCGGCCGCTCCTTTATAAACGCGCCGGATGTAGTCGAAGTGTTCGCAGAAATTTGAAACGTGCTTTTCAGCAACGGGATCGGTGCGTCTATCTTTGCACTGATGCGCCACGCGAGGATCGTAGCTAACGCAATTTAAGCAGGCCCGTAAGTCGGCCCCACATTGATGACAACTTTCGATGCGGCCAGGATTCACAGGCAAAGTATATTCCCAACCGCATTTGTGGCAGTGACGAGTTGGAGTCATGGGGAAAGTTTAACCAGTTTGAGGAGCGAAAATCAAACCGCAGTTTCCTCGTGGCGACTCAATCTGCTATGTAGACGCCCTCGGCCTTGAGGCAGACCGCGATCATGTCAACGGTTCGGCTCATTGCTCCCATGTTTCCCTCAACCACGGCCTGTGCTTTCTTTCCTAATGCTTCTCTGCGTTTCCCATCGTTGAGTAAGCTTCCAATCTCATTTTCCAGCTCTGCGCGGTCCTTCACCTGAACGGCTCCGCCTCTACTGACGAAAGCGTCTGACACGGACTTGAAGTTCTGCATGTTAGGGCCGTAGATCATGGCCTTGCCCAATGCTCCCGGTTCGATCGGATTTTGGCCACCATCTGCCGTAAGGCTCTTGCCGACAAAGATAAGGTCCGAATGTTGATAGAAGAATCGCAGTTCGCCGGTCGTGTTCACGATGAGACAGTCGGTGCTGTTTAAAAGACACTGCCGGTCGCCGACATCCGATCTGAATACAGTCCTCACGCCGAGGCTATCCAGTTGTTTGCCAACCTCTTTAGCGCGTTCGAAGTGGCGAGGCACCATCACCAGGAACAACTTCGGACACTGTTTCTTCAGCTTAAGGTAAATTTCCCCCAGGATCTGTTCTTCCCCCGCATGGGTGCTGCCACCGAGCAGGATCAATGCATCCTCCGGAATTCCGATCTGCGTGTAGATACCACGGACATCCAGCGGCTTTTTATCGTCCAACTTTGCGACATCGAATTTCAGATTTCCGACGACCTGAATAGCTTCGGGACGAAAGCCGAGGCCTTTCAATCTAGTGGCATCAACCTCGTTCTGACAACCGACACCGGCGAATTCTGCAAAGATGCTCTTAAACAAAAACGAGAAACGTTTATACCCGCGGTTGGAACGCTCCGAAACGCGGGCGTTTACGAGGAAGACAGGAATGCCAAGGTCGGCAGCATGCCAAAGGAAATTGGGCCAGATCTCGGCTTCGACCAGGATCACCGCCTCCGGATGAATTGTCCCCAACGCCCGCTTCACAAACTTTCGACGATCGATTGGATAATAAATCTTGTCGATGTGTGGTGGTAATTTCTTTTGTAGCTCTCCCATCCCCGTGGAGGTGGTGGTCGAGACAACGATCTTCACGTTGGGCAATTTTTTCTCAATCGCCCGGATGAGTTCGATACAGATGTTTACCTCACCCACACTGACTGCGTGAATCCAAATGACATGCCGATTTGTAAGCGCCTGTTTCAGCTTACTGCTGTAGATGGCAAACCGCTGTTCGAATCCGCTGATCCAGTTGCCGCGACGCCACATCTTGAGAAAATAAAACGGCGCCGAAAGGCAGAAGCCGATGATGAATAAAATGTTATAGAGACTCCGCATCCGTACTCTTGCAAGCGAACTGGAGCAGCTTGGTTTGGTCAACGTTTTACTTCCCCGATAAGGGACCTGATATGTCTCGGGGAAGTTACTCGATCTGCGATGCCTCAATTGCAGCACGGGCGAGTGCCGCTACCGCCCAGTTGTTAAAACTTGAACTCCGTTGCTGCCCGCGAAACACTCCGGGGCATGTCACAGTCTCTGCCAGATTGGCGATTTGTTTCTTTTGCTGAAGCTGAAGTTGAACCGGTGCCTCCCGGTAAAATTCATTATTGGCAATGCAAACCGGGGATGGTGCGTGACACGAACCTCATGTTTGTTCGGTGTCACCTGGAACCAGGGGCTGCCCATAAGTTCCATTTTCACCCGAAGATGGAGGAGATTCTTTACATCTTGTCCGGCACCGCCGAGCAGTGGGTGGAGAAAGAGAAAAAAATCCTCAAAGCCGGAGACTCCCTCTATCTTCCTGCCGGAGTGATTCACGGGACCTATAATATCGGCACTGAAACGTTGGAGTTTTTGGCGATCCTTTCTCCAGCAAAGAGTGAAGGCCCGGTGACGGTGGAAGTCAGTGAACAAGAACCGTGGAAATCACTTCGTTGATTCTTCATGGTTAATCGGTACAAGCAGTGCCGAAATGCTTTGATGAGAGACGCCGAATCGGTCGTCAATACATCCTTGCTCCAATTGCTTTATTTGCCGCGCGCTAACAATAACGAATGAACACACTGCACTCTTACCTTCTGCGCCAAATTGTCGCGGCGCTTTTAATGACGGTGTTAGTGTTCACGTTTGTTTTGCTCCTCGGGAATGTTCTCAAAGAAATCCTTTCGTTACTTCTGAGTCAGCAGGCGAGTTTAGGTTTGGTTGCCGAAGCCGTTGGATTGTTGATTCCGTTTGTTCTCGTTTTTGCATTACCGATGGGAATGTTGACCGCGACTCTCCTGGTCTTCGGCCGGTTCAGTGCCGACCAGGAACTTACCGCTGTGCGCGCCGGCGGCATCAGTCTTATTTCATTGGCTGCTCCGGTCATTTTGCTGAGTGTGGGGCTCTCGGTGGTTTGCGCCTGGATTAATATGAGCATCGCGCCGCAATGCCGCTACGCTTACAAGAGCCTCATCTACAGTGTGGGAATGAAAGCAGCCACCACGTTCCTGCAAGAGGACAGGTATGTGCAGGGATTATCGGAAGGAGCGACGATCTATTCGCGGAAAATTCAGGATAATGGTTCCGGCACGTTGCTGCTGACCGACGTTTATATTCATCAGACCTTTCCGACAAACAATTCGGTCCGCTGGTTGAAGGCACCTCGTGGTCAGGTGGTTCCGATGCCGAACGAGAAAAAGATGGTCTTCACCTTGTTTGATTCTTACGGCGCTGTTCAACAAGGCACGGAGATCAATCCCATTCCGGAATGGGAGGAGTTTTCTTTCGATCTGCCCCTGGATACGAACGAAAAGAAGCAGCGTGACGCGAAGCTTTCGGAGATGAGTTTCATGGAACTCCGGGAAGAAATCCGGGACTTGGAATCCAAAGGGATCGCTACCACTCCTGCCCAGGTGCAAATGCATCGGATGGTTTCATTTTCCTTTGCGTGCATTGGCTTTACGCTTATTGGGATCCCGCTCGGGATTCGGGCGCATCGCCGTGAAACCAGCGTTGGCATGGCGATGGCGCTCGTGCTTGTGCTCCTTTATTACAGCTTTATCATCCTGGGACAATCACTCCAACAGAGACCCGAACTCGGGCCGCAGTTTGTCGTGTGGTTGCCGAACTTTATATTTCAAGCGCTGGGGGCTGTGCTCCTCTGGCGCGCTAATAAAGGAGTTTAAAAATGAAATCGCGGAATCTTACGTTCATTTTGCTGGCACTGTTGATAGTTCTGACGGCCTGCCGCTCGCATTGCGAGAGAAAGGTCACCGAGAGGTCCACTCCGGTCGCACCTGCTGTGGTGGGAACCAACGTAGCCGAACCGGTTCATACTCCTCCCGAGCCAACACCAATCGTTCCGCTGGTGCGTCCCACGGAATCGCGTCTTCGACTGCCCGCCATTTTCTCCCACAACATGGTCCTTCAACAAGGAGCAGACGTTCCCGTGTGGGGTTGGGCGAATGAAGGCGAAGTAGTCACAGTGAGTTTCAGGGGGCAGACCGTTTCCACTACCCCTCGCAACGGCAAGTGGATCGCCCATTTGAAAAATTTAAAGCCGGGCCGGGCCGAGACCCTGACAGTCAGCGGCGTGAAAGGGATCTCCTTCACCAATGTGGTGGTCGGTGAGGTCTGGGTTTGCAGCGGTCAATCGAACATGGAATTTCCGATGTTGAGAACCCATGAACCCGACGAAGCGATCGGCACATCCTCGAATTCTTTCATCCGTTTGTTCCAGGTGCCGCATAAGAAGTCTGATGAACCGCTCACCGATATCGTAGGAGATACCCAACCGATTTGGCAGGAAGCGAGACTGGACACCGTCCGGAACTTTTCCGGAGTCGCCTATTATTTCGGTCGGGAACTGCATCGGAAATTGGGAGTGCCCATCGGCTTGATTCAAACCACCTGGGGAGGGTCACCCGCCGAAGTCTGGATGCGGGAGGGGGTTCTTGCAGAAAACGCGCGATACAAAACCGAAATCCTGGACACGTATGTTCAGAAGGAAAAAGAGTATCAGCAGGCTCTTCTTAAGTTGGACAAGCAGCAGTCGGAATTGAAACAGAATGGCGACACCAGGAAGTTGCCTGTCCCCCGGGCCCCATGGAAGCCAACGGAACTCTTCAACGGTATGGTTTCTCCACTGATTCCCTACGGCATCAAAGGGGTGATCTGGTATCAAGGAGAGTCCAACGCAAATTCCGGGCGCACCGGTCAGTATATGTCCCTCTTCCCGGATCTGATCCGTAGCTGGCGTAAAGATTGGGCACAAGGCGATTTCCCATTTCTCTTCGTGCAGCTGGCGCCGTTTAAACCCATTCAGCGCAACCCGGGCGATAGCGATTGGGCGGAATTGCGTGAAGCGCAATTGCAAACATTGCGCAAGGTATCCAAAACCGGAATGGCGGTGATCATTGATGTGGGGGACGAGAAGGATATTCATCCCACGAAAAAGCTCGAGGTCGGGGAGCGTCTTTCGTTGTGGGCTCGAGCAATTGCCTACGGTGAAAAAATTGTGCCTTCGGGTCCTCTTTACAAACGCTCAGTGATTGAAGGCGACAAGATCATCATTTCCTTTGACCACGTGGGCAGCGGGTTGGTTGCTCAGGGAGGAGCGTTGAAGGGCTTCAGCATTGCGGGGACAGATCGCAAGTTCCTGTGGGCGCGCGCCGAAATTTTGCCCGGCAATAAAGTGGCCGTCTGGAGCCCTAACATCAAGGAACCGGTGGCGGTGCGTTACGGCTGGGCCGATTGCCCTGTGATTAATCTTTGGAACCGTGAAGGATTGCCGGCTTCACCTTTTCGCACAGACGATTTCCCATTTTCACCGGGGCAGCCGTGACCCATTATTTGTCCCGCTTTAACAAATACTCCGCGAGGCCTTCCAACGCCTGGGCTTTGCCTTTGAAAGTTTTCAACGAAGCAAACGCTTTGTCTGTCAGTTGGGTGGCAATCTTGCGCGATTTTTCCAAACCGACAATGGAAGGGTAGGTGGCTTTTTGCGCTGCGGTATCTTTACCCGCCGTCTTCCCTAGTTGTTCACTGGTTTGGGTCACATCCAGGATGTCGTCGATGACCTGGAAGGCCAGGCCCACATTGTATCCAAAATCGGTAAGAGCTTCGAGCTGTCCCGGGGTGCAGTTCGCGCTCATTCCTCCCAGCCGCGCCGAGCAACACAGCAGAGCTGAGGTCTTTCGTTCATGAATATATTTGAGCTGGGCCTCAGAGGTTTTTTTACCTTCTCCCTCGAGGTCTGCGACCTGTCCGGCGATGAGCTGCAGGGAACCGCTGGCCTTTGCAACCTCCAGGATAATCTGTTGATGAGAGTAGCGCGACCATCCATCGCATTGGGCTGCGACTTCGAATGCTTGCGTCAACAAAGCGTCACCCGCGAGAACTGCAATCCCTTCTCCGAAAACTTTGTGGTTGGTGAGTTTGCCACGGCGATAGTCGTCGTTGTCCATGGCTGGGAGATCATCGTGAATGAGAGAATAGGTATGGATGCATTCCACTGCACACGCCAAGGGCATGGCGGGTGCCCACGCCCCGCCACATGCTTCTGCCGCTGCCAGGGTCAAGGCAGGGCGCATCCGTTTTCCGCCCGCGAAGAGTGAGTAGCGCATCGCCTTGTGGATGGTCGAAGGCTTCACATTTTCCTTCGGAAGAAACTTATTCAAAGCGTCGTTGACGGCTTTGGTTGATTTCTCGATGTAGTTTTTCAAATCAAAAGGTTTGCGGGCATCGGCCATGGTGCGTTTTTGTAGGTGAACTGAAGGAGTGGCGCAAGAGTGAACAGTCTTGGAGTGGCGAAATCTTAAGGCAAAGCCGGAGCGGATCGCCCCTGTGGACGCATTGGAATACCTCAAACACGCCCGTCCGACCCCACATTCCCGGGAATGGTAAGGCAAACGCGATTGGTTTGACCCCACATTCCCGAGAATGGTATAGCGAACGCGATTGGTTCGACCCCACATTCCCGGGAATGGTATGGCGAACACGATTGGTTCGACCCCACATTCCCGAGAATGGTATGGCAAA
>JBKJKE010000233.1:0-32075 GCA_046597605.1 Limisphaerales bacterium | reverse complement strand
AACGGGCGAAAGCGTGGCCGCAGTGGTTAAATACACAGCGCCAGTTCCCATTCACCACAACCTGTGAAGGCAGAAGTCAGGGACGTTTTGGCAAAACGTCCTAACAAGGGAGGCATTCTGAAATCCGGGATTTGAGATCTGAAATGGCATGCTATGATCAGGCAGATACAGGCATTACTCAACAGGAGGAACAACTGCGTTGGCTTCAACTTTGCCTCCAACGGTCGGCCCCATAAAGAACCCTGCGCCGTAGTTTTGATCCTGGAGCATCGCACCGAACCATTTCGTGACCGTGTCGCCTTCAGGGCCAGGGCTCAAGGGATGGATGAAGCTTCCTTTGATGAGTCCCGTCTTGGGCGCAAGACTTGCCTTCAGATTATAGGGATAAACCGTGGGCGGAATCTTGATCATGGCAAACGTGGTGTTAGTGGTGACCAGGTAGTTAGCAAAGATCGAGGGCGAAAGGTCGCCCTGTGTGAAACCCAGGGCTGCTTCGATCATGTTCACCGCGCGATCGCCGGAACTCGGCACTGGAGCAATCCAGCGCGATGCAACCACGTCAGCGGAATTGGTGAAACCAGCGGGATAAATGGTGGTATTGGTCCAATCACCCGTCTTGATCCAATGCAACTCTCCCGTCGGAGCCATGTGGCCAAATGCATTGGGAGTGAATTGCAGCCACCCCATGACAAATCCTTTTGTTTCCGTGATCACTGTGTCCAAAGCATTGGTGCGCTTGAGTTTGTATTGAGGGCCGAAGAACGGCCAGTGACCTTCTTCCGAGATCACGGTTGAACTTTTCAACACGTGTCTATCGGCCGTGTGACCAGCCCCTTTGACTTTCCCCACCGTATCGAGTTTCACGAGTGCATAGCCGCTGCCCACCGGGCCCTCGGCTGTTTCGAATCCTGGCAGGAGCATCGTGTAGGCATTGGTATACTCAGTCGCGTTGTCGACGAGGTTGGTTCCCCAGACATTGCGATAAGCACGTAACGGAGAGGTCCAGGTCCCATCGCTGATGTTACCGGTCATGGTTTCGGATCCATTCAGAAAGTCGATTGCGACATCAACCGTCAGCTCAGGTTTGTCCGTCGCTTTAACCCGGGTCTTCGTCACAAAAGTTCCAGTGCCGTCGAGCTTCATCTTACCGGAAAAGCCAACGGCATTGCCATCGACGAATATCTTACCGCTGATCGCGAGCTTAGGACTTACTTTGATGAGCGCGAACCCGGCACTCTTGAATCGGAGGTTTGCCGCTTCACTAAAGAGACCGTTATAAATGCCGCCAAAACGAAGGAATGGATTGGTGATGAAGTTCGCTTTCACAATCATGTTCGACTTCATCTCGAATGTGCAGCTCGTGTTGTTGGTCTGGAGCACAACCGGAGAGAGTTGCCCTTCCCACACTGCCGTCCAGTTCGTCAGGATGTAGTCTGGCATTCCAGTTTCGACTGCTTTGAGAAGATAGGTACGGCCCACGAATAGGTTCGTGTTGTTCGTCGAATATAATGCAGGAGGAATCGTGTTGGTCAGGACACTGCCGACCACGTTCCCGCCCGGGCTGCCGCCATCAAGCGTTACCTCGATCCTGAGGGGGCTTACAGCGTGATAGAAGAAAGTGATTGGTCCCAGCGTTGTGACATTGCCGCCCAGGTCGGTCGCGACCACAGTCAGCACATTAGTCCCCGGCTTGAGGCTGACAGTTGCATTCCAGTTGGTGGGTTTTCCAGCGGCGACAAAGTAAGTATTTGCCGGAACGATTCCTGCACCATTTAGATGATAGGTAAGACTTACCAGGCGCACAGCTTCCACCACGGTTCCCTGGATCACCACACTGCTGCTGTTGGAATAGACTCCATTCGCTTTGGGCGAAATCAGTTTTAGATCCGGCGCAAGACTATCACCAGCCACTGCGAGAACCGCGGGATCGCTTGTGACGTAACCGACGGCATTGGAGACGATTACGGAATAATCGCCGGCGTCCCCTGGCATCACGGCGGCAATAGAATAACTGCTCGCCGTCGCTCCGGTAATTGCATCTCCGTCTCTGCGCCATTGATAAGTGAATGGAGCGGCCCCGGAAACTGAAACATTGAATGCGGCCGCCTCACCCTGAAGCAAGGACAACGATTCCGGTCCGGCCAGAATTGCCGGAGGCAGCGGCTGTTCAGGACCAAACTGAACCCCGCGAAATGCCTGGTTGGCCCCGGCGGTTGCGATAGTTACTGCGGGTGATGCTGCGCCAGCATCCACGATACGGATGACACGGTTCGAAGTTCCTTCAGCGGTGGTCGCATAAAGAACCGGCTGGGCACCGACAAAGTCCACAGCGATGCCGCGAGCCCCCACCGACGATCCCGTTCCAAGTGTATAGTTGTTCGTCCAACTTTCGCCGATTTTATCCCAGCGTTGAATGCCGCCGCTGCTGTTGGTGGGTGAATCATCCGCAACGTAAACAATCGTTTCGTCTGCGTTGATGGCAAAACCGTAAGGACTCGAGCCAGCGCCGGTCGACACCACCACGCTCGAGGTCGCTGTGCTTCTTGGATAGCCACTGATTTTGTAAATTCCGCGCGTACCAGAGCTCGTCGAAAAATAGAGGTTTCCGTTAAACGCGTTCAGCACGCGAGTGTTGGCGATTGTGTTCTGCACGGGAGCGGCAATGGATGCAGTTCCTAAATAGTAAGTGCCGCTCGACCCGCCTGCCCCCCAATAATTACTCAAACCGTCCGAGACCGCAGATCGAAAGCTGTTACCGCTAAATTGCGACGTGGTTTTTGCCGGAAGGCCAAAGGTACCCAGTCCGTCCACCTGCCCTACTACGCGATGGACGCTGGCAGCCGCGGCGCCGTTGACCGAACCGGTGAGCAATCGTTCCGTGTTGTAACCACCAAACGTAAGATACATTCCATTCGCTGAACGAGACAAAGCACCTTCTGATGCTGTGTTCCCCGCCATCACGAGGGCTTCGGTGCCCACATCCGGAATTCCCATGGTGCCAAGGTAATTGCCGTCGAAAGTAAATTGGTCCAGGTAGGTCGCGTTCCCGAGAGCGGACAACGATTGAATACCGTCGCCCAATCGCAATACCACAATGTTGGTGCTGAACAGTGCGGTTTGAGCAATGGCAACTTGAACCCGCGCAACCAGACTGGTAACGGCCCCGGCGGTGTTCTCGACAACAACGAAGTAGTTTCCACCCTCAGACGCAGAAGCGTCAAGGATGTCATAGGAACTACTGGTGGCATCGTTGATGAGACCAGAGTTAAAGAACCATTGATAACTCAGAGAGGGGCCGCTCGCCATGACAGACAGTGTTGTCCCACTATTTTCGGCAATTGTCCTGGAGACTGGATGCGCTGTGATCACTGGAGTGGCAACAACCGACAACGTTGAGACACTACTCTCGGCGATTCCAGCGAGGTTGGTGATGGTAACTGAGAAGGCGCCAGCATCTGCCTCCACGAGGTTTGAAATAATCAATGTGGAGCTCTTCGCACCAGCGATACGTCCGCCATTGCTGAGTGGTGAATTATTCCTGCTCCACTGGAAAGAGAGCGGCTGTGTTCCAGAAGCTTCCACTGTAAACGTTGCAGTGCTCCCGACAACATTCGTACGACTAATCGGTGGCGATGTAATGCTCGGGGGAACTGCAATCGAGAGAGTAGCTTCAGCACTGGTGACGAACCCATAAACATTACTGACAACAACAGAGTAGACACCAGCCTCAGCGACGGTCGCAGCAGAGATCGAGAGTGTTGCTGTGCCGACTCCGGAAACATTGCCATCGTTGGACAGATCCACTCCGCCCTTTTTCCAGGAATAAGTCACAGGAACGGCGCTGCCAACTTGCACTTGAAACGTCGCTCCGGAGCCGGATGCCACCGTCGTATTCTGCGGCTGACCGATGATAACCGGCGGCACGTTAAACGGATTTGCGAACTGCATGAACACCGGGAGATGATCTGCAGCCGTGGCGTCATCATTCGCGTTCAGTCCCGGGGGTAGCGGCGTCAGCAAACTCGTGCGGAACACCTGGCTTGTAGAAACATGCGCACTGAGGCTGGAGCACGGCAGGATGTAATCGTAACGATTCTGGAGGGGTAACGACTGGATGGAAAAGGTTCGATCGTCGCCGGTGTAGGGATTGACCGGAGTGGTTAGCTGCAATCCAGTTGCATTGTTCTGCAATCGTTGAATCGCCCGCTGGCTGGTGGGTTGTGGTCGATTCACATCTTCGTTCAAATCGCCGGTAATGATATATGGGTGGCTTGAATTCGTTGTAAGAAACCCATGGACAAAGAAATTTGAGATCGCTCCAGCTTCTGCCGCCCGCTTGGTGGCACTATCCAGGTCACCGGAAGATTTCAAGTGGGTGGTAAACAGATGCAATGGCTGGAGGAACCCGGGCACGTCGACCTGCGCTTCAAACAAATCCCGCGTAAAATTGCCGACATAACCAAAGGCATCCAGTGGCGCTGCATCCAACCAGGATTGCGAACGAACCACACGCCAGCGACTCAGGATGACACTGCGAATGGCACCGTCGGTTCCAGAGTTCGTTGCGCAGAAATAGCCAGGGAGGTAGTGCCTGACCAGATTGGTTACCTCGAACGTTTGGCCATTGGGAATTTCGTTGAGAGTAATAATGTCCGGCTGCAGATAGGCAAGTTGACGTCCGATGGCCTGCACCTGGGCTGCATTCGTGCTGAAGTCCGCGGCAAAATTTCCTTTTACATTGTAAGTTACCAGCGATACAGAACCTGTGCCCACTCCGAGGAAGACTGTCGCACTCGGCACCGTCGCTGCAGTGTTACTCACCAACACTGAGTAATGTCCGCCATCGGAATGCGCCACCGACTGGATCACATACGAAGAACCGGTGGCGTTCGCAATAGGTTCACCGTTCTTGCGCCATTGATACATCAATCCGGGACCGGTCGCAGACACAGAGAGTGTCACTCCGTCACCAACTACAGCGGTTTGATGTTGCGGTTGTGTGATGATGGTTGGCCCAGGCAAAATGTCAGCGAAGCGTGTAGGCATGATTTGATATCCGCTCGTGCGAGGGTCTGTAGCGTCGGACTGGCTCATTACACCGATAATTTTCACCGGAGCCGTTGGTTTGCTCTGGCCATTGAAGTCAGTTAAACGCGCGTCGATTCGGAGTTCGAAGGTCTGGGAGAGGTTGGCTGAATTTGTCACTTTCACTGTGCTTCCTGCGGTAAAGGTGGGCGAAGTGAGGTCGATGAAAACATTGGAAATCGAAACACGGCTCCCCTCCAACGCTTCGATCAGGGGAATATTAAACTGATCGTCAAAACCAAGCGCAAAGGCGGCGGGCAACGGATTACCAGCGCCGATAATCTGTGCTTTGTGCGTGGGATTCGAAGCGACCACGCTGAGCTGTAGAAGGCCTGCCACGTGCCCAAGGCGTCCAACGGCCTTAACCCGATCACCAATCAACGGCCGGAATGATGAACCGCCAGAAACGAAGATGGCAATGCCTCCGGTTGCATCCTGAATGAAACAGGATCCATCCGCCGATGCAGAGAGATTCGCATAGGTGGTCACGATTCCCTCGGTCTGGTAAAGGTTGCCGTTATCAGTTGGAACCCAGTTCACCGTGTCCACGAGACTTCGCAGGCCCGCGATGGTGCTGATAGTGGGTGATTGTACCGTTAAGGTAGCCGTGTCGCTGTTAACGCTCCCTTCGGGATTTGTAACCACCACGCGATAAGCCCCAGCGTTATTCGTGGTGACGACACTGAGAGCAAGCGAGGAGGTCGTGGCTCCCCCGATCGGAGAACCAAGATAATTCCATTGATAGGAGATCGGCTCTGCTCCCGTGGCCGCGACGGTAAAGGTGACGTTTGTTCCTGACCAAACTGTTTGATTGATGGGCTGCGAAGTGATCACGGGAGGACCGCTTTTTGGCGCGACGAAGCTTGCAGTCATCGAGAAATCGTCGATCCCCAGAGCCTGAGCACTGGTCCCGGTTCCGGAACCATCATAGTTCCAGCGCAAATAGAACATCCCTCCATTTGTGATGTTAACATTCGCGAGAGTGAAGCTGATTGAGGAGGATTGTGGCGGGTTGATCACGGAGCCATTTACTGCATCCGCTGGATAACTAAAACCTCCTTGAGCAATCGCTGTTCCCCAGGCCGTATCACTTGTTGAAGCAAAGAACGTCCAAACCCGACTCTGCGAACCTGAACGGTATTTCTCGTAGTTCCAGCTCAACTGCAGATCCTGAATGGTTGAACCTGAAGCGTTGGTGAACCCGAAGAGGATATTTCGATTTTTGGAATAAGTGCCACTGCTCAAGTAACCGATCGCTTTGTCCGTACCCGACGCGGCTACGCCGTTAATCATCAAATACGAGGCACCTGAGGACGTGGAGGAGAAAGCGCCAGTCCCTGTCGTCCCCGCAAAAGCACCCAGTCCCACTACGGCTCCTGAATAGGTGGTAGCAGCATTGATCCCCCAACCGCCGGGTAGAATTGGAGTCGACTGAGTTGCGATCGCGTTAAAATTTTGCGTGTAATTAGCCCCGTTCAGCGAGGTCGCCGCAAGTTGAGCAGAAATGGGTAAAATGGAGGCAATCGAACACAGCAGAGTAGCAAAGATTTTTTTCATTTACGAGACGCCTTGAACTGTGAGCCCACAGGTTCCAGTCGGTCGCATGTGCAGCTATTCCCACGGTCCAAAATCCGAGATAATCAGGAAAAACATTAGCATTCAATTGCTAATATCAGATTTCGATCACTCGGATTAACGCGCCAATTCGTGCAACTTGCACAACAACGTTGCAGTGCTGAAGGGTTTCTTCAGCACGGTAATATCGTTGCCTGTTGTCGTTGCCCATGACTCTGAATCCAGCCCACTGAGACCGATAATCCTGACTTGTGGCTTGAGCTCCCGGATTTTTGCAATCAATTCGGATCCACTCATTTCCGGCATTATCATGTCGGTGATCACCACTTTAATGTCTTGGTGATGCCGCTTATATAATTCAAGTCCTTCGGCTCCATCTTTTGCGGCGAGGATCTGGTAGTTATAAGCTTCCAGGACCAGCTTCGACATTTCCAGCAAGGCGATGTCGTCATCCACCAACAGGATAAGTTCCCCGGCACCAGTGGGAGGGTCAGCGCGGTTCGGGTCAATTAGGGGAGCTTCACAGGGCGCAGCAGGCAGAAAGACATTGAACGTGGTTCCTTTGCCCAATTCACTGGAAACCTCCACAAAACCGCGATGCGTTTTAACGATTTCTATAACGGTGGAAAGCCCCAACCCGGTTCCTTTTCCAATTTCCTTCGTTGTAAAGAAAGGCTCAAAAATTTTGCCGATAACCTCTGCCGGCATGCCCTGACCTGAATCGATCACACTTAAAAGCATGTGTGCCCCCTCTACCTGCCTTCCTGGATGAGATGGGCCGACCTCAGCCCTGCGAACCTTCATTAGCAATTGGCCCCCAGCAGGCATTGCGTCGCGCGCATTGATGCAGAGATTTAGTAGCACCTGGTGAATCTGTGTTCCATCTCCCAATATCTCTGCAACGTTGTCTTCAATCTGAGACGCTACTCTGATTGAGCGGGGAAAAGTACTTCGGGAAAATTTTTCCATGTCCTCAACCAGGCTTCGCAGCTGTAATGGAACATGTTCGCCGGTGACCCCACGAGAGAACGAGAGGATTTGTCGCACCATGTCAGCTCCGCGTTGCGCGCTATTCACCATGGTTTCCAACAATGCTTTTCCCTCTTCAGTTTGTAATTCTTCCCGAATCAATTCCGCAGCCATCAGAATGGGCGCTAACGAATTGTTTAGATCATGCGCAATGCCTCCAGCTAATGCGCCAATGCTTTCCATCCGCTGTGTCCGCAGAAGCTTCGCCTCGGTCTGCCTCTTCTCTGTGATATCCGTATTGATAATCAGGACCGACTTAGGATTGCCGCTCTCATCACGCAACAAGCTCCAACGACTCTCTGCAATCAGTTTTTGCCCTGTTCGAGTAACCTGCTCCAACTGTCCTTTCCACTCACCATCGCGGATCAGGTTTGGAATAGCTTTGACCGTTGCCCTGAAATCGCCTTGAAAAAGTAATTCATTGGCATTTCTTCCAATCGCCTCCGCCGCCGTCCATCCATAGAGCCTCTCCGCGCTCTTGTTCCAGTAAAGGATTTGTTGACCCAGGTCGTTTACACAAATGGCATCCTGCGCTTTGTCCAGCAGCTCCGCCTGTTCTCGAATTCTTTCTTCCGCCTGCTTTCGTTCCGTGATGTCCTGCAGAATTCCCATTGAGCCGATTGGCGTACCGGATTCGTCCAGGTTTTGCACTGCCATATCTGAAATCCATCGCACCTTTCCTTCGCGGGTTAAGATTCGCATGTCACAGCCCCATTGCTTGATCCTGGTTTGGAGAGCTCGTTGTCCCGCTTCCTCTTTCGTCATCCCGGCCGCATCTCCCAACATGACAGACTCGGTGACGATGCTTTGCCAAAGAGCGGTACTGATTTCCTCGGGACGGTAACCGGTCAACTGTTCAATACCTTCTCCGATGAAAGGATAAGTTCCGGTTTTATAGTCAAAAGCGTAGGGAACCGCCCCGGAACCTACAATCGCACGGCGGTAGAGCTCCTCTGTTCGACGCACCGCGTTCTCAGCCAACTTGCGTTCCGTAATATCAAGCAAGGTCCCCATCACGGCAGGACGTCCATTGAAATCCACACGACTGCCGCAAGCTTCCACAAACGCGACGCTTTGATTGCAACGCAACATCCTCAGGTTGCAATTGGGTTCCACCTTTTCTCCATCCAATCTTTGACGCACATTTTCACGAACGAACTCACGGTCTTCCGGGAAGATGAAATCGACAAAGGGTTGCGAGGTCATTTGCCCGGCGGAATAGCCGAGCATCATAGCCAGGCCGGGATTCACATAGACGAACCTGTCCCCTTCGATGACATAAATGCCAACAAGAGCCTGTTCCACAAGCGTCCGAAACTTACTTTCCGACGCTTGAGCCTCCTCGCGCAATCGGCGTTCGGTCGCTTCATGTTCTTTGCGATCCCTGGCATCGCTTAAAGCACGAGAAACCGCTGGGACGAGGCGCTCGAGTCGTTGCTTGACTATATAGTCCGTCGCACCGTTTTTCAGGCTGGTCACCGCCTGCTCTTCCCCCAACGTTCCCGACACAAGAATAAAAGGGATTTCCGGATGGATTTCCCTCGCGAATTTCAGGGCCGAAAAGCCGTCATATTGAGGGACGGAAAAATCGGACATGACCAGGTCAAAGAAATCCTGCGTGATCGCCGCCTCGAAACTTTGACGATCCTGGACCCGCACGATGTCACACTTGAACTGATCGGTGGCCAACTTCGCGTGGATCAATTCAGCATCCATCGTGTCGTCTTCAAGGTGCAGGATGCGTATAGCGTCTTTCGTCATGACACAGGGGGATTAGCCTTGACGGATTGTCCGTCGGGACATCCGACAGCAACCGGTGGCGACTCGTTGAGAATTGCCCAGAAGAAACCGAGTGCCTTGATCGCTTCCATAAACTGTTGGAAGTCCACCGGCTTTACTACGTAAGCATTTACGCCAAGTTGATAACTTTTAATCAGGTCCGGTTCCTCCCTCGAAGATGTCAACATCACCACAGGGATACTCTTTAAGATAATATCCTTTTTCATGACCTCGAGAACCTCCAAACCGTTCATTCTCGGCATTTTCAGGTCCAGAAAAACGACGCAAGGAGTGCCAGGGACTCGATTGGCAAATTCCCCCCGCTGATACAAATAGTCCAATGCCTCCACTCCATCGCGAGCCACGATCACCTCGTTTGCCAGGTGATTTCGTTCTAAAGCGGCCAAGGTTAATTCAATATCCTTGGCATTGTCTTCGACCACTAGAATTCGTTTGAGAGGAAGCATTGAATCAGTCATTTGATCTTGGTAATGAAAAATAGAAAGTGGCTCCTTCGCCCAGTTTGCCCTCAGCCCAGGTCCGTCCGCCGTGCCGGTTAATGATGCGGCGCACGTTCGCCAGGCCGATCCCGGTGCCTTCAAACTCGTCGTGCCGATGAAGCCGCTGAAATACTCCAAACAGCTTGTCGGCAAATTGCATATCGAAGCCCACACCGTTATCGCGAATGAACACGATGATTTCTTTCTCTGCTTCTTCGTGCCCGACTTGAATGCGAGCCGGATCTCGCGGCTGGGAGTATTTGATCGCGTTGGATAGCAAATTTACAAAGACCTGCCGCAACATCGACGGATCGGCCTGCATTCGCGGTAAGGCACTTATTTCCCAACAGATGTTTCTGTTTTTTGTCTCGGGTTCGAGGTTCGTGATGGTCGTTCGAATCAGTTGATCGGCGTCGACTACAGTCTTCTGCATCTCAACTCGCCCCATTCTCGAAAACACCAATAAGTCATCGATTAGCTGGCCCATTTGTTTCGCTGAATCTGCGATGATGTTCAGGTAACGGGCACTTTTTTCGTTTACAGAGTTCCCGAGTTCGCACCTCAACATATCTACAAACCCGGAAATATGCCGAATCGGAGAGCGTAAATCATGGGAGACTGAATACGAGAATGCTTCAAGTTCTTTGCCCGCTTGTTCCAGTTGGGAGGTCCGTTCAAGAACCCGTTGCTCCAATTGGATATTCGATTTTTCCAGACAACTGCGTTGTTCCTCCAGCGCCAGGGCCATCTCTTGAAAGTTCTTCGACAAATCAGCCAACTCACCTTTGCCGTTTACCGATAACGCACGAGACGTCCACTTACCGGCAGCCAACAATTGCGCTTCCTCAGTCAACGCCCTTAATGGGCGCAAAAAGAAACGTTCGGAGTAAAAATACGCTGCAACCAAAGCGATACACGCAATCACGCTCATGATCAGGATGTTCTTTCGGAGCGACTGGTCGGCCCCGGCGAAAGCCGCTGCTGTGGGGACATCGACACTGACCCAGAAACGGTTTTTTGATCCATCCCCCACCCCCGCGATGGCATAGAGCTTCTCTACCCGATCGTTGTCCTTCGTTTCGAACACAGTCTGATTTTTTTTAAGGGCCGTGGTCAGGTAAGGATACTGAACCAGCGATTTGCCGGATTGTGTGCTCGTAGGAAGCCTCGGATGCTGCGCAAGCAAACTCCCGTTCCCGTCGATAACCATCAGGTTTGCTCCATCCCGCAACTCAATTTCGGTGGCAACTCTCCTGAATTCTGAAATGTTCAGTGACGCAAAAAACACCCTTTTCACCGCTCCTTTTTCATCAAGAATAGGCAGTCCAAAGTCGAGGGTTTCTTCCGGCGTCGTCCCGGCGGTTTCAAGATCACCCATGCTGAACCGACGCCCTTCCATGACCCGCTTAAAGCATGACCAGCCGGAAAGGTTTGGAGTCCCATTTGTGATTATCGTGCTGCAGAAAAGAGTGCCATTGGATTCAATCAACCCGATATCCAGGTATTCCGGGTAGAGCTGGCGGAGATTTTTGAAATGGATCTCGGAAAACATTCGATTGGTGGTGGCAACCAGGAACTCAAATTGAGAAACCGTAGTCAGGAGTTTTCGAGCGGCCTTAACAAAGGTCTCCTGCTTTGCCACCGCCAGCTTTACGGTAGCAATAGTCTCGTGGCGGGTACTCTGTTTCTCCCTTTGCCGCTCTTTGACATTGTTGTGAATGGTAAGAAGGAAGACGGGGACAAACACCAGCAAAACCAAACCAAGCAGTTGATTGCGAAACCGTGCCAGGAATTTAACACCCGAACCACTTCCTGAGTTCATTAAAGGCGCGGTCACAAATGATTTTTCTGGTCCGCAACACGCGGAAAACACGATTCAAGGGCGAATGCTTTGTCTTTTTAAGCCAATCACCCTCAACCACTTGCACAAAAAAATGCACAGACGAGATTCAACGCGTCTTCAGCACGGTGCAGGCGATATGAAGACGCCTAGCATTTAATGTACCCCATCAAAACTATGGTCTTTCCAGAAAGGTCCGTGCCTTGATTTAGTACAGAGTGACTAACTTTTTGACTATGATGTCTCATTTTTGTGACGGAGAGGCAATTGAGCTCGTCACGAACTCCAACCAGCATTCGAAGTAATCAATCCAACGCCCGCCACATATACCATGCAGCGGTGGAACGGTAGGGACGCCATAATTCCCCAAAGACCATCAGTTCTTTAGGGGAGGGCAAATCGTCCAGCTTATAGGTCAACGCGAATCCTTTTCGGACTCCATAGTCAGTCGCAGGCAAGACATCCGGTCGCCCTAACCTAAAAATCAAAAGCATCTCAACCGTCCACTGCCCTACCCCGCGGATGGTCGTTAGCCGCTCGATGATTGCTTCATCGGACAGCTTTCGTATCACCCGCATCGATGGCACGACTCCTTCGAGCGTTTTGGTCGCAATGTCTTTTACTGCCGCAATCTTTGCCCGGGAAAGGCCAGCGGCGCGCAATTCGTCATCAGAGATCCGGATGAGATCTTCTGGTTCGGGGAAACGTTGCGTGGGAAACAACGCTTTAACCCGTCCCAGGATGGTAGCCGCAGCCTTACCGGTGAGTTGTTGGTAGGCGACCGACTGCACCAGTGACTGAAATGGTGTGCAGTTCTTCTCGGGGGTCAAAGTGCAGGGACCCACCCTGCGAATCAACCGCCCGAGGGTTTTGTCCGCCTTGGAAAGATGCTTTATTACGTCTTCGTTCACGCTGCCTTCGCCCCCTTTGCTGCGATTAACGTTCTTACTCAGCTGGCTTGTCTTCTGGGATGACTTCATCCGGCGCACGACCAATCAAGTACGAAACCAGTCCCTGATCGCGGTTCGTAAACCATACTTCAGAGAGTGAGAGCCAGCCCATCGCCCGATAGTTATCGGCAAGCGGATGGTCATCATCATCGAAGTACGACGGGGGCGGTTCCGGCTTTTTGGTCTTCACCACGAAATTACCGTTGCCACCTTCCTCGTCCTCCTCCTCTTCCTTTTCCCAGGGTGCCGGAGGCAAAGGCTTCGCGGCAGGAGCAGCGAACTCTTCCGGTTTCACTTTGCTTCCCTCCTGCTTTTTCAATTCGTAACGGTGCAGACGATCGAGATACTCCTGCTCCTCCTGTTGACGACGCTCAAACTCCGCATCTTCCTGTTCCCGCTCGAATTTTTCCTCCAACTGCTTCTCGGCCTTGGTCCGTTTCCGTTTGGGAGCCTTCAGGTTGACCCAGATGTTCGCATTATATTCAGAACGCAACCAGGCCAGCGCACCGCGAGTCGTTTCCAAAATAACGCCGACCTTTTCTACGACGCTAAAGGATTCCACCGTCACATTGATTGAGCGGTATTCCGCGTTGCCTTCGACCTTGCCCCAGTCCTTGGCCCCGATCTTACGATTGATCTCGCGCGCAACAAATTTGGCTGCCCATTCGGATTCACGGGTGCGCAGACCGACGTCGTAGCCTTTCGGGTTCTCAGTTTTTACGTTGCGAGAAAAGCGTTGGTTGATCTTCGCCATGGGAGCGACAATCACTTTCAGCTGCGGAATCGGTCGCGGCTCAGGGGCAAGGAAGAGATCATTCCACGGCAGCAATCCAGTGTTCAGTGCGGATACTTCTGTTTCAACGGGCGCACACCCTTTCGTCTGCACTTCCCGCAATTGCGGCGCTTCCACCAACGAAGAAAAGTCGCGCGGCTTTGCCTTGTCGATGCCGTATTCGTGCTTGGTCGTAAACGAAGCCAGATAGAGTTTAGGCAATCGTGTGAGCGGAGAGACATCCAACGGCTCTGCCGCATTGCAGGTGAAACAAGTCATCTCCTTCAATGCTTCCAGCGGCCCAAACTCCCGCACCTTCCCGTTCAACGTAAGGTTCAGCACATGCGGAAAAGCTTCGATGCCATCCAGACGCTCCACCCCGGCAATCGTTAATATCTCACAGTTGGGCAACTGCGGCAGATCGCGAACACTGCGAGCGGCCAACGGCGTGCAATCCAACGTTCCCACCCGCACATTCGGCAAGGTCAACCGGCCGGGAAACGCCAGCAGATTTCCTTTGAGCGTGCAGCTCGTGAGTTGGACCAGCTTCTCCAGTCCACTCAGTTCCGGCCAGTGAACAGCGAAGTCCAGCTTCAGGTCGAGGAGATGGCCACACCGCCCGAGAGGAGTGAAATCTTCGCAGATCAATCCGCCGAACGTGAGCGTTTTCAGAGCAGGCAATTCGGTGAGCGGATTGAGATCAGTGACCTCAGAATTAGAGAGACTGAACGATTCCAGCGCCGGGAGAAACTTCAGAACCGTGAGATCGCGAATCTGGCGTTCGTCATAGCCGGGATACCAATGAATGTACTTTTGGCTGGGCAACATCTCTGCCGCGCGCCGCAGATTTTCTTCCGTGAAGGTGGGACGATAGGCCGGATTCAGTTTTCGCTGGCGTTGCTTCTCCATCCTCTGCTCGAAACTTTCGATGCCATGAATCCCATTGCGGGCTTTCCATGTCCCGAGGGCCTGCTCCACAACTAACTCGGTGGTATAAAGTTCTTCCAGGTTGCGCGAATCATCCAACACCCAGCGCACAAAAGTTTCAGCGTCCATTTGTAAAGTCTCCATAAAGTTTCGATTCTAGCAAGTCCATGCCGTTTACATTCACTTGGGGGATGTTCAATACCACCTCGCTCCGTCAACTCTCGCCCCCGCTTCAATTCAGAATCTTTCCCAGCCCGGAAGCCCCCGGATCGGTCTCTGTTCGATACCCTGCCGAGCCCGGAAGCACCCCGATCGGTCTCGGTTTGATACCCAGTCGAGCCCGGAAGCACCCCGATCGGTCTCGATTTGATACCCTGTCGGGCCCGGAAGCCTCCGTTTGATGTCATTAGTACCTACTTGCATAAATCCGAATATTTACCTGCGAGGGTTTTTGGGGTGAAACGGATTTTGGTCCAATCAAAGGGTGCGGCGGTCTGATTGTAAGCGGCGATGAAGGCGTCGATCTGCTGGATTAGCGCCTTGACTGAGCGAAAGCTTGCGCCCCGGAGTGCCTTTGCCGAAAGAATGCTAAACCACACCTCGATTTGATTGAGCCACGAAGCGTGCGTAGGCGTGAAATGAAAATGCACGTTAGGGTGTGCCTGGCACCACGGTTCATGTTCGACTCGGTGCGTGCTCAGGTTGTCGAGAATGACATGCAACTCCTTGCCAGGATGCGCCGCCACCAATCGGTCCATGAACGCCAAAAACTCCACCCGTCGTTTGCGCTTGAAATGGCCGCCCTGCACCTGTCCGGTAGCCACGTTGAGCGCGGCAAAAAGAGTGCTCGTGCCATGGCGTTGATATTCGTGGGCAAATCCAGTCAGCGCCCTTCCGTTGGGCATTTTCAGCCAGCCCTGCGCTCGTTCCAGAGCTTGGATGCAGGGCTTTTCATCAAAACTTAAGACCACAGCATTCTCTGGCGGTGCCAGATACAGGCCAACCACATCGGCCGCTTTCTCGGTGAACTGTGGATCAGTGGAAATACACCAACTGCGGCGGCGCTGGAGGCTGATGCCCAGCGTCCGTAGCACCCGCCAAACGCGATCAGCACTCACCCCAAGAACATGGGCCAACAGGCGCCCATCCCAACAGGCATGTCCAGATGGTGCAGGCTGGTCAAGTTGCCTCAGCAAGCGGGCGCGAAACTCTTCTTCGTTGAGCAGCGGTGGGCGTCCTTCGCGATGATCATCATGCAATCCGCTCAACCCTTCTCGCTCAAAGCGGGTGCGCCATTTGCTGACCATTGCTGGGCCAACCCGCAATTGCCGGGCAATCTCTTTGGATCCCACCCCTTCCGCGGCGCGCAAGATAATCTGCGCTCGCTCCACATAGCGTGCCTGGGCTTTCGGCTGCCGCCGCATTGCGCGGAGTTGTTTCTCCTCTTCTTGGCTCAGAATAATCACAGTTGCTGACTTGGGCATGCCTTATCTTTATTACTATCCGAACTTATGCAAGTAGATATTAGACCCTTTCCGGGGGGGGGCCGACAGCTCGGGTTGCTTCCGTTTGGCTTCTGGAGACCATGCATCGGCGTAATTTTTTCCAGGAACATGTCGCTACCTTGACACACCCCCCCCTCCCTCCGCACAAAACTGCCCACTTGCGAACGTTCAGGCATCCCCTATAGCTTTCTCCCCTGACTATGCCGCGTGAGTCGTTAAAAAAGATCAGTCGAATCGTTGTTAAGCTTGGAACAGGCGTCCTCACTGATGCCAACAAGCGCCCCGACCTCGTCCAGATGAAACAACTCGTCGCCCAGATGGCGGAGCTGCGGAAAGCTGGAAAAGAGGTCGTGCTGGTGACTTCTGGAGCCGTCGGCTCCGGCATGGGTGTTCTGGGATTCAAGAAACGACCTACCGAACTCGCCGCCCAACAGGCCTGCGCCGCCGTCGGTCAATCGCGTTTGATGGCGACTTACGAAGGGTTGTTTGGGGAGTTCGGCATTAGCGTCGCCCAGGTTCTCCTGACCCACGACGACCTTCAGCATCACGAACGGCATCTCAACGCACGCAACACTCTGGTCACGTTGCTCAAGTTCGGCGTCATTCCGATCATCAACGAAAACGACGCCGTATCCTCCACCGAATTGAAATTCGGCGACAACGACAAGCTTTCTGCGCTGGTCGCCTCCCTGCTCCCGGCCGATCTGCTGGTTATCTTAACCACCGTCGATGGCGTTATTGAAAATTTCGGGACCCCGCAAGCAAAGCTCCTTTCCGTGGTAGAAAAGATTGATGCCGGCATCGAAGGTCAGGCCCACGGAACCACGAGCGAGACCGCCGTGGGCGGGATGTCTTCCAAGATCCAGGCGGCAAAAATCGTCATGCGCTCTGGCATTCCTCTGGTGATTGCTCCCGGGCGCAATGAGAAAGCTCTGCCCTCGATACTGCTGGGTGAAGACGTGGGCACACTCTTCATCCCCGGCACCGCAAAGTTGCAAAGTCGGAAACGTTGGATCGCGTTTTTTCATGCGACCAAGGGAACTATCTTCGTGGATGAGGGCTGCAAAGCGGCGCTACGCGACGAAGGTCGAAGCCTCCTTCCGCCGGGGGTCAAAAAGTGTGAAGGCCATTTTTGTCCGGGTGAAGTGGTCCGGGTCTGCGATCTCAATGGGATCGAGTTTGCGCGCGGCATTTCGTTTTTCCATTCCGATTCGCTGAAGAGCGGAGACCTCCCCAGGACGGAAGTCATTCACCGGGATAACCTGGTAATACTTTAACCAAGAAGGATTTTAACCACGGATGAACACGGATTCAGAAGGGTTGAAGAAGTTCAACTTTACTTAGAGCGACTCTAAAATATTTCCCTCATCCGTGTCTATCCGTGTTCATCCGTGGTTAAATTTTTATCCCCTTAGTAAATGAAGAAATCTGCCCTCTCTGACCTGCTCGCCATCATGGCGAAACTGCGATCGCCGGAAGGTTGTCCGTGGGATCGCGAACAGGATCATATGACTCTCCGCTTCCATGCGGTGGAAGAAGTCTATGAGCTGATCGACTCCATCGAAGCGGGCGATGACCACGAGATGCTGGAGGAGTTGGGAGATCTTTTGTTGCAGGTGGTTTTTCACTGCCAGTTGGCGAAGGAACGCGGCGTGTTCGATTTCGAAAAGGTGGCACGGAACATCGGCGACAAATTGATCCGTCGTCATCCCCATGTCTTCGGCGATGTGAAGGTGAAGAACGTCGACGAAGTCTGGGCGAACTGGGAGCAGATTAAACATGCTGAGAAACAAGGCACAAAACATGAACGCCCCTCTGTGCTCGACGGGATTCCCAGGCATCTCCCTGCCCTGCTCCGCGCCGAGAAGCTGGTGAAGAAAGCGCGCAAAGCGCACCTCGTTCCCGAGAAGCCTTCTGGCAAGGTCCGTATGACGAAAACGCAACTCTCCCAGCAACTCTTCGAATTGGCAGAATTCGCCCAAAGCAAAGGCTGGCATGCGGAAGAACTGTTGCTGGCCGAAATTAAAAAACGGGAACGCGCACTCCGCAAAGCAGAACTGCTGGGACAGAAGAAATGAGCGCCAGCGATTCAGCATCGGCGGCCGATCCAAACTTCTCCACTCCTCAATTCAAAGGCTGGACCAAACCGGGCCCGATTCCTCCCGGCGCACTCGGAAATGGACCGGGCGTTGAGCCGGGAGAAACGCTCGACGCCATCAGCGGCTACTTCCGTTTGTTTCAACTGGAGAAAGGTCATCGCTTCTCCACGGATGACGTTCTCACTGCCTGGTATGGAACCACCTGGTGTCCCACCGCGCAGACTGCGTTGGATCTCGGCAGCGGTATCGGGACGGTCGGCACGATTGCCGCATGGCGTTTGCCGAACACCCGATTCGTCACGGTGGAAGCGCAGGAAGAAAGTGTGCGCCTCGCCCGAAAGTCCGCGCGTTGGAACGGAATCGAAAACCGTTACGAAATCCGTCAGGGAGACTTTCGTGATCCGGGTGTCTTGAAAGCCGATGAAAAATTTGATCTCGTTCTGGGCAGTCCACCTTACTTCCCACAAGGGAGCGGAATCGAAGGCGATCATCCGCAGAAAATCGCGTGTCGTTTTGAGTTGAGAGGAACGATTGCCAATTACTGCGAGACGGCGGCAAAGCATCTTGCACCCGGCGGTTTTTTTGCCTGTGTTTTCCCCATCGCTCCTGAAGAACAACACCAACGCGTACGGGAAGGAGCTGCTGCTGCAGGATTGAGTATCATCCGCTGGCGTCCGATTGTGCTGCGCGAAAACGAACGCCCGTTACTCGGCGTGTTCGGAATGATGCGCACCGTTGATCTGCCGGAGAAGATGCGGGGACAAACCTGGGCGGAACCGCCATTGGTTATTCGCAAGACCGATGGATTGGTGCATCGGGAATATATGGCGGTGAAGTTGTCGTTTGGATTTCCGCCTTAAAAAGATAAAATGAGCTACAACAAACTCATGCAATGAAGTTGTCGTTAGGTTTCCACCTTACGATTCAAAATTACCCCTCATTCCAGGTTTCGTGTCCGGAAAATCCGGCGGTTGAAACCGGAGCCAGAATTATCGCCGTTTCACGTCGTGCAACGGGCGTAATTCCAGATTTATCGTCGTTGCACGTCGTCGCACGATGGGAAATGAGCGTAATTCTGACATTTCTGCCAATGTAAGTGGCTCAGTGTGAACGCTTTTCACATACGGAGACTGAACAGAGACGGAAAGGAGACTCACCCGGCATTTCACGAAGTCTGATGAGATTTCCCGGTGGAAAATGAGTGTCAAAATGGGACCGGATTGGGTCTAAGATGAAGATTTTCGATCTAACCGCCCTAAGCCGAATCCACTTCCAGAGCCCAACCTGTTCCTGACCTCCGCAGCTTCACCCTGGCACCGAACGTTTGGGTCAACTTTTTACTATTCAAAACCTCCTCGATGGGTCCCGAAGCAAGCACCTCCCCTGCCCGCAAAAGCATGGCGTGAGAAAAGATCGACCGAATCTCTTCCACATGATGGGTAACAAAGACGAGCGTAGGCGCATTTTTTTGCACGCCCAGTCGATCGATGAATTTTAGAAACTTCTCGCGAGCTACGGGATCCAGCCCAGCACAGGGCTCATCGAGAATCAGGAGCGACGGTTTCGCCATCAAGGCCCGACCGATAAGGACGCGCTGCCTTTCACCCTGCGAGAGCATTCGCCACTCACGATCAGCGAGGTATTCACATTCCATACTGCGCAGAATCTTTTTCGCAGCGGCGAGATCGGCGGGTTTTGGGTCTCCCCAGAAATCGATCATCGCATACTTGCCACTTGCGACGGTATAGAGCGCCGGCTCCGTATCGGCCATCATCTGGCGCAGCGACGAACTCACCACCCCGATGTGCTTCCGCAACTCACTCCAATCGGTCTCACCGAATCTTTGACCAAGCAGATCAATGTCACCAGCACTCGGCGTGAGATACCCGGTCAACGAAGCTAACAGTGAAGTTTTGCCGGAACCATTCGCGCCGAGGATGACGCAGTGTTCGCGGCGGTTTACCTGCCACGAGACGTTTCGAAGCAACTCGGTGCTTCCGCGCCAGATGCAAAGGTTCGATACCTTTAAAACTACAGTTTCGGATTTCCGTTTCATTCAGGATTCAACAAGTCCGACCACTGTAGCGGTCGGTGGAGTTTGCTCCATTGCAAAATTGCTTTCGAATGCCATGAGTAAGGAAAGCCGCGATGGTAGCGGATGGCGCGCTTGCGCCGTCCCCGACCGTATGCCGGTCGGAATCGGTGGTTGCAACGAACGCGTGCGAATACGGCTACACGTCCGTGGCGCAAGATAGCCGGGAGGTTTTGGACACTCCCAAGACATCGCAGCGGGACGTCCCTACCTCAATTCAACGAACTTCCGCCTCATTTTTCAGTAGCGGCGGGCAATTTGCGCCGCTAGTTTACCCGACTTTCGGCGGCATACCCGCTTTACCAAAATGAAACGTACGCATCATTGCAACGAACTTCGCCCGGAACACGCCGGGCAATCTGTGACTTTATCCGGCTGGGTCCATTCCCGTCGTGATCTGGGCGGTGTCCTCTTCATCGACTTGCGGGACCGCGAAGGCCGCACCCAAACCGTCCTGGATCCGTCCGACTTGCCGAAGGATCTATTTGAACAGGCCGCCAAGCTGCACAGCGAGTCGGTCATTACGATCAACGGCAAAGTGCGTGTGCGCCCGAATGGAACCGAAAACACGAAGATCCCGACTGGCCAGGTCGAAGTGCTGGTGAAGGAATTGATCATTCTCAATCATGCCGAGATTTTACCCTTCCCGGTCGACGATCCGGAAATCGCCAGCAAGGTGAACGAAGAGCTTCGCTTGAAGTATCGTTACCTCGATCTGCGCCGTCCGGAGATGACCCGTAATTTGCGACTCCGCTCCAAGGTGGCAATCGCAACACGGTCCTTCATGGACGACCAGGGTTTCCTCGAAGTCGAAACGCCAACGCTCTTTAAATCGACCCCGGAAGGCGCACGCGAATTTCTCGTGCCTAACCGCCGTGATCCCGGAACATTCTACGCGCTGCCGCAATCACCTCAGCAGTTCAAGCAGATCCTGATGGTCAGCGGCATTGAACGCTATTTCCAACTCGCCCGCTGCTATCGTGACGAGGATTTGCGTGCAGATCGCCAGCCGGAATTCACCCAGGTCGATATCGAAATGTCGTTCATCGACCGCGAAGATATCTACAGCCTGATTGAAGGTTTGTTGAAACGCGTTTGGAAGACGGCGCTCAACATGGATGTTCCCACTCCATTCAAGCGCATTTCATTCGATGAAGCGCTGAACCGCTACGGGATTGATAAGCCAGACACGCGCTTTGGAATGGAGCTGGTTGATTTCACGGAAGACTTCCGCGCCAGCACCTTCAAGGTATTCAGCGGCGCCATCGCCAGTGGCGGTGTCGTGAAGGCGATGAATGCAAAGGGGCTCGCCGATGCGACACAGGGGCAGCTCGAAACCATGACCGACTACGCCAAGAGCTTTGGCGCAAAAGGCCTGGCTTACATCAAAGTCGAAAAGGGTGAATGGAAATCGCCGATCGTTAAATTCTTCACGGATGCAGAAAAAGCTGCACTGACCAGCAAGCTGCAAATCGAAGAAGGCGATCTGATTCTTTTCGCCGCCGATCAATGGCTGAACGCCTGCGAAATTCTCGGCAAAATTCGTCTCTATTGTGCCGAAGTTCTTAAGACCAAGGGATTGCTCAAAATTGATCCTGCCCGTTTCGATTTCCTCTGGGTCATCGAGTTTCCGTTGCTCGGATTCGATCGCGAAATGAACCGTTGGTATTCCAGCCATCATCCGTTCACGGCACCCGTCGCGGAAGATATCCCTTTCCTCAAAACCGAACCGAAGAAGGTTCGTGGGCAGCACTACGACATCGTGGTCAACGGTGTGGAACTCGGTGGCGGATCCATCCGTATCCATCAGCCGGATGTGCAGAAGACTATCTTCGAAGACATCCTGCAGATCTCGCCGGAAGAAACGCAATTGCGCTTCGGTTACATGCTGGAAGCGTTCAAATACGGGGCGCCTCCACACGGCGGCATTGCTCTTGGATTCGATCGTCTCTGCGCCATTCTTTGCGGCACGACCAGTATCCGTGACGTCATTGCTTTCCCGAAGACTGCGAAGGGCACGGACATGATGACCGATTCACCGTCGAGTGTATCCGCACGACAGTTGAGAGATCTCCATATCGAAGTGAAGGCTGCTCCGAAGAAAGAGTAAGTTTCTTCCTTTTCCCAAACGAAAGGCGCTCCGAGTGGAGCGCCTTTTTTGTTTAAAAAATCAACCGAAATGCCTCAGTGCTGAATGAAGTAACTCAAGTTCTCCAGTTCAATGGCCAGGTTCACATTATTCACAATGACCTCTTCCGGAACATGCAGGACAATCGGAGCGAAGTTTAAGATTCCGGCGATTCCATTTTCGACCAAGGTATTTGCGACCTCCTGCGCGGCAGGAACCGGAACAGAAAGAATCACCATCTTCACGTGATGTTCTTCGATGAATGCGGCCATCTTATCCATCCCATGGATGGGCTGCTTAACATTCCTCAATCTGGCCCGCACCGGATCCGCGTCGAAGGCGGCGAGAATCTCAAACCCTTCCTGTTCAAACCCATGATAGGACAAGAGGGCGGAACCGAGATTACCCACTCCCACCAGAATCACCGGCTGCAAGCTGTTCGTGCCCAGGAGATCGGAAACCATGATGCTAAGCTGCTCCACGTCATATCCGAGGCCGCGTGTTCCGAATTGACCAAAATAGGTTAAGTCCTTGCGAAGCTGTGTTGATTTTACCCCCGCCGCTTTGGCGAGAGCTTCACTGGAGACAGTGCGAATGCCATTGATTTTGAGACGTTGGAGGCAGCGAAGGTAAAGCGACAGCCGATAAATGGCTTTGCGCGGAATGTCCTGGCGTGTCTGCTTTTTCAACAAGAACAATTTAAACGACGACGAGAAATTGAAGCAAGTGTGCTAATCGACAAAAATGAACTCGTTCGAAAGCAGCAACGCCTGCGCATACTTTTCCCAGGCATTCAATGGACGATAGTCTTTGGGTGGCCCGTCGAAATCGCGAGTCGCGTGCCAGTTATTCTTAGCTGGTGTTGGTGCCCCGTACTTCACCTCTGCAACTTTGATGACGGGTGCCCACTTGAAGCTGTCGTGGCTTGCCGAGACCTGCAGTTCAGCCAGGAAATCAATGGTATCGCCTTTGCGCACTTCGCAGGTGAGCGCCGTTTCTTTCTTTCCGTTGAACGCGATCCAATTACCCAGTTCACCCAAGCGACTGGACACCACTCGTCCCAGCAATCCATCACCTCCGGTGTTGAAATGAAAAAGTTCGCCGCTGATTTTAATCTTTCCGTCAAAAGGCGAAACCCACCGCCGAATCGCTGAATGATAGTTACGATTGCCGGGATGCCCCCCTTCCCGATCCAACATCAGGTAGCCTTTCGTGTTATCAGGGAAGTCGGGAGAATTCTGCCAACGATCTCCCGTGAAATGCGGCAACGGGGTGAATTGGCTGATGCGCTTGGTCTTAGGATCAAACCCGCCATATCCATATTGCCAGGGAGATTTGTTCTCCGGCGCAAGTCCATTGGTGATCTGCGTTTTTACAAACTGCTGGGCCAACTTGAGTTCTTCTTTTTCCGGTTCGCGCTGGTAAGCCCGTTTGTAGAGGAATCTCACCTTCTCTTTGTCAGAGGTCAGCGTGGCGCATTGGGTGTTGGTAAGAAGATTGCGCGCCTGCGTGACCACAAATCCACTGTTCAGCATGAACAACGCCTGTTGCGGCACAGTAGTGTAAAAACGTTGTGAAGCACTGGTGTCGGGATTGGCGAAATCGAAGGTTCGGAAGACCCCTGGAAGATTTTGGCGATCGATATAGCCGTAAATAGAACGACGCGATGTGAACGGTTCGGCCACGAGATCCACCGGTTGACCTCCCATGGAAAGATCAATCTCCTCAGAGGTCGCGAGCAAGGAATCCCGCAGGGCCTCAAACTCCAGCCGCTGACGGTTCATCTTCCACAACAAGGCGTTTGTGGGATCAATCTCTCCGAACTCAGGATTATCCGCACTCCTCTGCTGATAGACCGCACTGAGCATAATCACACGGTGCAATTTCTTCAGCGACCACCCATTTTCCATCAAGTTCCAGGCAAGCCAGTCGAGAAGTTCCGGATGAGTGGGCGGATCCGAACGCAGGCCAAAGTCGCTGGGCGTAGAAACAAATCCTTTTCCGAAATGATGTTGCCAAACGCGATTCACGATAACTCGTGCGGTAAGAGGGTTTGTTTTGTTTGCGATCGACTGAGCAAGTTCGAGTCGTCCGCTTCCCTTTTCAAACGGCTTCCGATTTTCTCCGGACAACACCTCAAGGAACTGCCTGGGAACATCCGGGCCGCGGTTCCCGGCATTTCCGCGAATAAATACGTAAGCATTGCTCGGAGTGCCTTTGTCCTCCAAAGCCATGGCGCGTGGCGGCGCTCCGGGATGCACAGCATCTAATTCGTCGATCTGACGACGCAGTTCACGAGACCGTTCAATGGAAGGAACATCATATAACGTCTCGATCTCCCCTGGCGTAAGATTATAAGGAGATGTTTCAGCGTAAAGCACCCGGCGAAGCTCCTCATGATGCGGGTCTGAAAGCGCCGTGGGCATGACTGTGGCATTTGTTTTCCCATTTTCGGCAACCAAGGCATGCCACTCTTCGCGAATGGTTCCGAAGAGTTTGCCATAACGTTCGGTCACCACTTTCAGAGAGGCCGGCACCCCTTCTTCCAGCGTCTTGCGGACGAGTGGATTGAATGGGCCGGTATCAGCGAGAAGCTTCGCGGTCACCTGCGGCGCTTGATTTGTAAAGTCGTTTTCGGGAATCGCCGCGAACGCACTCAACACAAAAAAGACGGAATTGCTCGAGTTATTCCAACCTTGCAGAGACGTTCTCCACCTGCCCACAAGCGTCGTATCCAATTTACGTTCACGCGTGAGCTTTTCAGCACCCGCTTTGTCCGGTAGTCGTTCTATATCCAATGCCGTCCAGAGATAGTCACCAATCTTTTGCCGTCCCTCGCTCATGATCTCCTGTGACTTGGTTTTTTTGAATTCCTGGCAGGCCTCTTCTCGTTTCTTCTTTTCCGCGAGATAGATTTTGTGCGATTCCTCTGGCGGAGGGGTCCCTAACAACGGTCTTTCCGAAGGTTCCTCGGAGCTATCGAACACACCGTAAAGCGAATAATAGTCCTTCGCTGGAATGGGATCATACTTGTGGTCGTGGCAGCGAGCGCAGGTAACCGTGAGAGCCAAAGCGCCACGGGTGACGACGTCGATGCGATCATCAATGATGTCGTGTTTGTTGTTAAGAAAACGTCGTCCCAGGGTGAGGAAGCCCATTGCCGCCAGCGCCCGCTTGTCTGCGCCGAGTTCCAAACGATCCGCCGCAATCTGCTGCATTAAAAACTGGTCGTAAGGCAGATCTTCGTTGAAAGCGCGGATTACCCAATCGCGATAGGTCCACGAAAAAGGAAATCGGCGCTCCTGGTTTCCCGCGAGGTATCCTTTGGTATCAGCATAGCGTGCTACATCCAACCAATGCCGCCCCCAACGCTCTCCATAACGTGGCGACGCGAGCAAACGATCCACTACCTTCGCGAATGCGTCCTTCGATCCATCTTTCAGAAATTGTTTCACCTCTTCCTCACCCGGAGGAAGCCCTGTCAGATCAAAATAGGCCCGGCGAATTAACGTCCGCTTATCCGCTTCGGTGGAGGGTTTCAGCTTTTTCTCTTCCAGCTTTGCCAAAATGAAAGAGTCGATCGGCGTATTGACCCAACGTTTGTCCTTCACGACTGGTATGGGTGAATTCGTAACCGGCTTGAATGCCCAGTGCGCTTTCGTTTTCGCGGCAATACCTCCCGCATTCACAGCGCCTGCGGCCACTCGTGGATCCGGGGCCCCCATCTTGATCCACTCTTCAAGGGCAACAATTTGTTCTGGCGGAAGCTTGTTCCCTTTCGGCGGCATTTGCAGATCTTTATCCGCGTAGCGAACGGCTTTGATGAGCAGACTCTTCTCGGGATCACCGGGGACGAGGGCCGGGCCGGAATCGCCCCCTTTTAACACGCTGTCTTTGGTGTCAAGGTGCAGGCTCCCTTTGCTCTTGCCCCCTTCCACGCTGTGGCACTTGTAGCAATTCTCGACAAAGATCGGGCGAATCTTGCTTTCGAAGAACTCAATTCCGGCGGCGTCCGGAGTATTGGCCGACACTGAGAAACAAACTCCGAGCACAGCAACCAATGCTGTTAGCAATACGAGTCTGGTCAAAGCAGTTCTCACGCGGAAGTATGACGCGGGGAATATGCGTCAAATTCAGGCGAATGTAGAATGAAAATTGAACCATCGCTTAAGCAACGCATCCATCAACCCTTCCCAGCTTTCAATGAGTAGACGAGCGGAAGCATGCCTTGCATTCCCTCACACATAGAAGCGTCCCCCTTTTTCCACACGGGGGTTGAAGATATCGAATGGAGGATAGTCGTATTCCTTGAACCCATGGATACTCAAACCGTTGCCTTCCAAGGCTGCGAACACTTCTCCCAGACTGTGATTCCAGCAATAGGAAGTCCCCATGTTTTTGGCGGTGGGATCGGCGTAGGACCCCATCTTTTCTTCAATGATGGGCTCCCCTTTGAAATAGCAGTATTCGATCGCCGTCCGCTCATTGTTAAACATCCACAAAACAGGATGAAATTCAGCCAGACAAAAAACTCCTCCTTGCTTGAGGAAGTGGGAAACGATGAAGCCAAATTGTTCCAGATCCTGGTGCCAGCCTAGAACTCCGAAAGAAGCGAAGATGATGTCAAACTTCTCATCGAGGTATTCGTCGAGTTTGTTGAGGTCACAATTGATAAACCGAGCGTTCAAATGCAGTTGATCATTCAGCTCTCTCGCTTTCGTGATGGCGACATCGGACAGATCGACTCCTGTGACTTGCGCACCCATTCGGGCCAGGGAAAGCGTGTCTTTGCCAAAGTGGCATTGCAGATGCAAAACCGATTTCCCGGTCACGTCCCCGAGGTTCGCCAGATCAATTTCGTTGAGCGAATCCTTGCCCGTGATGAAACCCTCCAGATCATAGAACTCCGATCCGACGTGCACTCTCGTGAGATTGTTCCACAACTCTTTGTTGGATTGGAGGTGTGCTTCTAACATCACGGTTATCAGAGCGGAGTCTGCTCCCGTTGCATAGTTGAATCGTTACATGGTTGAATTGGAAGAAAGCCCCTTCGGCAGCATTCACCCCCGTGCAATGTGATATATTCAGCAGTAACCGTAGAATTGAAATCAATCCTCGAGAGCGGTCAAAATATGCAACCAAAAGCATCAGACGAACTGGTCGGCTGTTTGGCCGACGTGGTGCGCGGGGGAGTCGTTGAGTCCCGGCACATGGGAAATGTCGCCGTTGTCGATGGCGCAGGCACCCTGGTGGCGAAAGTGGGAAATCCTGACACAGTCACGTTTCTCCGCTCCTCGGCCAAACCTTTTCAATCCATTCCCCTTGTCTCTTCCGGCGCCGCCGATCGCTTTGGCTTTTCAAACCAGGAAATTGCGATTGCCTGCGGCTCCCACAATGGTGAACCACTTCATACCCAAACGGTGGAATCGATGCTTCGCAAGATTGGTTTATCCAGTGCTGATCTTAAATGCGGACTGCATGAACATTACGACAAAATGGTCGCAAATGAGCAAAAACGCTTCGGGCAACCTCCTCATGTTCTGCAAAACAACTGTTCGGGAAAACACGCTGGTATGCTTTGCCTGGCACGGCATCTGGATGTGCCGATTGCCACATACATTTCTCTCCAGCATCCGGTGCAGGAGTTGAGTCGAGCGGCTGTCGCAGAGTTCGCGGGAGTTGCGTCGGATCTAATGCCAGGGGCCACCGATGGGTGCGGCATTCCTACTTTCGCTCTGCCACTTCGAACGATGGCCTCCATGTTTGCACAACTGGTTTGCCGCACGCAGGTGTCGGACAATTCTGCTGCCGCGGCAAAACGAATCGTCGAGGCGATGACCGCGCATCCTGAATACGTGGGAGCAGATCACGAATTCGACACCGAACTGATGCGAAAAACACACGGTCGGATCATTTCAAAAATGGGAGCTGAAGGAATGTGGTGTGCCGGAGTATTACCCGATAGAAATGGAGGACGCGGTCTTGGCATCGCCATAAAAATCGGAGATGGCTCCGCTCGAGCTCGCTCGCTAATTGCCATCGAAGTTCTCAACCAACTGCAGTTGCTCAGCACTTTAGAAGTGAGCGCCCTGAGCCACTTCTCGAATTCTGCGATTCGAAACAATCGGGGCGAAATTGTCGGGTCCGTCCAGCCAACGGTTCGCCTTGTTTTTCCATAGTCGTCGACCTTCCGGTTAACGGGAAATGGATCCCTTGCCAGTTCGCGCTCTGTTCGAAAAGGTCGGTAGGACCCAGCGAGCCCCCAGCCCAGCTCATTTTTCCTTCTGTTTTTGGGCTGTAGCTACCAGCTGCACCACTTTCCCCTTCTCTTTTTGGACTGTAGCTGCCAGCTACACCACTTTTCCCTTCTCCTTTTGGGCTGTAGCTACCAGCTACACTTTTCCCTTCTCCTTTTGAGCTGTAGCTACCAGCTGCACCACTTTCCCCTTCTCTTTTTGAGCTGCAGCTAACGGGTGCACCATTTTCTCTTTCTCCTTTTGGCTGAACGAACGGATAAACGGGTTTATCATTCCACTACGCCAAGGGAAACGAGATGAAAAAACTCGAGGCACGCTGAGCCAGGACGCAGAGATGCCTTTTGACGATCCTCACTGCCAATTGCACTTGAAACCTAAAACCAATAAAATCCATCTTGAAGCCTCCCCCTTTTCCCCTATATCATCGGCGCTCCTCTGAGTTGACTCCCAGAGATTCCAACAAAAGAATAAACACTATGGCTCTGCGTTTAGGCGATGAAGCGCCCAATTTCACTGCGGTTACCACCGAAGGCGTTATCAATTTTCATGAATGGATCGGCACCGGTTGGGCCATCCTTTTCTCTCATCCGAAGGATTACACCCCGGTCTGCACGACCGAGTTGGGGATGGTAGCCAAGATCAAAGGCGAGTTTGATAAGCGGAACTGCAAAGTTCTCGCGATCAGCGTTGATGCTATCGAATCTCATCATGGGTGGATCTGTGACATCAACGAGACGCAGCAAACGCGGATGAACTTCCCGATCATTGCCGATCCCGATCGCAAGGTTGCCGATCTCTACGACATGATCCATCCGAAGGCAGACGATACATTTACCGTTCGGTCCGTTTTCGTCATTGGACCAGACAAGAAGGTGAAGCTCACCCTTACCTACCCTGCTTCCACAGGCCGTAACTTCTTCGAAATCGTGCGCGTGCTGGATTCCCTGCAGTTGTCAGCCAAGCACAAGGTCGCTACCCCCGCGAATTGGGAGGATGGCCAGGATTGCATCATCTCCCCTGCGGTGAAAGACGACGATGTCCCCGCGCTCTTTCCTAAAGGAATGCGCAAAGTGAAATCCTATTTGCGCTACACTCCGCAGCCGAATAAGTAATTTTCGAAAACAATTCGATTTAGCAAAAAAGGACGCCGCAAGGCGTCCTTTTTGTTTTCAAAGTCAGGAAAGATTTAATTTCGGATCAATGCACTTTGCATCCGAAGCGCCAAACCATTACGCAAAATACGAGCAGAGCAAGCGGCAGAGCCCAAACAACCCCTTTAACAGCCGTCGCGAAGATCGCCACTCCGAGGACCAGGCTGATCATGAACCATGCAAAAATGGCTAAGAAAAAATTCATAAGCGGGCGGATTTTACGAACTTTAATGTCACATTCAAGTCTTTGCATCGCCCAAAGGTAAGGAAGTTTCTCGATCTCGGGGCATTTTGGCTTGAATCAACAAGCAGGCGAACTCCCAATTGTGCGATATTTCCAAACGGACCTATAGTCTGGAATGAAGATCGTGCTACTCGATACCCGCAATGGGATGATGCTGGCAGGGGCTGGCAAATATACGACGACTCTGGAAAAAGCTGTAGGATTTCGAGACACCGCCCTGGCGTCTGAGTTCAGGAACGAATCGCACCTATCGAACCACAACGTAGCACTACGATTTTGTGATGCCTGCCTGGATTACGCCCAAACGCAGGTACCGGTTCAACAACTACCAGGCTAATCTGCGAAGAAATGTGGCGGAGGAAGGCGCTTCCCCTGCGGCATAAGGAAAGCCACGATCTCTTCTAAAGACTTCGGAGCGCCTACGCCCATCTGCATTCCGTCAATAAGCAAGGCACCTGTGTATTCGTTCTCGCCAGTAAGCCGAAACTGCAACTCGAACTTCTTGGGGATGACAAGTGTTTCCATTCTGCTTTATTCATAGCCTTTTTCATGCCAGTGCTGTCTGGGTTGTGGACCGAAAGGTTTTTCATCTTCCCACCTGATGTCCTCGTTGAATAAACCTGCTTAAATTAGTCAGGATTTTTATGAAACTAACCTTTGCTCTCTTCATTGCCGCACTTGCCATGACCAGTTCGGCCTTTGCCCAGACGGTATCCACCTGGATTATCCCGGCGAATGTGACCACCAACTATTCTCAATTGCTCGCCCCCAATCAGGTGATGGAGGTCCTATCGCTGAGCCTGGATGAAACGACGACCACGATAACCGTCACCGCAAATGACAGGACAATTGTTTTTGGAACAGGTGGGACAGTAGATATGCCTCAGCCACTGGTGGTAGCCGGTCCGGCGACTGTCAGCTTTGGGCGGACAACCTCCTCCGATGACGGAAGCCTCTTAACCTTTCGCGTTTCGCAATTGCAACCTGCTCCTGCCGCGAATGCGCAAGCATCTCCCCAACGAAAACTCGCTCCTTAACAATTATTTTCGAAATAATTGTTTTTGCACGTGACAAGAAGAAGATCGTCCTTATATTCGTGCGCTCTCGGTTGACCCTATGGTCTAGCGGTTAGGACACCTCCCTTTCACGGAGGTAGCCCGGGTTCGATTCCCGGTAGGGTCGCCATTTTCTGCCTTATTTTTCGTATTTCTCTTTACCGTCCGTTAGCTCCCATATTGAGCGCAGGCTGAAGCCCGCAAAGTTGACTGGGAGCAGATCAAACTTTGTCTCACCGAGATTTGATCAGTCCTTCCAAAGATTTCCTTCGACAAACCTTATCAATTGGAGTGGAACCTCTCTTGCGGGTGGCACCAACAGCATCATCGCCCAGTATCTTGCTGCGGTGTGATCCCCTGGCGCTTCCCTGTTAGATCAACTAACGTCACAAATCCAAACCGAGTTGTCGTTCAATCCGCGGAATTTCACGATCCGGTAGCGGCACCTCTTGGGCATCGATCAGTGGCTCCTCAACTTTCTGGAAGAGTTTTGCGCGATGAGCAGCCTCAATTCGGACGTTCGCAGGTGCTTTCAGGGTGTTCAGCATTTGCTCCGCTTCGGGAAGCCGTCGCCGCGCTGCCAGGATCAACCACTTGCAGGCTTCGGTGAGATCCCACTGGACTCCGACACCATTGCTGTAAGCGAGACCCAGGTGATACTGCGCTCGCGCATGACCTTGCAACGCCGCACGTTCATACCATTTAGCCGCAAGCGTTACGTCCGCCGCGGTTCCCTGCCCGTTTTCAAAATTATATCCAAGCTGAAATTGGGCATCGGGATCACCGTTCTCCGCCCTGGCTTGCCACATTTCAATCATGCTTGCCCACTTGTAAGGCTGTTTGTTCCTGGGAGGCAAGAGGGTTCTACCTAGTGTCTGGCCCGAAACTAATTTGAAGTTGACTGGGATGATTGGGGAGGATTGAGGGAAGTGAATGTTGGAGACGAAGATGAAGCTTTTCGAGAGAGGGAATGAAGCTTCTTCGATTTCGCGGGTGGGGCTATTAAGGTAGAAAGACAGCATGATCGATCCAACAAAAGCAGGACGACGTTATGACCTGCAGTTTAAGCAAGATGCGGTAGGGCTGG
>JBKJKE010000073.1:0-3081 GCA_046597605.1 Limisphaerales bacterium | reverse complement strand
GATGTTGACCGACGGGATTGATTTACGCGGCGCGAAAATGCGTCCGTGGTACGAGCGGGAGTGAAGAGAAGCAGCACCGCTGGAAAACTATTTTTAGTTTTGAAGTAAAAAGTTCTTTTCAAAAAAAGCGGCGGCAAATAAAGACGCCCGCGAAATGAGCAATCAAGCGCCTTCCGAGCCCTCGAAGAGCGCGGAATCGTCGGCGGTTGCGGCGTTGGAAGCGGAGTTGGCGAAAAAGAATGAGGCGATTGTGTTGGCTAATCAGGAGATCAAATTGCTGCGGGAAAAAGTGGCGGCGTTGATGCGGCGGATGTTTGGGAGCAGCAGCGAGAAGCTCGATGAAAAGCAGCTGGAACTTTTGCAGCATCAAGAAGCGTGGGCGATGGAGGGAAAAGCTGCTGGTCCCGAAGTGGCGGAGCTTCGGAGACCGGAAGAGGCGAGCCGCCCGCGCCGTGAGCGCCGTCCGCGGTTGCCGGAACATCTGCCGGTGATTGAAGAGCAGATCATCCCCGAGGCGGTGAAGGCGTGCCCGGAAGCGTGGCGCAAAATCGGAGAGGAAGTCACTGAGACGCTCGACTACGAACCTGCGCGATTTTTTAAACGCCGGGTGGTGCGTCCGAAGTTCGTGAAGCGATCGACGCTTGATGCGGTGCCGATCGTGGCCGCACTACCGCCGAGCCTGCAGGAACGCTGCATCGCGGCTCCAGGACTGCTCGCGCAAATCGTGGTAGCGAAGTTTTGCGATCATCTTCCGTTGTATCGTCAGGAAAAGATTTACCAAACGCGGCATGGCGTGGAGCTCTCGCGGCAGACGATGGCCACGTGGATGGGACTGGTCAGCGATTGGCTGAAACCGATTTACGAACGCATCCGAACTGGAGTGATGGACGGTGGCTACGTGCAGATCGACGAAACGCCAATTAAATATCTGGATCCCGGAAACGGGAAAACCAAACAGGGCTACTTCTGGGCGCAAAGCAAACCCGGCCAAGACGTCTGCTTCCATTGGTTCCCGAGCCGTGCTGCGGAATGTTTGGAAAAGATCATCCCCGTGGACTTCGCCGGCGTTGTGCAGTGCGATGGCTATGCAGCGTATCCGGCCTTTGCCAAAGGCCGCGGCGACAACATTGCGTTGGCGGGATGCTGGGCGCATGTGCGGCGTTGTTTTTACGAAGCACTCGAACTCGCGCCGCAACACGCCGGATGGATCGTCCGTCAAATCCAGCAGCTTTATAAAATTGAAGCGAAGTTGCGCCGGATCAAAGCCGGTCCGCGTTTGCGCCTGGCGGTACGGGCGCACCAGAGCGTTCCCATCCAGACACGCATCCACAAGGCACTGTCGCTTTATAAAAAGAGTCGCCGTTTTTTGCCGCAGAGCACGATGGGCAAAGCCATCGACTATGCGCTCGGCCAATGGCCCGCGCTGCAAGTGTGGCTGCGCGACGGCCGCATCGAGATCGACAACAACATCGTCGAAAACGCCATCCGGCCCACCGCGCTTGGCAAAAAGAACTGGCTCTTTATCGGGGACGTCACCGTCGGCGATCGCGGCGCGATCCTTTATACGTTGATCGAAAGCTGCCGTCGGCGCGGCGTAAGCGGTAAGCCAAGCGCCACTATGCGGGGCTGTCATAAGTCACGTAGTTTTCAAAAGTATGAGAACTACGACTTCGAATTTGGAAGAATCGCCGCGGCAAGCATTGGTGGCGAGAGCGCCGGAAGAGTTGTTGAAGGTGGACACGCGGGGACGAGTGCGGGTGAGTGCGCGAAGGCGGGAAGCGTTATTGGCGGAGTATGATCGCGGAGGATTAAGCGGGCCGGAGTTTGCGGCGCATTACGGGATCAAATATCAGACGCTGGCGACGTGGTTGCAGAAGCGTAAACGGGCGGAGGCCGCGAAGCCGGGGGCCGAAAAAATGAAGTGGCTTGAAGTAGAGACGAAGTCCGCGGCGTCCCCGGGAGAAGGTGGAGGCAGCTTGAAAATTGAATTACCAGGCGGAGTGCGGATGGAAATTGAAAACGCAAATCAACTCCCGCTGGCAGCGGCCTTGATCCGGGCATTGGAAAAAGGATCGACGTCGTGCTGAGTCTAAGCGGGAGTTTGAAAGTGTGGGTGTCGGTGGAGGCGTGCGACATGCGCAAAGGATTTGACGGCCTTTACGCGGCGGTGAGCGAGCGGCTCGGGGAGGATCCGCGCAGTGGAGCGGTGTTCGTTTTTAGCAATCGAACGCACACGCGGTTGAAAATGTTGTATTGGGACGGGAGCGGGCTGTGGGTGTTGAGCAAGCGCCTGGAAAAGGGAACATTTTCGTGGCCGAAAAGTGCGGATATTAAAAATGGAAAACTCAAACTGACCGCCGAAGCGCTGGCGATGTTGACCGACGGGATTGATTTGCGCGGAGCGAAAATGCGTCCGTGGTATGAGCGGGAGTGACGAGAAGCAGCACCGCTGAAAACTATTTTTACTTTGAAGTAAAAAAGTTCTTTTCAAAAAAAGCGTCAGCAAATACAGACGCCGCGCCCAATGAGCAATCAAGCGCCTTCCGAGCCCACTAAGAGCGCGGAATCGTCGATGGCTGCGGAGCTGGCGAAGAAGGATGAGGCGCTGGTGCTGGCTCGCCAGGAGATCAAATTGCTGCGGGAAAAAGTGGATGCGTTGATGCGGCGAATCTTTGGCAGCAGCAGCGAGCAGCTGGATGCCGGGCAATTGGAATTATTGCTGAGCCTGCCGAAGCGGGAGGAAGAGTTGGGAAAAGCATCTGGTTGCGCCGCGGTGGCTCCGCTGACTCAACCGGAAAATAAAACGCCGGTGAAAAAAGAGCGCCGTCCGCGCCTGCCGGAGCATCTGCCGGTCATTGAAGAGCAGATCATTCCAGAGCCCGTGAAGGCGTGCCCGGAAGCGTGGCGTCGGATCGGCGAGGAAGTCACCGAAACGCTCGACTACGAACCTGCGCGATTTTTTAAACGCCGGGTTGTGCGTCCGAAGTTCGTGAAGCGATCGACGCTTGATGCGGTGCCGATCGTGGCCGCACTACCGCCGAGCCTGCAGGAACGCTGCATCGCGGCTCCAGGACTGCTCGC
>JBKJKE010000014.1:0-37369 GCA_046597605.1 Limisphaerales bacterium | reverse complement strand
CAACAGAAATGGTGTAGTGTTATTTCCATGACAGGGGTCCAACAACAGAATTGGAGGGGTGTAATTTGGATTACAGGGGTCCAAAAACGTTTTTGGAGACAATCTGGGAGCCAGATTCCCTCCATTTCTGGTGTTACAGACAATCTCGGACCCCGAACGCGCTCAATTCCCGGAATGCCCGGAATCTTACTCTCCGATCGCCTTCGTTCCGCGGTTTGGGGAGGTTTTACTTTTCCGATCGTGTTCGTTTCACGGTTTGGGAACATTCTTGTTCCACGAATGCCATCATTCTTGTTTTAGTGAAGGAACTTGGAACAATCCAAGTTCAAATTCCGTGGATGAAGGCTTTCCAAATCTGAACGAACCAATTGAGTATCCCATCGATGGAGTGCTCGATTTGCACGGCTTTAATCCCAAAGAGATAAAGGATCTGGTTCCCGATTACCTTCGCGAATGCCAGAAGCGTGGGATTCTTTCCGTCCGAGTCATTCACGGTAAAGGGATCGGCAACTTGCGGAGGACAGTTCATGCGCTGCTCGGGCGAATGCCCGAGGTGATTTCCTTCTCGCAAGCGAGCGCGGAATTTGGACATTGGGGGGCAACGATTGTGCTTCTGCGTCCGTTGGAAGCGGGAGAAGCGGCCGCGAGCCAATCTCCCATTTGAAATCTCTATGTTAATAGTTCACGTCAATGTTCGGGTGAAGCCAGAGAGTGTCGAAGCATTCAAAGAGGCGACGATTGAAAACGCACGTCAAAGTATTCAGGAGCCCGGCATCGCTCGGTTTGATGTTATCCAACAGAATGATGATCCCACCCGATTCGTTCTCGTGGAAGTTTATCGCACCGCTGAGGCTCCAGCCGCCCACAAGGAAACAAAGCATTACCAAAAGTGGCGCGACACGGTGGCTGAAATGATGGCCGAGCCGCGAACCAGTCTGAAATACAGCAACCTCTTTCCAGGTGATGACAGTTGGTAAGTTATGCAATTTGAATTCGCCACTGCTACCCGGATTATTTTCGGTTCCGGCAAACTGAAAGAGATCGGTCCAATCGCTCGCGGCTTTGGGGCGCGTCCCCTGGTCGTCGCTGGACGGGATCTCACACGCGCGGAACCACTGTTCACTCTTCTCCGTAGTGAGGGAATGCAACCGATCACGTTCTCTGTCGATGGCGAACCGACCATTGAGACAATCAATCGCGGAGTCGTCGCCGCGAATGAGCAAAAGGTCGATTGTGTAATCGGGTTCGGCGGAGGGAGTGCGTTGGATGCTGGAAAAGCCATTGCCATCCTGAGCACGAATGAAGGGGAACTACTGGATTACCTGGAAGTGATTGGCCGCGGCCAGGCTTTCTCAAATCCTTCGCTGCCGTTTCTCGCTATACCCACCACTTCCGGGACCGGTGCCGAAGTGACCCGCAATGCCGTTATCGGTTCCCCGGAACATCGTGCCAAAGCCAGCCTGCGCAGTCCCTACATGATACCGAGGGTCGCGTTGGTCGATCCTGATCTGACTTTGTGTTTGCCGCCTGACGTCACGGCGGCAAGCGGCATGGATGCGTTGACCCAATTGATTGAACCGTTTGTTTCCGGACGCGCGAATCCTGTTACGGATGCACTTTGTCGAGATGGAATCCCGCGAGTCGCACGTTCTTTGCGTTTAGCGGTGGAAAATGGTGCGTCTGCTTCCGCGCGGGAAGACATGGCGTTGGCCAGTCTGTTTGGTGGCATCGCGTTGTCGAATGCCGGTCTTGGTGCCGTGCATGGTTTTGCCAATCCGATTGGTGGGATGTTTGATGCGCCACACGGTGCAATTTGTGCGGTGCTCCTGCCGCACGTCATGAAGGCGAATCTTCAGGTGTTGCGCACGCGGCAGCCGGGTTCCAGTACCGAAACTCGCTATACTGAAATTGCCCGGATGTTGACTCGCGATTGCAACGCGACCGCAGAAGCCGGCGTGAATTGGGTTGAGCAACTGGTTAGCGCGTTGAAGATCCCCGGTTTGCGAAGTTATAACGTGGCTGAAAGCGATCTGGATGAGGTAGTTGCCAAATCGCAGAAGGCCAGCAGCATGAAAGCGAATCCGGTGGAACTTACCGCCCCAGAGCTTCGAGAGATTTTGATGCGCGCGCTTTGAGTTTGGTAGCAAAGTTGGTCAGATGGAGCGGGAGCTCCCAGTCAAAAGTTGGTGAGGCATAACCTGCCGGTTTGCCCTGACTTCTGCTTTCTTTGCAGATTTTGTGAGAAGAGCAAAAGGAGATACGACTGAGTTAAAGGATGACATACGTATACCAAAAGACCGAAAAGGCAGAAGTCAGGGCAAACCGGCAGGTTATGCCCCACCACGTTTTGCTAGGAGCTTCCGCTCCACCTTGTTAATCCTACCTATACTCCATCTGCGCCGTCACCCTGGCACTCCCATCCGCCGTAAACCGTAACCATCTCGCCTGAAATGCTCCTGGGAACTTATATTCGATCGTCTTGCCCGGACTCATCGCAAAACTTTTATGTGTCACCCATAAACCATCTCCCGTCAGGTCCGCCTCAACCTTGATAGTCACTGGCTCGCTGGCCCGAAGCTTCAGCTTGCGCTCATCGTAGCCCCAGATGAGATAAGGATCACTCGACTCATTGGCTTTCACCGCAGTGTCGTTCCAGGGCCCGCCCACGCCGGTGGTTTTCCCAAGCTTCCAAAGATCATCGATTGCTCCTACCCAAACCGCCGCGTTCCCATCTGCGCTGCGAATGATGTGCTTGTTCGATGAGGAGCTCTCATTAACTCCAGTGAGGACTAGCAAACCACGAAAGGAACAGTAATCCATGATGCGCAGATTATGACTGGCGATCGGCCGCACCTTCGCGAAGCCGTCCGCATTCTCGGCTGGCAATTCAAAGAAGGTTCCATGAGCGCTGAAAAGATCGCGTTCCGTGGTAACTTCACGACTGATCCGAAGTAATCCCGCTTTGGTCGGTTTGTCGAAATCCTTAACACTCTTCGGCAGACGCCAGCGCCTCCCGCGATCATCCACGATCAATACGGAAGACTTGTCCACCGTGATAACATTCTTCGGAATGGCGATGTTTGTCTTAAAACGTTCATGCGCCTGCAATGCCGTTACTGCTTTCAACTGCAGAGCTTCGTTCAATTCGTAATATCCCACGTTCGCCTTTTGTGTCCCGCTTACTTTCATGGCGGTGAGCTCGAGCGTGCGATGATTGCCGGCGCGAACGAGTCCACCGAGGTGGGCCTTCTCATCGTCAATCTCCTGGAGACCTTTGAAGATCAAAGCAGACTTCGTGGATCGTGCGTCTGGGTTACCAAACGCGAAATGAACCGTGGTGGCTTCGCAATTGGCACCCGCTTTCACCCGGACCCATTCGCCCTTCGCATTAGCACTGAATTCGGCAAAGGAGGTTTGTCCCGCTTCAACTGTGGCGGTCGCCAGAGTTGTCCAATGTCCATTACCCTGTCTGTCGATTTCGAAAACAAAAGTCACCGGAGACCTCCCGCCGTTTACGATGTGCGCCGAGCGGCTCTTCCATCCGCTGAAAAGAAAGGGTTCTGATACTTCACCCGCTTTCACGGGGTCCCGCAACCACACGGCTCCGCTCGCAAGCGTTGGTCCGAGTCGATCGGGCGTGGATGGTTCAGTAAACCAAAGATTGGATTGAGACTCGCCGGGTCCTTCGATGTCGCCTTTCACCATGCGTTTGTTAAGAAACTCGGACCTGGCCGAATCATCACAACCGAACACCAGCCTGTCGTTCCATCGACAAAAATCTCCAATCACTTTCAGGTAAGCAGAGCGTGGGCGGATTCCGGCGGAATTAGTTGCAGTAAACGTGCGTGGAAATTTCCAAAACATTCCATGCATTGTCATCAACAGATCGCGTTCTCCGATATCGCGGATCCGTGGCCATTCGGTGTTCCAACCATGGGCGCCATCGTAACTATGGCTGGCCTTGGGTAAACGATAGGAATGCCATTTGCCCCCATCCAGTAACATAAGAGTGAGCGAGCGCTGATCCCAGCCGATGGTCCAAATTGGATCTGTCTCCGGACGTTTGTTTCCATAGAGCCCACCTGGTCCAGTTACCTCGGTAAATTGATTACGTCGGATGTTGCGCCAGTCGCGACCGTCCCATTCGGCCAGCACCCCGGACGCGACATCCGGGCGACGCATCGCTTCCGGCGTTTGCTCGCCGTTGTTCGCGTAAACCAGGCGCCCCTGTCCAGAGTAGAGGCCTTTGCCGTGATAGCCGGGGAGCAGGTTGCCGGCTTTATTCGTTGAAGAATTGGCGTCCGGGTAGAGTTCCTTCACGGCGAGGGATTTCACATCCACTTCGTAGAATCCCTCCTCCATCGTTGCATAATAAATCTTCCCGGATGGATCGGCGAGATGACGGGCGTTGCCGGTCGGACGGCCCGGCATCACCGCCGGGGGGATCACGCGCACGTTCCTGTCTGCATCAATCGCATAAGGTCCGATGAACAGCTGCTGCGACTCTATATGAATCATGCGGTTGGCTGGAGTGCCACCGACACTTTCCGGGCGCACGATCTGCCTGAGATCGGGTGTAATTTCGTAAAGCTTGTCCGAGGAGCCCATCGGTTTGTGTGGAGAATAAGTGATCGCCCACAAGCGACCCTCCCACGGCACCACCGCTCCAGTTCCACATTCTGCCTCGTCATTGAACATGGCGAGATGTGGATAAACGCCCGAGATCGAAGGAGGCTGAGTCGCGCTGAGTTGGTGGGAATACGAGCCGCATATCAGCCAAGCGGAGCAAGTGAGTAGAGAAAGAATTCGGTTCATGCGTTGCTTGATCAAACAGCCCGTAGGAAAAAGAGGAAAGGCTAAACGGAGAGGGAGAGTTTTGTCGTAATAATGCTACTCTCACGCATAAATTTCATGACGAAAATTTTTGGTCCCTGTCGAAATAGTATTAGCGCATGAGCCACGGAACATATCCGAAACAACTGGGATCGCGGCTTGCGATCGCGGCAGTGCTCATTCTGTTGGTGGGATTGATCGTCTACCGGTTTCAGGCTCCTCCGGAACCGATATGGAAGGATGAGCCTTTCAGTCATTGGGTGATGGATTCCTACAGTTCTGATCCGAATATCGTGGCGCATGCGAAGCGAGGCTTCGCCGAAATAGCACCTGAAGCGTCGATATATCTTCTTCACCATATCTCCCGCGGAGATTCGAGATTACTGGATGTTTTCAATCGGCTGCTGAGTGACCTGCCTGGTAGTTTGCAGATTCCCAATGACCGGAGTGATCCCCGGAACGGAGCGGTGGCCGGGTTCCGTGCAATGGGACCATTGGCAAAGTCAGCTATTCCGCAATTGGAGAAACTGCTGTTGGATGAAGACATTGCCTATGAGGTAGGAGTAGCCCTGGCGAATGTCGGTGGAAGCGATTCTGTCCCTGGATTCTGTGCTGCATTGACGAACGGCACGGATCGAGTCCGTGTAGGGGCGTTGGAGGCAATGTTTGAGCTGGGCACGAATGGTGCAGCAGCGCTGCCGACGGTTCTGGCTCTCAGTAATTCAACGAATCTGGATGTTCAGTTGAGAGCACTCCATTTGCTGGGTGTGGCAGGAAAATACCAGCCGGATCGAGTCCTCCTGGTTTTACACAATTCAATCAAGACGTTGCCTCATCAATACTTACTCTCTCCCCTCCTGGGTTTGGGCGAACTTGGTCCCTCGGCACGAACGGCTGTTCCCGACGTTCTCAATCTCATAACAAACGCGTCCTACATTAACAGTATGGGCAGCATTCGGAGATCAACTGCCACCAAAGCGTTGGTCAAAATATTGGGAAACGACGCTTTGCCCCATCTATTGCAGATGCTTTCGCATGACGATGTTACGATTGCTGCCATAGCCATTAGCGAATTGGGGGCGCTAGGGACGAAGGCTGCGCCCGCAGTTCCTTTCTTGTTACCGTTTACTACGAATCAGCCGGACTATGTTATTGGCATCGCGATCCATGCGTTGGGAAAAATTAAAACCCATCCCGAGTTAGTGGTTCCAGCACTTATTCCAAAGTTGACGCACACTAATGACCTTATTTCTATTAGCTCTGCCCTGGTTCTCGGCCTCTACGGGACAAACGCCCAATCTGCCGTGCCCTCCTTAACCCGTCTCGCAGAGACAAGCTCCTTGTCCATATCTTATCATGATCAGTGGGTTAGAGAACGATTTGGATTGTTAAACGGCGAAGCACGAAAACCTTTCCTTTTTGCGTTGGAACAGATCGATGTAAAGGCGGCAGCAACCGTTCAAATTCAGTCGAAACAGGAATTTCACGAAAATTAAGATGCGCAGGCAGGTTTATCGCTAAAGGGATCGTGTTTTGGTTAAACTCGAGAGTCTCAGCACGCCTCGAAAAGCAATTTCACGAGGGACTGAGAGTCTCAGGACGGTGGATAATTCCATTTTGGGCGGCGTTTCAGGTGTGTAGACGGTCAAAAAAGGTCCAAAACGAGGCCAGGTCGAGCAGATAGGATCTCAGAAGCGCGTAAAATGCAAATTTCCGTCGACTGGAGACCCGGTCGACGGAAAGGAGGGGCTTTGAAAAGGAGTCAGTCAGTCTCGCCTAGTTTGAGCTCACGGTTGCTTTCTTGCTGAACTCTTCCAAATCAATTTTTCCTTTGGCGAATGCATCGACATCCGACTTTTTCACACGGATCGTCAAAGTGGCAGGTTGCCCCCCCAAGCCTTTGGTTTCTGACATCTGGCGCAGGATGTTCGTTGCCTTATTCTTTAGCGCCTCTTCATCAGGCGTGGGCTCCCCCGGCGTAGCCGTAAACTGTTTAGTCACCACCGTTTTTGAATCACCTCCACCGTTGAGGGCAAGAGTGATATATTGGTCTGGCTTCAACTGCCGGATGTTGGTCGCATTCTTCAAAGCCTCCAGCAGGTTGGTTTTTAATGCCTCGACTTTTTTCGAATCATATTTCATCGGTTCGAAATTCCCGAATGGCCGCTTCTGTGACAGCTCACGCTTGGCTTGTTCCCATTCCGAATCTCCGGGTTGCTCTTCCGCTCCGTCGGTCTTTTTCGGCCCAGTCAGAGGAATTGGCACATTCAAGATAAACAGCGGGCCGTAATCTTCCATGTAGATGTTTTGCCCGTGAGCACCTGGAAACGTTTTTACGATGATCCCGAGATGGCGATCCTTAGTGCCGTCTAATGTGCGTTCGACGGCTTTGTCCAGAACGAGCGACATGATCTGCATGTCTTCCTGAATGTTTTGCCGGACGGTCTCATCGAGCTTGCTGGTGGCAACAATTAGGGTGCGCTTGGTCTGTGCTTCGAACGGCATTCCCATGGGATCCCCGTCGGACGAACGATGCACCACTGTCGCCATGCGGTGGCCAACGCCTCCGCTTCCACTGCCGCTGGCGGGCGCGCCGGGGACTGGATGAGGTACACCGACACTACCGCCGAAACTGCCCCCACCCCCCGGAGTGGGGTGTGGGCCCGGAGCCGGGCCGACCGGTGGGTGGCCAGGCGGTGGCGGTTGTTGAGCGAAGAGGCTGCCGCACAGGATGGCCGACAAAATTACCAGGCCGGTTTTTGTAGATTTCATATATTTTGTAGAAATTTATTTTTGTCTATGAGTCCGTGAATCGTTTGTGTTTTTGGATCTTTTAATGGGTCACTGGTCACTTCATTGTTTTGATTCAGATTGTGCGACGAGATGGAGTTGATTGAGTGCTCGCTCAGTGGTTTCCAATTTTCGATCTGCCAGGACGGCAACTGTTTCCAGATCCTTGCGAAGTTCCGTGTAATCCGAAATTCGTTGCTCCTCCACATCGCGCAGCATGGCGATAATCTGTTTCCGATCTGCTGTCCGCGCTTCTGCCAGTTGTTGTTGAAAGTTTTCCTGTAATTTTGACTGGATATCACTCTGCAGCTTACGGGCATCGACTCGAGGCGCCTGGAAACGTCCCAGTCCAAAACCAACCAGGAGCATGAACCCGGCGGCCATGGCCCACCGCAGGGTAGGTGCGAAAGTGACGGAGCGTTTCGGTGCGTCTGCTACTTTCCATGTGGTCAGATCGTTCCTGGTTTGTTGCCAACCGGCCAGTTGCTGCCTGCATTCTGCGCACTTTTCGAAATGCGCGCTCAATGCAGTTTTCTCTTTTGGCGAAACTTCGTCATAGAGAAACGAAATCAACTCTTCTTTGCTTGGGTGGTTCATAATCGGATCCTTCGTTCTGTTTTCTGCTCGTTAGCGAGTGCAGGTTTTAGAAGTTCAGCTAATTGGGACATCGCCTCTGCCATGCGGGATTTGACCGTGCCTTCGGGAATATTCAGAACTGCGGCGATCTCACGAAATTTCAGGTTCTCGTAGTGACGCAATACGACAACGCTACGGTAAAGCTCGGGCAATTTAAGAAGCGCATGCTTAACCTGCTCAGCTCTTTCGGTGGTTTCGAGAGCGATGGCGGGTTGTTCCTCGGCCGAGACGATGTTTTCGAGGTGAATCAAATTCCCGCCATCGTCGGAATGGAGTGAGGTCTCTTTGCGACGTCGCTGGCGGCGCAGATCGTCGCAGCAAAGGTTCAGGGCAATGCGCCAAAGGTAGGTGGAAAACTTTGCGCTTGGTTCGTAGTCGGCGCGCCGAGCGTAAAGCCGGACGAACATTTCCTGGGTTAAATCTTCGGCGCGATGAGAATCGCCCGTCATGCGGGTGCAAAGACGCCGCACCGGTTGCTGCCAGCGACTGACGATCTGGGCGAACGCGTCGGCGTCGTCACCCACCTTGACCCGCCACATCGCTTGTTCGTCAGCGAGGACGAACAACGACTTTACGGCTTGAAGGAGATTCCCTTTCATTATCAACGACTGAACAACCAGCCGTTCATAGGGTTAAACGATCGTCAACGCAGTTTGGTTCGGAACTTTTCTGAGAAATTCTGCACCATGGCTGGGGAGGCCCTCAGACTTATTTGTATACTTTGGTTTTTACCACTTCGCCTTTTACATCGAACTGTACCCATTCCCCCGTTTTTTTTCCGTCAGCGAAGTGGCCGACATCGTAGAGTTCGCCGGTTTTATGATAGCGTTTCCATAATCCCGTTTGCTTGTTCTCCCGGAAACTTCCTTCCTGCAGCAATTTTCCATTTTCTCTCCACCATTTCCAGGGGCCTTCGAATTTGCCGTCGACGAATTTGCCGGTCGCTTTCAACTTTCCATTGACCAGGTAATATTTCCAAACACCCACTTTAACGCCGTCGCGAAACTCACCGCTGACAGAAAGTTCGCCGTTAGCGAAACGTTCTTCGTAGGGACCTATCTTTGATTTCTTCGACTTTGCTGTAGCTTTCATGCTTTGCTTTGTGGGGGCGAGATTTTTAGCATGAAGAGGCAAATGGTTGAAATGTCATTCTTTCTTTAGAAAATCTTTCCCGACCGGGGAACCACTCCGCCAAACCAAGCGCAACAAAAAGTTTTCCGCGACAGGTCACGCTCTGGAGATGGATTGAGTTCCTGATCTAGCCAGGTTTAAATTTAATTATGAAACGCAATTCCAAGGTGAAGCCAAGTGACGTGGCACTTTATCAACTCAAAATTACGCTCAAAAGATCTAAACCACCCATATGGAGGCGGGTTGTTGTGCGGGCGGATATGAAACTGGACGAATTGCATGCCATCATCCAGATCGCAATGGGTTGGTTCGACTGCCACCTGCATCAGTTTACCGTTGGAAATAAAATCTATGGCATGTCCGATGTTGATTTTGGCGACGAGGATATATTGGACGAAACCGGTTTCACCGTGGCCACTCTTGTTCCTGCGGCAAAGAAAAAATGCGTTTACGAATACGATTTTGGGGACAGCTGGGAGCATGAAGTGTTGGCGGAGAAAATTCTTCCGCCTGACCCGGCTTTCAAGCATCCGGTGTGCCTCGCGGGTGCGAACAATTGTCCGCCCGAAGATTGCGGAGGAATCTACGGCTATTACAACCTGCTCAGAATTCTCGCCGATCCAAAACACCCGGAACATGAGGAGATGCGCGCTTGGATCGGAGAGGATGTTGATCCAGGACGGTTTGATTTGGATGACACGAACGAGGGTTTAAAAGGAGTTTGATAGTTGAGTCTGGTGAAGGCAAAAGTTGGCGCTGGGGTATCTCGCCAAATCCGGTTGCGACAGCGATGAAGACTGACCCAGCTCAACTTTAGCTGCGTTATTGCGTGTCATTCCGGGAACTGGTGCTATCTTCCCCGCCCATGCCATTTCGAACGCTTGGCCTTGATGCCAAGATTTTACAGGCGGTTCAGGAAGCCGGTTACACCGAGCCCACGCCAATTCAAGCAGCTGCTATCCCCCCGATTATCGCGGGCCATGACCTTATTGGTATCGCCCAAACCGGGACGGGAAAGACCGCGGCTTTCACCCTTCCCATCCTCACGAAACTTGCTGCACAGCCAGTCGGTCCGCGTCGTGCGACGCGCGTCCTGGTGCTTGCCCCAACGCGGGAGCTCGTCGTGCAGATCGAAGAAAACATCGCTGCCTACGCAAAGCATTTACCCGTTTCGGTAGCCACTGTCTTTGGCGGAGTGGGCGAACAACCACAGATTCGCGCGTTGCGGGCTGGAACCGATGTGGTTGTTGCGTGTCCCGGTCGCTTGCTCGACCTGATGGGTCAACGTTGTACCGACTTTTCTCAACTGAAGTTTCTCGTGCTGGATGAAGCTGACCGCATGCTCGATATGGGTTTTCTCCCTTCCATCCGCCGCATCGTGCAACAACTCCCAAAGCAACGTCAGACCTTGATGTTCTCGGCAACGCTCTCGAAAGAGATCGAATCGCTTACGCACGAATTCCAGCGTGCGCCCAAGACGGTTCAAATCGGTCGCCGTTCGAATCCTGCCGAGACCGTCACCCAATTGGTTTATGAAGTTCCAAAGCATTTGAAGCCGGCCTTGTTGCAGCATCTTTTAGGGGATCCGCAGATGAACATGGTCCTGGTCTTTTCGCGCATGAAACACAGCGCGGACCGGGTTGCGAAAGCGTTGGAACAAAAGGGCATTCGCACGGCCACACTGCATTCGAACCGCTCACAAAATCAGCGTCTAAAGGCGCTCAAGGATTTCAAGTCAGGGGCAGTTCGCGTGCTGGTAGCGACAGACATCGCGGCGCGGGGTATCGATGTGGACGGCATTTCTCACGTCGTGAACTACGACTTTCCGATGCATGCTGAAGATTATGTCCATCGCATTGGTCGAACCGGCCGAGCCAATGCCGTGGGTGATGCGATCAGCTTCGTGACCCCCGAAGATCAAGGTGATTTACGTTCACTGGAACGATTCATCGGGCGCGGTATTGTTCGGAAGAAAGCAGAAGGTTTTAACTATTCCGCAGGAGCGCCGGCGAACGTGGAAAACGAACGGCGTCCGCAACAGCAGAACCAGGGAAGGGGAAGAAGCGATCAACCACAGCAATCGCAGCGATCCTACGGGAACTACCAGGGTGGCCGAAGTGGCGGGAGATCAAGCCAGCAACGTAGCGGGCGATAACAACTTTAGAATCCGTCTCTCCGCATCCTGGCGGAGAGACGGCGTGAGACCGCGGTCTTACTTCTTTTTGCCGGCAGCGGATTTGCTCGCTACTGCTGCCTTTTTCTTATCGGCTGAGCTGCTGGCTTTAGCGTCTTTTTGTGTGGATTTCTTCTGATTAGACTTCGGGGATTTATCGCCCATAACGTTTGATTTATACTCTACTGATTGACTTGCCTCCGGAATGTAAGTTTCTCCAGGGACAGACGCCATCCTGCATAGTTAAACAGCGCGCGTCAATTCAGCTGCGTGAGGTTCTTGAGTTTTTATTGAAGTGAGTTCGCGTCACTCAGCTTTGGTCAACTCTATCCAAAAGGTGCTTCCAAGCCCAGGTTCAGACTCAACTCCGAGCGTTCCGTCCATTCGTTCAACGGCTTTGCGGACGATGGCTAATCCGATGCCCGTTCCTTCATAAACGGTATTCGGTTGAGCCTTTTCGAACATTCCAAAAATTCGGGACTGATGTTCCCGGGCGATGCCGATCCCATTGTCTTTGAAGCTGATTCGCACTTTCCCATCCATTTGATCTGACCAAACTTGAATATGGGGCGTGCGTCCTGGCGGGACAAATTTAACGGCATTACCAAGAAGATTTGAAATGCATTGCGTTAACGATCCTTCGTGGCCGAGGACTGCATGAAGCGGCCGCCGAATTTCGATCCGCACCAGGTTGGATTGTAGAGAAGGATATCCATGAATGACCTCTTCGATAAGGCGGTCCATGTCGATCGGTCTGTTGTCGTTCTCAGCGCGAGCGACGCGGCTGTAGGTAAGAATATCCTGAACCAGCCGATCGAGTCGTTCAGACGCTTTGATCATGCGAGACAGATAGTTTCTGCCGGTCTCGTCTATCTTATCGCCGTAATCTTCAAGGAGGAACTGTGAGTAACCCTGCATTGCCCGCAAGGGAGCCCGCAAGTCATGCGATACGCTGTAGGAAAATGCTTCGAGCTCAACCACCTTGGATTGCAGTTCACTGGTTCGTTGTTGAACGGTCTTCTCCAGATTTTCCCTGGCCTCCCGCAATTGATCCTCCATGCGTTTTCGCCCCGTTATATCGCGGGCCACTTTGATGAAACCCTTTGTCGCACCCGAGAGGCTTCGAACAGGTCGGACGGCGCCGCTTGCAAAAAAGCGCTCTCCGTTCTTGCGCAGATGCCAGCGTTCGTCGGTCGCACATCCCTTTTCCGCAGCCGTTTTTCTCTCCTGTTCTGGAGCACCCTTTGCCCGATCTTCGGGGGTAAAAAGGATATCCATGCGCCGGCCCAGGATTTCTTCCTCTGTGTAGCCGAAAATATTCTCAGCCCCCGTGTTCCAACTGGTAGCGTGGCCCTCCACATCAACTGAAAAAATTGCGAAGTCTTTGACGTGCTCCATAATGAGCCGGTTTTGTTCTTCGCTCCGGCGCAATGCCTGTTCCGCCCGCGCGCGTTCTATGGTGGCCCAACAGCGTTCTACGGCAAATTCAACCAATTCCACTTCTGCACGGCTCCAACTGCGGGGTGCATTCTGATGCACCGCCATCATGGCCCGGAGACGACCTTCCTTGATCAAGGGACAGCAGATCAATGCCTTGACACTTATGGCATTGAACATCATTCGGCCATCGTCCAGGGCTAATTCCGTATCCACATCTCGAAGAACGAGGGAACGGCCCGATCGCAGATCCTCAACGGCTCCGTGTCCAAAAAGCGAAAGATGATAGTCTCCCTGGGAAGAGCTGCATCCTTTTGTGTAATCGCGGTGGATCGTAAATCGCTCCTCGTCCGGGTCCACATCTGCATAGGCACAGCGGGATACGCCAAGGTGCTCTCCAATCAATCGAGCAGCTGTCGCCATAATTGCGCCGGCGTCTGCCAGACCCCTGATCGCCTCGTTGAACTGGTTGAGAAACTGGTGTTTGCCTTCACTTTTCCGTAAAGCGTCCTCGGTTCGTTTTCGTGAGGTGATATCCGTATAATATTCAACTCGTCCCCCCGCGTAGAGACCCTCTGCAATGGGTTGGCTCCAATGTCGCAACCACCGTTCTTCCCGAGTTTCTCCAGCGAGAACGTGGCATTCGAACTCTTCGATGTGATCATTGGCGGCATAGGTTCGCAGGACTCGAGAGGCGAATCCTTCAGGATCTTCGAAAATGAATTTCAGCTTTTGTTGTACGATCTCCGGCTTGTAGGCCCCCAGCAGTTCCTGAAGGGGAACCCCGAAATTTTCGGCTATGGCCCGGTTTGTCCATGCGACGTGAAATCGATTATCCAGAATGATAATACCTACCAACGACCCTTCGAAGACATCAGTCAAAATGGACGTTGGCTCGCTCTGTGCACCAGATCGTGGGATTTCCAGCTCCATCTCGTTGCGTCGGGTTTCCATTCTTTGAGTGTTTGTCCTTCGAACTTAACACACACCTCCCGCCCTGACATGGGGCCATTCTCTGATTAAGGGGATGATTGATGGACATCAGGCTGTTTACCTTTAGGCATTGAACCAACTTGTCGAAAAACGCACTCTCTCGGTCATCCTCCGTGGGAATAACGTCTGCATATGCCCCGGAATCTCACTTCAATATGAAAAATAGACCTTTAGTTTGGATGGTGACGATCGTGGCCGGCCTGCTCAGTGCGTTCGTTTCTCCTGTTGTCCAGGCTCAAATCGCACCGGGACCTTACGAGATCCTTGCCTTTGAAGATGGGTTCATCATTGAGGCTTTCTGTGATCTGCAACGGACATCGGGCAGTATCGCTGATTGGAGTGGTCACAGTAGCAGTTCCTGGGTTTCACCAAACGCCTACGACAACCACGAGGGCACAGACATCGCTTTGCAGACAGGCACGCCCCTCTACGCCGCAGTGGCTGGCGTGATCAGCGAGGTGGTAACGAATGTGCCGAAGAATAATCACGATTCGGGCACGCCCTACGGAAACTTCGTCAGAATCGCGGTCGATGCGCCCTCGCCAAAAGGCGAATCCCTGGATTTGATTTACATGCACATGTGGACGGTGGCGGTCACCAATGGCCAGCGGGTCGCGGTGGGAGATCAAGTGGGGCTTTCCGACAATACCGGGAATTCCACTTCCGAACATCTGCATACGCAAAGTGAGATACGCGGTGTTTCATCGGCCTGTCCCTTCTATTGGGGACACTACAAATATCCGATCATGTTGAGTCCTTCCGGAACTTTTCAGATTGGAAGAGTAGTTAAAATCAAAGCCGCCAGCACCGCCATTCGAGCCGATCGTTTCGACTTCAGTCCATCACTCGGCACTGTTTACCAGGATCAACTTTACTTCGCGAGTTACCCCAAGCGTGGTTACTATCGCATCTTCATCCCGAACAATTCCAGTAACCGGTCAGGTTGGGTTCGCGCTACCGATGTCGAGGAAGTATTCACGGGAACGGTCATCCAAACGATTCCGGACCAGATCACCTATCAGCATGCGACCCCGCTACAAACCAACTATGTCATTCGATCCACCCCTAATGATGCCGCCGGGCAAATCGGTACACTCTATTTCGGAGGGGGGCGTTTTGTTGCCGACCAAATCACCAACGGTTACTACCGGATCGCTATTCCGGGCGCGACCGCGACATCCGGTTGGGTCAAGGCAGACAGTCGCATGATCGTCTATCCAAACCTCATTAACCCGGCGCTTGATGTTGCTTCACTTCCTGATCACGAATTCCCCATCACCGAATCTTTTTCCGTTCCCGGTAAATCGATGTTTGGACGTCCCAAATTCAATCGGATGAATGTGAAAGCGTTCACACCTCCTTCGCCCGGTGGCGATGGCAATGCCCTCTTTGTCACCGACGCTACCAACTCCGGCAATGGCCTGGCGGAATCTATCCTCGTCGGGAAACCGGGACACGCGAACTGCTTCGTGGAGTGTGATGTTTATTTCAACTACCTCCCCAGTTACGTGGTTCCCAGTGCAAGTCGGTGGGAACGCTATGGAATATTGCTGCGCGACGATGGTTTCGGCGGAGTCACTCACACCTTTGAAGGTGGTGGTAATTGCTACGCCATCCTCTGGGACAACGACGACGGACAACTGCGAGCGGGTAGAATCGATAACGCCGGAACCACGGCAATGCAGTCGATCCGGCTCGAAACCACCAATGGATGGAGACGTTTGCGCATAGAAGCGCGGACCAATGAAATTCGCTTCTTCCTGAATGGCACATTATTGACTCAGCTCACCGACAGCACGACCAATAAATTTCATTCTGGCCAGGCGGGTGTTGGCTACCGTTGGTATCCCGGCAGCCCTGCCAGTTATCCTGCCGAACGAGGCGCTTATTTCGACAATTTCACCGCAGACACCCTCGATTCTGTTCCGCTGTTGTTCAAAGAATACGAACTGCAGGAAGATGGCAGAATGCGTTTCCAGTTGAGTGGAACAATCGGTTCCACCAATGCCGTCGAACGGTCCCTTAGCCTGGGCGCGAACGATTGGACCCTCGTCACAAATGTGGTGAATCGCTTGAGTGTGATGGAGTTCCTGGATAGTGAAACCAATGGCTCGTCCCGATTCTACCGGGCAAGACGCCTGCCGTAAGGTTTGGTGTAACAGCTCTCGGTGGGTGTAGAGAACCGTTTTATCCTTTGACGGCTCACTTTGAGCCGTATCATGCCCAAATGATTTCCACCCGGTCCTGTGCTCAACCAGCAGGGTCAAAAGCGTTTGTCTGGCTATTGTTCGTTGTCGGATTCATTGCATTTGCGAATACCAGCCACGCTGAACTCAGCAAAGGCCACCAGATTCTGATCGAACGCGGCTTGCAGTTGCAGGGACTCTGCGTGGATGACAATTATGTCACGCTCAGCACCTACACCAACGCCAACTATACCTCCTTCACCTGGCTTAATGAATATTCCGTCGATTCCAACAACGTAATCCAAATCACCCATTCCTCGCGCCCTGATTGGATGGGGGCAGCTCCGGGAGTGATTCCCTGGAGTCGTTGGGTTCGCCATGAAACGTTGCTCCCTCCTCATGTGACGCCCTATGGCGGAGACGAAACTCCTTTTATGAGTCAACTCATCTCCCTGCAACTCGGAGATGAATGGAACCTGAACGATGGCCCAACACGGGATCGCCTCGTGAATTGGTTTGCCGCGGAACGCACCAACTGGCCGAACACCATTCTTTACCACAACAGTTGGGGCAGCCAGATCGCAGACGGAAATCTCTCGGATTTCTACACGCGCGCTCAACCCGACATGCTTTCGTTCGATACCTATCCCTGGAGATCGGTTTGGGATGTGAACGCTCCAAATCATATCGGCGCACCAATTGGCGGCCCTCCGACCGGTTGGTACGGAGATCTGCGTCGTTACCGTGAGCATGGTCGGGCGGCGGGAATTCCGGTCGGGATCTATCGCCAGACCTTTCACTCGGTGCAGGATTACGACAACACCGTCTACCGCGATCCTTCCCTTTCGGAAATTCGGCTCAACACTTCTGCAGCACTCGCGTTCAACGTGAAATACATGATGGATTACACCTACAACACCGGTGCCAACTCCATGTTTGAACGGCAATGCAACTGGTGTGGCGATACGGCAATTAAATCGAATGGAATCTACCAGGAACTAAGTGATGTAAACCTGCGGGCACGCAACTTTGGCAAAGCGCTGGTTCGCCTCACTCCGATCACCAATGAGCGAGTCCCTGGCTACACCACCAGCATGCTGATCGTCCGCGGGAAAGATGGAAATGGCACACTCAATCCTGTGCCGGTCGGGTTCGTCGGCGGCGGCAGCGATGCCTACACCTCGTGGCTCTATCAGCATAATGATCCTTATCTGAGAGGTTGGAATGTCACAAACACCGGGACCGTCAACAATGGTCAACCCGGTGATGTGATTGTTTCCTGGTTCAAACCGTTGGACGAAAGTTTCGATGGCTCCAATTACTCGAATGAAATCTACATGATGGTCGTAAACGGATTGACTCATACCAACGGCACTGCCGCTGATTGTTCCCAGTCAATAACGCTGAATTTCAACAGCAACCTCAGCGGAGTCGAGATGGTCAATCCGTTGACGGGGGTGGCAGAGCTGAAACTATTGCCGTTAACAAATGGCGTTCGCCAACTTACCCTGAACCTCAACGGGGGCGATGCCGTTCTGTATAAGTTTGCCGATGGCGCGCCCTTTGTCGGGACCGCCACCACCCCGGTGTCAGGAGCGCCCGTGATCACCCTTCACCCGTACGATCGCGAGGCTGTGCGGGGAGCCTCCTCCACTTTCACCGTCAGTGCAGTTGGTTCAGCCACTCTCAGTTACCAGTGGAAATTCAATAACGAGAATATTCCCGGAGCGACCGATCCCTCCTATACCCGCAGCAACCTGCAATTCCCGGATGGCGGAACCTACAGTGTCGTTGTCAGCAATTCTTTAAACGTCGTCGCAAGTATGCCCGCCGAGTTAACCATCTTTTCCGGCACCCCGTTTTTCTATGAACCGTTCGATTACGCGAACATCGGCAGCCCGGTCAGCAGCAACACCCCGGCGAACTGGCAGATTTTCGGTGCAGGCACTAATGACCTCCATGTTGCTCCCGGGAGTCTATCCTACCCGGGTTTGACTGCGTCAGTTGGTAACAGCGCCACCAACGGTGGAGTAGGCCTCGGCGTGCGGCGTTTGTTCGGGACAAACATCAGCAGCGGTATCCTCTATTTCTCAGCGCTGTTTCGGATGAACGATATGGGCAATGGCATCTGGACGAGCGCCAGCACTCCGGCGCAAGTAGGCGCACTTACCACCACAAATAACGCGTCTTTTCGATTGGCCATCATGGTCCGATCCAATACGCCGACTACCTATTTGTTTGGCGTTCAAAAAGGAGGGACCGGAGCAGCCACGGTGTTGGACACCATTCCCCGTAACGTCGGCGAAACGATGTTGCTGGTGGGTAAATATGATTTTACGACAACCCCGAATTCCTCATCGCTTTGGATCAATCCAGCCTCTTCCACCTTCGGATCCAGTTCTTCGCCTGGCAGCGGGTTTATCACCGCCACCACGGGATTGGATTTCAACGGAACCAACGTCATCGACCGCTTCAACTTCCGTCAGAACACCGCCGCCAGCGTTCCAGCTTCCATGCAATGGGATGAACTGCGCGTGGGCGCTCGTTGGGCGGACGTAACTCCGCTGGTGGTTCCCGTCGCTACCACTCTGAGCAATGTTTTGCTGCTTTCGAACGGCGCAATCCGCTTCTCCTACTCCGGCCCAGCCGCCCAAAGTGCGAATGTCTACACCTCCACCAACCTGATCGATTGGACTGCCGTTGGATCGCCGGAAGAACTCACCCCCGGCACCTACCAATTCACCGACAGCACCACGACCAATCAAACAAAACGCTTCTACCAATTACGCTGGCCGTAGGCAGGTCGGTGCGTTCAGATTCTCTTTTTGCGACTCGAGGCCGTGGGAACAGTCGAAAGGAATGCGGCAGTTCTACCGGGACCGAGCCAGAGAAACTTTGAACCGCGAAATAGGCGAAGAGGGATAAAAAATACAAATTGTCATGGAGAGTACGTCCTACGTTCTCTCCATCACCAGTCCCTAATTTTTCCCTTTCGCGTTTTTAGCGTATTTCGCGGTTCATTCCTCCCTTCATTGCCAATTTGGCGCTTTTTTCCATTTACGCCTCCCAAACCGCCTCATTTAGTCGATTTTCGGCGTGGAATGTCCCTCGTACGCCGAAAGCGGACCTTTCCAGATTTTCGGTGCCTCCGCCGCCCCTTCGACGAGGCCGCGCAATTGCGCGCGCACCTCTGCAGGTCCTGCAACAAGACCGTCCAGATTTTCCAGTGCATCGTTCGCCACGAAAATGGGAGATTGCGGCCTTTGCCGCTGCCTTCGAAGACCGCTGCTCGACAAACAGGGCGGAGAAAGTAGACTCCGCACGGCGTGAACCCTGTCCTTTCTTTTATTGATCTATTTGCTGGAGCGGGAGGTCTAGGTCTGGGTTTTATGCGGGCGGGATTTACCCCACTTGCCGCCTATGACGCTTGGACACCAGCAGTCGAGTCATATCGCAGTAATCTGGGAGATCACATTCACCAGATCTCAATCGACGCTGAACTAGATGCGCCTTCTGCAACAGTTATTGCCGGCGGTCCGCCGTGCCAAGGTTTTTCGTCGGCTGGGGGGCGTCGGCCTGACGATCTTCGCAACACACTTGTCGGAGAGTTCAGCCGTTTGATTGCTCGACTGAAGCCGCGAGCATTCATTTTTGAAAACGTTGAAGGCTTTCTCACAAGTGCAGACGGACTTTTCGTTTTTGAGCTCCTAGAACCATTGGTGAAAGCTGGCTATCGCATTCACCTTCGTAAGATTAACGCCGCAAATTACGGCGTTCCTCAACACAGAAAGCGTGTCGTGGCCATCGGGGGACTGGAATGGGATCCGCCATTTCCAGAGCCGACGCATGCCGCTTTTGGTGCGCCAGGAGCGCACAATGGGAACGGAGGTGCTTTGAAGCGGACCCCGACATTAGAAGAAGCGCTATCCATATTGCCGCTAGCAGTGGAAGGGTCGCCCGCAACGCCCTTTGATCATACGTTTAAAGCTTTAACAGGGGATGATTTGAAAAGGGCACAACTGCTGTGTCCGGGGCAATGGATGCGCGATTTACCGGAAGAACTGTGGCACGAAAGCTACAAGCGCCGCGCGTTTCGCCGAGTGATGGATGGAACTCCAACAGCAAAACGGGGCGGAGCACCTGCAGGCATTCGACGCCTCCGACAAGATGAACCCTCGAAGGCAATTACTGGCGGGGCACTACGCGATTTCTTGCACCCGTTTGAACACAGACCTTTGACCCTCCGCGAATGCGCAACCTTGCAAACCTTTCCGTTGAGTTTCCAATTCTTCGGTAATGATAGTGAAAAAATCCAACTCATCGGGAATGCTGTTCCGCCCGTTTTAGCCGAAGTCATAGCACAGTCACTTAAAGACGCCTTGTTGAGACCGCAACCAGCGAAGAACGGCGGCGCGCTTTTAAGTTTTAAACCTACCGGCTCCTCAGGAATGAGCCCCGCTCTGGAACGAGTTTGCCAAGCTGTGGAAGCCCGGTTCGGAAACCCTGCTCAGAAAGAATTGGAGTTGGCATGCCAATAACAAAGGCGCAGGCGGCCATTTGGCAGAAAGCAAAAGCACTGGGTGCCGGTGGTCAGGCGGTCGCGCTTTCTGACGAAATGTGCAATTACCTCCTCGCACGAATTGTTCTCGATTTGCAAGAACAGGCACGATTCCCAGAAGTTCCATCGAATCTTTTACCGCTGTTTACGAAAGAACCAGCTTCAAAGCTTGTTCTTACAGGAATGGATTCAAAGGCGTTTTACGAGTCGGTGCTTGCCGTGATTCCGGACGCTGACACTTACTTCGCTTGTCTGGCGGCGCTCCAGAAGGCGCGTTTGAAATACGAACGTATCCTCTCTACTCAACCGATTCCAACACTTGAGCAGGTGGGCCCCCGTGCGTTGCTTCAGTATGGCAGGTTGTCCAGTCGCGCATTGGTATCGTGGCTCTTTTGGAGAAAATGGTTTTTTGATATCGACAATCGGGCTGGCCAAGAAACCGGTTATCTATTTGAACCAGTCATCGCATATGCAATCGGTGGCACGCCGGCACCCTCGAAGCGCAGTCCAGTCAAGCGTCGCGGGGACAAGAGTAAGGGCCGTCAAGTGGACTGTATTATTGATGAGCGGGCCTATGAAATCAAAATTCGAGTGACAATCGCTGCTTCAGGTCAAGGTAGATGGCAGGAGGAGCTCGATTTTCCAAGTGATTGTAGAAGCAGCGGCTTCAAGCCCGTGCTTGTATGTATGGATGGAACAAGAAATGCCAAGCTCGACGCCCTTGAAACTGCTTTCGTGAAGGAAAAGGGCGAAGTGTTCATTGGTGACCAAGCATGGGCGCATTTAGAAAATCTTGCTGGTGACACAATGGCGCAATTTATCGAGCGGTATGTGCGAGGACCTATACAGACGTTGCTCGCTGAAGGTGAAAAGCCGCTGTTGGAATTGCGTGCTCATTTTAATGAGGATTCTGTTGAAATTGGTTTGGGTGCCGAATACCTTCAGATTCTACGAGGAATACCTGAGCCAACAGATGAGACAGAAGATCTCATGCCCTCTGATGCTGCCGACGAAATTCCGGGTGTGTGACTTCGATCTCTCGGAAGTTACAAGAGGCCTATGTTGACTCTTTGCTAACTAGTTCACCGCCTGCCGAAACTAGGTGCCACCACGTTGCTCTTGTGAAGCTCTGGAAAAAGCAAAAGATGAAAATCTCGCAAAAAAGTAAGGCCAAACTCTGGGTTGCCTTACGTTGAAACGGAATATCTATTCTTAAAAAGGGCAACATCGAACCTACTGACCAGCTGATATCTGCGGAGCTAAAAAGGACAAGCTATCCAAAGCACAGAACTTCTGCACCCTCGTTACCACGAAGGAAACCGCAATCAGCTGCTGTCGCGAAATAACCTCTGCGATGAATGGGCGTGCCGACGTCAATTCTGCAACGCTGCCGGCTCCTCCCCCTCCTCCAACGCCTTAAACTCCAACCCATCAATCTCCTGCAACGTCTTACCGGCGATGCCTTGGAGTTCCCCGTACATGCCGACGGTGGCTTCGACGACGCGGGTGATTTGTTCGTCGCGCTTGGCCCATTGCTTCATCATCACCTTCTTCTCCTTCTGCAAATCCTCCGCCATGCTGGTGAAGGATTCGACGATGGCTTGCACGCGGAGCTTGAAGCGGGGACCGGTGAGGTATTGATACATCAATTCCGTTTTCGTCTGCTGACCTTCGGTGGCTTTGCGGGCGCAATTCACTTCGACCAACATCTGGCGGAGTGACAGGGCCACCGGCAGGATCGCGCGGGGATGGGTGATCCAGACGCCGTCCACTTGGTCGAATGTCTCCACTCCTTTCGGAAGCACGGCACTGACGACAATGGCAATTTCTGCTTTGGCGGCGCGTTGATCTTCACGCAGTTTGGTGAGCCAGCCATCGCTCCAGTTTCGAGTGCGTTTGGTTTCCCAGAGAATGGTTCCACAAGCGACGCCGCTTGGCATGACGATGCGATGGAGGATATCGCCGCCATGTTCTCCTTTCGGCACCGGTTCGATCAGGTCGTGGGGGAATCTGCCGGTGAGCATCGATTCCAACTGGAGTTCGAGCACTTCGCCCTGGAGCTGCTGTGAACCTTGCTCGGCCTTGCGACTGAGTTCCTCGATCTTGATCTGCATGGAGGAGATGGTCTGCTCCTTCTCCAATACTTTGAGCTTCAGTTCGTCCTCGGCTTCTTTCTTCGCCTGTTGTCGGGTGATGGCCAGACCTTCCTGGATTCTTTTTTCGATCGTGAGTTCGAGTTCTCGTTTGGCGTCGTCAAGGTCCCGTTGCTTTTTGATGTAATCGGTTTGGGCCTGCTGGGCTTCGGCGAGTTTCACGTCACGTTGTTTTAAAACGTCCTGAAGTTCGCAAAGCTCTTTGGCCTTTTGTTCGAGATCCGCGATAAGGGCCAGCTTGGCTTTCTTGCTTTCCTCGGCGGCAATTTTCGACCGTTCTTTCTGCAACTTATCGGCGATCTCCGTGTCCATCGTGGCTTTGGCTTTCGTGAGAGCCTCCGCCTGGTCGGCCAGAGATTTTTCGCGGCCTGCTAAATCGACATCCTTCTGCGCCAGGCGCTTTTCGAAATCGCGCCGGGTCGATTCAACCAGCGGAGCTGCCAGCGATTCCGTCAGCTTGATTTCATTTTTGCACTTGGGACAGGTGATGGTGGGTTCGGACATACGAGTGCAGGAAGGATGGGCGAAATGTTTTCGATTTTCTACCCAATCGTTAGCGGATTTTTGATTTGTCCGGTCGTTGCGTGCGCTGGTGGGAATTCTCGGAGAGGGGCCGATGTTCCTGGGCCTGCGCTAAACGCTACGACCCAGGCTGGTATAAAGGCGGGCCGTTGGCCCTGAAAAGACCTGCGCTGCACGCGAGGTTACCCCAAAAGATTTTTTCAACAGTTGTGGGGCCGGACTGGAGGCTCTTGCAAAACATCCATGTGGTGATTCGGAGAATGCGAACGCGGCGTCCTTGCCAGCGCCCGTACTCTTTCGTATGGTCGCCGACGATTTATGGCTGATTCATTCATTCAGAACCTGTTCGCGGAACGTATCGGTGGGAGCAACTACGGAAAATCCACTGCAATCTATAAATTCGAACGCATCAAGCGGACCCGCATTGCGACGATGAAGGCAAATCCAGGGAAAGAGATCATTGACCTTGGGATTGGGGAACCAGACGAAATGGCGTTTCCTGAAGTGGTGCGCGAATTGTGCAATGAAGCCGCCAAGCCGGAGAATCGCGGGTATGCCGATAACGGGGATGCGTTATTGAAAGGTGCCGCGGCGCGTTACATGGAGCGTGTATGTGGTGTCGCCGGGATTGATCCCGCCACGGAAGTGCTTCATTCGATTGGTAGCAAAGCCGCGCTATCCATTCTACCTGCCGCCCTGATTAACCCCGGCGATTACGTCCTGATGACGACCCCCGGCTACCCGGTGTTCGGCACGCATGCGAAGTATTATGGCGGGCTGGTTCACAATTTGCCTTTGACGGAACAGAACAATTTTTTGCCCGATCTCGACTCGGTTCCCGCCGAGGTCTTGAGCAAGGCGAAGGTGCTGGTCATCAACTATCCGAACAACCCGACCGGGGCCAGCGCCACGCGCGAGTTCTTCGTCAAAGTGGTTGAGTTCGCGGAGAAGAATAACATTGTGGTGATCCATGATGCCGCTTACGCCGCGCTCGTTTTCGAAGGTAAGCCGATGAGCTTCCTCGCGACGCCTGGTGCCAAAGATGTCGGTGTCGAACTGCATTCCACGAGCAAGACTTTCAATATGACCGGTTGGCGAGTGGGCTTTGTGGTGGGGAATGCTTTGCTGGTGAAAGCTTATGGAGATGTGAAAGACAATACGGACTCCGGACAGTTCCTTGGAATCCAACACGCGGCAGCTTATTGCTTTGATCATCCGGAGATGACCGAGAAAATCTCGGACAAATATTCCCGCCGGATGGATGGTTTAGTAAAGGCGCTCCAGGGGGCGGGGTTCAATGCGAAGAAGCCTAAAGGCTCTTTCTTCCTCTACGTGAAAGCTCCCAAGGCGGCGATTAAGAATTCAGGTGAGCGGGTAGAGTTCAAAACGGCCGAAGATGCTATGCAGTGGCTTCTGACTGAGAAATTGATCTCCACTGTGCCATGGGATGATATCGGTGCTTTCCTCCGTTTCAGCGTCACATTTCTCGCGAAGAACGAAGCGGACGAAGCTCGCGTGCTGAAAGAAATTGGAACCCGGCTCGGCGATGTGAAGTTTGAGTTTTGAGTAAAGCGCGTTAAGCCGCTGAAGGTAGGGCTGGGCGCGCTCAACCGAGAATCGGTTCGTCCTCCCTATAGTTCATACTCGCCGGCACCGGGCGGAACTGCCAACGGAGCCTGCGGGTGTGTATGACTAAACGCACCCGTTATACCCTTAAGGCGGGCTTAGCACCACGTCTCTCGATGTTCCGATTCCGCCCGGGATACGGGCGGGGACGGCGCAAGCGCGCCATCCTCTACCTTGTTAAGCCGCCTTCGCGGTCGAACGATTCTGCAGCGTTTGCACGAGGCTATCGAAAATCAGTTTGCCGTCCGCGCAACCCAGAAGAGTTTCGCTGGCGCGTTCGGGATGCGGCATCAAACCCGCCACGTTGCGAGCTTCGTTGCAGACGCCGGCAATATTCGAGAGGGAGCCGTTCGGATTCGATTGCTCCGTCGGTTGACCGTTCTGATCGACGTATTGCCAGAGAATCTGTTTCCTGGCCTTCATGCCTTCGAGCGTTGCTTCGTCCGCGAAATAACAGCCTTCGCCGTGAGCGATTGGAACGCGCATGAGTTTGTCCTGCGGAATGCTTGAGGTGAAGGGAGAATCGGTGGTCAACGTTTTCAGGAAAACGTTCTCGCAACGGAATTGCAGGGAACGATTGCGGATCAGGGCACCTGGGAGGAGACCGGCTTCGCACAGAATTTGAAATCCGTTGCAGACGCCAAGGACAAAGCCGCCGTTGGCCGCAAATTGTTGCACTGCACCCATGATCGGACTGAAACGGGCAATGGCCCCGGTGCGGAGGTAATCGCCGTAGCTGAATCCGCCCGGAACGAGGACGGCATCGAAGCCAGCCAGGGAACTGTCCTTGTGCCAAACGAGGCTGGCGGAATGTCCGAGCACATTGCGCATCACGTGCACGCAATCCTGGTCACAGTTCGATCCGGGGAATTGTAAAACGGCAAAGTTCATCGCAGAAAAAAGTATTCAGTATTCAGTTTTTAGTATTCAGAAGCGGACGGTGCGAGTCTGCATACTGGACATCGGAAAAAGGGGTTTCGCAACTGGGAACTTATTCGATCACGAACTTGTAGTCTTCGATAACCGGGTTGCTCAGAAGCTTGTGGCAGGCGTCGTCGATTTGCTTGGTCCAGGCTGCTTTGTCGCCGTCCGGCAGTTCGATTTCCAGGTACTTTCCGACATGCACGGCACCGACTCCTTTGTAGCCCATGTGTTCGAGGGCGTTTTGGACAGTTTTGCCTTGAGGGTCGAGAACAGCTTTCTTCGGGGTGATGATGATTTTGGCTTTCATGTCTAAGCGGTCGAAACCGAGAACGGGGCGATGTTAAGAGACAGAGGCGCAGACGCTAGTCTTTTTTGCGTCTCCCGGTGGGGTTGGGTGTAATTTTTTTGGGTGAGATAGTCGGAGCGCGGCTACACAAAACCCCACCGAATGGTGAGCTTCGCACCTCGTTACTTGTGCCAAAGATGAATGAATCTTTGTTCCTCCGACCTCTGTGCTTCCTCTACCTGGCAATCGCGTCAGGGTAGCCCCACGATTCTACGGCTGCATTTTTCGGATTTTATCTGGGAAATTCCGGAAGATCCAAGGTCGCTCTTTTTGCGATCCCAAGGCACATTTTACCGCTCATTCCGAGAGTCATTCCAAGGTGCTGAGATAATCTTCTGACGTCAAAAACAGATTGGCGAGGTGCCGGGAAAATTTTCTCACTACTCCGCCAGATTGGAAAAGTACTCAGATAATTTTCTCGCGTCCCGGCAAGATTGGCGGAGTAGTCAGATAATTTTCCCACGTCTCGGCAAGATTGGCGGAGTAGCGAGATAATTTTCCCACGTCCCGGCAAGATTGGCGGAGTAGCGAGATAATTTTCTCACGTCCCGGCAGGATTGGCGGAGTAGTGAGATAATTTTCTCGGCACTCGGCAAATCTGTCGGAGACGTGAGAAAACGCACTCCCGAAGCGTAAAGTCGTTGGTAGCATTGGGTTTTATCGCCGGGCAGCTTTCTTATATTGGCCGACCAGAAATCACAAATTCCGCGAATCAGGACCAGAAGTAGACGCCAATTTACCTGTTCCAAGCGGTGTATTCACAAGCAGCGGGACAGCGGTTTCTGTATCGTTAACCCCAGACGCCGGGAACAACTGTCTTACGCCGCAAACTGAATGAAGTTCTTCAGGAGTTGCAAACCGACGGTCTGGCTCTTCTCCGGGTGAAACTGCGTAGCGAATACGTTATCCTTCCAAACGGAAGAAGCAAATGTATCGCCGTAGGTCGTGCGAGTGGCGACCACTGAGTCGTCGTTGGGTTCGGGGTAGAAGCTATGCACGAAATAAACGTAACTGCCACTGGGAATGTTTTTGTAGAGAGGGCAGTTGTCGCGAGTTACTTCGATTTGATTCCAGCCGATCTGGGGGATCTTGAGCCCGGGGCGCTCGGTGAAGCGACGCACTTTGCCGCCCAACAAACAAAACCCTTTGGCGCAGCTATTGAACTCTTCGCTTTTTTCGAACAAAGCCTGGTAGCCAACACAGATCCCCAGAAATGGGCGACCGGTCTTGATAAATTCCCGAACCCCTTCGATGAGTTCCTGTTTTTGCAGAGCATTGACGCAATCGTCGAAGGCACCAACGCCGGGCAGGACCACCGACCGCGCCTGCATGATTTGTTCCGGTCGAGATACGACGCGCACGTCTCCACCCACCTTGAGCAATGCCTTTTCAACGCTGCGCAGGTTTCCGGAACCGTAATCAATCAGTGCAATCACGAAACGGAGATTAGCACTGAGACAAGCAGAAGCAAGTGGTGCGACCTGGTGAGGTGCAAGAGGTGATCGGAATCTATGTTTGTAGTGAAAAATGTCTTTAGACCAGTTCCGTAGATCGTTAGATTCCTGCGACTCATTATCTATGAAACGCAGAATCGCACTTCTTTTGGCCATCTGGTTTCCCCTCATCACTTTATTTTCGCTGCAAGCAGAACCATTGCGCGTCTTTATTCGAGCCGGGGAAAAAACACATGGGCCAGGTCAGCATGACCATCCGGGTTTCCTGAAAGAATGGCAGGAATTACTGAATCAACGCGGAGCCAAAGCGAGCGGGAAGCTGGAATTCCCGTCCGCGACCGAACTGGAGAGCACTGATGTCCTCGTGATGTACGCTGCCGAAGCAGGGACCATTGCTCCTGAACAGCGAGCGAATCTCGATAAATTTCTGAAGCGTGGCGGTGGCTTGGTTGTGGTGCATGATGCCGTGTGCGGCAAGGATCCGGAATGGTTTAAGGGTGTGATCGGCGGGGCCTGGGAACATGGGAAGTCCAAATGGTTCGAAGGAGACATCGCCTTCTATTATAGCGACCGGGAACATCCGATCACCAAAGACGCTTCCAATTTCGATTTCCAGGACGAACTCTACTACGACCTGCATCTCTCTCCGGACGCTCGCGTTTTGGCAGCGACCTATGCTCCCGATAAACGAAACACGCGCGATGGAAAATTGTTCCCGTCCGTTTACGACATTGTTCCGCAAATGTGGGTCTACGAGAAGACCCTGGAAGGCGGGCAACCGTATCGCGCTTTTGTTTCTATTCCCGGGCATAATCACAAGACATTCAGCCTGCCCAATTACCGTGCGATTTTGCTGCGCGGAATCGCCTGGGCAGGAAAACGCGAAGTCGATTCTCTTTGTAACAAAGAAGAGTTGGCCAGTCTGCGCTACCCTGCCGGCGGACCGACAGCACCTGATAAGGCGGCTGCGAAAATCAAAGTTCACGATGATTTCGATTTGAGCCTGGTTGCTTCTGAACCGCTCATGGAAAAGCCAATCTCACTCGATTGGGATACGCAGGGACGCCTCTGGATTGCCGAGACACCGGAGTACCCCGCGGGTTTGAAGGAAGGAGATCCTAAACGTGTTCCGAAAGATCGCATCTCGATCCTCGAAGATTCAAATGGTGACGGCGTGATGGATAAGAAATCAGTCTTTGCTGACTCGCTCGAGTTGGTCACCAGTTTTGTCTTTTATCGTGATGGTGTGATCGTTTCCCAGGCGCCAGAAGTACTCTGGCTGCGTGACACCAATGGCGATGGCAAAGCCGATAAACGCGAAGTGCTTTATACCGGGTTCGGTACCCGCGACACCCATGCGGTGTTGAGCAACATGCGCTGGAGCATGGACGGATGGATCTATGCCGCCCTGGGTTACAGCGGCGGAACGATCAAATCCGGTGACGGCAAAAAGGAATTCGGCGGAGTGAGTTCCGGTGTCATTCGGTTTCGTCCTGAAGGCAGTGGCATGGAGCAGGTTTCTTCTAAGAACGGCAACACCTGGGGTTTGGATTTCGGATGGGACGGGGAATTGTTTTACACGCAAGCCAATGGGGAACATCTGCATCACGTCGTGATGTCGGAAAGCGCCCTGTCTCGCGGAAAAATCCCGGGGACCACGAGTTCAAAATGCATCGAAGATCATAAAAAAGTTTTCCCAATCCGCGAATACGAGAAACAGGCCTACGTGCAGATCGATCATGTGGGCGGTTTTACCGCTGCGTCCGGTGGAACGATTTACAACGGCGGCGCCTGGCCAGCGGAGTGGGATTACAACCATTTCGTTTCTGAGCCGACCGTGAACCTTGTGCATCGGGATATTCTGAAGCCGGCGGGGACCTCGTTTGTTGCGAGCAAGGATCGGGACGCGGAGTTTATCGCCAGTAGCGATCTTTGGTTCCGCCCGATTCACCATCGCGTGGGCCCGGATGGTGCGTTGTATATCCTCGATTTCTACAATCAGGCGGTCGTACACAATGATACACGTGGTCCGACGCATGGTGCGAACAATGCAGCCGTTCGCCCGGATCGTGACCACCATTTCGGCCGTGTCTGGAGGGTGCAGCACAAGCAGGCCAAAAAACTCGAAGTGCCAAAGCTGGCAAAGGCGACTCCTGAGCAGGTGATCAATGCCTTGAGCCATCCAAACGGTTGGGTGCGGATGTCGGCCCATCGTCTCCTGGTGGAAGCCGGTTCAAAAGAAAACATTCCCGCGTTGACTGCACTCGCCCAATCCACCACCGCTTCTCCGGCGGCGCGTGTCCATGCAATGTGGGTTCTCGAAAACACGGATGCTCCGATGCGCAATGTCGTTACGAGTGTGTTGGATGATGAAAATGTGGCTGTGCAAAAGAACGCATTGCGGATTATGGCACGGTTTAAAAACCTGGATCCTGATGCCGACTTTCATTTTTCCATCATCGGCAAATTCATGAGCGGTGATCCACGCGTGTCTCTCGAGGCACTTCTGGTTGAATCGATTTTCAAGCCGAGCAAGCCGGCGCAAGACATGATCGTTTTTGCATACCCCAAGATGGGTGACCCCTGGCTGCAATCTGCCGCGATTGCCACCGCGAACACCGCGTCTCAAGATTACCTGGAGGCGGTGTTTCTCGCCGAAGATCCAAAAGGCCTGGAGAGCTTCGCGTCCGCCATCGGAAGCTATCTTGCTAATCAGAAAGATGTGGGGCTGATCTCTGGAACCATCATCCGTTTGGCGCTGGGTAAGACGAATTCGGAACCGCTCAAGAAAATCGTCATCGACAAACTCATTACTGAAATGGATCCGACCGTAATTCTGCCATGGAGTGATCCTCTGCACAATTTGCTCAACGCTTTGTTGGGTGCGCAGACTTTGGAAGTTCGGATGGCGGCGATTCCGCTGGTGATCCGTTGGGACAAGGAAGGGAAGCTCGCACCGGAAGTAAACCATGTCCTAATGGAAATCGTAACCACGGTGAACAACACCAACGCGGTGGAAGGTGACCGAATCGCCGCGATCAACAGCATCCTGAGCGTGCGGCATATCGTGCCCGACGCTGTGAATATCGTGGGCGCCATCTTGAATAATCCCGCCACCACTCCAGCGATGCAGAAGAGCATCATCGAAGCTCTTGGCCGGGCCACCGAACCGGCGGTTGCAGTGGCGCTGATCACAGCCTACCCCAATCTTGCGCCTGACCTCCAGGAGTTGGCGCTAAGTCAGATTCTCAAACGAACGGAATGGTCGCTGGTATTCCTTGATGTCATCTCTTCGAAGCAGATTGAACTCGCCACCCTCGGACCTCTCGCCATCAATCGTCTCCGCACCCACAATGATCGGGTGGTCTCCCGGCGTGCCGAACGGGTGATCGACGAAATTCGTGGGCCCCAGGTGAAGGAGAAGGATCAGATCATTGCAAAACTCTCGCCTGGCGTGGAGAAGCTTGGGGGCAATATCGCCAAGGGCAAAGACCTTTTTCAACAGAACTGCGCCGTCTGCCATCGCTTCAATGGTGAAGGCAAAGATATTGGACCGGACCTAACCGGCATGGGCGTACACGGCGCTCACGAATTGCTGGTTCACGTGCTGGATCCGAATCGTGTTGTGGAGCCAAACTTCATTTCCGTGAGTGTTGAAACGACCGATGGAGAAAGTTTCGACGGAATTGTGGGTCGTGAAACGAAGAGTCAAATTCTCCTTCGCAACACGGCAGGGGATGTTGAACTCAGCAAGAAGAACATCAAAAAGCAGAAGTCCACGGGACGTTCTCTGATGCCCGAAGGCTTTGAGGCATTGGGTGAAGAGGCGCTTCGTGACTTGTTATCTTTTGTTTGCGCCGGAGAAAGCAAGTATCGCCTGGTCGACATGAAATCGATTTTTACCGTGAATACCTTGAAGGGGATCTATTCCAGCCAGGATTCGTTGGAAGAAACGTTGAAGTTCAAGAAATTCGGGCTCGTAAAGGTCGGTGATATTCCATTTGAAATCGCCAGCCCGCTGACCACAGCTTCCGCGAAGAACGTCGTTGTTCTCAAGGGCGGGAGTGGATACGCCAAGACGTTGCCGCAAAAGGTGGAACTGGCGAACGTGAATCTGGTTGCCTCGAAATTGCACTTCCTGGGTGGCGTCGCGGGTTGGGGTTGGCCCTGCTGCGGCGATCAGAAGAATGAAAATTTGCCTGCCGCCAAAGTAACAGTCCACTACGAGGGCGGAGAGTCCGAAGAATTCGTTTTGAAGAATGGACAGGAGTTGGCGGACTATATTGGCACTGATGAGGTGCCGGGATCCAAGGCAGTGCCCGACTTGATGGAGCGAGGTCAGATTCGTTGGTTCTCTCGTGATTTGAAGAAGCAGGCCAAAATTCAAAAGATCGTTATCGAGAGCTTCGATAATCAAGTGGCCCCGACGTTTGTATCGATCACTGCCGAAACGCCCAAAGCCGCGGGCGATCAGCAATCAAAAGTGGAAAAGAAATAAACAATATTGTAAGAACAGGCACATTCCCCCGCAATGCGGATGCCGTGAGGCGGGACCGCAGCGGAGTTAAAAACTATGAAATTGAAAATGCGTTACTTGGTCGCGCCGATCGCGATGGTTGTTGGTTTAACTTTTCTCTCCGGTTGCAACCCTCAAGGTGCAGCCGAGGCCCAGGGAACTGGATCTTCAAACGTTCAGGCCAAAGCCGAAGCGCAAACGGCCCCGAAGCCGAAGAAGAAGGTCGAGACAATCGATGATCTTAGCGATTTCTTCCCGAAGCCTCTCGGCTCTTTTCGGGTGTCGATGCTTGGGGGCGGAACTTCCCACGACTTTGATCGTTGGTTCAATGTTTCCGATTCCGTGACCTTGTCCTATGCCAGTACGGAACCGATCAACTACACCACGAACCTGACCTATTTCCTCGAAGGGCTGCCGAAGCACGATGTACTGTATTTCTGCAACAATTCTCCGATGACCAACGCGGAATTGAACAAGGCTATTTTTGATTTTGCGGACAAGGGTGGCGCTTTCCTGATGGTTCATCCCTCTCTTTGGTACAATTGGAAAGATTGGCCTGAATGGAACAAAACATTGATCGGAGGCGGTTCGAAGAAGCACGATAAATATGGACCGATCGAAGTGGTTATCGACAAACGGGATCATCCGATCATGCACAACATCCCAAAGAGTTTTAAAGTAAGCGACGAGTTATATCACTTTGAGGCGGATCCGGCAGGTTCGCCCATTGAAGTTCTCGCCACTGGGATCAATCCCGAAACCGGCTCGAAGTTTCCCGTCGTGTGGATCACCAAACATCCAAAAGCAAAAATCATTTGCACAACACTCGGTCACGATGGCAGCACCCATGAGAATGTTGCGTTCCGCGTAATGTTGCAAAACTGCATGGCCTGGGTGGCAGGATCAGAGAAGGTTCTTCTTGCGGGTGGTGAATGGACTCCGCCCGGAACGAACTCTCCCACGTCCGCTCCCGCAAATTAATTGCGTTCACACTATTGCGTTCGAGATTGAACCATGGCCAGCGCAGTCAAGATTCCACGTCGGTTCCGTCATGAGCACAAAGTGCTGCAAAGCGGAATCACGTTGATCGCTGGAGTGGACGAAGCCGGTCGTGGGCCACTAGCCGGGCCGGTAGTTGCGGCCGCTGTTTGTTTTCCCCTCGAGTGGATCCTTGCCGGATTACCAAGAAAGCTAAAGGGGGTGAACGATTCCAAACAGGTGAACGCGGTTGAGCGCGAAAGCTTGTTTTGCGAACTGACCGCTAATCCTCTGGTGCGTTACGGCGTGGGGATTGTGGATGTGCAGATGATTGATCAAATCAACATCCTGCAAGCAACACATCGAGCCATGAACATGGCGATCGCGCAGCTGGATCCCGCTCCGCAACACGCGTTGGTGGATGGTTTGCCGGTGAAGACGTTGTGTTGTGCGCAGACGGCAATTGTGGATGGGGATTGTTTCAGTTACTCGATTGCGGCCGCCAGCATCATCGCGAAGGTCACCCGGGACAGAATGATGCTGGAATATCATCAGCTCTATCCAAATTACGGTTTTCATGAGCACAAAGGCTATGGCACTCCAGCTCATCTCGTAGCCATCAAGCAGCATGGTCCCTGTGCCATACATCGAATGACCTTTTATCCCATTCGACCTGTTCAAACAGAGTTCTTCACCAATGAATCTGCTGCAGCGGATTAAAAATCTGCTCGGATTCAAAGAGCTACCCATCCACTTGCAACGCGGTGCGTTGGGGGAGCGGGCTGCGAAAGACCATCTGCGCGGACTTGGGCTCAAATTCCTCACTGCTAATTTTCGTTCGAAACGGGGAGAAATCGATCTGGTCTTTCGCGACGGCGAGTGCCTGGTGTTCGTCGAAGTAAAGACTCGTTCTTCCGAAGAGTGGGGCCGTCCGGCCGCTGCGGTGGATGGTGCCAAACGCAAACTGCTCTCTGCTTGTGCGATGGATTATTTGAAGTTGCTGCGAAGGCCGCAGGTTAAAATGCGGTTCGATATTGTGGAAGTGCTTCTCGAGAATGGAAGAGTGCGGGAAATTCGCCATTTACCCAATAGCTTCTCCCTTTCGGCGCCGTTTCGATATGGATAGTTGAATCACGGGCTGCGGTGGTAACGTGCGTAATTAAAAGAATTGAAGTTTCGCGGAGAGGCGGGCATCCAAAGTGCATGCGCAAATCCCTCTTCCTCTTTTTTGCGGCCGTTTTGTTTTCAATCGTTGCCGGTTCAGTTCACGCGCAGGTCATTCGCGCGGGTAGTGCGCAGACGGATATCACGCCTCCAGTCGGCTATCGCATGGCTGGCTATTTCAACGAACGGCTTTCCACCGGGATTCACGATCCCCTTTTTGCAAAAGCCATCGTCATGCAGGATGAACAGGAAAGATTCGCGTTCGTGTTTTGTGATCTGGTGGGGCTTTCGCTGAACATTTCAACCAATGCCCGCGCCCAGGCCAGTGCCCGGACTGGCATTCCGTACCAAAACATTTTGATCTGTGCGACCCATAGCCACACGGGGCCACTTTTTGAAGGAGTGATCCGAGAATACCTCCATGAAATAGCGCTCAAGAAGGATGGAAAGGACCTGCGGGAAGAGATCGACTACTCAAAGTTTCTGATTGAACGCATTGTGAAAACAATTGTGGATGCGAATGCCACGCTGCAGCCCTCCACGATCAATACCGGTCTTGGTAAACTGGAAGGGGTCTCGTTCAATCGCCGATACCACATGAAGAACGGCAAGGTGGCGTTCAACCCGGGACTGCTCAACACCAACATCGTTCGCCCGGCCGGCCCGATGGATCCTGACGTGGGCATTGTTCTTCTCAGTTCGACAAAGAGTGAAAAACCTTTTGCGGGTATTTCGGTTTTTGCCGTGCATGCGGATTGCATCGGAGGAACGGATTACAGTGCCGATTATGCATTTTTCCTCTCCGAATCACTGAAGCAAAGTTTCGGCAAAGATTACATTTCTGCGTTCGGGGCAGGGACCTGCGCCGACATCAATCAAATCAACGTCAAGACCAACGAGGCGGTAAAAGGATTATTCGTGGCGGAAAGGATCGGAACAAACATTGCCCATACCGTCATTCGTGAATTACCAAAACTTCGAAAGATTAAGAAACCCGCTTTTGCTGCGAGTAGTAAAACGGTTACAGCCTACTTCAAGGATGTGACACCCGAGAAGCTGGCAGAAGCGCGCGAGAAAATTAAGCAACTTACCGACGATAGCGCTTCGTTTTTTATGAAAGTGGATGCTGTCCGGGACATCGATATCGCCAGGATGGGCCCCACCTGGCCAATGGAAGTGCAAGTGTTCCGGCTGGACAGCGAAACGGCAATCGTTGGTTTGCCCTGTGAAATTTTTGTCGAGCTTGGCCTGGCGATTAAAAAGGCGTCTCCTTTCAAAAACACCATCGTGATATCGATTGCTAATGATCGTCCCAGCTACGTGCCTACCAGGAAAGCCTTCGAGGAAGGTAGCTATGAAATCACGAATGCACGCGTGAAGCCGGGCACCGGCGAAATGCTGGTGGAGACTGTGATTCAACTATTGCACGGATTGGCAAAGTGATTCGAATGGTTCCTTAACTTGCGAGAATTCTGACCCATAACGTGTTTCACGTGCTCGCGCTGCGGGAAAATGACCTGTAACGAGCGTTGCAGATTCATTGCAGGAAGCGTTTGAGAACGAAATACCTTGAGGTGACCCACGAGCGAGCTTGCTGTGGTATCGATTCGCTCTACGGCGCCCCGGATATTACAGGTTCGCCGCTTCGGAGTCAGAAAGCGCTTATTTCCACTGGGCTGGTCAGGTTGGGCACCTGACCTTTGTAGAGACAAAGTGGAAATAAGCTGAGTTCATCTACGATGGCTTAGGGCCAAAGGGGAGCTTCGCTTTCTTCCCAGTTCGAAGTGCCATCGGTTCTAAGCCAGCAATAGCCGTCGCCGGAACCGGAAGACCAATAATGAATGTTTCTCGCCTGCAAACGGGAGGCGATGGTCGGATCAATCGCCAGATCGCCGTCGGTGATCAGCGCTTTATTGACAGCTGCTGCATCCAGGTAAGCTTCACGGCACGAGAGGGCGCCATTGGCAGGAACACCGTGGTGTCCGACTTTAAGCACCTGGCAAGCGTTGATTTCACCGGCAAAGGCTCCTGCAAGAGTGCTTAATTCAGTCGATCCGTAGCCATCGGCCTGCATCAGAATCGATTTGTTTCCATAGGTGATTTTGAGAACCATAGAGGCTTCATTCTCCGAACCCCAATCATCGCTGCCCCCATTGATTTTGTAAGTCTCCGGGCTGAGTACGCGCACTTTGAACGCCTTGCCGTCATGGGTGGTATTGATGATGTAATCTCCCGCTTTGAGTTTGGAGACAGTCAGGCCGCGGTTGCTGGCGGCGTTCACCATGTTGTTGTACTCAGCATTATTCGCATTGATAGAACCTTGAGGGTAATAAATCTTGGTGTTGCTGATGCTGAATCCGGTGTTGAGGAAATCATTAAGCCCGCCGATGTGATCCACGTGCTCATGTGTGCCTACCAGATATTTGATGCCGCCGCCGAAACCGAGGGCGTTCAGTTTGTTAATCAGCGTGGTGGAATAGCCGCTGGGGATATCGACCACCATCTTGGTGTTATCCGGGAGCTCGATCAGGAAACAATCACCCCGACCGTCCCCGGCGGAGATCATGTGTATTTTCAGAAACCCCGTGGCGGCTTGAACTGGAGTTGTGGCCATCATCAAGCCGGCCGCAGTGGCGCATAGGAGACTTAGTGCTTTTTTCATTTTATGGATTTTGGGTTCGGTTACCGCGTGGTATCGCGGTGGTTTAGCTAACGGGGGGATGACTGTTTAGTTATAGCGGAGGAACATTCGCAGTAAAATACCCTCAAAATAGGGTGCCATCTTTTTATACTTGGTGTCCCACCAGCGAAGCAATCCCCAGTAGCCCGCCTGAAGCAAAAATCCCGCAGGGATGGCGGAGCCATCTCTGCGGGACTTGAATGTTTATCGTGGGCGTTGTGGACCACTCAGTGGATCCCGCAACGCTTGAGGACGGCTATTGCGCCCAT
>JBKJKE010000006.1:0-5986 GCA_046597605.1 Limisphaerales bacterium | reverse complement strand
TTTAGTTAAGCTACAAAAGGTTGGAAACTTGATGAAACTAGCGACGAACCCCCTCTCCTCGCAAAAACGAGGAGAGGGCAGGGGAGAGGAGCTCGTTTGTTCGATTCTTAACGCGGTCAGCATTCAAATTTTCTGATCGAACTCCTCTCCCCTAGCCCTCTCCCCGCTATGGCGGAGAGAGGGAGTTTTGTCGCCGGTATTCAGTAATTTAAGGGCAAATAGGTGCTTAACTAGACGGCAGTGGGGTGAAGCCCCGGGATTACGTTCCGCATTGCTCCCCGGCCCTGAAAGGGACGAAGAGTCTGTTCATCCAAATCCACTGACCTGCAACACGGATCTGCTGCCTCGCATCGCAGACGACGCTGAAAATTCGCGACATTTCCGTCGCCCTCTTGCAAACTGCCGCCGTCATGAAGAATGCATCCGTTCTGTCTCGCTGGATCATACGCTCCGCCCAAATACTCGCACTGACTGCCTGCCTCGTCGCATCGACCTCCCATGCCGCGGAAGGTTACGGCGTCACCAACCGACTGAACGGCATCACGCTGCTCGCGCCACCGCCCATCCCCGATTCTCCGGAATACAAGGCCGACCTCGACTCCGCGCGCACCGTGTTCAAAGGACGCACCCCGGAACAAGAAGCGAAAGCATTGAAATACTCCAAGCTCACAGTGTTTAATTTCACCCCCGTCATCGGCGACTTCTTCCAGCCGGGCAACCTTCCAAAAACGGAAGCCTTCTTCGAGAAGATTAAACCCGAGATTCGCCCGTCCGTGTTGGCTCCCAAAGATCATTGGAAACGCATCCGCCCTTATGATGTCGACAAAGAGCTGTGGCTGGGGAAGCCGGAAGAAAGCTTCAGTTATCCGAGCGGACATTCGACCGTAGGAATGGTTCAAGCCCTGTTGCTCTCGGAGATCTTCCCGGAAAAACGCGAAGAACTTCTCCAGGTGGGACGTGACATCGGGTGGGCCCGCGTCGTGATTGGTAAACATTTCCCTACCGACGTTCGCGCCGGTCGAGTCCTGGCCCAGGCGATTGTGCGCGAGCTCTTGAACAGCCCGGAACTCCGCAAGGATCTGGACGAAGTAAAAGCCGAAGTGCAAACCGTTCAGAAAATGCCGGTTGGGCAAGCCGTTAAGCCCGGTGCCAAAAAGAAAAAGGCAGTTGGGGCGCTCTAAGACCTGGCCTTTTGCGGCTTTCCCGTAGCTGCGGTGATCACACCACGGGCTAATATTTTTGGGTTTAATGATGTCAGCCCGCGGTGTGACCACCGCAGCTACAAGAGGTGCTCAGCCGTTCCGGAATCGAACGGCTCCTTTCTCTTCCCCCTTCCACTGAAGACAGCCCGAAAACCCCTGCAAATCAGCTGCTTACAAAGGCCGGCGAACAAAAACATGCCATGAAACGGTATCCGAAAAGTGGTGGTGGACGTTCCCATGCTATGAAACGGATCCCGCGGAGTCGTGAAAAACGTTCTCATACTACAAAACGGAACCCGCGGAGTAGCATGTGGACGAAATCACGTCGAAACGGATCCCGTGGAGTAGCATGTGAACGTTCTCATCCTATGAAACGGATCCCGCGAAGTCGTGAAAAACGTTCCCATACTACAAAACGGAATCCGCGACGTAGTATGCGGACGAAATTTCGTCGAAACGGAGCCCGCGGAGTAGCCTGCGAACGTCCACACGCTACTCTGCGGGAGGGTTGAAGAACGGCGATTAGCGCTCCCGAATTTTTGTTTCCATTGACCAGGTTCCGAACACGCGCAAAGCATGCGAGGGAGGTGCAGAGACGCCAAAATCTGGAAACGCCGACCTCGCACGATGTATTTCGATGCATGCGACCGGTTTCGGTATTCCGCAGGAAGCAGAAGAGGATTGTTCGATTGGAGCCGGACTCGGCTACCGCAATGCGGCAAAATGTTGCCGAATTCGGGTCTCAAGTCTGGCGATCTCGGGGCAGAACTGTTTTAAGGCAGGATAATTTTCCAAAGTCTCGTAAGTCAGCTTTTCCCGACCCATACCGGGCAATTCAGTGCGACCGTGTTGCGTCATGAATGGGTCGAATACGTCTTCCTTGAAGGTGGGGTGCCCGCTGACGTCCTGCCATGCAACGTTTAGAAGATTCCTGTGACCCGCCAGCATCCACGCTTCCACCTCTGGATTCGCAGGACAGCATATAAGAGGAATTCCCTGCTGTGTCATCTCCTCTTCCAACGCTTTGGCTGCATCCCCGTTCATCCGGTCTGCATCTGGAAGGAACAACCATAAATCCATCCAACTATAGCTGGAGGAAAGATCATTCCGGATGGCCTCTTTTGCATTGGTGATACCGTTAAGCTTGGATCGAGGCAGCACGGTGACTTGGGCATTTGCTCGGCCCGCCTCTGCAAGGACACGTTGCACAATCGGCTTGAGGATGTAGCCGTTGTTTTTGGGATCTTCTGGAATGACGAGCACCTTTGTGCTCACAGCGCTGTCTCCAGCCAATTTTCAGCCAGTAGATCACCCAAAGAAGATTTCTCGGTCGCCTCCTTTAAATGCGGCACTTCGCTCAAAGGAATCAGTTTTGATTCGACCCCTTCCTCGCCTCGGTAGCAATAGAATGTGGTGGCGTAGTCAGATTTCTCCAGCCAGTCCAGGACAGAGCGGGAATGGGTGGTTGCGATGACTTGGATTCCAGTTCGCTTGGCCTGGCTTTTTACCAATTCAAGGAGTAGTCGCACGCGACTGGTGTGGATTCCGTTCTCGAGTTCTTCAATCAGAAGAACCTTAGGCAGGTTTTCCTGGAAGAAGCTCGCGGCCAACGCGGCAAACCGGAGCGTGCCGTCCGAGAGGACGACCGCGGGAAATGTTTCTCCCCGTTCTTTCAGCATAAACATCGGTTCTCCCACCGCCCCTTTTAAGGTGCCGACATCGTCGATCTCTTCAGGACGGAGGTTACGCATCCAACTCAGGAGGGCTTCTTTGTCCTGTTCTTTTCCGCAGATGGAATGAATCAGTGAAGCAAAGTTCTCACCGCGTTCGCCCATTCGTGCGATTCCTGCCGCGCTGCCGTATTTTCTTAATATTTCTGGTTCGGGGGAAAGGAATTGGATGTCGCGAAGATGCTTCATCCACACCTCCACAGCATGTGCATGATTCCCAGCTAATCCGGTTTTGAACGCTAGAAGCATTTGAGAACCCATAAAAGCGTTGGAGTAGCATGCGCCGAGAGTATTGTTCTCAAGATAAAAAAAGGCTTCATTGCCATCGTAGAAGAAAATTTGTTTACCATTTTGGACAAGTCGCTCTTCTAAAATAGCTCCTTGTGTGTCGAACCTGACTGAGTAATTCAACCTGCCGGCCTCAGTGCTCATTTCAATATTCATATGAGCAGTTAACAAAGCGGATTTCTTGGTCGTTTTGTGAATCGCATTCGCCAGTCCTCCTCTAACCCCGGGGAGCATACCTCCCGCCAGTGTCTGCCCGGTTCCTTCAAAAATATCCTTGATGGAAAATCCACCCCCAACACCCTTTAACACTCGCATCGCATCGAAGAAATTCGATTTCCCACTCGCATTCATCCCAATCAATAAATTCACCGCGCCCAGCTTAAGGTCCACTTTGCGGAAGCTTTTGAAATTTTCGATGACGATGCGCTCGATCATTGGTTCACCTTATAGTCAGTTGCGGATTTTGCACTAGCGGTTTGAGGGGCAGGGACAGCTTGTCCCCAGTTCCTTGGAGTTACGCAACCCCGGTGGGGTTGAAATGAAATTGGGACCGTAACCCAGGGTAGATCGTGCCTCGCAACCCTGGGTACTGCGCCAATAAAACGCATCAACCCTGAAGGGGTTGCGCATCGCCGTTCGGCTAAGATGGCATCATCCCAGCGCTCGGTGCCGCGCACGAGCTCCGATTTCTTTTTCTCCTGGAGAATAGCCCCGGACTCAACGGCGGCGAGTTGCAGATCGGTCGGTTCCGCTTGTTGAGCATGGAACTGTTTGGATTCCAGCACGAAGCAGCCGCGTTTATAGAGATCGATGCGGCCCTGGGTGGTGGTGTGGTCGCGTTGTAGTTGGTCGACCGGAAACTCGAAGGCGTAACCGGAATGCAAATGGGGATCGGGATGCGGCAACTCGAGGATGTCGCAAAGTTCGATCAGAAAGAGCTGGCTGTTGGAACGTTCGGAGGCGCTGGCGTTGGACCAATGTTGAATGAAAGCGCGGATTTGGTTGGATTTGTCCATGCGAAACGCTGGCCAGCATACAGACGGGGCTAGAGCGGACAAGGGATTTGAATATGGGAGGGTCGGCGCAGTGTGGGGTGTGATTAAGGTGGGTTTGGTGGAGCCATCCCAGGCCAGCGTCCCACTCCGTTTAGTTAAGGGCTGTAAGCCCCGCAATGTGATAGCCCGGGGTGCAGCGAGTCAGCCGAGCAAGCCCCGGGATGACCTTTTTGGCCCCTTCACGGTCGCTTTTTCCCCATTTGAACCTTTGCTGGAAGTTTTTTGCCCCTTTTTAGAAAATATTTTTGCTCCTGACGACGGTTTTTCCCATTTGGGAGTTTGTAAGTCGTTGGTAATGAGTGAATTGCACAAAATTAACCCTCCCAAAAAATATTTTCAGAAAAAAAGCTAAGTAGCCGATTTTGCTACTTAGCGATTGATAAGATGGTTGCTGTTGACGAGCGAAATGATTCGCAGGTGTAACAAACAAAAAACACCTTCGGCCACATTAAAAAAGTGGGGCTGACGTCACAAGAAAAGGAAAACAGTGAGACAGAAAGAACTCAGAACAGTGGTGGCTTTGACCAATGGTGGCACGAAAGCCAGTGCCGGAGCCAATACCCATGCAGTAGCCCTGGCCCTGACCGTGGGAACCAAACCGTTAATCGATAGTGACCTCGATCCATTAATCCTCTCGACGAACGCTCACCTCACGGGTCGTGGCACGTTGCGCGACCTGCGAGACGCCCTCAAGCTCCAGGTGGATGCTACTTATGATGTGGCATTCAGCATCCGCGATTCGTTGAAACGGTCGCTCGGTCGTCAGTATTCGCCAGCCTGGGAAGGGACCGGTTTCAATCAATCGTTGGAAATCCCGCGGTCGGTCGCCGGCCTGGAATCCATCAGCCGGTCGTTGAAAAACTACTTCGTGGCACATCCTGAACTGGAAGTAGCGGAAGTGGCGACGTCGGTCATCGCCGGGGCCGCCTCGGACGCCCTGGTTGCTGCCGAAACGGCGGTCACGGTGCAGGCGGCGGCTGTGAGGACATTGCTCACCGCCCGCAGACAGCGCGAGAAGAAGATGCGCCAGCGTTTGCGCGGGATCGCGGAGGAACTCAACCGGGTGATCGGGCCACTGGATGCCCGCTGGGAAGCGTTCGGATTGAATCAACCAGGCCTGCAACAGGTGCCGGATCGTCCGGGGAAGGTGATCGTGGTCCTGCAGGCAGGTGGGGCCGCGGCGGTGAAATGGCAGAAGACGCCACGGGCTGGTTATTATCGTCTCTGGTTGAAAGTCATCGGGGTGGACCAAGAGGCGATCCCGGTGGGAAGTCCGATGGATGTCGATTTCATGATCGAGACCATGCCGTCCGCCTCGCAGGTCGAGGTGTCCATCTCGGCAGTCAATAACGGTGGGGAAAGCGCGCGGAGCGAAGTGGTGTTAGTGATCACGCCGTAATCGTTGCTCATACATGAGGACAACAGCAAAGCCGCCCGGGCCACTGGGCGGCTCTTTTTTTGGACAAGAAAATTTAACCACGGATAGACACGGATGAACACGGATAATAGCTGGGCTGCTTGGCGATCTATTCGGTTCATCGATATTACCGATTAGTTTATGTGGCAAAAGGCAATCGAAGTGTGTCCCTGATCCGTACTACTATGTTCGCGAATCAAGCAACAATAACAAGATTTGAGACGTCCGTGTTTCCTCCTCTCTTCCATTTGAAAAATGGAGGAGAGGCTGGGAGAGGAGGCATTGATCTCGTCA
>JBKJKE010000064.1:0-60217 GCA_046597605.1 Limisphaerales bacterium | reverse complement strand
CAGCAATTCTCATTTTACGTGAGGGAAGTGCTGGAGGAAGAGGAAGGCAGATGCAGTTGAAAATACGGGGAGAAGGGAGAAAAGGTATGGAGGGATGAAACGCGGGCAAAGCGTGGCCCCACGCGCGCAAGAGCATGTTTTTCTCTGGAACGATGAGGTTAGCTTTTTGACGTGGAGTAGGGTCCGATTTCCAATCCCCGCATCATAAAGTCCATGAGACCTTCCCAGGTCTCGAAATACAGATAAGTGGTCAGCGCCTCAAGGTGCTGAAAAAACTTCCGGCGCGCTCCCACCGTCGCACGGATCAGTCGGTAACTTTCATCGGCCAGGTCCAGCAAGGTGTGCAGACCGAAGGCCAGCAGGTTCATTGTCATCAACAGGCTGGCCAGATGCTTTTTGCCATGGCCAAAATTGTGTTCCAGGTGATAGCCCTGGTTTTTGAGCACGTTGTTGTTTTCGTTCTCGATTTTCCACCGCGCCCGCCCGGCGGCAACCAGTCCGGCGGCGTTTTCGGCAGTGATTTTCCAGTCGGTAATGAAGGCATTACGGTAACGCACCTTTCCTTGCGCATCGGTAATAGTCACTTCGCACCAGTTGACTTTCAAAGCGTCGTCGCTGTCGGTGAGAGGCACGCCATTGGCCCAGCGGTATTCGCACTGATCCAGGCGATTGCTTTTGCCTTTGACCTGTTGCTTGGAGATGTGCAGATCAGGGCCCGGTTCCAGCGCCTTTACCCACTGCGTCAGATGCACATGGGACGCGGGTTTGCAGGTGAAGAGGAAATGAAAGTTGTGCAACAGCACTTGCCGACAAAAGGGTTGATGGGCGTAAAGATCGTCACCCAGCAAGGTGTCATTGCCGGTGGCGTAACATGCGGCATGGGCGGCCAGCCAGCGTTTGGCGGCGTTGATTTCGCAGTCCTGTTTGACCTGCCCGTCCTGCGGCACGATGAACTCCGGGCGCAGCGGCACGACCTGCGCGTGGCTGGGACTGACGATGACCGGCGTGATGGCGCTGTGGAAATGCGTGGTCTTGCCCTCGGCGTGCTGGACGCAGGAACAGTTGGAGCAATGAATCTTTTTGGATTGGGAGGAAAAATACCAGGTGGCATCCAGCGCGATGAGCCGGGTGCCATTCACCCCGCGCATGGCTTCCAGCAAACCGGTTTGATCGAAGGCCTGATGCAGATCATCAAAGAGGCTGAAGAGATGACGAGGGTCCACCGGGTCGAGCGTCTGACGGATGTGATTGTCCGAGGGGATGCGCCCGACCTGAAACAACGAGCGCGCATTATTGCGGCCGTGGGCCTGTTCCATGTTCTGCTGGAAACTCAGGAATGAAGGGCATTGGGTGAAGAAAACCGCGAAAGCCGACAACGCTATATCAGCCATCTCGAACTGGACGTTGTCGCCGGTGCGCCGATCCGGGAGCGTCGCGGCGACGGTGCGCCAACGTTGAATAAGAGGTTTGAAACCGCCCGCGTTCATGGACCAAGAAATGCCGCTACCGCCCCAAAAGTACAAGTTACAATTGTGTGACAAACGTTACGAAAAGGTCAACTCAACCTTCATCCACGAGTCCGAGCCTTCACCTCCCCACGCATAGCCTCCTCAGCGAAAGTCAAAATGAGAATTGCTGTTTCAAAGGCGAATTTCAGCACGAAGGAATGATATGCCTACAACACTTTCCGACGGAAAACTGGAAGTCACTCGAGAAGAGATGATTCAACTCTTAAACGAAGATCTTGCCCGCGAATACCAGGCAGTGATCGCATACACGGTCTATAGCCAAGTGATCAAAGGACCTGAATTCATGCAGATAGCGGCAGAACTAAAGATCCATGCGGCGGAGGAATTAGATCATGCTCTCAAGATCGCGCAGCAGATCGATTATTTCGGCGGCATGCCGACTACAATTCCCGAACCGGTAAAAACTTCGGAGGATGCCCGGGAAATGCTCCGCTTCGACCTGGAAAATGAACAGGAGACGATCCAAAATTATCGGTTACGAATTCGCCAGGCGGAAGCGATGGGCGAATTCGCACTGAGTGAAGTGCTCCGCGAAATCATAGTTCAGGAACAGGAACACGAAATCGACCTTGCGAGCGCGCTCGGAATCATGGTTCCTGAAAAGCATTAAAGCACCCGCTTGGAGCGGCGGCCGTCAAAACGGTCGCCGCCAGCTCATCACAGACCCTGCGTCTTACGAGGACCCTCGGTGCCGTTGAGATCCACGGCAGAAACAGCCACCTCAACTACGTCCTCCGGCACTTCAAAGGACCCCGCGTTCTTTCCTGCTGCTGGAACAAATTTGTAGTCCCACTTTCCGGAATCTTTCTTTTGGTAAACCACCCATAAACGGATTTTATCTTTTGCGGGAGAGGTGAAATTTATGGTCAAAATCGCTTTAGGTTTCTCGCTGCCGGAGATGGCGGTCATCTTCTTCGCCATCGTAATGATTGGTTCCGCGGGGGTTTCCTTCGAAAGCCAGGGCGAAGCGGGCACCAGCGCAGGCTGAGCGTAGAGTCCATCGCGCAACTTGTCCGTAAGGCCTTGCCGGTTCTGGCTGAAGGCAACCATGCTGAAATGCACGTTGCCACTCGCTCCCGGCTCCCCCCGGGTTGCTTTGATCTGGTTGATCACCTCATCTGGTTCCCACCCGCTACTGTTACCAACTTTGCTGGTGAAATTGCCAGGCCAGAAGTGGCGTTTCTGGTGATTTTCGTCCACCCACCACTTCATCAATGTCGTGTAAGATTGCTGCTCCGCGGAGAGAGGCCAGTAGAGCTGTGGTGTCCAGTAGTCGAGCCACCCTTTATTCAGCCACAGCTTCGCATCGGCATAGAGTTCGGAATATTGGTCAAAAGCGGTGAAAGTTCCTTCGGGAACGCCCGGGCGCCAAATTCCAAAGGGACTGATACCGACCTTCACCAGTGGGTTTTCTTTTTTCACCTCGCGATACATCCGTTCCACAAAATCATTCACATGACCCCGACGCCAATCATCGCGGCTGAGTTTTCCACCACCATTCGTGTAGGTCTGCCAGGGTGCGTCGTCCGGAAAGTCCGCCCCTTTCGCGTATGACTTGTACGGGTAGAAATAATCGTCGATGTGGATTCCATCGACTTTATAGCGTTTCACCACGTCGAGGATCACGGCAAGCGTATGCCTTTTGGTTTCCTCTTCTGCGGGATCGAGCCAAAGATATTCCCCATACTGACGGACGATCTCCGGTTTCAGTTTGGAGATATGATTCGCCGCAATCTCTTTTGAACTGGATGTATGGCGGGCGCGATAGGGATTAAACCAGACATGAAGTTCGATACCCCGCTTGTGAGACTCTTCGATGACGAACTCAAGTGGATCATAATATGGAACAGGTGCCTGCCCCATCTTGCCGGTTAGGAATTCTGACCATGGCTCCAGGTCCGAAGGGTACAGGGCATCGCACATGGGGCGAATCTGGAGCACTAATGCGTTCAGGTTCATCCCAGCGGATACATCTAATATTTTGATCAGTTCCGCCTTTTGCTGGTCGGTCGTCAGCGTCTTTTTCGATGGCCAGTCTATGTTAGCGACGGTTGCCACCCAGGCTGACCTAAATTCACGAGGGATTTTGGGGAAATCGCTCTCGATCTTCTGGGGTGCTGCCGTGGCTGAGAAGATGCAGAAAGAGACTAGGCACAAGAGTGTCTTGAACATGGCTGAGTAACTACTAGTTCAAAGGGATTGAAGAAGGAAGTGGAAAGAAACGAGGAACACCGGGCATTCCGGACCCAGGGCGGAGGTTTTACCTTCCCAAAGTCGTAGCTGAATCTCCGGCAAAGGTTTTACCTTCTCCAAAGTCGTAGCTGAGTCTCCGGCGGGGGTTTTATCTTTCTAAAATGCTGCAACAGGTTTGAAAGACGCGGAAAACCCTCTTGCGTTCCGAAACTCCTTTTGAAACGTTTGCCTCCTGATTTTTATGGCACACGTCAAACTCCACATTCCAGGTCCGGTCGAGGTCAGCGAAAAAACATTCAAGGCCTTCTGCCGTCCGATGATTGGTCATCGCGGCCAGGGCTTCAAAGATCTCTATGCCAAGATGCAGCCGCAGTTGCAGCAACTGCTTTACACCAAACAGTTGGTTTACCTAAGTACCTCCTCGGCCTGGGGGGTGATGGAAGGCGCCCTGCGCAATGTTGTCCAGAAGAAGGTCCTCAACTGTATGTGCGGCGCTTTCTCGGATAAATGGTTCGATGTCTCCAAGAGATGCGGCAAAGAAGCCGACGCTTTGCAAGCGGAGTGGGGTTCCCCAATTCGTGCCGAAGCGATCGACAAGAAGCTAGCCACCGGACAGTTCGATGCTCTCACCCTGATCCATAATGAAACGTCGACCGGAACGATGAGTCCGCTCGAAGAAATCGCGGCCTTAAAGAAGAAGTATCCGGATGTCATGTTCATCGTCGACGCGGTCAGTTCCATGACAGGCTTGAGAATCGCTTTCGATGAACTTGGAATCGACGTTCTCCTTGCCGGCACCCAGAAAGCATTCGCACTCCCCCCGGGATTGACCGTTTTCACCTGCTCCCCGGCAGCCCTCGCCAAAGCGGCCCAGGCAAAAGACCGAGGCTACTACTTCGATTTCGTTGAATTCGAGAAGAATGCCAAAGACAGCATGACGCCGAGCACCCCCAGCATAGGGCATATTTATGCGCTGGATTCCAAGCTCGACGATATTTTTTCGGAAGGATTGGACGCACGTTTTGCGCGTCACAAAAAGTTGTCACAGATGACTCGGGATTGGGCTGCAAAGCATGGCTTCACCCTGTATCCGGAACCTGGCTTTGAGTCCGTCACTCTCACCTGCGTGAACAACGGTGCCAAGCCCGGAGGACGCACGGTGGATGCCGCCAAGTTGCAAAAACTGGTGAAAGAACAAGGTATCCTGATTGATGGCGGCTACGGGAAGATCAAGGGAACCACCTTCCGTCTTTCGAACATGGGCGATGAAACCGAGACATCCATGAATCAGTTATATGCAGTCCTGGATAACGCGATGAAGCAGTTGTAAAAGCGCCCGCAATCAACTTACGAGACAGGCCTGTTCATTGTGAGCAGGCCTGTTTTGTTTACGATCACGGTTATGGTTGGAAGCGAAAAAAGCGCTCTAACGACGAATGTCTTTCAACACCCAGGAACCATCAACGAAATTTAATTCCACTTTGTAAAGATGTCGTGCCGGGGATGCGCCCTGCAACTCATCAGCGGAAATCGTAACAAGATAGTTGTCCCCATTCTCTTTGATCACAGATTGATTGAGGTCAGCAAACTCCTTGTCGCCGGGAAAACGTTCCTGAATGAAATTCCGTGCCGCTTCGTAAGCGGCCGCTTTGCGATCGGTCATTACCACGGCCTCGACCGCGGGTGGTTCTTCAGGATCCGGGGCATTCACCACATTAACGACCGAGGTTCCGAGCATAAGAAGGGAAGTACACAGAACGGCAATAACGAGGAGCGCTGGCATTGCCTCAGCCTTCTTTGGCGGAACAGTCGGAGGACATTTCGGGCACGTAGCGTCTTCGCTTGAAATGGGTGCGCCACACTTTCCACAAATGCGATCAAATGTCATTCGGTTCCTGCAATAGAATTCGAGTAGGCGGAATAAGTCGAACCTTAAGTGCAGGTAACGAAATGGGGGTTTGGATTCCACTACTCCGTCCTGGATACCACCCAAAACATGCGCCACTGCTTCTGCGGTGCCGTTAATACACACTGGCTTTTTGATGAGGCACCATCCATAAACCATGAGAGGACGGAACCGTTGTCATGCTGCAATAAAATGTCGGCCTTTGTATCAGGATCCAATTTGCCCGTGCCCAACCCGAAGGAGTATTTTGCCAAAAAACTACGAAGAACCGATCGATGTAAGTTGGCGGGCAAGATGTTCACTTTGAAGAGTTCCAAGTTCCAAAACTCGTGAAGAAATGGGAGCGGCCCCAGAAAGGGGCTTTTCCGAAAAACTTTAAAATGTCAGGCCGCGCTAGTCTCTGGAGACTTCCAGAAGTGATTCCTGAGTCTTGCAGCGGTTCTGAAGTCCCTCTTCAGAGTTCCTGAAAATCCTATTTTCTCCCTCTTCACCTGGTGCAGCTTCCACCTGGCCGACTTGGCCGCGATCTGGAGCGCCCATTTGGACCGGCTGAGGGAGTTGTTTACGTTTAGGCACCTTTGCGGTGACTTCTGCCAAACTAACGTCTGAAGGGATTACACTGCCCTTTATTGCGCTCGCTAGGTCCCGGCTCATAATAGTGTCTCTACCTTCTTTGCGGGCTAGGAATCTTGCGCGACGAACAGCGTCTTCAATTCCCTTCAGATACTTAGCTGACACCTTGGCATACAAACTGAGCGCCTTGATCGTTTCGGCATCACCATCGGGCAGGAAAGCCCTCGCAACAGCGTCCAAATCTTCACGGCTCAGAGTCTCTGGCAACACTTCGCAATGCGCCATGCGGCCAAGGAATTGTCCCGAGTTCCATCCAGAGCGCTTCTCCAACATCTTTTGAGCGTCAAAGAATTGCTGCGTGGTTATGATGCAGACCGGAACCCCACTGTTAACCATTGCCATTACCCAACTGACACGGAACGGCACTGCATCGCGGTAATTCCTTTCAGGCCAGAGCCTGTGCCCTTCGTCCAGAACAAGCACCAAGTGCCCTGTGCTCAATACGGATTCAATCCGCTCCCGCAGTTGAACGGCTTTGACTCCAGTGCTTATGCTGATTCCTAGCGCCCTGGCAATTGTGCGGAAGAACGAAATATCATCTGTGCCAGGAGGAACTTCCACAAATCGAGCAATACCAGGATGCAATTCGCACCAGTGTTCAGCCGCCTTGCTTTTGCCGATACGATGCAACCCATGAACCAGCGTTAAGCAGCGCTCCTGTAGGGTGTAGTCCAGCGTTTCGTAGACCCGTTCTCCGATGGCTGTCACAACGCGCCCTTTCTGGCGCTCCTGAATCCATTCTGCTTTGAACTCAGCCAGGCATTCAAACAGGAACGCAAAATACCAGGTGCATCTGCGCGGCTTAGAGTCAGAGCGGGGTTTAAACAGAGTTCCGAAAGGAAGTCGGCCAAATGCAATTTTGCTGCGTCGGTGCACATCTCCAAAAGATTGCGGCAAGAGAACCGCTTCTTCTGTGCCTGTGTTCTTGGGCGGTAATTCTCGTTCAGCAAGCCTGGATCAAGGTCCATCAAAGTATACCTGGCTACTGGATCTTCAACGCCACCCCAGATTTTCTCCACTTCCTCAGGCGAATAAATACGCGTTGGATCAATGCCGAATCCCTGCATTGCCTGAGTGCAAACCTTTTCGGAGAATCTCTTAATGAGTGCATCCGCTACGGCTTTTAGCCCGCCCTCTTCATGCGAGAGCAACTGGAGAAAATAAACAATTTCGCGATGCTCTGGCACCGTCAATAGCTGGCAACGCTTTGCAACCAGGTTGGCCATAAGACCCCGGTCAAATTCTGGACTGGAACAAAAGCGCTCCTGTTTGGGTGCGCTGCCTGGCTGTGCTCTTCTGGTGCTACTCATTTGTGTTCTCCTGTAAAAACCGTGTTAACTCTTCAGCGTCCTTAACAGCGTCAGGGCGATTCAATGCCGCATCAGGCACAATGCCCCCTAGGTTTTTGTAAGCCCTGCGAGCTTTCGCCATGGTGGATTTTTGCTGCTTGTCGTTGGCCTGTGCTTGAACCCGTTGCTGTTCGATCTGCTCCCCGAGTTCGGCGGTTTGTGCGTCCACTACATTGCGACGGAAGTTCCCGACTAGGGCCTTCACTGTGCGATAGCGATACTTCGCATACTTATTGTGAGCGTTGATTTTCTCCATTTCCTGAGCAATCAACTCAGGGCTAGCGCTCATTGCTGGAATGTCCTGTGACCGAATCACGCAAAACGGGTTTTCGCGATTCATATCGGTGACAGTTAAAGTTTCTGGTGTTTCAGGATTGAACCAGGCCAGAACGGTTTGCCCCCTCAGTTCGCCCGTTTGAGCATTCCTATAATTAAATGTTTGTTTACCAAATTTAAGGGTGATGCCGTTTGGTGTTACCCGAATCGGCCTCATATGATGGGCCAAAAGATACCGAGTTTGAGCATCAAATTTTATCAGCGGAGTATTTGTAAAGACCCCTTTTTCAAACTTGGCATTCGGAGTTAATCCCCCTGTCATCTTTCCGTCTTGCCGTTCGTAGTTATATTTCTCGTAGATCTCCCCGAGCCGCGCTTCCCATTGATCCATGGAGTAGAAATGTTTCGATGGATGAACCTCGCCCCGTTCAACTTCTAGTTTCTGCCTCTGAACGCGCTCAAATTTCTCCACCATCTCGTTGCGCCCCACATATCCCGGCTCCCCTTCCATGAAGTTCTGCAAAGCACCAATCACGCGCTCTACAGGCTTCCCTCTCGGTAATCGAGCGTGCGTAAACAAGAGTCCAAGCGAACGCAAACCTATTTCTACTTCACCCCATGAGTGCGTATCTGCCTTTGCGTCGCCTGTTAAAATTTTTGAGCTTTCCCAAATGCCGCGCTCAAAATAAAAGCCTTTCCGTGGCAATCCGTGTTCCTCGCAAATTTTGGTGATGAGAGTGCGAATGGCCAAAGCGTTGTAATTCCGTTCAGGAAGCAGGGCATGGCCAAGGATGCGGGTTGACCCTGTATCTATTATCAAAAGGCACTGGCCTCGCATCAGAGCAAAGCCGCTTTTGCTGGATGCATCCTCAACGTAAAAGTAAACAGGCCAAGTCACGTCGTCGGCGCAAAGCCAATCCATTGGCAATACCCCGCTCCAGTCGCGTGAAAGGTGAGCGCCATTCAATTTAGCCTGGCGCGGCCCGTGATGCTCGTCATAAAGCATCCCCACTTCAATTTGCACCGCGTCCCGCACGCTATGCGGAACATGCGACTTGCTGGCAGGGTTAGCCTTGAATCGGGTCAACAGTTCTTGGCTTAGTTCGTTCTTTTCAGCGAGTTCTCTCCATCCCTGGCTAACGCGGCCACCACACTTCAAAACCATGTATCCAACCATTCTATCCCGGTCAGCCTGGCTAATCTCCAAACTCTCTTTTTCCTTCCGGCCAACCGCTCTGTCGCTTCGATTTCTTCAACCGTGTTATTGAACCGTTTTAGGATTTTCCGGGCTGGCGCTTCATCGTATCCGGTAATCGGAAATTGTTTTGATGTCGTTTCTTTCATTTGTCGTTTTTGTTTTTCTGTCGGTTGGCGTAATCCAGAAGGACGGAAAGCACCGCTTTCCGAGTCCGCTGGATTGACACCATGGAAATTCTTTTGCGCCTGGCTAAATTCCGTAATTCGGAATGATTGAGAGTGTATGGATCGACGCCAAGCGAGCGCTTGAGCTGTTGCCGCCTCTGAAATTCTTCTGCACTGGACCAAAAAGGGGTCTGCAAAACGTCTTCAATCTTGAGACGCGCTGGCGAGCTGGTCTTGCAACTCAAAGCCAGTTGATTGCTTAAAGACCGATTTGAAATGCCGATTTTCTCCGCAAGCCAAGCTACGCCTACGCCCCGTCGTATAAGCTCAATGCGAATAGCACTGCTCTGAATCCCGGTAAGACTCTGATTGCGCTTGCCTAAAGGCGACTCAACGGAGTTTTCAATTGCTGGCAGATGGTTAGAAATAACCTCGCTTACGGGTAGATTCAGTGCAGAACAAATGCTGCAAAACACTAGAAGAGACATTTCCTTGCGGCCCTGCTCAATATTCCAGATATGGGAGGAAACTATTTCCGACCTTTCAGCTACTTCCTTTAAGGATAATCCGAGTTTTTCCCGTCTAACACGGAAGCATTTCCCTATGCCTTTCTGATTAACCTTGAACGTTTGTGGCTCTGTCACCTGTTACATTCCGTAACAAATACGGTTCATAACGTCAAGCTATTAGCTCTTTTGTATTTACTTTGATGTGCATAAGGTTCGTTCTGTGGCGTCCAAAAATTCAATCAATCTTGACCTGCGGAAAGTTGGTAAAGTTTTAAAAGCAGCCAGGGAGAACCTTCGGCTTTCGTTCCGTGATCTGACAGCCAAGTGCGATATCTCTCCCACTCAATTGATGCGGATGGAAAGTGGGGAGTTTGAATACTCTGTAGCGAAGTTCTATAAACTCTGCGTCGTTCTCGGAATTCCCATTGGAGAATTGTTGGAATATGGATCAGACCGCAGAATGGCTCCAGTAACGAAACTAGCACAGCAATCCGCGTTCTGCGCCGTCATTAAAGACTACAAACAAAACGCCAGGATGATAGCTGAACAGTTCGCGGAGAGTTGCTATCTTCTCGCTGCTACGATCTTAACTTCCAACGATCCAATCAAAACTGCACATCAAGCTGAGTATCCATCAGAAGCGCTTTGTGAAAAATTTATAAAGTTCGGCTTTATGGTGGATGGTTTTTCAAATGTCGAACGTGTTAACACGTTTGAGGCCCTACGCCAAAATCCATTCAACAAACTTAATTCTTTGGGGTTATGTGATGCTGAAATGGTAACAGAGCATGTGAAGAAAGAACGTCCCCCTACAGTTGGCCTCCCTAAAGGAGAGCCTACAATTGGGCTACCTATCTCAATCGAGCGCATTCTTCTCCAGAACAAACTTCTCTAAGTTAAAAAAGACATCGGTGTCCTTTTTCAAAATCTCCTTTTGCTTGACTATCCTTTTATTAAGGATAGGCTTTGAACTGTGCCCCATAAGACCTTTGCTCAACAGGTAAAAGCTGTTCGCGATTCCGAAAGCCTTTCTCAATCCGAAGCCGCTAAAGACTGGGGTGTTAAGCTCAAAACCTTGCAAGGATGGGAAAGAGGGCAATCAGAACCTTCCCCGTTCTTTGCAAAATGCGTTCTTTTTTATCTCCACTGGAGGAACCGACCACCAGGGAAATAAAGGCACCCGGTTGCGCCTGTTGTCGTTGGGACTAGCGCGGCTGATAAAAAGAAACCCTGAACGTGCTTGTAACACGTCCAGGGCCGAAGACCCAACCCTCAGAACTCACGTCAATGAAAACCAAAAGTCAGGCCAGCCCAAAAGCTAAAGGCGCGGCCAAATCCAAGCAAACACAAATCCCAGTCCACTTCGTCGCCGATCAAATCGAGTTCGACGTGATTAACTTCACTCCGCACGGCTGGATGAAGATGCCTACCGAGGTAAGATTGGACATCGCCAGCGAGCTAGAAGAACGGAGCCGCATTATTCGCGCCTCAATCGTCCGCTTTGGAACCAACTAAGAAAGGCGAACGATGAAAACTCAAAATCAGGCCGGTTTAAAGATTAAGTCGGCAACCTTCACGCAATTAGAAAAGCCGAAGATCAAAGTCCCCTTCAAGTTCGATCCACAACTAGCCCTTATTCGCATGGATGTGTTAATGGACAGCATCTATACAAAGAGCCTCTACGAAGCGTCTTCAATATGCTGTTCGATTGCCCAACTACTCACTGGCAACCCGCACATGCAAAAGGAGTTTAACGCCTGTTGGAATATTCATGTTGGCGCAACCATTCTAGCCAACTTGGCGCACAGCGTCGCAAACGATCACAGCCGTTTCGGTTTCGCACCTGGTGAGTTCAGCACCTTCCAGGCTTATCAGTGGTTTAAAGCCTCATTCAAGAAAATATGCCTGATGCCATTCCCCGAGGCATTCGAGGAATTAGAGTCCATGCACTACTTCCTATCACAAGACCGTTATTTCAAAGAAGAGGCCGAGGCCATGAAGATGATGCTTGATGCATACGTCTTCCTGGACACCATCAAAGACGAAGCCGCCGCGCTCTAACCAGGTTCCGTCCCGATCCATTCACTGAGCCGCTCCTGATCCAACAAGGATCGTGGGCGGCTCTTTTCTTTCCCCCTTCAGCCAGGCTGCAACCGCACTTCAGACGGTCTGCCTTTTGGTTCTCTTCCCCCGTCGCTTAGTTTGACACACCTCATTTTGACACACCCCCACCGGATTACCCCCTTAGTTTGACACAGTTGCGGCCAGTTTGACACGTTGCACGTTGCACCCCCCCCTCCTAAATGTTCACTTTTCGGGCTCGGAGTTCCAAACCAATGTTTGCAGGGGTCTGAGTGGCCTTTTGACTGGAAAAGGCAAAAACGCGCCTCTTTTTGAAAGTGAACATTTCGCGCCGAGACTCAAGAGGTCAAAACCACGCCCAAAGCCGCTCTAGCAGGGCTTATCCTTGGCTAATCGAGGTTAATCTTGGCTAATCGCGGAAAGTGAACATTTTGCCCGCCAAGACTCATCGAAAGAAAATGGAGCGGGTGAAGGGAATCGAACCCTCGTGGCCTGCTTGGAAGGCAGGAGCTCTACCATTGAGCTACACCCGCTACGAACGGGGCAAATAGTAACCATGACTCTTGCGTTGTCAATTCGCGTGTATATTCTGCGCCGCGATGAATTCTTTGCTGCTCACCGGTGGACGGGTCATTGACCCTGCAAACAAAGTCGATTCCGTTTCCGACGTTCTCATTCTGAATGGAAAAATTTCTGCAATCGGCAAGGAGGCTTCCACCCAGGCCCCTGCAGAAATCCAAAAGATCGACTGCACCGGCAAAGTGGTTTGCCCCGGGCTGATAGATCTTCACGTTCATTTGCGTGAACCGGGCCAGACGGCCAAAGAAACCATTGCCACCGGGACAGCCGCAGCCGCGCGCGGGGGATTTACTTCAATCGTGTGCATGCCGAACACCTCCCCTTCCATCGACAACCCTGCCGCTGTCGCACTGATTCGGGAGAAAGCCGAACGCGAAGGGGTCGTGAATGTGTATCTCACGGGAGCAATCACCAAAGGAATCGCCGGAGAAGAATTGGCTCCGATTGGTTCGCTTAAGAAAGCCGGAGTGGTGGCGATTACCGATGATGGGCATTGCGTGCAAAACAACGATTTAATGCGACGGGCTCTGGAATACGCGAAGATGTTCGACCTTCCGGTGATGGATCACTGTCAGGATTACAGTCTCGTGACAGATGGGGTCATGCACGAAGGATATTGGAGTTCGCTCCTGGGATTGCGCGGGTGGCCTGCCGCTGGAGAAGAGATGATCGTCGCGCGAAACATTCTTTTAGCAGAACTGACCGGCACGATCATTCACTGCCAGCATTTGAGTAGCGCCAAGAGCGTGGATTTGATTCGAGAAGCGAAAAAGCGGGGAGTGCCCATCTCAGGAGAGGCCTGTCCCCATCATTTTGTTCTCACCGATGCCGCGATTGCCGGCAGTGACCGGTTCTGGGAAAACGATGGAAAAGAACTGGCGGAGCTGCAAAAGGGGGAACTGCCGCGCTGGCCTTCCTACGATACAAACTTCAAAATGAATCCCCCGCTCCGCTCGGCACGAGATCGCGAAGCACTGATCGAGGGGCTGGCGGACGGAACGCTCGAAATCCTTTCCAGCGATCATGCGCCTCACTGTGATTTCGAGAAAGAGGTTGAGTTCGATTATGCACCTTTCGGTATCACCGGCTTCGAAACCGAACTGCCGTTGTCCTTAATGCAGCTGTATCACGCAAAGAAACTTTCCTTGAACGATCTGATCGCGAAATTCACGGTAGCCCCGGCCCGTTTGTTGAAACTTCCGAAAGGCACTTTGAGCATTGGCGCACACGGGGACGTCACGGTCTTCGATCCGAACGAAGAATGGGTCTACCGACGACTCGAGTCCGCCAGTAAATCAAAAAACTCTCCGTTCGATGGCTGGCGTCTGCGCGGAAAAGTAACTGCAACGATTGTTTGCGGGAAGCGGGTCTACTAAGTCGCCCCGGATTCCATCCCTGAAAACGTTAGCAGGCCCCTTAAAAAATTAAGCAGGCTTGGATGACACAGAAAGGTTAATTTCACATCCAAGCCTGCCTTCTCTGCCGTAGTGGCAGAAATTTTTTCATTTCGAACGCTCTTACTTCCGACCTCAGCCAGAATGGAGCGCCGTATGTTTACATTTATTGAGCCACTCTACGCAACCAAAGATTAAGACAACGTAAAGATGACATTTGCTCGATTTTTTTCCACAGGGGTTCCCACTAACGCGAGACCGTCCTGTATTTATTATCTGTAAGCGCCTTGAGAAAGGCAACCAATGCTTTTTTATCCTCACTGCTCAGCGGCACGCCTCCGTTGGGATGTTTGGCCAGATTCGGATCCAGTGTCGGCGAACGTCTAACTCCCGTTGCATAATGCTCGATAACTTCTTCGAGAGTGGCGAATCGTCCGTCATGCATATAGGGCGCGGTAAGTTCCACATTGCGTAGTGAAGGGACTGAGAACTTTCCTTGGTCGCTTTCATTCTTTGTGAAGCCATAGCGTCCAGAATCTTTGAAGACGGCATCCAGGCCGTTGTTCGCAAAGGTTTGACTCTGGAAAAGCGGCCCGCCGTGGCAATGGAAACAATCGGCTCCAAACTGCTCCCGACGAGGATCATATTCAGTGATGAAGAGCTGAAATCCCCGCTTTTCCTCCCCTGACATGGTTTCTTTACCTTCCATCGCCTGATCAAATCGTGAATCGAACGATACCTGACTCAGCAGAAATTGTTCGAGGGCCAGAGCCAGGAGATTACTGTGGTGGGGAAATTACAGCGAACAAAACGATCACACTGACGATCAATCTGGATCCAGCGGTAAATCCCCCACCGCAGGCGGCTCCGGTCAATAGCGTCACGGTTGGAACAATCGCTGGCTCGAACCGAGTTCACGTAAGCCTGACTCAGGTCACCGCCACCATAGTCATCCCAGGGGGAGCGAGCCCGGGCCTTCAGACGGTTACAGTCGTATTCCCGGGACCGCCCGAAAATCCGAGCGCTACGGTCACTTACACGCTCCCAAACGGATTCACCATTCAATAGGTTCGATCCTGCAATCGAAACCGGGTCGCTACGTGTAGAACGTAGCGACCTTTTCATTTGCCTCCCTGGGTAAATGTTTACTGGCGAATGGGTCGGTTCCCTTTACATTGACGCCGCTGAATGAAGAAAGTTTTTGATTCGATAGAATCGGTTCTCGCTGACATCAAACGCGGCAAAATGGTCATCATGGTCGACGACGCTGATCGTGAAAACGAAGGCGATCTCATCATGGCTGCCGAAAAAATCACCCCCGCTGCGATTAACTTCATGGCAAAATTTGGACGTGGGCTTATCTGCGTTCCCACCACTTCCGAGCGCCTCAAACAACTCGGTGTTGAAAGCATGGTGATGCAAAACCGCGAGTCATTCAAAACCGACTTCCAGGTGAGCGTCGATGCCACTCGCGGGATCACTACCGGAATCAGTGCAGCAGACCGGGCAGAAACAATCCGGATTATGGCTGATCCCACGGCCGTTCCCGAGGATCTCGTCCAACCCGGCCACATCTTTCCTCTCCGCGCAAAAGCGGGTGGCGTGCTTCAGCGAGCTGGCCATACCGAAGCCGCCGTCGATATCGCACTACTCGCGGGTTGCCGTCCTATCGGAGTGATCTGTGAGATAATGAGCGACGATGGCTCCATGGCGCGTCTTCCCGAACTGTTGAAGTTTGCGAAGAAGCACAAACTCAAGATCTGCACGATTGAAGATCTTATCGAGTTCCGACGGACCCGTGAGAAGCTGGTTGAACTCGTTGAAACCATCAAAATGCCGACCGACTTCGGCGATTTCGATCTCCACCTCTACCGCTCGAAGCTCGACGATCAACACCATATCGCCCTGGTCAAGGGAGAGGTCGCTGGCAAGAAGAACGTCCTGGTCCGGGTACACAGCGAATGTCTCACTGGCGACGTCTTCGGATCGCGCCGCTGCGATTGCGGACCACAGCTGCATCAGGCGATGAAACAAATCTCAGAAGCAGGCAATGGCGTTATCGTTTACATGCGACAGGAAGGTCGCGGGATCGGCCTTGGCCCAAAGATTCAAGCCTATAAGCTTCAGGAAAACGGCTATGACACAGTGGAAGCCAATTTGAAACTCGGCTACGGAATGGATCTGCGCGAATACGGTCTCGGGGCACAAATCCTGGCTGACCTTGGATTGAAGAAGATCTGTCTCCTCACGAACAATCCTAAAAAAGTGGTGGGCCTTGAAGGCTACGGCTTGGAAATTACAAAGCAGATTCCGATCAGGATCAAAGCCAATCCCCACAATGCTAAATATCTCGCGACAAAACGAGAGAAGCTCGGGCACTTGATTTAGTTACATCGTTGAACGGCTGCATAGTTACATAGGAGGGAGGCGGTTCTCACTATGCAACCGTGTAACAATTCAACCAATTACTTTTTCAATCCTAGCGCTTAGTCACGTTTCTTGTTAGAAACGCGGCATGAAATCAAATTCGAGATTGATCTCTCGTCGTTCGTTTCTTCAAACCACTGCCCTCGCCGGTTTAGCTTTCCCTTTTGTCAGTCGACTGGGTGCTCAATCCGCGAACGGACTTGTTAATCACGCCAGCTTCGGCGGGACCGGGATGGCGATGTCAGATTACCAGGCCATCATGGGTACGAAACTAGCCAACCTGGTTGCTATCGCGGACGTCGACTCTCGTCTGGCAGAAGAGGCCAAAAAGCTTTTCCCCAACGTAAAGATCTATCCGGACTGGCGTGTTCTTCTCGACAAGGAAGGTAAGAATATCGACTCAATAAACGTATCCACTCCCGACCACATGCATGGCGCCATGGGCATGGCCGCGTTGCAGGCAGGCAAACATGTTTATGGTCAAAAACCGCTTACCCAAAACATTTTCGAATGTCGTCAGGTCACTTTGCAGGCGCGCAAATCCAAAGTCGTGACGCAGATGGGAATCCAGGTGCATTCCAGCGTCGAGTATCGTCTCCCTGCCCTCCTCATCAAAGACGGTGCCATCGGTAAAGTAAAAGAGGTGCATACCTGGAGCAGCAAGATGTGGGGTGACACCGAACCCAAACCAGACAAGAAAGATCCAATCCCCGCTGGTTTGAATTGGGATCTTTGGCTGGGTGTGGCACAGGATCGCTCGTTCATAGAAGGCTATTATCATCCAGCGAACTGGCGTAAACGTCTCGACTTCGGCACCGGCACATTCGGGGATATGGGTTGCCATATTTACGATCCGGTTTTCAAAGCGCTGGCTCTGACGGCGCCCATCTCCGTTCGCTCCGAAGGCCCGGCTCCGAATGCCGACAACTGGGCAATCAACGCCGTGATCCATTACGTATTTCCCGGCACACCTCACACAGAGGGGAAAACTGTGACGGTCACCTGGTATGACGGCGACCGTCGTCCGCCGCAGGAAATTCAGAAGCTGCTGGGAGATGCAAAAATGCCGGATCAGGGTTCCATTTTCATCGGGACCAAAGGAGTCATGCTGCTTCCACACGTCGGCACTCCGCAGTTGTTGCCAGCGGGCAATTACCAGGATTACAAACTTCCGGAACTGCCACCGTTGAATCACTGGAAACAATATCTCGAAGCGATCCGTGGCAATGACAAGACCTCGGCGAACTTCGACTACGCGGGGGCCCTGACCGAAACGATTCTGCTGGGAGGCGTTGCCACCCGTTTCCCGAAGGAAACATTGGAATGGGATGCTAAGAAGCTCAAGTTCACCAACCAGAAAGATGCTAATAAGTTCATCCGCCGTGAATATCGCAAGGGGTGGGAACCTAACTGGGTGAAGATGTAGTTCTTACGGGAGACCATTTATACCAAGAGGCGTTTTCCGGCGATTAAAGCCAGAAAACGCCTCTTTTTGCTAACCACAACGTCACTTGAAGAGCGGCTATACGTCTCTGCGGGCTCCGCAACGAGCTCCAACGCCCGTTACGCGTCTCTGCGGACTCCGCAGCGAGCTCCAACGGTCGTTACACGCCTCTGCGGACTCCGCAGCGAGCTCCAACGTCCGTTACGCGCCTCTGCGGACTCCGCAACGTGTAAAAAGACGAGAGGTTCTGTAAAGATTGACAAAGGTTCTGTAACAAATGGCGATTTCACCCCTGCTGGAAAGGACCTCTTCAGAGCGTCTGCAGAGCCTCCGCAAACGCCCTGAAGTATGTATTACACCGGAACAACTGCCTGTGTGTGGCTTTCGTCAAAGGTAAACACGTTGTAGTCAGAAGGGTCCAGCGTGCCACTTGTCCCTGTTGGAAGCTCGATAGTGGTGCTTTCGGTGTCTGTGGTCGCCTGGTCATTAGGCGGAACAATGATTTCTTCTGATCCAACGGTCACTCTCACTGGTGTGCTGCGGTTGTTGACGAGTATTATTGCATGAGACCGATTTGCCATAGTTTTTATTCTTTCTGTTGTTGGGGGAAGCGTTAAGGAGTAGGAATAAACGAGCCGACAATTTGCCACTTCTCGCCATCTGATTGAATCGTTACCGAACGGTTCGTTGTCACCAAAAGCGTATCGTTATAGCTCCCATCCCATTGTTGCAGGTTCCCGTTAATGGCCGCATCTTCCAACGTCAAGGTCCCCACCCCCCGCATCATGAACCTAAGTTCCCGTCCTTGATGATCGTTTGGATGAGGAATCACAGCACTACCACTTTGCCCGATCCATAGAGCATAATCACCCGGCACCACTTCGTAGCCCGCCTCGGAAATTTCAGCAATGCTGTGGAGAATCGTTAAATTCGTAGCAAAACCGCTAATGTTTGGAATGTAATCTACCAAAGCACCTGAAATTGTAGCGTTCAGATTCGCGAGTGTGGCGTAATCGGCCAAAACGGAATTGAGCCCATCAGGTTGTATCGCCGTGTTTGCGACGGTTGCCACCTCGTCAAGCTGTCCCTTTGTCGCAAGCTCCGTTGATAGGTTCGCAGGGGAAGCAATTACGGTCGTGTTGAAAGTGGTGTTAGTCGCGCCTATCCGGGCCCGTTCAATCGTCCCGCCGTTTGTTCGGGTTGCAAACGTAAATTGGGAATCTTCACTCCCGTCCGTACCGTCTAAAATCTCGTGCGTAATCACCCCGTAAGTTGTAGCGGTCCCGATTGAATCCCGCGCCTGAAACGATAACAACGCGATTGCCCCGTTGGTTTTGTCCACGTTCATCCGTAACGTAGATACTCCCGGATTCGTAAGGCTTCCCAAATCCAAACGGCGGGACGAATTGTTGAACGTCAAATTGCTACTGCCTCCCACAGTCCCCGAAGTGTTGAAAAGGATTTCCGTGTTTGCGCTTACGATTGCCGCCTGCTTCCCGTCGATTGCCGTTTGCATAGCATTCGTTACCGATCCCAGCTCAGTCTCTGTCACAAAGATTGATGGGATCAGGTCTATATGCCATTGGTTGGTCCCGCGGTTCGCATTCAAGCCGACGAACGTGTTTGTGGAGTTGTTCCGTTGGCCAAAAACGGAAGGTTTAATCGTGTCATTTGCCGTATTCCCGAGGACTAGCGTTTGCGCACATCCAAGCGTGAGCGAAAGCGCCATCGTGGCCATCATCAATATCAGTTTCTTCATAGCAGTATTACCGTCTTTCCGTGGTTAATTGTTGAGGTTGGTGGAGATCGAAAGTAGTGCGGGAAAGTTCTCTGGATCAGCAGGCCCGGCAGTGACCTTCCATCGGACGTATTGCCCGGCAGGAACAGCCACTGACGGAAGGGTGATGTCGTCTGTGGTACCGGCGACAGCGATCTGCATCACATGCACAGTCAAAACCCCATTAACTTCCAGCGTGATTTCGAATGGATCGCCTACCGGAGCGCGGCCACAGATCACATTGGCACTTTCAAGCGTTACATCGACCGCCCAGCGATGGCGGCCACCGATGTATTCACCGCTGCCAACAGAGTCCCCACGGTCAAACGCAACGCAAGAATTGCCACCGCTGCCACCCGCACTGATTGCGACCCATTCCACTTCAGCTTCGTCGTAGGAATATCGGACACCTGTAGCGGCGAGAACGGCGCGATATCCGTCCGGCCAGCCCGCTCCAAGCGCAGCCACGACAGGTTCAGATATCTGCACAAATACTGCTGGCCCTGGATCGCTGTCGACCGTGCATTTCCACTGTGCGCCGTTAACATCCCACCAGAGGTTGTCGACTTCCCATACTCCCGCCGATGGAGGTCCCACGATTGTGGTGTATGCCCCCGTCTGGACGGAAGGCCGCTGAGACCAGATGCGTTCCTCGAGCTTCTCGAAATTGTATTGGGCAGGCGTGCCTATGTTCTGTTGGTTTTCTACGTCTTGGAGTTGGTTCATATCTTGGTCACGGTCAGCTCCGCGAAATGGGTTGAACGGTAGTCGCCACGCTGATGAAAAAGGCGAACTGTGAAAGTTGTTTCCGGAAGAGAAACTGATGCCAAAATCGCAAGCAGATTTGCGTTTGTCAGAGTGTAAGAGCTAACCCCTGCAGCAAATGTCAGATACCCATATTGCGCCTCTCCTAAAGTGAACTGCATCTTCGTAATTGGAACGTCTTCCCCGGATGGATCCGGCACCGTGTTTGTCCAGCTAAACTCAATGTCATCGCCGGTCTCGTAAACTGGATCGAGGATACCAAATGCACGGAAGTTTTTCGGTGCCCAAGGACGCAATCCACGGGAGCCGCATTGCATCGTTATTTCGTCCGCTTCTGACAGGTCCAATCCCGTTCCAAAAACAAACGGCTGCAGTTTGAAGAATTGCTCAGTTGCGCCCCCTGGGACCAGGTAAGTATCAATCAGGGACCGGTCTATCAAAAAGCACTCACTGGCAGCCAGGTGCATGCGTGCCTCAGTGTCATAACGGCCACGAATTCCGTATACCCGATATTCACCAGCACCGAGCAACGTTGCCCCGAACATTGAAATGATTTCACCACCAACGAACAATAGCCACTCGTTCAGAAACGCGTCTAAAAGTGGCACGTTTGGCAGCGTCCGATCAGGCGCATCGAGTTTGATCCTCATGCCAATCGCTTCGTCGAACGTGCTGGTGACTTCGTAACGATCCAGCAACACCCCGCGATTGCAGAAACTGGGAGAAGTGAAGACCGATTCAAAGCTGCCATCGGCCTTTTTCCGGTGCGCAGCAAACCGAGTCGTTACGCCGTTTGGTCGAGCAGCTAGAAACGTCGCGCCTTCCGCATAAACGTCTCCAAGCACTCCGTAAGGAAGTTCCAAGGCCAGCTGGTGAATAATCGGATCAATTTCGCGGGCTACCGGTGGAGTGTAAGGCTCCTCTGTAATTATTGTGTGAGTGTCCTGGAGATGGCTGTGATCCGACTCAAAAGGAATCTCAACTCTGTCACTGCCTGGCGCTGGTAGTTTCCTGATTATTACCCTGCAAAGCAGGTTCAGTGACTGACTTGGATAACAGAATAGAAACAAACTGCCTGGGAGCAATTCTGCAGCGCTGGCACTCTTCATAATAAGAGTTCCCTTGATCTTTGGAATTGCTGCAGCCCTGCTCATGATTGCCCACATCTGGAGGGCCGTCGACGGTACTGTGATCCAGGAGCGATCGACGGTTTTCGGATTGCTTTCGCCAACGATAAATCTGACGGCAGAATTGGGCCTGCAGAAAGAGTCTTCCTTATAGTGCCGGTCTGCGTTGATGAACTTGATCGTGAGGTCTGTGACTACGGTATCCCAACCATCAGCCTGGTAACTCGGCTTTTCCCACAGATCTTCAGTGGTAATGAGAGCAACATCAGCGTCGAGCGGACGGCTCAACTTGAGGCCAATCTTCCCCGTTACCGTGTTGTAAAGATATCCGCCAACGTATTCCAAAAACTTGGCACGTGCCTGTTCGATCGAAATGGCCTGATTGAAAAAGGGAGAAATTCCGATTCCCTCGCTGTAGACTTTTGCTGCAGCCGCAGTCCATGAAGGTAAATCTAAGAAATTATCCCGCATCCCCACCGAGGTGAGAGGATCTTGCCAAAAATCTGCAAAGGCATAGACGGCGTTGCAGTCCATACCGATGGCCATTTTCGAGCCGTCCATCCATCCCCGGCTGGGCCAGCGGCTCAATCGAAATTGAATCTTTGTGGGGTGATCTATCTGGTAGCCGCAGAAATATCGAATAAAGACCGCATAGCAAGCATCGCGCATGGCTGAATGATCTTCTCCAGCCTCGGCTAGATACTCGTCAATCCCTTGCGTTGAAGTGCCCCAATAAAGGTGAACCTGGCCTCGCCCTTCGATAGTGATCAAAGCTGAATCGCCCTCCCGGTTGACCGTCCCACTCCAAACGACTTCGTCATCAATCAGTATTTCGGTGAGTCGGTCACATCGCCCTTGGGCAATTAAGGCAGCAAACGAGGCAAAGTAATTGTATCCGGAAATTACCTTTTTCTTTCCCGCCTTCTGTTTAACTGGTTCGTAAACCTCGTTAAACGGATTTGAAATAAGTCGGATTCCCAGGAGTCTGGTACCGGCAAACCATGGCAATGGTTGCGCCGCTTCATTCGTTGGCACTCCAGCCGGATCCTGCCCAAACAGTTTCGGCTCTGCCAAAGCAACCTTGTCAGTGGTTCCAGAGAGCCAGCTCATAGATCAATAGGGCGATAAACTGCGATGAGGCGATTGCGCCAGGTGGAGTCCTGCAAGCTGTTTATCTGGCAGCCGTAGATCTCGATGGCGTGGAAGAAATTTGAACCGCCAAGAAAAATGCCAACATGGTGAGCAACCCTTCCAGAAAGCAAACAGAGCAGATCGCCAGGTTGAAGCGAATCCAAAGACACCTTCTGGAAACGGCCAGTGGCTTCCACATAGTCAACCACCATGCTGAAGTTGTTATGTTTCCCACCATCTAACGTGTAAGCCGGTGGATTGAAGTCCTGGACCAACTTGCAGGCGATGTAGATGGCAGCCACGGATTGCACGCAGTCTGCACCAATTCCGCACAGGCGAGCGCCCTTGTGGAACGGAGTGCCGAGCCAAAGATAGCATTGTTCCTGCAGCTGCAAGATTCGTTCAGGTGATTGAAAGTAGGGTTTCATTATTTCTTATTCCCGTTGGCTTCCTCTCGCTTCATGCCCTTCAAGGCGAAGTTTTGTTGTGGAACCCGAAAGCCGCCCCAGTTCAGAAAATTGTCCCGCGCCTTGCAGGATTCACTCAGCCCATCACAGCCCCTGACGACCGTGATTGACTGCCCTTCCACTGCATGTAAAAACGGCAAATCAAGGGTGAGAATCATCTTCGAGTTTGATCCAGCGTTGCTGCGTAGAATGTTCCTTGTTTCGATGTTCATTCCGGTGCCAGTCTCGACGCGCCCGAACACGAAATAGGCCAGTGGCTTCCCGTTTAATGCAGCGGCAGTCACTCTTACGTTGATCCCTGCCAGCTTCTGAATCACTGCCTCAACGGTATGAAGGCTCAAATCCGCCCGGCACGTTCTCGGATCGCCAAACGTTTTCGGGCAGGATGATTGGATGTTGTATGCGGGAACCTTCATGTCGCCCGAAAAAGCGGTTGAACAGTTTCCCACTCTCTCATCACCATCAATGGAAACGCTCATCACCCGGCCCATGAACACCACTTCACGAATATCTGGAGTCGCGAACTGAGCCTTGAATATTTGGACCCGCATACGCTTTGCCACAGGATGCGGCACGAAGAGGCTGAAGGGGTGATTAGCCTCGTAGAACGTTCTGATCGCAACGGTTCCAGCTCCAGTACCTGATTCGTTTATCGCCCCATGCGTGATTGGCTTCGCAATGTAGGTTTGCCCGTCAGATACGATGGCCTGCTCGAACGAAGTGAACCTCCAATTCGTGATTGGATCCGTGTCCAACCAGAAGCGATAAAAGTAAATATCCTGCAGTCCAAGTTCCTGGGCGGCATACTCTGCAGGCAGTTCCACCAATCGGATCCGCCGCTCTTGTCGCAATTCACCCTTGAAAGCCGCCTCTCCTTTATCGCTGGCAAATCGGACATACTGAAGTCGATACACGTCCCAGGTCGCATCCAGCGCCTGGTCTAGCGGTTCTTCCAGCCTGACATGCTCCTGGCCGCCATTCAGTTCTACAGATTCGATCTTACCGATTCGGGGCGTTTCACCCTTCTTGAAGAAAAATAGGTTTCTGTCGGGACGCTTGTTCCATGTATCGCGAAGCTTCTGATCTTTGACGGCGAATATCTGTTCATCAAGCCACTCAATGGGTTCCATCGCGGCCATCGGATTAGGAAACCAAAACCCCACGGCCCGCCCTCTCACACTCTCGACAAACTCATTGAATTCAACGATCGCTGCTTCCGTTTTAAGGTCCAGAACAGTTTCAAAGCCCTGGATAACATCAGTCTGCAAGGGCGCTGCATAAGGCTTTCCGAATCCGATCAGGATTGGATCAAGTTCATAATCGAAGCTGCGAACCGGCAAGTTGCTCCAATTCGCCGTGAATAGAAAAACAGGTCTATCGAGATAAATCATGGCGTGTGGCTCCAGTTCGCTCGTGACACCAGGACTAACCGAGACGCTGACCGAGAGCTGCAACATCTGCGACCAGTTGATCAAGCTCCGCGACAACCTGAAGCCGGACCAGTTTGAAACCGCCGTCGACCGCCTGAAGAGCACGCTGGAGAAACTAACCGGTGCGACCTGGGACATGGTTGAAGCCACCAACGAGGTAGACCATGGCCACTAAGATCGCCACAGCATCTTCCTGGCAACGCAACCGGGCGATTGAGATTCACACCGAGTTTGTGAAAGCCGAGCGCCGGATGCGTCTCGAACACCAAACGCAGAAGGATGCGATCGCAGAAGTTTGCGAGGCCCTGAAAAACAAAACGGTCCGCAAGGGCACGCACAAAGGGAAGGAAGTTTATAAGAGCATCGCCGCTTCCCATTCGACGTTGGTCCAGATGTTCAATAAGTGGCGTGATGGCGGCCAGACCGTCAACGCCCTGCTGCTGCAATATAAACCCGGTCAAGAGAAGATTCCGAGAGAGTTAATCGCTGAACTCCATCGCCTGTCCACCGTCCCAGGCATGGCGAACATCTCGGTTGTGGTGAAGAAATTGCAGGATCTATGGAAAGCCGGTTATGAGATTCCAGGACTCGGCGGTTGGCAGAATTGGTGGGCTAACAGATATCCGAACGCCGAGCTGCCGTTGATCGCTCCCGATTTTCCCTACAGCGAGCGGACCTTGTATCGTCATCAGCCCAGCAAGAGAGAACGTGCGCTGGGTAACAAAGGGTTTGCCGAGTTCAAAGGCAAAGCCCCGTTTGTTTCTCTCGACTACTCAATCCTCCGGAAGTGCGAGCTGTTCGTTCTGGACGACGTACGCCTGGACATCATCTGCATCGACGAATCCACCGGCAAAGCCATCGAAGTGATTTGCTACGTCATGATGGAAGTTTCCTCCCGTTCGATCGCTGCCTTCCTGATGAAGCCTGCTGCGGCCATCAAACAGGAAGACGTTGACGAGCTAATCGCGCATGGCTTGCGCACCTGGGGAATCGGCGACGGTTATTCCACTCACGTCAAACTGGAACGCGGAACGGTCGCCATGACCGAGGCCGCTCAGATCACTCTCGAAGCGGCCACAGAGCGCGGCATCCAGATTCATCGCACGAGTATGAATGGAGGCGTTCGCTGGGTCGGAGCTGCTCGCGATAAGAAGAGCGGCCACGCTGCCGGTAAAGCGGTCATCGAATCTTTCAACCGCAAGCTGCACCTGATGTTGATGAATCTCCCAGGGCAACGTGGAAACAACTTTCGCAATCAGCCCGCGAACCTTGGCTATGAAGGTGCCAACAACATCACGCCGGGCAGCCTGATCGATCAGGCCCAAAAGCTCGCTCAATTTCAACTGGCTGCAGGAAGTCGAGTTCGCCTGCAGCTCCCGATGCTCTATCTCAAAGAGCTTCATCAGATGGTTCGCGCCGCCATCAAGAACCATAACCACGAGCCCGGCCATGATTATCAAGGCCACGGTTCATTCACTGAGCGAGAAACCTCCCCAGGAGTTTGGACACGATGAAAACAACCACGCCCTTCCGAAACATACACGTAACGCCGCCCCCGCCTGTTGAAACGGCCCAGCCAATCGCCATGCCGCGTTTGCGCGAGGTCACCAACGATCCCGCGACCGAGTTCCAGAACCGGCCCGGCCTGACGAAACCTCTGGCTGATGAAATCGTCGCCTTGATTCTGTTCCGTAAGGAATGGCGCGATGTCGGTCGCGACGGCATCACCGTCAACAACGTAAAATTCTGGTCAGAGAACTCCATCACGATCGCTGCAGCAGACACCGAAGAGAAACGGCGCAAAAAGGTTCTCATCACTTACAACCGGCACGAGCCAAACATCATTCACGTCCTCACTGACGATGGCGCATACGTCGAAAGCATTCCTGCCAAGACTCTCGTGCCCTGGTTCGATGCCGAGGCCACCGAGAAACAGCTGGGTGCCGTCCGGCGCGATCACGCCCGGACCACTGAACGCCTGGTTGATCTCCATGGCGCTGATTCCCTCGCCGCCCTGGCAACAGCTCAAAGCAATGTCACCCGCATGCATCATGCCGTGGATACGTTCGAGAAGCCCGCCTCTACGGAAGCCTGTCCAACGTTGGACAGGCTTGAAACCCCAGACCGGGAAAGCACTCCCACGATGGGCGCAGGCCGCGCTTCCTCTGCCGAGCTGATCCAGCAGGCCGAGACTCAAGCCAGCCGTGCCCAGACTCAACGCCAGGCTGCAGTCAAAAGACGCAAGAGCGTCAACGTAGCCCAAGAACTTTTGAAAACCGATCGCGTCGAGGCTCCAGCAGTAAACCTCCACGATTGGTAATCAACTAAGCACTCCGAAAAGAGCACCCCGAAAAGAAAGAAAATAAATGAGCGACACAGAACCAAAAACAGCACGACTCCCAAAAGAGTTCGAATTGACAACTGAGCAGACCGACATCATCGAATCCTTGGCCAAGTATCAAACGCAGCTAGGGATGTCCGATGGCGAGTTCACTCACAGCTTCCTCCTGTTCACTGCCACCAAATGGAACAAGATCAAAAACGGCAAATACTTCCAGGAAGTCGCAGTCTCGGAGAGCATCTTCATCGAAATGAAGCAGGCGCTGGACAAGATCCAGCGCCAGAACGCCAGGGCATCCGTTCGCAACAAGCATGCGTTCCACGAGTTCACCAACTTCAAGGCCGTCTTCAATGCCATCGAAGAGTGTCGGGATAAAACAGAGAACCGCATTATAGTTTACCTCGCACCCACGGGCGGGGGCAAAACAGCCCTCTGCCGTCAGATCGAAGCAGTGGGAGGATGTGTTACTGAGGCCCGTCAGAATTGGTTGACCTCGTATTATTCCGCGCTGCTGGATGTGAGCGACAGCGTCGGGATCTTCACCGGCCACGGCGTCTCCCCCCGACTTCTCGAAACCAAACTGATCCATCGGCTCTGCCAGAACAAACGCACCCTGGCTATTGATGAGGGTGAGTTTTTCGGCAAAAAGGTTTTGAACCTTTGGAAGCTGCTCGACAACAAGACTCCAACCGTCCAGGTCATCCTTGCCATCCCGGAAGCATACCGCCGCTGGAACACCGCAAATTCTCACGAGGCCAAACAGTTGCGTCGACGCACGCACGCCATCATCACTCACGAAAAGATCAGCCCCACGGATGCAGGCGTTTTCCTGAAACCCTTCAACATGAACGGTTCATTCGAGCAAGCGGCTGTTCTTGCATCCAAGGCCGCGAACCAGTTTGGTGCCTACGATTTCCTGACTCGTCTCGGCCACGTTCTCGCCAAAGAAAAACGCGTCGAACTGGATGACGTTCAGGCAGCTATCGAACGCGTCCAGGTATTCATGGGCATTGATCCTAATGCATTGGATTCCGATGTAGTGGAGGCAAAGCGATGAACAAGCTTCCCGCTCCGAAACCAGCGAGCCAGCTAATCATCGGCCTGATCGACGCCGCCGTCGCGAAGCCAGACACCTATCCGGATCCGATCGCGCTCGCAATCCTGCGGAACGATCTGCGGAAAACAGTCGAGCTCGCTACCGGCTATCTCAGCTCCCTCGAGGAGATCGATTCTGCCATCCGCCACGTTGGTTCACGCATTTCTGAAAATCAGATCAAAGCCGTGCTGAAGAGATGGGGGAAGAAGTGAACAAGTATTCTGCATACATTTGCAGCCGTTGCACCGGTGTCTCGCAGTTGGGTGAGTGCTACAACCTGAACGATGTCCTGGAGTGTCCCGTTTGCTTCGCAGAAGGCGAACTTACTCCTTGTGGAACCAAGCTTCCGGACACAGCGGACAAGGAGGAATCCGTATGAACTACTGGATTCGTGGCCACGGTATTGATTGGAACGAAGCAGAGCTCGTTCATGACTGCCTGCCGCTCACCCGACGCATCAACACACGCCGGAATCGTCGTATCCGGTGGTACAACTACTTAAGCCTGGACCCAATGCTGGAAATGCATGGCGTTTCAAAAAAACTCCGCGATCCGAGCCATCCAGCCAACGTTTCGACTGCTCGCCATTTCCTGCAATTCGAAGCGATGAATCCGGGCTTCTCACGCCGTACCTTGCTCAAGCATTACAACGCTCAGGATCCGTATTCCAAACTGCGCGATCTCAGCCGCCTGGTTCACCAGAACACCCGCATCCAATTAGTCCGAAAGGAGGTCGCTTGAAAACCGTCCCGGCTTCCCCTCTGAAATCTCAAATCTTAAATATGAAATTCATTCTTGGCATCATTTGCATTGGCGCGTTCCTCGCAGTCCTTTTAGCGCCGAACAACTACCTGCACGACAGCTTCCTGATCTGCTTCGGAATCTTCATCGGATGGCTCGTAACCTTCCTTTGCTATTTCTGGCGCGAATGCAAACAAGCCGTCGAATCCGACCCTAAAAGCAAATCAGGCGACATCATGGAAGGCTGCATCACTCCTGTCAGCGACGGCAGCCCGCTCATCAAAGTCTGCGCCTGGTGCGATTCCTCCGCAGGCAAGCACCCCAACCAGACACACGGCATCTGTCCCAAGTGCGCAAAGACCCATTTCCCAAGCTACGACCTAACTCCCATTCCATCCCATAACTCCTAACCGAAAGAACCATATGCCAGACATGACCGCAGCCTATAAAGACGAACTCCGAATCCTGAAAAAGAGCGAAAAGTTCATTCTCGCCGATCTCGCTAAACGCACCCGCCAAACGAAAAAGGAAATCGCCAGACTCAACAAGTCTCTGGATCGGGCTTCCAAAGGAACGATGAAGACGCTGAACAAAATCACCCGCCGCCAAAACATCCTCGAAGGGAGGCTCTCGTGAAATCTGCCAAAGCACTGGTTGACCGTGGTCTGGAGGTCAAGGCCGCGATCGCCACCCTCACGAAAGAGCTCAAGGAGATCGAAGCCGATCTGCACGAACTCGGTTTGAACGGCGATCACAAGGAACTGAAAGATCCGAAACGTGAAGGTCGCCGCTGGTTGGCCACAGGATCCAACAAGATCGTTTCCGTGGTGTTCACTGCCGACAAGCTGATTCAAACGTTCCAGAAGGGCAGCGTGGCCCATCAGAACATTGAAATGGTTGCAGGCGACAAGTTCCTCCGGTTCTTCAAGCCGGTTGAAAGCTTCAAGTCGAACTTTGAGAACGGTCTGAAATTCCGCAATCAGGCAGACGCCATCCTCGGCGATCGCGCACCGATGTTCATCACTGCCTGCCTTTCCAAAGACAGCGACGGTATTCCCAAGAGCGACGTCAAAGTCGATTGGGACAAAGCCAAACCAAAACGGGAGGCAATGTGAACCCGATCAAGCCGGAAGTATTTCGCCAAGTCCAATCTCTGGTCAGAATCGTCGATCACCAAACGGGCGACTTCGATATGGAGCATTCTAAAAATCTTTCGGAATCCGCCTCTTGCGAACAGGTGTCTGAAGCTCTCTATCATGACCTTTGTTGGTTCGACACCTGGGCCGATGATCGCAAATCGGAAATCAATAAAGCGATCAGTGTTGTCGATCGCGCCATTGAAACCGAGGAACGCGAGCAGCAGGAACGCGAAGAGCGCGAAGCCGATCAAGCCTCTCAAATCTCAAATCCTGAAATCTCAGATCAAAAAGAACTAATCGACTGCCCCGAATGCCACGGCAACGGCTACCACGGCGGGTTCTACGGGGGCTCAGGCACCAAGGGATGCGACACCTGCCTCGGCGCTAAACGCATCCCCAAACCCGCTCCCGCTCGCGACATCAACCCCATCCCTGGAAACCGTATCCGCCAGGGCTAAATCTATGACCGAACCAACTGAACTGGGCTGGGCACGCGTTACCACAAAAGATGGTGCGCACCACTTGGGCAACGTTTCCGAGCGAAGCATTGCCGGGCAAGGCTTCATTTCAGTCGTGCCTGTTATCGGCCCTGGTGAACTGTTGGCCGCCGTCACAGTGGAGCGGATTCAGTTGATGGCGCGAGAGGAAGTTGTCGTTCTGAGCAGTCCATTCTTCATCGAACGCATGAAGCAGACCGTCGCTGCTCATTTTGGTTATTCCGTTGAAGAAATGGAAGGTCACGACCGGCCTGATGATCTCGTGATCGCTCGCCACATTTTCGTGCGCCTGGCAAGTGACTGCGGATACAAAACGCCCGCGATCGGGAGAGCGTTAAACAAAGACACCAGTTCAATCTTCTACGCGTTAAAATCCTTTTCGGACCGTGTCGCAACCAAACCCGAGGTCGCGATCCCACTCCTGGCACTCCGCGAAAAGCTCTGCATCCCAGCCCCTCTCAAATCTCAAAGCTGATTATGGAACCCACCGCAGAACAATTCCGTTGCTTCAAACGCAGTTGCGGTTGGGTAGGCACCGATGCCCAAAAGATCAAACACCCTGTTGTTCGCTTCGGCGTCAAACAGCTCTCCATGCTCTGCCCAAAATGCGGAGGTGAATCCTTCACCAAAATAACTCCCATCACTTCCCATAATTCCCCCTCCACATGAAAGCTCGCCGCCCATCTTTCAACAACCTCGGCTGGCAAATGACCGCCGATCAGCAGCGCCTCTATTTCGCCCTCTGGAACAAAGCCTGCATTCACCAGGGCTGGGACAAGCTCACCAGTAAAGAGCGCGAGGAAAAACGCCGCGAAATAATGGCCGAAGTTTTCGACGGTCCAAAATCAGCGAAGGATGTAAATCGCCATGCAGAATTCGACGCGATCAAGGCCAAGTTCCTGCAGCTTTCCGACAGTGTTCAGGGGACGCGTGAAACTGATCACCCAGACATCGGTGAGAAGCGCCGCCTCCTGAAAGTGGTCGCCTATCAAAAGCGCCTGATCCGCGTCTACAGAGAGCCGGAAGCTTACGTCACAAAGATTCTGAAAGACGGTCCTAAGATTTTCAAAGGCATCAGCACGATCGAAGACCTCAGCGCGTTTTCTCCCCAGGTGAAGAATGAACTCACTGGAAAGATCGAGAAAAAGCCCAGCCAGTTGATGAAGCTCGTTTTCACCCTGACCGCCCGCGTTAACAGCCTCCGGAACGAAGCCGGTCACACCATCCACGACATGAAGATGGTCGCTCGCGTGAAATGCGATTGCGCCCAATGCCTCAAGTATGGCCAGCCCACTGCCACCCAGGACGATGTCGATGCCTTCCCGGAAGAAGCGCCCAACCTTGAACCTCGCGAAGCCGAACTCGAAGAAGACCCCTTTTGATTATGAGCCAAAAACAATTCAACTGGCTGGCTGCCACTCCTGAACAACGCGACGCTGCCTGCGCTGCCTTCATGCCACAGAGCGACGTAAACCCCCTCAAGAGCTGGGCACTGTATCTGGATGGCAAGTATGCCTACGATGTTCGCGCTCTTAATCTGGAGTCAGCTCAAAAAAGTTTGGCTTCCGCCCTCAAACTCACGCCAAAGAAATGGACTGAGCTGACCAGGTTTCCTGCCAGCCTTCGTGCCACTGCTGAAATACGCGAGAACCATCACCACGTTCGTTACAGCGACACTCCAGGAGGCGCTTGGATGCTCATTGAGGATCTGAACAAACACGGTTGGACCGTAGAGATCAAATCGCGGCCTTCGAGCATCACCGTCGTCTTCACGCTTGGGGGAATTAGGAAAGAGGCGTCTGGCACCTCGATGTCGGAGGTAATTGCACAATGTTACCTGAACGCCCACGGCATCTACACACCCTGGGAACCATTATGACCTACGTCGCCTTCCTTCAAAACATGTGGGTAAAAGATCCCGCTCGCGTGCGCCTTATGATCGAGCACCACGGCGAGGAGTATCGCCTCAGGGTGATGAAGTATTTTCTCTTTGCAGGTTGCCTGACCGGACGCCGCCTTCGTGCTGCATTTGGCGACCTGTGTGAAGAGATCGTTTGGGAACAATCCACCCGCGAGATTGCCGATAATCCGAAGACCATTTTCCCCGCTCAGCCTGAGCACATTAAAGCAGTCCTGGAACATCATAAACCGGACGCCGTTTTAACCTTTGGTCGTATTGCACGCGATGCCGTCTCCCCACTCTGGAAAGGCATCCTGATTGCCTGCCCACATCCAGCAGCCCGCCAGCCTGACACCATGGCCAAACTGAAAGCTGCAGCAGCCGATTTGCAAAAGGTAGGAAGGCCATTGAAATTGTGAACGCGCGCCTCCTGAATCCATCCGCTCGCCTGGTCTTCACGGAAGGCAACTACAGCAATGCCGTGGCAAAGCATTTCATTGCACACGATTGGATCTTTAATTCCGGCCTCCGTTACAGGGGCGAGATAGACACGGAAATCGTCACCAGGCTAAACGGCAAAGTCATGGGCACTAACCGCCCGCCTCGTTATTTGGACGCCGATACTGGATGGCAAATCACAGTGGAGTTTTTCTACGACCTCCAGTTCGACCAACTGGCGAAACAATACCTCTCGACCTTACAGATTCCGAACCTTTGCACCCTTGAATTCCTATGAACGATTCCCTTGTAGAAAAAATTAAGAAACTTTTGCGCCTCGGACAAAGCTCAAACCAGCACGAAGCCGAGCTCGCCCTGCAGCGCGCATTCGAACTGGCCTCCCGTCATAAAATCGATCTTGCCGGGATCGATATCGACGAAGAAACGAAGAAGATTCTGCACGAACATTTCCGCGTAGGTGCGCGCTTCAGCCTGATCCGCAAACTGACGCTCACTATCGTACAGAGGTTTTTTAATGTCCGAGTGATTGTAGCCACTCCAAATCTGATCTTCGTAGGCACTGAAATGGACATTCAGATTGCAACTTATGTCCATGGTTTTCTGACCAGCGCCTGTTCCCGATCGCTTCGTCAATTCGAAGCTGCTGAACGTCGAAAGCTCTCTAAAACGAAGCGCACAGGATTTATAGCGGGATTCATGTATGGAGTTGCCACAAAACTCGACCACGCCAAGGAACGGTTGGCTATCGATGATACGAAAACCGCCCTGATCCAATTGGAGGCAAAGAAGCGCGACGATTACGTGGACGAGAACTTCCAAACTGAGTCCTACAAAATCGAAAAAGGACGCCCAAACGCATCGGCCATGATGGCTGGCTTCCACACCGGTAAAAACCTCGAAATCAATCCCGCCCTGAACACCGCAGCCCAAGCCCCAAAACAACTCACGCTTTGATATGACACCTCAACAAATCGAACGCGAACTATGCCTTATCCTGGAAAGAGTGCTTCACCTCGCCATTGAGGACTACTGCACCATTATAAAAACCTGCCGCCTGGATGAAGATTTGAGAGCTGATTTCGTTGATCGGGTCGAGATCGCAATGGAAGTGGAGCAAGCCTTCACCATCATCATCACCGACGAAGAGATTAAGAAGGTGCAAACCTTCGGAGAATTCCTCGATCTGGTCACCTCCAAAATCCTTTGAAAAAATCCACCCTTCAACTCGTTCTAAAATACCGATGGTTCTGCCTGATCCATGCAGGTGTTAAAACCAGCGAATACAGGAAGCTGACCACTTACTGGAAAAAACGATTGTTGAAGGTCGACGGCACACCTCGGGGATTTGATGTAGTTAGGTTCCGATGGGGCTACGAAAAAGACGCTCCGGAAATGACGGTCGATTGCCTGGGTATCGAGATCGACGCCAAGCGCAAGCGCTTCGACATCAAACTAGGCCATGTTTGGTACTCCAAAAAGAACTGCAAAGACATCGGCGAACCCACTTCCAAAGACCTTCTTGCGCACAAAAGGATGTTATGAAATTGCAACCTAGTAAATCAGTTTTGGATGTCTGCTGTGGATCCCGGATGTTCTGGTTCAAAGCCGAAGATGACCGAGCAATCTTCCTGGATAACCGCAACGAAACGCATACCGTCCGAGATAGCTCAACCCGCGCTGGGCTTCGAACCATTAGAGTGGCACCTGATCAGATCGCGGACTTCACAGCATTGCCGTTCGAAAGCGAACAATTCTCATTGGTTGTCTTTGATCCTCCACATTTAACGAGAGCCGGAAAAAATGGTTGGCAGGCAAAGAAATACGGCAAACTTGAAGGCAACTGGAAAACGATGCTCAGTCGTGGATTCTCTGAATGTTTTAGAGTTCTGAGACCAGAGGGAACGCTGATCTTCAAATGGAATGAATACCAGGTCCCGGTCTCCCAGATCATTTCCCTTTCTCCAGTAACGCCGCTCATTGGCCAACGGTGCGGAAAGAGTGCGAAGACTCATTGGATGGTCTTCTTGAAGCCATCGACACCCTGACTTGGATTTATGCCCTTTTGTAGACGTTTTTTGCGATTGGTTTGGGAGGCTCGCTTGAGATCTCGATCGTTCATCGTGATTGAGATGTCAAAACAACTCGGGGTGGCAACTGTATTTTTCATTTCAGCGTATAAAGCGCCGAAAAGGCAGACCTTGGAATCCGCTTTAGCTGAGACTTCCGAAAAAGCCGGTTTTTTGTTTTCCATCCCTGACTATTTCAGATCTTCGGTCTGTCAGGGTAGATGCCAAAACCCTGTCCAACCCTGACAAACCGAAGAAAAACACCTATGAGCGCTCCAAAATCAACCCGTCCACCGCTCAAACAACAAACGCCGGTCAGTTTGGTAAAATCGATCCTCCAAACCGTTCGCGAAGTCTATTGTCCAAACGCGGACAACAAGGAATGGTTTAAAAAGCACCGTTCACCGATCATGGCCTGGTGCATCCTGGAACCTGCCAAGTTCATCGTTAAAAAGGGCTTTACTCTCCCAGGCGATCGCTTCAAACAGATCCTCGTTGGCATCATCACCGACTCGAAACGGAACTGCACGGGCACAATCACCTATTTGCCTGCCTACCTCCGCAAATGCGTCCAGTCGCACTTCGAGATTCATTGGGAGGAATACCAGCGGGAATCAAAGAGAGCCGACCTGGCCGCCGAGGCCGCGCTGTTTGCCCTGAAGGCCCTCCCTGTGGCGGATCGCTCGGTTGAAACCATCGCCGCCCTGGCTAAATCAACCGCCGAGCAGCTAAAGCCAGGCCCCAAGAAACCGAAGCTTGCAAAGCCTGACGATCAACCTACTTTGTTCTGACCATGAAGAGTTTCACAGCCTCTGAAACGCCTCTGCAGACCGCCCGCAGAGACTCTTCACAATCTCCCGAATCATTACAGAACCTCTGTCAAAACGCCCATTTCGGGCAACTTCTTACAGAATCGACAGCTAAGACTCAAAATGCTCGAAAAGCCCCTGATTTCGGCATGTTTGTGCATCATTCGGCTTAATTCCCGTTTTCAGAACCTCGCGGCAAGACTCAAACGAGCTCCAACGCCCGTTACGCGTCTCTGCGGACTCCGCAGCGGAGCTCCAACGGTCGTTACACGCCTCTGCGGACTCCGCAACGAGCTCCAACGTCCGTTACGCGCCTCTGCGGACTCCGCAGCGAGCTCCAACGGCCGTTACACGCCTCTGCGGACCAGCTGCGTGCGTGGCTCGGCGGCGAAATGAAGAAGAACCAAAATCACTGATTAGCCAGAAGCTGGGAAGAACCGCATCTACGATTACTTTGCAAACTCAACGCAACGCGTTTCGCGGGAAACGGTGACACGGATCTGCCCCGGATACTGGAGCTTTTCTTCCACCGTGCGGGCGATGTTCCTGGCCAGAAGGTAAGCTTCCTCGTCACTGATCTTTTCCGGTTCGACCACAACTCGCAGTTCGCGACCAGCGTGAACGGCAAAACATTTTTCAACTCCCGGGAAGGACAAAGCGATTTGCTCAAGATCTTCCACGCGACGAATGTAGGTCATCATGGTTTCAGAGCGTGCTCCGGGTCGAGAGGCACTCATGGCGTCGGCAGCGCTCACCAGGATGGGCAGGAGGCAAGTAGCCGGAACCTCATCGTGATGACCAGCAATCCCGTTCAACACCTGTTCGGTTTCGCCAAACCGTCTTACAAAATCCGCTCCAATAATGGCGTGCGGTCCTTCCACTTCGTGGTCGATCGCTTTTCCGATATCGTGGAGCAAACCGGCACGCTTGGCCGAGGTAGAATCGATTCCAAGCTCCACGGCCATCAACCCCATCAAATGAGCCACTTCCATGGAATGGCTCAAAATGTTCTGGGAGAAGCTGTGACGGAATTTAAGGCGACCGAGGAGTTTCGCGACTTCTGGATGCACCGGGCGCAAACCGACTTTCATCACCGCCTCTTCACCGGTCTTTAAAATCGTTTCGTCCATCTCTTCCGAAACTTTCTTTACGACTTCCTCAATACGGGTTGGATGAATCCGCCCGTCGAGGATGAGTCGATGCATTGATTCGCGGGCGATCTCGCGACGTACCGGATCGAATCCGGAGAGGACAACTGCGTTCGGGGTGTCGTCGATCAGAACGGTGATCCCTGTCGCTGCTTCGAACGCGCGGATGTTGCGTCCTTCGCGGCCGATGATGCGCCCCTTGATTTCATCGTTAGGCAGAGCCACCGTGGCGGTCGAAGTCTCAAAGGCATGTTCACCAGCATAGCGCTGGATGGCGACGGCGATAATCTTGCGCGCTTTCTCTTCGGCACGCGCTTTGGCGTCTTCAACAATACGATGAACCATTTGGGCTGCGTCTTTGGCAGCTTCCTGTTCAATCTCCTTGAGATACCCTGCCCTGGCTTCGGCTTCGTTGAGGCGGGAGATACGGAGAAGCTCAGTTTTGCGCTGCTGCTGCAACGCCGTCAGCTCCTCGCGCAGGGCCGCGATCTCTCCGACGCTGGTGAGGTGGGCCAAAACTTTTTCGCGCAAGTCTTTTTCCTGCTGGACCAGACTTTCCAATTGCTGGTTCAAAAGTGACTCCCGCTCGATCAAACGTTTTTCCGTGGCAGAAAGCTCTTTGCGTCGATCTATGAACTGTCTCTCACTTTCTTCGCGCAGCTTCAGGGACTCTTCGTTGGCAGAGAGACGTGCTTCGCGAAGAATGGCATCTGCCTCTTTGCGAGCGTTGTCGATGGTCGCGGTGGCCTGGAGAGAAAGCGCCGTCCGCTGAGTTCTGTTTTTCCAGCCCCAAAGCAGGCAACCGAGCGATATCCCTAGTAAAAGGATCAGAACACCTTCAAAAAGTGCGCCTTCAGGGAATAATTTTGCCAGCCAACTCATTCGAATTTCGCGCCACCAATAACAATCCAACGTGTGGGCGTCAAAAGGCAACTGACCGGAATATCATGCGATTCAATCGGCACTTCGTTCACAATCTGTTCATCGAAGGCGACACCACATTTTGCCCCTGACACTTCGACCAGCAACCTGTCGTAAAACCCTCGTCCACGTCCAAGCCGGCGGCCAAACAGGTCGAACCCTAACGCAGGGACTAATGTTAAGTCCAGTTGCTTTAGTGAATACGGATTACACCTTTCACCAGGTTCTTTAATCCCGTATTTCGCAACTATCAATTCGTCGGAGTGCAGAACGCGATAAGGCAGATAGCATTGAGTTTGAAGATCAAATTTTGGAAACAACACAACCTTCCCGGCGTCCAAAGCATGGGAAACCAGGGGCGTGATATCCAACTCACCGGGCAGGGGCGAATAGAAGAAAACCGAAAGCGCGTCGTTCCAAAGAGGTTGATCTCGTATCAAAGCACAGGCTGCGATGGAACCTCGCTCCCGATCTGCGGGAGACATTTTTGCAATCAGTTCCCGAAGTTGCTGTCGGACTAGTTTCTTCTGCGTGGTTACTGTGTCGCTCATTCGAGTGAGGTGCGGGGAAATCTATTTCGTTTGGGCTTTAGTTTTGTCGAGTTCTGCCCGCCATTTTTCAACTCGTTCTTTAATCTTCTTCTCTACTCCCTGATCGGTCGGTTCGTAATAGTGCTTCACTTTGCCGAGATAATCCTGTGCAACAAAATGGTCCGGATGCGAATGGGCGTACTCGTAGTTTTCGCCGTGCCCAAGCTTTTTTGCACCAGCATAATGTTTGTCTCGCAGATGATTGGGAACCGGCAGAGTGCGACCAGACCGAACATCTTCCAGGGCGGCATCGATCGCCATGTACGCACTGTTTGATTTATTGGCCGTGGCAATGTAGATCGCGGCTTCCGCAATCGGAATCCGCGCCTCCGGCCAGCCAATAAACTCCGCGGCCTGATGCGCCGCCTGCGAAAGAACCAAAGCCATGGGATCGGCCAACCCGACATCTTCCGCCGCGCAGATGATAATCCGGCGCGTGATAAACCTGGGGTCCTCACCCGCATGAATCATCTTTGCCAACCAATAAAGTGTCGCGTCCGGATCGCTGCCCCGCATCGACTTGATGAACGCCGAGATAGTATCGTAGTGAGCATCCCCGTCCCCATCATAGACAATGGCCTTCTTCTGAATGCATTGTTCGGCGACGGAAAGATTCAGGTAAATAAAGCCGTCTGCTTCAAGAGGGGTGGTGAGGGCTGCGATCTCCAACGAATTCAAACATTTGCGGGCATCCCCATCTGCCACTCTCGCTAAATGGCGCAGCGCATCGTCGTCGGCTTTAATTTTTACGTGAGCGAGGCCACGCGGATCTTTCAATGAACGCTGCAAGAGTTCCAGGAGATCCTCTTCAGTGAGCGATTGGAGCTCGAAGATTTGGGAACGCGATACCAGGGGCGAATTAACGAAGAAGAACGGATTATGAGTCGTGGCACCGATCAACTTGATCACTCCACTTTCCACATCGGGCAGCAAGACATCCTGTTGCGACTTATTAAAGCGATGAATCTCGTCGACGAACAGAATGGTGGATTGCCCGGTGTTTTCGAGTCGGTTTGCGGCCGAAGAGAGGACCCGGCGCATATCGGCCACATTGGATTCCACGCCGCTCAGTTTTTCAAATTTGCTTTTGGTGTGGTTGGCAATGATCTGCGCAAGAGAGGTCTTCCCGGTTCCAGGTGGGCCATAGAAAATCAATGACTGGATTCGATCTGCTTCGATCGCCCGTCGGAGCAATTGCCCTTTGGAAAGGATATGAGTCTGCCCAACATACTCTTCCAGGTTTGCCGGACGCATCCGCGCTGCCAGGGGTTGATGCGACGTTGCGGGGGCTTCAACTGGATCTTCTCCGCGTGTTGCGGAGAACAGGTCGCTGTTTGGTTTGGAAACTTTCAATTGTCTTAAGTTAAACTGCGGAAGAAAGGCCGCAAACAGAGTAGAAACGAGATTGGAAGAATCTAATAGGAAGAAAAGAGGAGAGAGAAAGAAAAAAATCCCCGCCATTGCCGTGTGTAACAGTTCCTTTGAACTGACCTGAAACAGGTGGGACCCAATCATGTGGCTTACGACTTCCAGTTAAGGCATGTCGGCCACCATTGAAGTCAAGGTCCCGTTTAATCGAGCTTACGGTTCAAGGACTTAGTTTCGTATCACGAACAGGGCAGGGAAATTCTAAAAATTAGAATGTTTTACAAAGATCAAAGAGGCCTCTGTTCGCGCCTCCTGCTAACGGGATTCAGTATGCTCCTCTTTCTAACTTTCTCAAAGAGAAAAGACGAAAAGCATCCATCTTTTTTTACGGTCTCCGAACCCATCAAGAACAGCAACTTCACCGCACTAATTACCGCGTTCTCAACAGAAGGTAACAGGCTGATGATCAATGTCTTCCGTATCGCAGCGGATCAAGACATCAGGTTTTTGATGAACAGATTTCCCAACAAGTTACATCCTTTTGTTGGGCTCAATCTCTCGCCTGCACCACCCCGGCTTCTTTCCCTTTAGCAAAGCTGGAGAATTCGGATTCGAATTCCTGCTCCGGAAAACGACCAGAGTGAAAGGTCAGCAGCGTTACTCCATTCTCCGCTTCGATTTGAAGATGCTTTTTTCCGTCGCCGTTCTGCTTGATGCGGAGATGGATCGGTTCAATGACTTGGTGGTGGTGACGCGACTCCCCGGCCTGCCCAAAGGAAATTGTAATCATGTTGTTACAAGCGTCAGTGGTATCGAGGGTCATGCTTTGGAACATGTCGTTTTGAGCGACCGCATCCCGTCGATTGTCCATGTGAAGCATTTCAGCCGACATTAAGGTTCCTCGATTGAGTTCAGAGAATGCCTCGCAAAAGGCTCTCCACTGGTTTGGATGTATGGCTACGTTTTTCATATAAAGTTAAACGCTAAATGGAAATGTCTCTGGGATTTCGAGAGAAAATTCGTGAGCTCCATGCGACGCTTCTCCCACAGAACAAAACGTGCGTTATTCACCATGGCTAGAGCAGATGGTAGTCCTCGAATCGGTTGCACTGCTCCGGCGGTAGGTTCCTCCACGCGCAAAAAATTATAAATGAGCGAAGTCTTCTCGCTCAAACTCTTCCAGTATGGTCGCTACTTCCAAATCGGTTGTTTGCGAGAAATCCATATACCACTCTCCCACTGCGCAGAATTCGGTGGGTTCCAAAACGGCGACAAATGCATCCGCGAACAGCTCAAATTCACTCCGGGCAGAAGCTGGCGCGACCGGCACCGCCACAATAATTTGTTCAGGTTCCTGTTGCCGCAAGGTTTTCACTGCGACTTTCAGGCTAGCCCCGGTGGCCACTCCGTCATCTACCAAAACGACAATTTGCCCCTGGATCTCACCATGAGATAAAACCGATCCGTAACTTCGTTCCCTACGCTCCAACTCGTTCAGTTCGCGATTTATGACTGCGCGAACCTGGAAAGGAGACAACCCGAGATGTTCCACCACTTCCTGATTCAGATGAATGATACCGCCGGATGCCACGGCCCCGAACGCGTATTCCTCAAAATTGGGGGCACCGAGTTTCCGGACAACGAAACTTTTTAACCGGGAGCGTAACGCCCGAGCTACTTCAGCCCCAACCGGGACACCACCGCGCGGCAGTGCCAGGACCACCACCTGCTCAGCCCCTACCACCTGCCCTAACTTCAGCGCTAACTGACGTCCTGCGTCTATCCGGTTTCGAAAACGTTGAACCATCGGTCTCACACCTCCTCAGCCCGACCGGGGCGACTACCCTCGACCATTCGTTCGTGTTCCGCTTCTTCCAATCCTTCTTCTACCAGGTACTCGGAAAGAGTTTGTTCGTCGAACGGTTTGATGTTCGGGACATGATGCCCGGTACTACCAGGCTCTTCATCCCATCGGGTGAGCGTATTTAGTATTTCATCTTCACCGGCATCGTTCCCATGGACCCCAATCAATTCGCGTTTAGCTTCCTGAAAGTCGTCTTCGGTGTAGTGGTCATGCCCTTTGATGATGGCCAATTCCTTGGCTCGTTTTTGAACCATGTCTCGGGTCACAGTGCCGAGACCTTGGAAATGATCGGAGATTTTTCCGGGAGTCGCTTCTCGTTTCATGAATCAACCTAAACCGCGTGAAGGGTGATTCAACCCCCATTTACGGTGGGCATATTCCTGTGGCTATCTTAGAAGAAAATAGTAGGTGCAGCCGACAGAATAATTCCCGGGGAAGTAGAAAGCGCCAACGAAGGAACTAATCAAATCGGCTCCCGACCGGCAAATCCACTGTCGAGCTCGTGCCAATGTTCGATGTCTTCTTCATCCAATTCCCAACAAAGGAAAACCTCGCGACCTTCCCTCAGTGAAGGAAAGTCAATCAAACCGCGTTCCACATCTTTAAGTTGGATTTCGCGGGAATGGAACTCCAGGAGAAGAACCCGGAGCTCTACGAGGCTGCGGATGTATTGGTTCACCGAATCGCCGCCGATGTCGTAACCCGTTGCAAGATCTTTCTCGAATCGCTTTTCCAACTTCTCACTCCTCGCGCGACAATGAGCAATGAGTTGCAGCCACTTCCGAACATCCGGGATCAACGTTCGCGCTTCATCGACTGTGTAATGTTTTTTAAACTGGAACATCAAAGAAACGAGCCAAGTTTTTTCTTCACTTCCTCGTTCGGCTCGATCGCAATCGATTTCTCCCACGCTTCGCGAGCTCTTTCCAGCTGTTTCAACGAAAAATAAACATCCCCGAGATGATCGTAAATGGTGGCGTCGGGCTGCTTGGCAAGCTCGGCGGCCCGCGTCAGGTAGGGAAGCGCCTCCCCCGATTTATTCGAACGGAACAGAGCCCATCCCATGCTGTCCAGGAAGGCGGAATTGTCCGGATCCATCTTGAGCGCCTTGGCAATGACATCGAGCGCTTCACTCAATTTGGTCCCCTGCTCTGCCCACATGTACCCCAGGTAATTGAGAATATCCGCATCATCCGATTTCAACTCCAGCGCTTTCCGAAAAGCCTTCTCCGCAGCTTCGAAATCCCGATTTCGCTCGTAGCAGGAACCCAGTTGATAATAGAACGTGTGATCGAGGCGCTTGGCATCTCCAGCCCTGGCGATCTCCTCAGCGGTCACGAGATGTTTGATGGCAACCGGAAATTGCTCCAACCTTTGCGAAGCCAGCGCTGCATAGAACTCACTGATGAAGTTCGGCTTAAAACGATTAGTGGCCCTCTCAAGAGTCAGAAGCACCTCGCTGGCGCGATCCAGATTCAGCTGGGCGGCAGCGAGGTCGTAGTAGGCCTGCTCAAATTCCGGCAGCAGTAAAATAGTCCGGCTGTAATGTTCGGCAGCGCGTTTGAAATCTTTGGCTTCATCAGCCAGGCGAGCGAGAAGGTAGTAGGTCTGCGGATAGCGCGCTGGGTTTTCCTTAACGATCAATTCCAGTTGTTCGGTGGCTTTTTTCTTATCACCAGCGAGTAGATAATTATTGGCCAGTTTCTCCCGGATAGGATCGCGCAACACGGGGAACTCCACGTACTTCTCCAGCAGCTGTTCGTAGATCTCCCCTGCTTTGCTTCTTTCTCCGACAAGAGCAAAACCATCGGCCATCTTTTGTTGAAGCCCGGTATTCTGGGGCTTAAGCGCAGCGGCGCGTTCCAACAATTGAACCGCCCGCGGTTTGAGCGTATCGAACTGCTTGGGCTGTAGCTGAATTTGTTTGCTGTAGATCTCCGCGAGATTCACCAGAAAGGCAGCATCCGCATTCTGAAGTTTGCTGGCCTCATCAAGGACTCGGACTCCTTCGTTTGTATTACCGGAAAGAAAATGGATTTCTGCAAGATTCTGATAGCCAATCAACGAGGTGGGCGAAACCTTGATCGCCTTCTCGTTCGCAGAGATGGCCTGATTCGTTTGTCCTGCACTGAAATAAGCTCTGCCGAGAAGCCCAAAAACGAAACCGCTAGCCTCAGGTCGCTTGCTCGCCAGCTGTAGTAATTGGATCGCCTTGTCGTTTTCCTTGTTCTGAAGGAGGCGCCTGGATGTATCAAGGATGAATGCCTGGTCGGAAGAATCCGCTAACGCCGACTTGTAAAATTCCTCAATCGCCAGCTCCGGCTGTTCGTTGATCTCGTAGCTGACCCCGGTCGCATAGCGAGATAGCGCTTCGACCTGCGCGAGGTAATCCTGCTCCGCTTCGCTCTCCATGTTGGCAGTTTCGACAGAAGCGGTAGAAGGCTCGGTTAATTTCTGTGCCCTTTGCGAGGATGCGCTGCGGCAACCGGTAATTCCACCGGCGAGAAAGAGGACGAGGGCGTACTGACAGAACGGTTTCATCGGTCCATGCAACAATGCCAACAGCGCAACCCGCACCCGGCGAGCTGCGCTGCTGAAAACTGTACAGTAAACTGCCGGAAAGGACAGACTACTTTTGCCAGGTGCGTTTCTTATGGCGATTGGCGCGAAGCTTTTTGCGGCGCTTGTGTTTGTTGATCTTTGCTTTACGGCGTTTTTTAAGAGAACCCATATCTTTAGGTTGCGTTCAGTATACTACTTTGTTTAACGGATATTCAATTATCCCTTCGGCACCTGCCGCTTTGAGCTGTGGAATAAACTCGCGAACGACGTGTTCGTCAATGATTGTTTCCACTGCTACCCAACCTTTTTGGCTGAGCGTCGAAATCGTAGGATTGCGAAGAGCCGGCAAACTATCGAGCAGTTTTTGCAGGTTTTTCTCTTCGACATTCATTTTCAAGCCCACCTTCGCCTCCGCTTCCAACGCACCACGCAGCAGCAAAGCGAGCGTTTCGATCTTCTTCCGCTTCCACTCATCCTTCCAGGCTGTGTGATTCACAATGAGCCGCGGCGTAGAGGTGAGGAGCGTGTCCACGATACGGAGTTTATTGGCTCGTAATGAGGAACCGGTCTCCGTGATTTCAACAATGGCATCCACCAGCTCGTGCGCTTTCACTTCCGTTGCACCCCACGAAAATTCCACGTCAGCCTGCACGTTGTGACTGGCCAGCCACTTGTTTGTGAGGTTCACCACTTCCGTCGCAATCCGTTTGCCCTGCAAGTCTTTGACCGACTTGATCGGAGAGTTTTCCGGAACCGCCAACACCCAGCGAGCGGCCTGACGGGTCGCTTTACTGAAAAGAAATTCTCCCACTTCGTGAACATCAGAACCGTTCTCCTGCACCCAATCATGACCGGTAATGCCGCAATCAAGATAACCATGCTCCACGTAGCGACTGATCTCCTGCGCCCGGATCAAGCGTATTTCCATTTCAGTGTCATCGACGTAAGGCACATACGAGCGACTGCTGATTTGGATGTGGAAACCGGCCTTCCCCATCTTTTCGATGGTTGCGTCCTGCAGACTGCCCTTCGGCAACCCGAGTCGTAGCATTTTATCTTGATTACTATTCATAAACGAAACGTTGTTGACTGATTTGCCATTGTCCCGAAAGCAAAGCCAATCTTTTTATCACGCCTTCACCACTCCGCGCGGATCCCACCGCACGATTTTGGTGTTTTTAAACCGCATGAAATGCTTCAGGCCATTGATCACCATCCAAACCAGAAGAAGGACCAGAACCAGCCATCCTTTGCTTCGACCATTGACCACCGTCATAACCAGATGACCTCCCATCGCGACAAACCACATCGAATCAATCAGGAACAGGACCGGATGCGGACGCCATTTTGCAAACGCCCACGAGACAACAAGGATGGATCCAAGCACGAAGGCAATGGCATCAAACGGAACGGCCGCAACTCCCGCTTCGGGATTGCCCCGGATCGGGAGCGATCCCAAGATCCAAAGGATGGCGATGGGCAGAATCCAACCATAACGGCGCTTGAGGTAGACCGCCGCAAGCACCGGCTTTCCAATCCATTCCGCCAGAATGGCCGTTGCTTCCGGAGTCAGGTTGAAGGTGGTTTTTATAGGAACTTGCAAGGCGAACGCCCGCATCCCTTCAACCAGGGTGGCTGTCCTCATCACCTGGTCACGCAAAATGATGTATGGCTGCGAGCCCGGCCTTTCCGACAATGCCAGGTGGGTCGGGAAAAGGCCCAACGTCCACTGCGCGGATGGATTCCCGATCTGCGTTAGCGTCAGGACATGTGATGACTCAGAACTACTGACTTGCTCGCTGTTACTATTCACGACGGCGAACGATGTTCAGAGGACAGGCTATTGGCAAGAGAACTCGGAGGGGCATCGTGCCGATGGGTTGTTGGAGACGTGGAATGTTGGAGTTTCGACATTGGGGCCAACCGAACACCCGCACTCAACCTGCTCTCCCCTCCTTTATTAACCGCAGAGACAAACAGATCGGCCTCCGCGTCCTGAGGCACGCTTTCGACCAAGAAATTCGGATCGGCTGGACTTCCTACCGGGACCGGTTCTGCATCCACGCCCAGGATTTGCAGCCAAACTCGATAGTAATCCGCGCGTGCCGCAGGTTCCCACTCCACCGCCGCAGCACCCTGGTCCAGCAAAGTAACACTCACCTCTTCGGGCGCTTCGGGCTTTTGCTTTAGACCTGGAATATTGAATCCGTAATCGCACCAACGTTCATCCAGCGGCGACAACTTCTGCGTCAGTTCCTTCGCCAGCGCACAGAGTTGCTTGCGCAAAGCGGCGAACTTCTCCCGCCGCAGGCGGCTCAGTGTGCGAAGATTGGTTGTCTGGCTTTTCACTTCCTGGCGCACTGTTGCCAGATCCTCGTGCAACACTTCCAAAGCTGACGCCGTGACGTCGCTGGAATCGGATTCATATTCGGGATGCTTTGTAAAATAGTTGGCCAGGGCTCCAATCAAAGTTTCCAGTCTGGCGGCGTCCTGCGGAACCTCGAGCGACGTGAGAAACCCGGTTTCTACCCAATCCAGGCTAAACGAATTACCCAGGCGCGGTTTTAGAATATCACGAGCCAGGGTCACCAGCACCCGTGTCTCCCGGGTCTTTCCGTCCAAACCGCGACGCAGATTGCGATAGACGGTCAATCCCGCGCCATAATTCTTCTGGGCAACCTCCGCCGCCTTGCGAGTCGGCGTCAGGGCAGCCGCATTATTATAGGCAAGGGTGATTTGGACCGCGTTTTTGACGTCTCCCGCGATCGCGTCCGCGGACATCCCCATCAAACCCTCCTGGCTATATGCAATGTTCTGTCTCATACCTTCTTTTTGTTTTACTTATTCGTTCCGGTTCCAACCCTCGTGAATCCGCTCGGACGTAGCCCTCTTCCACGGGCGCACCCATAAACGGTGTCGGATGCGGGTCAGTTTAGATTTTGTTGTATACATAAACCATCAGAATCCGCCGTTCTGGGTCGAAATGTCTAAAAACAGCCACCGAAAGACCTCCTTTTCCGGAAAGCTGGCCATTTTGAGAGTCCAAACCTACAACCCAGCGGCAAGTTGCATGGTTTGGCAGTCAGAAGACACACCCAGACCGTGAGCTGGTCATTTTGTGAGCCAAAATTGTTAACCCAACTCAGAGTTGCTCATTTTTGTAGTCAAACTCCACAGCTCAGTAGTGAGTTGGCCGTTTCTGGAGTCAAAGTCTCGAACTCAATTGGAAGTTGTTACTTTTGAGAGTAAAAAAGTCCAACTCAACGGTGAGCTGCTTATTTTGGAAGTCAGAATGCCAAACTCCACGGAGAGTCGCCTGCTTTAGAGTCAAAATATACCAACCATTCTTATTTCTCCCACCATGATGGCCCTTATTTTAGTCGTGGAGCGACGACTCGCTCTGTAGCCGTGTGTTATTAATTCCTTGTTCATTACCCACAAGGTCCATTTCCAACTCCAAAGGAGTTGCGCAACAAAGCCCAGCGGTTGCGAGGCACGAGCAGCCCGCAAGCGGGCCGCGACTCTCTAGTTCTGTCTACCCTGAGTACAGGTCAATCGGTGAGCCAACCCCGAAGTGGGTTGCGTAAAATTTCAGAAGGCCAATGGATTGATGGAGCAATTGGTGCGTCTGCATACAACTTTAATGCAGGCCAGGTAGGCAAACCATGATCCGAGGCTTGTTTTCCATACGCTCAAAAGATACTTCGGTTACGCAACCCGCTTCGGGGTTGTTGAAATGTTGGAATGCTGACCCAGGGTAGCTCGTGCCTCGCAACCGCTGGGCTTTGCTACGGAATCCCTTTGGGATTCGGACAGAAGCCGAACAATGTGCCGCCCCCTGCTGGACCGCCTGTCTAGTTTTCCGATTTTCCTACATCCGGAGGCGACATCGGAGGTGGATTGGTCGAACGTGGAATTGGAGGCGGTATCCCCGGCGTTCTGGCTGGCGAGCTGGGAGACGTTTTTCGCGAGTGAGCCTTATAGATTGCTAATGCGAGGGCAATTGCTCCGGAAAGTACCAACAACAAGAAGACGCCCATGCCCATGAAGTAGCCGATTCGTCGACCCGCTTCGTAGGCATTGCGCTGGCCGCCAAAACGACGTTCTGCCTCGGCGATACTGTTGGCGGAAACCCCCTGGAGGCCTGGTTCATCAATCGTGATTTCATCCAGGCATTGTTGTGCCTCTTTACGAGAAAAGACCGGGCCGCCGAATCTCCAGAAGATAAACTCGTTCGGTGCAGAAAAGCGCTCGTATTTCCAGGAAAAGACCTCCGGGCAGATTGGCCTGGAAGGAATGGATCGGAATTTTTCCGGTGAAATCGGATTTCTCAACGATTGGCTCACGCGCCTGCCGTTGGCATCGTCTTCGAGCTCCGCTCAAATAGCCTGCAACCACTTCACCATTACCTGCGACGGGATATTCGAGCCGGGTGATAAGGAGTCGCAACTCCGCTGGTTGTGAAATGGCATGAAAGTCGATGTTCAGCTGCGGATTGAGGTTCGTGACTGCCGTTAATTCCGTTGGAGGCTCCGTCTCAATCCAACTGCTGGTGGGAAAGTTAACTTCAATGCTGCCGTGCTTGATGACTTGTTGCGCGTTACAAAGACTTGCCGCCAATAGCAGGAAGGCTGCAAGCCAAGTGGTTGTTCTCATGAGGTTTTTTTGTCTATAACACTTTGCAATCGGCGAGCCAATCCCGAAGTGGTTGCGTAAAATTTCAGAAGGCCAATGGATTGATGGAGCAATTGGTGCGTCTGCATACAACTTTAATGCAGGCCAGGTAGGCAAACCGTGATCCGGGACTTTTCTGTTCTCCGTACGCCGAAAGATACTTCGGTTCCGCAACGCAACCCGCTTCGGGGTTGTTGAAATGTTGGAATGCTGACCCAGGGTAGCTCGTGCCTCGCAACCGCTGGGCTTTGCTACGGAATCCCTTTGGGATTCGGACAGAAGCCGAGCAATATGCCGCCCCCTGCTGGACCCCTGTCTAATTTTCCGATTTGCCTACATCCGGAGGCGACATCGGAGGTGGATTGGTGGAACGAGGAATTGGAGGTGGTATCCCCGGCGTCCTGCGAAGAGGTCCATCGGTCGTAAGTCGGGGTGTAAGGAGTGTTCCAACTCTTTACTCAGAAGCAGGGACCATCCGCAGGATCATTTGACGCAAACGCCTTTTACGTGTTCCCTTGCCGAACCAACTATGAGCGATTTTGCTGAAACCTGTTGGCGCATTCTGTCCTACGGGTATGTGCTGCATCTGGTTCGATACCTTGGGGTGGCGGGCGCCGCATACCTCCTTTTCTACGTCATTCTTCGTCGGCAGGTGCTCAGTCGCAAAATTCAGCGAGCATATCCCAAAAGCCCTCAGATCCGTCGGGAGATTCTCTATAGTCTCCTTTCACTGCTGATCTTCGCCGGGGTTGGGGTGGTGACGTTCATTTTGAACCATGAAAGCGTTGGATGGCTAAAAATCTATTCGCCCATCCAAAAGTATGGATGGCCTTATCTCTGGTTTTCAGTGATCGCGCTGATCCTGGTTCACGATACATGGTTCTATTGGACGCATCGCTTGATGCACACCCGGCGACTCTTCCCCATCGTGCATCGGGTTCATCATCTCAGTCACAGTCCAACTCCCTGGGCGGCGTTCGCTTTTCATCCCACCGAAGCATTCATCCAGGCGATCGTTTTCCCGATTACGGCGGCGTTCATGCCGGTCCATCCGCTCGCGGCCTTGATCTGGCTCATCTACATGACGGTCCTGAACGTCCTCGGGCATTTAGGATTTGAATTGTTACCCAGCGGCTTTGTTCGGAACCCCCTGACGAAGTGGCATAACACCTCGGTGCATCACGACATGCATCATCGCCACATCAACTGCAACTACGGTCTCTATTTCAACGTTTGGGATCAATTGATGAAAACGAACCACCCCGCATACGAAAAAGAATATGAGCGGGTGTTCGAACGCGCCGCTACAGAACAGCCCGCTGGAGACACAATTCGGACGATTACCGCCCCGAAAGTGTAATAAAAGGCTAATCAATTCGGCGCTGGAAAAGGCCGGAACGTTAGTTCCGGCCTTTTCGTGAAGCCGGTCGCTGGATCGCAGATCCTGCTTGCCTCCAGCACTCATTGCACAGTGCCGGGCAGATCCACTTCCATCCCATTGGCTTGCTGAATCACAGTCACGCCTCCAGAATTACCAAGCCTATCCCGTCTACTTTGTCGTCGCGAAATTTGTGGGTGCAAACCCGGTCGATAGCAGAGGCTCCAGTTGTAGACCTCTCCATGAATCCCACAACGCATTCTTATCCACTAAAAGCATTGTTTTTGTCTCGTAGCTCTTGTTGCCCAAATCCGTTGCAGCTGGTAAAAAGACCGCATTCCCATGAAGCCTGGACGATCCATTCAGCACCCGCGCATCGCCGTTTGCGTCGACCGATCGCAAGGTTATGGCGGGACGATCCTTCGCGGCATAGCGAAATATGTCGAGACCTACGGCCCATGGTCGCTTTTCATCGATATGCGTTTTAGCGGTGATTACGCGCAAAACTGGCTCAGGCAATGGAAGGGCGACGGCATCCTGGCCTATGTGGAAGACATGCGACTGGCTCGCAACCTGAGAAACTCTTCCATCCCAACGGTAGAGATGTTTGGGCACCGCTATGACCTGGGCCTGGCTCAGGTCTGCCCGGACAATGACGCCATCGGCCGAATGGGGGCGCAGCATCTGTTGGAAAAGAAATTCAAGCACTTCACCTACTTCGGCTACACCGGCCACCCCTTTTCTGAGATGCGTCAGAAAGGGTTCCTCGCCGAAGTGGAGCATGCCGGTTTTACGGGTGCGGCTCACCTCGTCCCTCGTCACGTCGGAGTACTGCAACAATGGGACAAGATGCAGGAACAACTGGCGGACTGGCTCATCCGGCTGCCAAAGCCGAACGGCATTATGGCCTGCAGTGATCGCCACGCTCAGAGGGTTCTCGATGCATGCCGTCAGGCCAACATTTCCGTTCCAGAAGAAATCGCGGTGATCGGGGCGAGCAATGACGAGCAGTTGTGTCGATTGACCACCCCTCCGCTGACAAGCGTCGCATATGATATAGAACGAATCGGGTTCGAGGCCGCTCAACTCCTTCACCAATTGTTGAAAAAGAAGAACGGTCATGACGAAACGCAGATCCTTGTCCAACCCATCGGCGTGGTCGCTCGCAAGTCTACCGACATCACTGCGATCAGCGACCAATTCATCGCCGGCACGGTGCGATACATTCGAGAACATGCCTGCAATGGACTTACGGTGAATGAGCTACTGGCTGAATTCCGGATTTCCCGGAGCGCCTTCTATGCTCGTTTTGAAAAGGCAATCGGACGATCGCCCCATGATGAGATTCTTCGCGTCAAACTGGAGCGGTCGAAGTATTTACTCACCCAAACGGACCTCGCGATTGAACGTATTGCGGAGATGTCTGGATTTCCCAATACGGAATATCTCTACGTTGCGTTCAAACGGACCCAGAACGTGACCCCGCGTCATTATCGCCTGACCAACGGCCTTCTCATCAAAAAATAGGAGGAAGCCCTTAGCCAATTGCGCGGCCAAACCCCTTGTTCCAGACAATACGCGCAGCTATGATTCGACCGTGATTGCCGCTCGTTCGGTTCTATGTTGGTTCAGCCTTTGCACATCCATTTTTTTAGTTCCGTTCCTCGCATCTGCTGCGGACTCTTCTGAAAAGCCAGTTCGTCTGCGCAACCAGCAGATCACTACGCCCACCAAACACGAGACACCCCGCAAACCAGTGACTGGCGAACGCGTTTCCGGTTTATACCTTGTTCAATTCATCGGACCGGTCGAAGCCCCATGGCGCGAGGAGCTCAAAGAACACCGCCTCAAGTTGCTACGGTTTGTCCCGGAAGATAGCTTTGTCGCGCGACTGCACAACGCGGATTTGAACCTCATCCAGGCTCTCCCATTTGTTCGTTGGATCGGCCAGTACGAACCGCAGCACAAGGTGCATGCTCTACTGAACCGGGCAAAGGGACGCGGCGCCGAAGAAAAAACTCAAATACGCATTCTGCTTTCTCCAGATGCCGGTGCTGATGAATTAGACAAAGCCCGGGGGATGTTGAGTCGCTTTGATCATTTAAGCAGCACGAGGTTCGGGCATATCGTGGACGGATCTGCCACACCACAACAAATCAATGCGTTGGCCGGTTCCGACGATATTCTTTGGATTGAGCCTGCCGCCAAAATCAAATTGTTCGACGAAATCTCCACGAAAATCACGGCAGGAGAAGACGGGCAATCGGGGACCCTGGCCGTGGTCCATCAATTAGGCTACGACGGTTTCGGAGTGACCGTTTCCGTGGCGGATAGCGGGTTGCAGGAAGGTAATGCTGAAACCATGCATCCCGATCTGGCCGGCCGCGTCCCCGCCTTTTTTCATTACGGCACGTTGACCGATGCAGCTGATGAGCACAGTCACGGGACTCATGTTGCCGGAATCGTTGCCGGCAACGGCGCTGCTGGGGAAGCCGATGCAGAAGGGTACCTTTACGGACTGGGAGTCGCACCGGGCGCAGAAATTGTTGCTCAAAGATTATTCGATGGAGCGGGCGGTTACCATGCCCCGCCGACCTACGAGAAAATGACCCGGGATGCGGTCCGAGCAGGTGCTGAAATCGGTTCAAACAGTTGGGGAGACGATACACAGGGTCGCTACGATTTATCGGCCGCCGAATTCGACGCCCTTGTGCGTGATGCGGATTTGCTGACGGCGGGGGATCAACCTTACATTCTGGAGTTTTCGGCCGGCAACGCCGGTCCCGGTCAGCAAACTATCGGATCACCTGCCGTCGCCAAAAATGTCATCGCCACCGGTGCCACAGAGAATGACCGCTTCGACTTTTTCGTATACGACAGCGGTCGCGAAACCATGGCAGATTTTTCCAGCCGTGGACCGTGTGAGGATGGCCGGATCAAGCCTGATGTGGTTGCTCCGGGAACCTGGATTTCATCCCTGCGATCCTCTCTCGCGAACGATGAAAATGCCTGGGCGGCAATCTCAGACAACTATCTCTACCAGGGTGGCACGAGCCAGGCAGGACCACATGTCTCCGGAGCAGCCGCGGTCTTCGTCCAGTTTTACCGGGAGACCGTCACCAACGCCACGCCCTCCCCTGCCCTCGTGAAAGCAGCTCTGATTAACTCTGCAACTGACATCGACGATGGCACCAGCACCGGGCCCATCCCAAATAATGATGAGGGATGGGGTCGAGTCGATCTCGTCGAACTAATCGATTCAACAAAACGTTACCAATTCATCGATCAGTCCGCGGTCCTTGCCACCGGACAAACCTTTGAACACCGCTTGTTGGTTGCCAGTGCTGATGAACCTCTGCGGATTACTCTGGCTTACTCGGATGTTCCTGGTTTCCCGGCTACCATTCCAGCGTTGGTGAATGATCTGGATCTGGAAGTCGTTGCTCCGGATGGGTCGGTTTTCTCAGGGAACCAATTCGAAGACGCGGAGTCTGTGCCGAACACTGGTGCCACTGACCATCTAAACAATGTGGAGGCCGTCCACCTTGCAGCTCCGGTTCCCGGGGAATATATCGTGCGTATCCATGCCCGGAATGTCCCCGAAGACGCACGGGTTGATACTGCACAAGCAGACCAGGATTTCGCACTCGTCATCTCGGCTAATATTCCACTGCCAGGAGCGGGAGTCCTTTTCTTCGACCGCCGAAGCTACAGCGCTCCAGGAACGATGCGCCTGCAATTGATTGACTTCAATTTGGCCGGGCAGAGCTGGAAGAACGTTTTGGTGGGAAGTTCAACGGAAGGTAATGGGGAAAACTATACTTTATACGCAAAAGGGAACAACGGCGTATTTACCAACAGCATTCAAACCGCCACGGGAACAGCAGCAGTCGACGGACGATTACAGATCGCGCATGGAGATCTCATCACGGCGATTTATCAGGATGCTTCGCCCGTAGCCGAACGCGTCGCCAACGCCAGGGCTGACCTTTTGCCTCCCGTCATCACTAATGTTTTCGTGACGAATCGTTTTGGACGCACCTTAGCCTGTTGGCAAACCGACGAACTTTCTGATTCTTACGTTAAGTTCGGCACCAATTCTGTTCTTTCCCTTTCAGCCACGAATCGGGATCTCACCGTTAATCACGAAGTCGCGCTGGACGGTTTGCTGGTGGGTCGATCTTACCAATTTTTCGTAAGCTCGGCTGATGAGGCTGGCAATCGCGCGACGAACAATAATGGTGGCGCTCTATTCAGCTTCATTGCGCCAAGAACTGCAGTGATCCTGTTGGTCGATTCCTACACGGACGGTCTTTTTCCAGTTCCCCCACTCAGCGGTTATACGGATGCACTCGATCAATTGGGAATCAGCTACGAAGTTTGGAATGTGCCAACTAATGGCTCCCCTTCTCTTAACACCCTTCGGCCATTTGGGGCTGTGATCTGGCGCGTTTCCGAATTTACAGATTCATGGACTGCGGGAGAACGGACGACATTGTCCAATTACCTGAATCAAGGAGGCGCCCTGCTGGTCGCTACGATGGAGGGATTGTCACGCCTCGACGAAACGGGAGGCGCATCCTTCAGGTCAAACGTTCTCCATGTCCTGAACTATACCGCGGATGTCGGAGCTCCCGAGGTTTACGGCGTTGACAGCGATCCGATCTCCAGTGGGATGCAACTGATACTTGACTACAGCCCCTATGATGATGCTTTCAAAGAGGCTGTAGGAATTCCCTCAGACATTTCAGATACATTAGTTATCGCTCCCGATGCTTCACCGATCTTTTTTGAACCATTGGGGGCGCCGGTCGGATTGCGATATCCCCGTGTCGGCCAGGACAGTGCCGGACGGGTTGTTTTCCTCGGGTATCCAATCGACGCAGTGCCGCTATCTGGAATAGCACCCGACAACCGTGTCAATCTGCTCCGCAATCTCGTCAGCTTTCTCGTTCCCGGCGTCAATGGGATAGGAACGATTGCGCTCGACCGTTCGGCTTACACCATTCCATCGCAGGTTACGGTAGAGGTTGCAGACTCTGACCACGTCGGAGCCGGTCAAATTACTATAAATTTCTTCAGTGATACGGCTGCAACGGGACAGACTCTTGCGTTGCACGAAACCACCCGACCGGGATTGTTCCGTGGGTTCATTTCACTTGTCCCAAACACAGCCCCTCCCTCCTCCGGTGAACTGCGAGTAAAGAATGGAGATCTGATTTGGACAGAATACCAGGACCTGTCAGATAGAAGCATCGTCCGTGCAATCGCCGAAATCGACACTACCCCACCCACGATTTCCAATATTAAAGTAACCACGGAATATCAGGAGGCCGTGGTGTCGTGGACCACATCCAAACCAACCGACGCGCTGGTTCAATTTGGCGAATCCGCTTTTCTCAACCGAACCGCCTATGCAGCAAATTTAAGCGATGAGCACTCCGTGGTTCTCACCGGGTTGCAAGCGGACAAGAAATATTATTTCAAGATCGTTAGTCGAGACCAGGCCGGCAACACCACCGAGGACGATAACAATGGAGCGCTCCATACCTTCTACACAAAGAAACCATTTAGCGTCCCATGGTTTGACAACCTTGAAAACGGCGGCACCAATTGGATCGTCGTGGATGGGGAAACAAGAACCACCACGTGGCAATGGGGCACGCCCAATAACGGTTGGGAGACTTCCGCGCACTCCGGGCTGAATGCATGGGGCAGCAATCTACGAGGGAACGGCACTGATCTCGGCGATACAAGTTTGATTGGCCCTGCCATCTCTTTGACGGGTGGCACCCGGGCCACATTAAAGTTTTGGAACAGCTACGATTTCACTCTGCAATCCGACCTCGACATCTACGAATTCGGAGCCCTTTCAATTTCCACGAACAATGGCAATTCCTGGATCGATGTCGCCACGTTCGAAGAATTCTCTGATGGCTGGGAAGAAGCGCAGATTGACCTCACTCCCTACGTCGGACGAGTCATACGCGTTGGTTTTTACTACGGATTCTTTTCACTGGAAGGCGGCGGACACCCCGGCTGGTTGGTGGATGATATCTCCGTAACCGTAAGCACTCCAGATGAGGGAACTATCGTGGTCACCAACAATCTTGCGCAAGGAAGCTTTCAACTCAGCGGCCCGATCTCAAGAAGTGGAAGCGGATGGATAACTACTTTCCTGGATTGTCCTTTCGGAAATTATTCGATCACTTTTAATCCTGTCCCGTTCTATCAAACTCCGATTGGGGTGACCAATAGTCTGAGCTCCGCCGGCCCTTTAACTTTCCTCGGCAACTACACATTCAACGATGCAAACACCAACGGCATCTCTGACCCATGGGAACAGCAATATTTTGGTCAAGTCTCTGCCGGCAGAACAGCGCAAACCGATTCGGACGCAGATGGAATGCCGGACTTCGCAGAATTCATCGCGGGAACCGACCCCACAAATTCCTCTTCAGCATTGCGTTTTCAGCTTCCAACTCGTTCGGGAGGTAGCTCGATTGAGGTGCGGTGGTCCTCCGTCCCAGGCAGAGCTTACCGCCTCCACAGCAGTGCTGACCTTGTTTCCTGGATGCCGGTCACCGGTTGGATTCAGGCCACTGCAACGAACATGAGTTCAACAGCATCGATCCTTTCTGCGCCTGCCACGTCCTACCTGCTCCGCGTTGAAGTGAAACCATAACTCTAAACCTGAGTGGCTATGGGCCTTTGCCTGACATCCCATTAATAACACGTCGCAGGCAAATACAGGGCTGCCCCTAATTGGCGGCAAACCGTCAAGCCGGTAAGGTTTCCTCCACGCCCCTCATAAGGCGTAGTAAGGAAACTACTCAGTATGAATCTAGCTGAACAACTGAACGAATCCGGAACCAACTCTGCAACCGATCTGCAGATCGACATTGAAACTTCCAACATCATCAGCCTCTCCGAGCAGGGTCTCTTACTCTATTCGCCGCATACGCATCAGTTGCCGGATGATTTCCTCGGCCATATTGGAAGCCCCTTGAACGAGTGGTGATCAGGGAACATTTTCCTGTGGCCAAGCGGCGTTGCCCTCGGGTTTAATGCCGCATGTTCACACGCACTCCGTTCCGCTTTGGCCGCGTCCTCTTGCTGAGCTTCGTAACGTGCCTTTCCGCTTCCGCCGCAAACCATTGGCATAAAGGAAATCTTCACACGCATACCCTCTGGAGTGATGGCGATGATTTCCCGGAAATGATTGTGGAATGGTACAAGACGAACGATTACCAATTCCTGACCCTTTCCGATCACAACAGCATTGGGGCGGGAACAAAATGGGTGTCGATCACCAATGATTCGCGGACTACCGCCCGGGACAAATACCTCGCACGCTGGGGCTCTTCTGTGGAAAAGCGAACCGAAGCCGGTCACGAACAAATCCGCCTTAAGACTTTTGAAGAATTCGCTCCGAAGTTCAACGAGAGTAAAAAATTTCTCCTCCTGCGCGGCGAAGAAGTGTCGGCTCGCCATCTGACCGCTCCCATTCACATGGGTGCCATCAACATACGGAATCTCATCGAACCTAAAGGCGGGACGAGCGTCGTCGAAGTGATGCAGGCGAACGTGGATGCCGTCATCCAACAGCGTAAAGAAACCGGCCAACCGATGTTCCCGCATATCAATCATCCCAACTTCCAATGGGGGATCACTGCAGAAGAGCTCATGCAGGTGAAAAATGAACAATTCTTCGAAGTCTTCAACGGCCATCCGCACGTCCACAACAGTGGCGATGAATCTCATGCCAGCGTTGAACGTGTTTGGGACATTATTCTGACCCGACGTTTAGCAGAACTGCACTTGCCGGTCATGTACGGCATCGCAACGGACGATTCACATAAATATCACAGTCTTGGTTTTTCAAAAAACAATCCGGGTGAGGGTTGGATCATGGTGAATGCACCAAACCTGTCAGCAGCCGCACTGATTAATGCAATGGAAAAAGGCGAGTTCTACGCGTCTTCCGGAGTCACTCTCGACCAGGTGCAGCGAGGCAGGAAAACTTATTCGGTTAAAATCACGCCCGAGCCCGGAGTCACCTACACCACTCATTTCATTGGCACTCGCAAAGGCTATCTTTCCACCAACGAACCAATTCGGGCCAAGAGTGGAACGCCGATGAGAGTGACTCATAAATATAGTGAAGATGTCGGCCAACTCCTCGGGATCGTGAATGGAACGGAACCTTCCTATGATCTGCGCGGGGACGAAATTTACGTCCGGGCGAAGGTGATTTCTACAAAAAGCAAACTTCCGCAGAACGATCCCGCAGCAGCCAAATGGGTCGGAACCGTGGAAGAGTTTGAATCCGCCTGGTGCCAGCCTCTTGTCACCGGTGTGCATTGATTTCGGGTAACGGATGCACCACTTTCACAAGGCTTTCGTCTCGAGAGACGAGCCCTGCGGATATCCAACTACCTGATGGGAGCGTGATTTTTACTCAAAACAACGTAACCCCATGCCAATGCAGGTCAGATAACTTTCCATGACATCTCAGTTCTCATATTAGTCTCCCCCGCAGTTGGCGACCAGTTTGCTTTCGCCTAAATGCAAAAATGAGTTTCATGTTGTCCTCCATCCAAAACGCTGGCCTGGCAGAACCGTGGTTCTTCGCGGTGATGTTCCTCGCCGCGTCATGGCTGATGGTGTGGCGACTTGAGGCCATGTCCAGTCGTGGTCTCGAAGGGACGGTGTTAGGGACGCTGGTGATGCCCTACTGTTCGGGGTTGGGAAACCTGGTCTTCGCCTATCTTTTGGCGAGGAACGGGGGTTCGGGAGCTGATGTTATGACCAACTGCCTGGTAAACAACGTCACCAACCTGACGCTCCTTATTGGTTTACCAGCCCTTATCTGGGGAATGGCGGTGGTGCCGCAAAAGTCTGGGAAAGGTAAAAAAAGGGGCAACGACGCGGAGCCTCGTCTGAACCGCTTGTCACTCATGTTGACATTGCTCGCCGTGATCTTTTTCACAGGCGTCACCTGGGCATTATCGCGCGATGGAAAACTGGATTTCACGGATGGTCTCGTCCTCGTCGGAATCTTTATCTTTTGGCAGTGCATCCATGTCTTCGAAGTATTGAAGAACAATGTGCGCCAGCAAAAATCAATGGGAGCAATGTTCCTGATTGATTTGCTCCTGCTGGGAGTCGGCGCCTATGCGGTCTTCATCAGTACGGATTGGTTGGTTTCATGGCTCGGAGGATTGAAAACAGGGTTCTTCAGCACGAAGCACATTGGCTGGCTCACCGGTTGGTTGATGGTGCTGCCGAATGCCATGCTGGCCCTGTACTATGGATGGAGACGACAACCCGAAGTGATCTACAGTTCGCAGGCGGGCGATGGCCATATCTGCATCCCGCTTTGCATCGGCTTATTTGCGTTGATCAAACCGATCGCAGTCCCAGCATTTTTCGAAACGGGAGTGTTGATCCTCGGAGGGGCTGCGTTAGTCCACTTCCTATTTGTCAGCCTATTTGGGCAACTCCCGAGGTTTATGGGATTCGTGCTAATCGGTGCTTACGGATTCTTCCTCTACAAAGGTCTTTTAACCTGATCAGGCGACCAGCGGATCGTTGCGGAACGCATCGGTCATTTCAACGAAGGGCACTTGCGCGAGGGTCCAATTTGGATCCTTGGTGATCTGGGTCATCGAAAGATTCGTGCAGTTGCAGATCAGCAAGAGACCCGTTCCAATCATGACGAACGAATCGAAGTGAGTACCGGCAGCATCGCGAGCGAACTCGAAATCGCCAATGTGATAGCGATTCTTGCGCAATTCGATTTTCAGAGTCTTTACGTCGTTCGCAAAGTTCTGCTTGAAATGATCCCGCCGGGAACCGGAGTAGGCCAGAATCGTTTCTTTGTCTCCCGAAAACGACAATATGACCCACTCATCAAAAACGACCTTCCCATAGCGGGAATTCATTTTGTCGCAGCTTTCCTTGGTCAGTTTGACAGCCTGTTCGAGATTCATACTACGACAGAGAAGAAAACAGTTATAGCAGGATCACACAAGGTGCAAGTCGCCCGGAAGTGGGTTTGGACGTGTCGGGAGACCACTGAGATGCCAACCTCACCGATTAGATCACCCTCCCTGTGGTGGCAGCTCAGTTCCGTCGTAACTCCCGCTCCCTCCTGCCTTAAAATGAGCCGAAACAGGGAGGAATCAGACGTTAACGTGACAACCCCTGCAAATCAGGGGTCAATAACCCTTCCCAACGTGCAGAATGTGGGGTCGAACCAATCGCGTTCGCTATACCATT
>JBKJKE010000204.1:0-4244 GCA_046597605.1 Limisphaerales bacterium | reverse complement strand
ATTAGAAAGAAGGCTCGCCCTCATCCAAACCCCAAAGCCTTCGAAAAAGCGTTGCAACCCTGTTGCGGAGGATTTTCGAAGCGTTTGAAAGCTCCCGGACATATCTCCGCGGTCAGTCGAAGCATTCGAAAGTGCCCGAACATATCTCCGCGGTCAGCCGAAGCATCCGGAAGAGCCCGGACATAATTTCACGGTCAGCCGAAGCATTCGGAAGAGTCCGGACATAATTTCGCGGTCAGTCGAAGCATTCGGAAGAGTCCGGACATAATTTCACGGTCAGCCGAAGCGTTCGGAAGAGTCCGGAGATAATTTCGCGGTCAGCCGAAGCAATTGAAAGTCCGCCGCAACGCGTTTCCGGGGTTTTTCGAAGCATTTTAAAGTCTCCGGGAACGTGCATATCGCCCCATTCGCAGGGTAGGAACGTTTAGCCGTAAACGTCCCTGATTTCTGCCTTCGCCTCGGAATGAACTGTGCCGCGGCGTACCCGGAGAAGGCCAGGATGAGGGCGAGCCTCACTTCTATTCCACCGAAAACAGCGAGGAACCCAAATGCGGTTTTTCGTTTCCACTGGAAAAGATCACTACCAAGAATCGGATGGGTCTGAGTTGAAACCAATCGATTACCCCTATTATGGGGTCACTTCAGAATGAATCGATACCGTCTCCGCATAGCAGATGCCCGTCATGGCACTTTTTTGAGGAAAAGACCCTGAACGCGAACTGAAAGAGAGACGAGGCCAGCCCCGGGAAGGAGAAATGGTGGAGCCGAGGGGGATCGAACCCCTGACCTTTTCATTGCGAACGAAACGCTCTACCAACTGAGCTACGGCCCCACAACGGATGTGCAGGCTAACATCCTCTCCAGATTAGTTTGCCCAGCAGATCGACCGGAGCCAATTTGCGAATGCCTGCACGGCGAAAATCTTACGTGCCCCGCCTTATTTGGCAAGAGGATAGGCAAACCGCGCCAGAACAATCGTCCATTTGAACTCCCCCTAAATTGAATCTACATTCCGCGCGATGCAAAAGAAGGTCGCGCCCAAGTTCATTCGCCTCAAGGGCGTGCGGCACAACAATCTGAAGAATTTCGATCTGGATCTGCCGATTGGGAAGCTAATCGTGATCACGGGCTTAAGTGGTTCTGGCAAGAGTTCATTGGCTTTCGATGTCTTGTTCGCCGAAGGCCAACGCCGTTACATAGAGACCTTTTCTCCCTACACCCGGCAGTTCTTCGACCGGATGGACAAGCCGCAAGTCGATAGCATCGAAGGAATCCCACCAGCGATCGCTATAGAGCAGCGCAACTCCGTCAAAACCACCCGTTCCACGGTCGGAACCATGACCGAGATCTGCGACTACATGAAAGTGTTCTGGGGACACCTCTCACAACTGCACTGCCGCAAGTGCGGGTCGCCGGTCAAAAAAGATTCGCCGCAGATGATCTGGAACTCCCTGTCGGAGAAAGCCAAAACGTCGCCACAGGAGATCCTGATTTCGTTCCATCTTCCCTTGTCCGACAAACTTCCGCTGGCTGATTCGTTGAACCTGGTAGCAAAACAAGGTTATCAACGCTTGCTGGTCGAAGGCACCATCGTGCGGTTGGAGGACGCTCTTCCGCTGCTCTCCGGAAAGGAATTGAAGGAGCTTGTCGTGATCCAGGATCGCATGAAGAGCACCGCTTCAAATCGGCAGCGATTCATGGAAGCGACCGAGCAGGCTTACCACTTTGGAAAAGGAAAGTTGTGTCTTCACTTTGCCGGTGATGACAACGGAAAACTAACCATCCATGGATCCCGCTTCTTTTCCAATCGGCTCCACTGTGCCGCCTGCGATATCGATTACCGGGATCCGGTCCCTGCCCTGTTCAGCTTCAATCATCCGCTGGGAGCATGCCCCACCTGCCGCGGTTTCGGTCGCGTGATTACGATTGATTACAACATGGCGACACCCGATCGGTCCAAGTCGCTGGCCGGCGGTGTGGTAAAGCCATGGCAAACGGGTCAAAGCGCAGAGTGTCAGGACGACTTGATGAAATCCTGCCGCAAACAGCACATTCCGACCAATGTTCCCTTTCGTGATCTTCCCAAAGAATCTCAAGATTGGGTCATTAACGGCGAACCGGGTTACGGTGATGGTGAACTGAGGCAGTGGCCGCACGCCTGGTATGGGATCAAAGGTTACTTTCGTTGGCTGGAATCGAAGTCCTACAAAATGCATGTGCGCGTTCTGCTCTCGCGGTATCGCAGTTACCGCACCTGCGACGATTGCAAAGGAGCGCGATTTCAGCCAGAAGCACTCCTGTATAAGATTACTCCTCCCGGAACGACGGCGGCGGATGCTTCCGCAGCTTTAACTCTCTCCGATTTCTACCAACTCTCCTTGCGCGATTCTCTCGCATACGTGGAAGCCCTGGCGGCGCAGCGCCAGCACCTCAAAAGCTCGGACCCGTTGGCGCTTGCCCTGCAGGAAGTCCGCGCCCGACTCTCTTTCTTGAACGAAGTGGGCCTGGGCTACCTGACCCTCGACCGCCCCACCCGCACCTTATCCGGCGGCGAAACGGAACGAGTGAACCTCACGACCTGCCTGGGATCCGGATTGGTGAACACCTTGTTTGTGCTGGATGAACCGAGTGTCGGTTTACATCCAAAAGATACCGATCGACTGATTGAAATCCTGCAACGTTTGCGCGATGCAGGCAACACGGTGGTGGTGGTGGAACACGAAGCGAACGTCATGCGCGCGGCTGACCAGATCATTGACCTCGGACCGGGCCATGGTGAGACCGGCGGACAAATTGTTTTCCAGGGCAATTACCGCGACATCCTGAAAGCAAAACAGTCACTCACAGGGGACTACCTGAGCGGACGAAGGAAGATTACTTATCCTCAGCGGCGTCCCTTTCCTGGAACCGCCCGCCTGAACCTGAGTGGAGCAAGCGTCCACAACCTGAAAAACGTCAGCATTGAGATTCCGCTCGGGCGGTTTGTCTGCATCACAGGAGTAAGCGGTTCGGGCAAGTCCACGCTCGTCCGGGATGTCCTTCTCCCTGCGCTCGTGGAGAAAATCACCCGGGAAGACGGTCCTGATGCGACGTCAACCAGCGACGAATCCGCCGACGAAAGCGACGAGAGCACAGTCGATTCTGCACCGACGGCTGAACTGGATCTCCAAGGCTTCGAAAACATCGGCCGCGTTTTGATGGTGGATCAATCGGCCATCGGTCGCACGCCGCGCTCCAATCCAGCGGTTTACACCGGGGCATTCGAGGACATACGAGAAATTTTTGCCCAGAACGAAGTGGCTAAACAACGGGGGCTGAATGCCAGCGCCTTCAGCTTCAATTCCGCGCAGGGTCAGTGCGAGCGCTGTCGCGGTGCAGGATTTGAGAAGATCGAAATGCAGTTCCTCAGTGACGTGTTTATCCGTTGTCCTGATTGCGATGGCCGACGCTATCGGCCACACATTCTTGAAATCAAAGTTCCAGGTAAAGTCCCGGATGAAAAACGCCCCGACTCGACCACAAACAAGGTAGAGTGGAGCATTGCCGATCTCCTGGAAGCCAGCGGCGATCAAGCGGTTCATTTTCTTGAAAGCCTTGCGAAGAGTCGCCACACCCAGAATGCCATCCGCTCGCTCCAACTGATACAGGAAGTGGGACTCGGATACCTTCGCTTGGGTCAACCGATCAACACCTTGTCCGGAGGTGAAAGCCAACGTTTGAAACTGGTAAGTCACCTTGCGGAATATGGTCGGCAACAAAGTTCGAGCAAGCCGACCCTCTTCTTGTTTGATGAGCCCACCACCGGGTTACATTTTGAAGATGTCCGCGTGTTGACTGCGGCGTTACAGAAACTGGTATCGACCGGAAACACTGTGGTCGTGATCGAGCATAATCTTGAACTGGTGAAATGCGCCGATTGGATTATTGATCTCGGGCCGGACGCAGGAGATCGCGGAGGTCAAGTCGTCGCGACAGGAACCCCGGAAGCCGTCTCAAAAGCGGAACGAAGCCACACAGGCCAGGCTCTACTGTCTGTGCTTTGATCTGAATTGAGTGGAGGGTCGGGGAGAGGAGTCAATTTGCTCATTTTCGGCTGCTTACGGTGATTCGAAAGCGAACTCCTCTCCCCTAGCCCGCATTTCTCACCAATAGAGATAAAGAATGACTTTTAGGTGTTTGAGACCAGATGAGGTCTGGGAAAGTTGACGGAACAGAGCAAAGTGAGGCGTGATGGTCGAAAAATT
>JBKJKE010000074.1:0-3633 GCA_046597605.1 Limisphaerales bacterium | reverse complement strand
CCAGGACAGCTAACCCAGCGATGGTGATAACTTTTGATCGTTTCATGCTCTTCTCCGCGAGCAATCGGCTCGCAATCGGACGCCACAGTGGCACAATTTACCTATGGACGAACCAGGTCAGAGCAACCGTTCGCCCGCAACTGAGTATGGTCACTCAACCTGATGGGTTTCGGCGCCGTTTTGATCACGTAGCGCGATGGGCGATGGGGTGACCCCCGCAAGGAGCTTGAACAAACGCTCCTATTGGGGGAGTCTTCGGTTTCCTAAGACTTCAGACTGCCCATAGTGTGCCACGTCCTCCTGACCGACATCAAATTTCTCCAGCAATTAGTCCAGATCGACCAGGATTTGGCCGATCAAACCCGCTTCCAAGGCTGCCCTTGCGGCGGCGCTCTGCACCAAGCCCACTTCCCGCGTAAGCCGCGCAGCTGTCCGAGCGAGGTCCGCGCCGATTTCGCCAGACGATTCAGCTTCTGCTGCGCGCACTGCCGCAGGCGTACGACGGCGGTATCGGTGCGCTTCCTTGGCCGACGAGTACATCTGGCACTGGCCGTGCTGCTGCTCTCAGAGCGCGGCCCCACGCCAGCGGCGGCCATGCGTCTGGCGCAGCAGCTGGCAGTCTCACCGCGTACCGTCGCGCGCTGGCGCCAGTGGTGGCGCGACAGCTTCCCGGCTACAGCGCTATGGCAAACGATGTGCGGGCGGTTCATGCCGCCGCCGGACATGGCGCTGCTGCCAGATGCGCTGCTAGCGCGCTTTACCGGAGACGCCTACGAGGCGATGAGACGGCTGCTAGTGTTCCTGACACCGCTGACGGGTAGCGCGGCGATCACGCTACGAGCGGGCCGGTGATTACACGCAGAAGATGCCAATAGCCTCCCTTGGGCACCCCTTGTAGGCTTCGCGACGTGCTTGGTGCCGCCGGTGCCAGCCATCCAAGGAGACCTGTTTGAGTTCGATCCCCGCTACCCCCAAGCGCGATCGCTGGGCGCACTTGCGCTTCGCGATCGTCGGTCCGCTGCTGGCGGCGCCGCCGCAGCCGGGCCAGTTGTACGGCGCCATCCGCGATCTGGCGGCCAAGACCTGGCGTCACCCCGTGTCCGGAACCGACGTCCGATTTGCCACCGCGACCATTGAGCGCTGGTTCTACGCCGCACGCAATGTCAGCGATCCGGTAGGCCGCCTGCGTGACCGTCGGCGCGGCGACCGCGGCACCTTCCATAGCTTGGCGCCGGCAGTCATTGCCGCGCTGCGCGCGCAATACGATGCCCATCCTGGCTGGACGGTACAGCTCCACTTCGACAACCTGAAGGTTGCGGTGCAAGGCACCGCACTGCCGTCGTATCCGACATTGCGACGCTATCTGCTCGCTCAGGGTATGCATCGGCAGGCCCGCCTGGTGCGCACCAGTGCTGGCGCGCTGGCCGCACGCGACCGGCTCGAACAGCTGGAAGTGCGCAGCTATGAAGTGGAGCATGTCAACGCGCTGTGGCACCTCGACTTCCATCACGGTTCGCGCAAGGTGCTGACGGCCGGCGGCGAGTGGGTCAAGCCGATGCTACTGGGCGTCATTGACGACCGATCGCGCCTGGTGTGTCATTTGCAGTGGTACCTCGACGAGACGGCTGCCAGCCTGGTTCACGGTCTGTGCCAGGCCTTCATGAAGCGCGGCCTGCCGCGTGCCTTGATGACGGACAACGGTGCTGCCATGCTGGCCGAAGAAACCACCAGCGGCCTGGCGTCGCTGAGCGTACTGCACCAGACGACGCTGCCTTACTCGCCATACCAGAACGCCAAACAAGAATCCTTCTGGGGCCGGGTCGAAGGCCGCCTGATGGCGATGTTGGAAGGAGAAGAGATGCTCACGCTCGACATGCTTAACCTGGCTACGCAGGCCTGGGTTGAGCAGGAATACCACCGCAGCTTGCACACGGAGTTGAAAGCGACGCCGCTGCAGCGCTACCTGGAGGGACCCAATGTCGCCCGTGCGTGTCCGTCAGCGGCTGAACTGTGCGCGGCCTTCCGGGTGGAGGTGATGCGCCGTCAGCGCCGTGCTGATGGCACCTTCAGTCTGGAGGGAACGCGCTTCGAAATTCCAGGGCGGTACCGCCATCTGGTCACTGTCCACGTCCGCTATGCGCGCTGGAACCTCTCCCGTGTCGAGATGGTAGATGCGCACGATGGCAGCGTGCTCTGTGCCGTCCACCCGTTGGACAAGGCAGCCAATGCGAACGGAGTGCGGCGTCAACTCGTTCCAACAGCCAGCGTGACGGTGCCGGTTGCGGAACCCGGCATGGCGCCGCTGATGCGCGAACTGCTGGCCGATTACGCAGCCACCGGCCTGCCGCCGGCCTACCTGTCCCCCAATGTTGAGGAAAACCCATGACCCAAAAACTGCTGGCCCTGAACGGGCTCAAATTCAATCCCTTTACGCCCGACTTGCCGACCGAAGCGATTTACGTTCCGCCCAAGATCGAAGACTTCTGCTGGCGCATCGAACAGGCGCTGGTACGTGAAGGGGGCTTCGCCATGATCCACGGTGATCCGGGAAGCGGCAAGAGCATCGCACTACGGGTGCTGGCAGAACGACTGGCGCGCCTTCCCGACGTCACTGTCGGTGCCATCAACCACCCACAGAGCAATCTGGCCGACTTCTACCGCGAATTGGGCGACGTGTTCGGCGTGCCGCTGAAACCACACAATCGTTGGGGCGGCTTCAAGGCGCTACGCGAGCAATGGCAGGTCCATCTCGAATCGACCCGGCGCCGCCCCGTGCTGCTGATCGACGAGGCGCAGGAAATGGCCCCGCCGGTGCTGTCCGAACTGCGGCTGATGGCCAGCGCGCGCTTCGATTCGCAGCCGCTCCTGTGCGTGGTGCTGGCCGGTGACGCGCGTCTGCCGGAGAAACTGCGCCGCGAAGACCTGGTGCCGCTTGGCTCACGTATCCGAACCAGACTGGCAACCGAACATGCAAGCAGGGAGGAACTGCTGGCCTGCCTCAATCACCTGCTCGCCGGCTCTGGCAATGCCAGTCTGATGACGCCGGGATTGCGCCAGACGCTGTGCGACCACGCCGCCGGCAACTACCGCATCCTGATGACGCTGGCCGGTGAACTCCTTAGTGTGGCGGCGCGGCGCGACTTGGCCATGCTCGATGAAAAGCTGTACCTGGACGTGTTTGCGCAGCCCGATACCAAGCCGCAGCGGCGCGCTGCTGCGAGGTGACGTCATGGATAAACAGCCTCCGCTCGTCATCCATTTGCCGCCTGTTTCAGATAGAAATGCTGCAGCGATTTACAGCTGCCTCGAAACCTTGACCGAGGCGTTTGCTTCGAGCTACGCGCTTCAGCTTCGGCGATACTATGACCGACTCCCTCAGGAGCAACGACCGGCCAGGTTCGACGGCGAACCGTTCTGAACAGCGATCAACAGCAGCGCCTTCGCCGGCGCTGCTGCCGCTAAAATAGCTCGGGGTAGGACCATCGATTTACGTGAAAACCGAGCCATCAATTCGCGTGAGCACACTCAATGAGCATGGAGGACGCGCAGTGGCTTGAGTCGCGCCAGTTCTCCGTGGAGGAAATCGCCCGCCTGTTCCGTGTACCGCCAACCATCATTGGCGACCTTCGGCAT
>JBKJKE010000187.1:0-9570 GCA_046597605.1 Limisphaerales bacterium | reverse complement strand
CACAAGACGCTGTTATATTTTCATGAACCGGGCCGCCGGATGGTTCGGTGGGTTTGGCGGGAGGCGGCGGGGACCCAATGGCCGGAGGTTCTGCGCCAGCGGATACCGGCATTGGGGAGGCATGACATATAACAGCTCTTGTGTCTGATCCGGGGTTAGCAAGTCGAAGGCCCAGCCTCGCAGCGCAGCGAGAAGCGTAGCCGTAGGCGGTCCTTCATGCCACGCCACTAAACGGAGCACAGCAACAACTCGCGGTTCGCTTCAATTGGGGCGCGGGGTCGCGCGTTGCTCTGACGGGTGTGGAGAATGCCCAAAGCTCGGCACCGGTCTTCTTCCGAGTTTGGGTGTTCTCCACACTGGTCAGACTGATTTCGGGGCGAGAGCAAAGGTCCTCTGGCCCAGCCTCGCAGCGTCTAACTAGAAAACTTCACGAGAAGCGTAGTCCAGAGGACTTTTGCCGAGGGGGAATCCAAATGGGACGCGGGGCCGCGATGATCTGACTTCTGTCGGCTGCATGGAGCGCCTGGGCCGTGGCTGAAAGGGAACGGGGGTGAAGCTGAAGGCACGGCGTGAGGTGCTGCCGACAGATGTCAGACTGGAATTGGGCGCGACAGCAAGTGGCCCGAGGTTTCACGAAGCCCAGCCTCGCAGGGACTGACTAGAAATCTTTCCCGAGAAGCGTAGCTGAAGTGAAACTCGGGCCTCTTGCCGAGCGGGGGTAACAGCACGTCTCAGATTTTTTGTGATCGGAGCGGAATGAAACGTAACGGAACGGAGTCTGAGCAGTGAAGTCGGAGTGCAGTGTAGCGCAGGAGCAAAAAGATCTGAGACGTGCTTTGGGGGGAAGGTTCCAAGTGTCGCGATGGAGCGGTGCAGCTCTCCGCTTTTGGGAGAGCGACCAGCACGGCGGAGCGAAGTCTTACGGAGCGACAACGAGCTCCAGCGTGACTCTTGGAAGAGGGGGAAGTTTTCCTCGGGTTTGCGGGGATGCGCTACCTCGGTCCCAGGCACCTGAGCGGAATCAACCCGCAGGGTTGTGCAGCGATGGTGCGAAGAAAGCCGGGACTTCGGCCCGGCTCGGCTCTAAAGGTCGACGTGGCAACTGCCGTCGGAACGTCGGCAGCACTTGCCCAGGGGAGCGCGAAGCGCGATCAGACGAGCCGCCCTGGCGGCGAGTAGTTCTTATGCTGACACTCGCGCGCGCCATGCACGTGGGCGAACCAGCACGGGTGAATTGGAATGGGAACATACGAACTGGTGTGACGTCCATCGCGCGCGCGAGTGTAGCCCAAGCAGCGGGCGACCGCGACATCCGAACTGCAATAGCCCGCTGCGTTGCGAGCGTCAGCGATGCATGGGCGACAGCATCCGCGCGTGCGCCTGGGATATTGGGACTGGAATTCCTGGTAATTTTGATCTGCGCGCCTCGATTGGTCTGTTGCAGACAAAACGACTCTCCGCGTAAGCGCTAAGCTGCTGCATGGTTATCATGTGTGCACTTACCTTCTGCTTAAACGAAACGAGGAGCATTGATGGGGTACGACAGCTATCCAAAATGCCATTTCACAATGCCACGACCACTCGCATTAAATACACAGCTGTCCCCAGAAAATCGCAAGGGAAGGATTTTCAGAAACCGTCCGATCTCCCATTGGAGACAACCGGCTTTGGGCTTTAAGAAGAAATGGCATAGCGACAAAGGGAAATAAACGGGAATTGTTAGTTTTCATTCTGAGGTCTCCATGTTGCGTTCGAGGGAAGGGATCATCTCGGAAGCTGCTCCAAAAAAATTGTTCTCATTGGCGCATAGAAATGAGAATTTTTTTTTCGATATTACAAAGCACTCGTCTGGATTGATCCTTAAATGTAATGCGGTCAGTGCTACTTAATCGGTGGAACGGGCTGATTTCTATAGGTAAATGACTGCATTCATAAGTTTACTCCACGGTTTTACTGTGCCGTATAATGCAGTACCTCGGGATGGGTTGCTTTGAGATTTGTCGCTGAGGGATAACATTATTTTTTTGACGTTGTGATTAAAAGTGTTAAAAACACCTCATCAGTTCAGACAACAACAATTAAACAACCAGATAACAGCCGCCCCACAAAGTCCTCAGAGGTTTTCTTGATTATTTCTAGGTCCGAAGAAGGGTTCCCGTTTCTGCAGTAATGTAGTCCATTTTATGCCAAAATCAGTTTCCCGGATGGGATATTACCTCATCCTGTGTCTTGCTGTGATCTTCTCATCGGAGGCCCATGCACAAAGCTACAACATCACCGACCTAGGGGGCGTAGTAGGAACGAATAGCTACGCACACGGCATCAATAATCAAGGGCAGGTGGTCGGTTACTGGATTGGAACCAATGGTGCCAGGGCCTTTTTGTACAGTTCCGGAACTGTAACTGATCTGGGGGCTCTGGGAGGAACAAACAACTACGCTCTTAGCATCAACGCAGCGGGGCAGGTCGTCGGCTTCGCAGAATCCACCAATGGAGCACAGGCATTTCTTTTTTCGCAAGGAACGATGACTAACCTTGGCTCATTGGGGGGGAGAACAGCTATGCCTACGGAATTAATGGTCATGGCGAAATCGTCGGATATATTGACACCCCAACTGGTGCAAACGCGTTTCTTTATACCAGCAGAGGAGTTACCAATCTGGGAACATTGGGAGGAAGTAACAGCTTCGCGTTCGGAGTGAATAATTCCACATCCGTAGTTGGTTCTGCATCGATTAGTGCCAATGAAATGCGGGCTTTTCTTTGGGAAAACGGTGTTCTTGCAAATTTAAATAGTCTTTCTACAACGAACGGTTGGGTTTTGCATGATGCTCGAGGAATAAATAATTTCGGGACCATTGTTGGGTGGGGCCTCACTAACGGGCAGGAAGAAGCTTTCATCTATCAAACCGGTAACGTTCTTCGCGTGGGACTCCTGTTGGGCGCCACAAACAGTTTTGCGTACGGGGTAAATAATTCGAATCAGGTGGTGGGTGCTTGTACTCTTAGCAATGGATTGATGCAGGCCTTCCTCTGGCGAGCCGGCTCCTTATCAAACCTTAATCAATTATTGCCTCCGGATTCCAATTGGGATTTGCGAGAAGCACGTGGCATCAATGACATCGGCCAAATTGTCGGATGGGGCGTAATCAATGGCCAGGAGCATGCGTTTATCCTATCTCCAAACACGTCTCCGTCTGTAACTCTAACCAATCCCGTCCATAATGCGTTGCTCGCGGGTCCGCTAGATGTCGACTTGCACGCGACGGCCTCTGACCCTGACGGCAGTGTTGTTCGTGTGGAATTCTTCGATGGGAGCACATTTATGGGTGATTCCCTCGCTGATCCCTTTGTGATTGCGCTCCTGAACGTCACTGAGGGGCAGCATGCGTTCAGTGCAGTTGCGGTTGATAATGCCGGAGCTCGGAGCACTTCTTCTGTGGTAAACGTAACAATCGCAGCTCCGCCAAGCATCGAAGTGGGACCCCTTAGTCGCCGCATCCTGACAGGCAGCAACGGTACATTCACTGTGACGGCAACTGGAACAAGTCCACTGGCTTATCAGTGGCTTTTCAATGGAGCGAGTATAGCGGGTGCGACGAATAGCAACTATGGCATCGTAAACGTTCAAACAATTCACGCTGGGAGCTATTCTGTGCGGATTACCAATAGTGTCGGTTCAGTCACAAGCGCGAATGCCGCACTAACAGCGGGCGTTGATCCCTCTAATATGGGTAAAGGAGATTGGATTTACTTCCTGTCCATGGCCACCAACAAGCTGGGCGGAAACGTTCCAGGAGTGACAAATTTGTCCAGTCTAATGAGCTATGAGCGTCTGCAGGGAATGCAGTTCATTGTGGTGAAAGCAGGAGATGGTGACACTATTTGGGATCAATTTAACGCTGAACTAGTGAACTCTGCCCATTCCGCTGGGTTGAAGGTTTTTGGCTATGGTCGTGTATTTGGGACAAACATACCCGGAGAGACTGCGGTAGCCACAAACGTACTGGCCCTTGGAGCTGACGGCTTTGTTATTGATGCTGAGATCGAATACGAAAGCCAGAGTCTTCCTGGTAACACGGCTGCCGCTGAAACATACTGTGCAGGAATTCGAGCAGTATACCCGACCGCGTTTCTGGCTCATTCACCTTTTGCGCTGATTAGTTCCCATCCCACTTTTCCATACGTTGCGTTTGGAAAGCATTGCAATGTGGTTATGCCGCAGTGTTATTGGAAAAGTTTTGGGATTTCCCCCTCCAACATGGTGAACCAATTGGATACAGAGTGGCGTAACTGGCAGAATTCCCTCACGGGCTCAGCCACTAATGCGATCAAGCCAATTGCTCCCGTTGCCCAGGGTTGGAATCCTAGCAGTTCCCTAACCACAACTGGATCGGAAATTACAGAGTTCGTCAATCGGCTTAAAAATAATTCAAATCCTGCATCGGTTGGTGGCTATAAAGGGGTGAGCTTCTGGCGAGCTGACTTGCATACGCCTGACATGTGGGCTGGAATTAGCGGTTCATCTGTTGGAAACCCGACTGGGGCGCCTCTCATTGTGACGCAGCCACAAAGCTGTACCGTAAGTGCTGGCAGCTCTGCGACCTTTTCTGTTGTTGCAATTGGTTCCGGGGCTCTTGGCTATCAATGGCGACGGAATGGGGTAAGTCTTTCTGGAGCAACCGGAAGCAGCTACTCTCGTTCAAATATTCAACCTGCGGATGTAGGCGCGTATTCCGTTATTGTAAGTAACGCGCCCGGAACCGTTCTTAGCGCAGATGCTATCCTATCCTTTCCTTCTGCTAACCTATGGACCGAGACATTTGAATCCGGTTTGGGTAATTGGACAGCGATTTCTAGTGCGCTGGCTAATTCGAGCGTTCAAAACCATACAGTCAGCGGTACTAACGCAGCTAAGGTTTTGAACACTGGCAATCGTATGTATCGCAACCTTGGTACTGAGGTCAGCGGATACTCCAAGCTTGTGTTCTGGATTTATGATGGAACCCAGACCCGTGCTTATGGTGAGGTTCGTGCGCACGTGGGTAGCGGTTACGCCACTGGGAGTTTTCAACAAATTCTGGCTATCGGACGCTACGGTGTTGGGTTTGGCACGGGGACCGGAACGCTTGCAAGCGAAGTTGTTGATACCACCAGATACCAGGGCCGAGTTTATTCTGGCTCTAACGCAGGCTGGTTCAATTTAAATGCTGCCGGTGCCCCCGGCCGTTCCGCTGGGTGGCACAAATTCGAAATTGAACGACTTTCCAATGGATCAACCATCAATTTCTACGTTGACGGGGTGCTTGGTAAAACAATTTCAAATGCCACAGTGGCATCTTGGGATTCAATCACGATGGGTTCTGTAGGCTCAGGTACCACTGCTGGGGATGCTTGGTTTGATGATATCAGTGCTCCCTACTTCGGTATTCCAGAAATTGGAATTCAGCCTCTCAGTCAGACGGTCAACGCCGGAACGACCGTGACATTTTCGGTCTCTGTCAATAATACTGCTACGAGTTACCACTGGAGAAAAAACGGTATAAACATCGCCGGAGCAACTAATGCCTCGCTGACCCTGCCGAGTGTGTCTTCTGGCTCAGAAGGAGAATATTCAGTCCTGATAGGTAACGGAATCGGCTCGGTCGTAAGTTCAGGAGCAGTTTTGAAAGTGATTGTTGCACCCACAATTTTGGTTCAACCCCGAAGCCAAACTGTTTCGTCTGGCGTTCTGGTCTCCTTTAAGGTCGTTGTTGATGGAACCGCCCCTTTTACCTATCAGTGGAGGAAAAACGGAGTCGCGCTTGATGACATGGGGAATACTTTCGGCTCCAATTCAGACGAATTGGTGCTGAACAATGTAACGCAGGTTGACGCAGCGAGCTATTCGGTTGTGGTTTTCAATCCGGCCGGTTGGCTCTCGAGCGCTAATGCTGTCCTTTCCCTAAACGGTTCCTCTGTGTTCACTGATGACTTCGAGAGCGGCACTCTGAACAAGTGGACGACAGTCCCAGGTGCAAATTCCTTAGGTATTTCTTCTACTAAGATGAATCCAGTCACTGGAACTAAAACTGCCTCTATCATCAATTCGTTGGATAAAATGTATCATAACCTGAATACGGAAGTAGGGGGAAGGGCGAGGGCGACATTCTGGATCTTTGATGACGGGGGAACATTGACGCGTTCTTTCGGCGAGGCTAGGTCCTTTTCGGGCAGCGGTTTCAATAATGGCGGGTTACAGCAGGTCCTCGCGATTGGAAATTACAAGACGCCTTTCGAGCCGAATACGGGTCTCTTGGAAGGAGAACAAATGGATGGAAGCAGGTACCAGGGAAGAGTATTTGCTGGGGCGAATGCAGGTTGGTTTAACTTGAATGCTTATGGAGCCCCGTACCGTTCAATGGGTTGGCATAAATTTGAAATGGTCAGGTCTTCGGACGGTTCAGTGGTTCACTTCTATGTCGACGGTATCTTCAGCAGGACTATTCCGGCGGTTGCCGCTGCCACATGGGACACTTTGTTTATGGGTTCATACGGAACAGGGTTGGGAGAGGATTCTGGAAATGGTTGGTTCGATGATGTTAAAGTTGAATACCTCAATGAAGTTATCACGACACAACCAGTCGGCAAAACCGTGATCCAGGGAGAATCCGCAACATTCACAGTTGGGGTCACGGGATCGAACCCAGTTTATCAATGGAAGAAGCGTGGCATACCAATAGTCGGAGCCACCCTTGCGAGCTTTAGCATCAACAATGCTCAAGCCTCCGATGCAGCAGATTATTCTGTAATTGTTTCTACGGACACCGGGACAGAACCCAGCACCATTGCAAGGCTGACCGTGATTGTTCCTGTCGCGATTTCTGCTCAGCCTGTTAGTCTGATCAAGAACCAGGGAGAATTGGCAAACTTTCAGGTGACAGCGACAGGAACGAGTCTTAGCTATCAATGGAAAAAGAACGGTCAGAATATCCCTGGAGCTACTGACTATCTTCTTCTGCTTCCAAATCTGACGCCCAGTGATGAGGCAGCTTATGTGGCGGTAATTAGCAACCCGGCCGGTGCTGTCACCAGTTCGACAGCAACATTGACAGTGATTGTTCCTCCGCTGATCAACACTCCGCCTGTGAATCAATTTCGCACGCTTGGATCAACGGCCACCTTCACGGTGTCCGCAACTGGATCTGCACTTACCTACCAATGGAAGAAGGATGGTGTCGCACTCGTAGATAACGATCGGATCGCCGGAGCAAATTCTCCAACTTTGACGTTAAGTGACCTGATCCTGGCAGACTCCGGCTACTATGCAGTTATCGTGAGTAATCCAGCTGGACTCGTTGGCGCATCGGCTTCGTTGACTGTGCAAACTGAACAGCAAATAACGTTTGACGCGATCCCGGATAAAACTTTTGGTGACGTGCCATTCTCTTTAAATGCTGTGGCTTCATCAGCTCTGCCGGTCACTTTTACAATTGTGTCAGGAGAGACCGCCGCCAGCATTACAATGGGAATAGTAACATTGAAGAATGCTGGGACTGTAACAATTCGAGCCTCACAACTTGGCAATGCTGATTATCTTGCCGCGCCGCCTGTTGAGAGAACTTTTAACATTCTGGCATGGCCCGCAACCATCCACTCCAAACCAGAGATTTACGAGCCCACGGAGGGTCAATCATTAACGTTAATTCCGGAAGTCTCAGGTGCGTCACCATTATCCTATCAATGGCTGAAATTGGGAACTCCCATTCCAAATGCAACGTCAAGTTCCTTCACGCTTCTAAGTGTTTCTGAATCTGACGATGGAATTTATGAGCTTACTTTGGCAAACGCCGATGCAACGGTGACAGCCGCCATAGCTGTGGTGAGAGTAATACGTGGTCTCGACACAACTCCTCCAGTTGTAACTATCACGTCGCCTCTAGACTCTCCGATTTACTTCCCAAAAATACAGGTAAGAGGCTTTTCCACTGAACCATTAGTCGAGATAACTTATGATCTGGAAACATCAAGCGGAGAAAGTGTGGGAAATCGCGGTTTCGTGATCGAGGGCAGCGCTCGATCTCCCTCGTTGAATCCCGACTATTGTGAATTCCAATGTTTCGATGTCCCGCTTTCGGCTGGCAACAATCTAATAACAATCAAAGTCAAAGACAGAGCAGGAAATATTTCGGTCGTGGAGCGAACGATTGTTAGAAGTCTTGCCGACTCTGTAGCCCCGGTTGTGGATGTTCTCTGGCCTATGAACGAGACTTTGGTTGGATCCGGCAACATCACTCTACGAGGTGTGTCCGATGATCCCTGCTCGATTATCACAGCGTTGGTGTTCTCAGGGGGCACCCAGTCGGGCCCGTTCAATGCACTAGTGGAAAGGAATGGGGAATTCTCGATAGCCAACCTTCCTCTTGCTTCGCCCATCAACACTATTCAAATCACCGCCACTGATTCTGCAGAAAACGCAAGCACGACTGAATTAACGGTGTCAAAAAGTTCTTTAGATCTGAAGATCAGCTACGCCTATCGCCAAGGGGGTAATACAATTATCATGGGCAGCGCGGCACAGAACAACCACAGAATCTACATCGATGGCGTGGAAGCACAGCTGACTCTCGCGGGGGCGCGCTACAATTGGACAGTAACAGTTCCAACCCAATCTCTAGCGGCCAAGACGTACCGAGCCATCGCAATTCCTATGGCCGCTGCACCTTTGAGCGGAGGAGAAAGCTCGGCCTCGGCCACCTCTGGTAATCCGGAAGCAGAACGTTACGAAGATTTGGAGCCAGTTGGGGTCAAAATGTCTTCATTTAATAAGGCATTTTCCCATTCAGCTGTAACAAGCAGTTCGACCCCGCCGCCGTATGCAGGCGCGGTTGTGCGGTCTCACGCAGGAACGGGAAATCAGAAGAAAAACTTTAAACTGGCATCCGGTGGATTTTTATCTTCTAAAGGCGATTATTCAGAAATGCAGGACTTCTTTTATACTGGGCTTTGTCGGCAAATTGCGACAAGTCATGACCGTTCGGTTTATCGTCCGCTATTCCAGGGAGGGGGCGGAACTTATGTAGGTTTTTCTAGCTATATTGGCTGCGGCGCTAATCAGGTGAATAATTACACTGATGTGACAGCTTCGGGCAATCCTATTAATTACGATGACCGGGGCATGAATAGTTCTGGATCTTTGATTAGAGTCGACACGACCCGAACGGATGCATCCGCCAAGGTTTCACAGAGTATAATTGTGACGACTACGCACACTCTTACTATTCCGCCGGCCAAAGAAGGCCAGGGCAGTCGCGCTAGATACAAACTAAGAGCCTGTCTGAATAATAGGGATTCTATAAAACTAACCGGAGAGCATTGAGATTTCTTGGGAAAAACCTGTGTAAGGCTTGACAATTTGCGCGGGACAAACCGCGTCTCAATCTAAGCGATAGCCCGTCAGAGCGATGAAAATCGCTATTTACGACACGGATCTGACGGATGGCCAATGGACATTGCTTAAACCCATGTTTCCTAAACCAGGCAAGCGAGGACGACCGCCCACGGATCGACGTTTAATTCTGAATGCCATCT
>JBKJKE010000223.1:0-16803 GCA_046597605.1 Limisphaerales bacterium | reverse complement strand
TGTAGGTAATTGTATAACCATTGTCTAATTCGAGCACGAGATATCCGCCCCACGTTTCGTCTGCCTTTGCATATCGCACGGTGCCTGATGAAACAGCATAAACAATATCCTCGGCATTGGCTTTAAGATCCAAGCCAACATGCAAGAGCCTATTGCTTGAATTGGGGCAGTGCTTACTCAACCAATGATCACCATGACGGTAGCCGCTTATTCTTTCGGACGAGAAAGTGCCTAGCAGTGGAAATTTTAAGCGAATCGGGCTTGATTCCGTTCTTACGCGAATGAACAAGCACTTATTTAATTTTGCATCTTCGATGATGGTCTTTACTTGACCATCACCAACTATTAAACGCCAAACCTTCCAAAAGGACTCTGACATATCGTTCTTATACTCAAAAATATAAGCTTCGAAATCAGTTGGGAAATTGAATGCGAGGAAAGCAGCGGCTGGATTATGTGCTGCCGGTGTCAGAGTCAGAATTGACCGCTCCCCTGAATTGTAAAAATAACTCACCGAGGTACTGCTTGCGAATGACAAGTCGGTGGCCGAATCGAAGTATTGGCAGCTTGCTATCGGGCTGATGATTTGTGTATTCGCATCGGTCCCGAGTGCGTCGGAATACCGATAGCTCACCACCGGCGACATGACTTTGGTGATTGTATCGTCGCCATAGACTGAGAGTAATTGCAAAAGCAGAATGGCGAATATCCCGAGTCGTCGTGAAGATTTCATTGCGACGATCTCAATTGCCTGCGGTGGCGAAAATGATCCCGCCGCCACGAGGCATATTTAGGGATATCGTAGCGGTGCTTGAAGCTTGGGTGCCGGCGTTATTGTAACCGAGTGCGCTTACTGAAGCGCCGTTGGCTGGCTTCACAGTGACAGTCACAGCCGTATTTAACGGAAGATTCAAGCAGCGAACCACTATCGGAATCGGATTTGCTTGCTGACCAGGAACAATAGCGTCGGGTGTCACCAATTGTCCTGTGGGATTAGCCGTGACAGATATGCCGCCGACACTTGCAACAGTCAATTGGACACCTTGTCCAGCAACAGGAACCACTACTGGTTGGAAGCCGACTGACGCATATGCAGGAAGATTGCCAAAAGTATTTTGCAAAGTGTCAATTCTTACGCGCCCCAAACCTCCGGCCATCACATTCCCGTTGTTGCCACCGACGGCCGAAATGGAACCTGTCCCCTTGAACTGAGTTGAAAAAATTCTGATTCCTCCCCCGCTTCCTCCAGCCCCATAATAGTAACCGCCGCCCCCATCAAACCAACTGCCCGCATCGCCACCATTGGCGGAAATCGAACCGTTTAATTCAACATTGCCCGATGCAGCGATGCAAATTGAACCCCCGCCCCCGCCACCTCCGGCGTTGTTAAGGCTTGCACCGCCTCCGGAGCCCCCAAGCAACGGAAGCAGAAACACGTTGCCGTAAGTCAGTCCTGGATTATTGCCATTTCCTTGAGTGCCAAATGAACCGCCGCCAGCACTTCCTCCAAGACCTGCGCTGGTGCTTGGACGCCCACCGCCGGGCCCCAGACCAGAACTCGGATTGCTTCCTCCATTACCACCTGCCCAGCCGCCCGGCCCGCCAAGCGAAGCATTCGCACTTTGACCTACGACGCGAATGGCTCCGTCAATCGTGCAATTATTTTGGACGAGCCAAACCACCGGCGTATTCTTGGCATTTGGGATGAAAGTTACGGTGCGGCCAGCATGTATATTGACTGAGGTGTAATTGTAAATGCCGTCTGGGTGGTCGACCATGTCAATCACGGTATCTGTCACCACATCAAGCGCTCCGTCGCTGCCGTTGCTACCGCTATTTACTTGAGCTAAGCAGATCGCTGGTAGGTATAGCGTTGCCAGGATCGAACAAAACACCGTGACGATTTGTTTCATGTGCATAGTCGTGGCAATTTTTGAGTAATTAGCTGACTCCGGAAACCGTGAGCATGGGACGGGCAACAGCCAATTGCAAGGGGGCCTTACCATTCTTTTAGCTCGGCCATGGATCACAATCACAATTCCGTTGTATCGTTCGTCCCCGGCCTACGGCCTGACTGCCCGATACATTCTGACCGCAGTATTCGTCGAAAGGTCGAATGCCATGGGAGCATCGAAGAAATTCGTGACTGTAATCAAAGGCTCCCATTCGGACAGGTTGGTGCTCGTTTCGATCTGAAGCACATCGCCTCTGGCGCCGCTCACGGACAAGGCAATGTTTCCGTTGCCTCGACCGATTTCCATCGTGGAGAAATGACTGAAATGGGCAGTGACCGTCTTACTGGAGTTCATCGGTAGGGATAATTCTCTATTGGTCCCGCTGGCATCGCCGCTCCATCCGAGGAATTGCTGTCCAGGATCGGGATACGCAACCATGTTAGCGACGTCTCCCCGCGTATATTTCCGCCTGTCTACATCGACCCCGCCTCCGCCCTGGCAGAGTGCCGTGACCGTAACCTCGTTGGTCTGTAGGGTAGAGAACAACGCGGAAATGCCAAAGTTTGGACTCTCGATCAGGACATTGAACGGGTTTCCCTCGATCATCTGGCCGTTCAAGACCCAGCGATGGAAATATTTTCCGGGAGCGGGGACGCCCACGAACCTTACGAGGCTCCCATAAGGATAAAGCGGAAATACGGGCTGGACGGAAACAGTTCCACCGACTGCGGTCGGGTTGAGCGTGGTTCCGAACGTCGCAGCCACTTCTTTGTCGGAATCCATGAGGATCGTCTTCGTGGGATCGCTGCCGCTCAATGCGCCGCTCCATCCCATGAATATCCACCCTTCGTTCGGGCTCGCGACTACCGTGACGAGCGAATTGCTGCGGTATGGAGCAAGCGGTGGATCGAAGGTCAGCAAACCGCCGGGACTTGAATATGTCAGGTTGAACGCTGGATGGACGATGATGCTGACAGAATCTGAAATGACTGATTGGGAGAAATCGCTCGTATAGGCGATAGCTCGCAGGACGCAATTTCTGGAGATCGAGAAGGGGCCGGTGTATGGGTTCGCTTCAAAGTCAGGAGCGCTTCCGTCAAGCGTATAGAATATTCTGGAATTAGGATAGGTGGCTTTGAAAGTCAGATAAGCTCCCCCGTCGACCTCAAGAGAGGAATCGACAATCGGCTGACCGTTGTTGAAGACGAGCAAGTCCCGGACAACGAGGCTTGCGGGGATGCTATTGGTAACTCCGAAGGAATTGCTCGCAACGAGAGTGTAGATTCCGGTGTTCGTCCGCTGAATGTTGGTTAAGACCAAACTTTCGTCCGTTTTTCCGGGGACGCTGATGCCGTCCTTCTTCCACTGATAGCTGATCGGCTGCCGTCCCGAAGCCCCGCTTGAAAATGCCACGTTGGTTCCGGTCAATAAGGTTTCGGAAGTCGGCTGCGGGGCGATCGTGGGACGAAGCGGAACGAAGGAGACCGTCGTAGTCGAATCGCCATTGACATACAATTGCGCGTCAAAGTTGGTGACCGTGGTCGGATCGAAGCCGGGAACGACTATCGAATTGTATTGAAGCATCTGCTGGAACCGTTCCTGGGGATTCATTTGAACAAAACCGTTGCCGTCGACATAGTCTGGAGGACCAGTGAAGATGACGCTCTGAATATACCAGCCCGGAGTGCTCCGAAGCTGCAGAGTGACAGACGCATGATTCGAATATGTTCCCGCTCCGGTGATTGTCCCGCCGGAAGGCGGATTGGTCACTAAAGTTACCGTAAACGGCTCTGCGAACATGGAACCTGCCCATAAACAGAATGAGAGCACGATGAGAGCTTTCAATCTGTACATTGCTGGAGTTTGAAATTTGCTGTCCTGCCGGAAATGAGGATTATTCACGCTTCCGGGTCCCGAATTCTGCGATTTGTACATCGCAAAATTATGTACCCCCCCCCCCTGAACATGGCAACCCCTTAATTACGTTGATGGACAACGACTTACGCAAAACGAGGCAAAATTTCGTGGGATTTTTTGGCTGTTACTGCCAAAATGCCATGAACGGAGCATCCTTTTAGGCTCTAACAGAACAAAGAGAGCTTCTTTGCGGCTTTTTCGACCAGCATCTCTCGCTCTGGTTGCGTTTTGTATCGCCATGTTTCCCGTTTTCTCTCCGTATCGAAAGCTGTTCCCTTCGTCACGTCGCGGTAATCAATCGGGCGCACCCATATCGCGCCCATTGGGTTCTCTTCGAGCTCTTTGAGGGTAGTGAGCATCACTTGCGTGTAAATCGGCGGATTGATCTGCAACATTCGCTCCGCAGCATTATTTCGGCGCTCGGCAGTCTTGCAGACGACGAGCACGCGAAACGGGAATTCTTTGAAGGCTTCCCGCGATTCGCCGTTCCGGACAGCAAGCCCGCCCGTCTTGTAGTAGCCGACATTTTGTATGTATTCTCAAATCCGCGGCGATTTTGATGAGTAGGGGGAATATAGCGGGTGAAACTCCATAGCATCTCAACCAACCATACCTCTTGAACGAACCAGTTTACTCAACTATTTGCGACCGTTCGGCTCGCTCGTTCTCGATATTCACTCATACATTTTTGCCGCAAACGACAATATTGCACGTCTCTTACTCCGTCCGTTCTCAGAATAAGATGCTCCATGGAGTTGGCTCAACCACTGAGCCGCAATTGTTCATTGCAAATTAACCAAAGGAGTAATCATGCCAAAATCATCGTTCGTCGACTTCAAGGCCGTCAAATCGGCCATAACCATGGAGCAAGTGCTGAAGCACTATGATCTGTTTAGCCAGTTCAAGAAGGGCTCTGACAGTCTCAGCGGGCCGTGTCCGATCCACAAAGGGAGCAATCCGACCCAGTTCCGGGTGAGCATCAGCAAAAACATCTGGAACTGTTTTAGCGAATGCAAGCACGGGGGCAACACCCTCGACTTCATCGCAAGGATGGAGAACGTCAGCATCCATGCTGCAGCATTGAAAGCCATGGAATGGTTTCATTTCGATCCCCAATCCATGTCAGCCGATGCCGAAGGAGAGAAGGAAGAGTCGAAGGAGACCGCAAAGAGCGCAGTTGCAACCCCGGCGAAGCCGGCCCCGAAGAAACATATCCCGGAGCCGCCAACGAGCGGTCCGAACAAGGCTCTCAAGTTCCGTTTGGACAAACTGGAACGCGAGCATCCCTATCTTCTCGAACGCGGACTCACGCTCGAAACCCTCGTAGAATTCGGCGTCGGCTACTGTGCCAAAGGAATGATGGCTGATCGGATCGCGATTCCCATCCACAACATGGAGGGAGGGGTGGTCGCATATGCAGGCCGGTATCCGGGCGAACCGCCGGAAGGCACGCCCAAATACAAGCTGCCTCAGGGGTTCCGCAAATCCCAGGAACTCTTTAACATCGACCGGGCCGTCAAGGAGCCCGCAGATATGCCTCTTGTCGTGGTGGAAGGTTTCTTCGACTGCATGAAGCTTCACCAGTTAGGGGTGAAAAAGGTCGTTGCGCTCATGGGGAGCACGATGTCGGCCGCACAGGAGGAGATCATCCGAACATATGTTTTCGGCCACAGGAATAGCCGCGTGATCATCATTCTCGATGAGGACGAGGCTGGCACCGCAGGCCGCGAAGACATCGCTACGCGTCTGGCCAAGTTCGTATTCGTGAAGGTCCATACCTTTGACGAAGACGGAAAGCAGCCGGATGGGATGACCGACGACGAGGTGGCAGCATTGCTCGCATAAGATGAGGAATATCATGGATGTTCACTGCTCCACCTGCGACGAGCCTTGGGATGTGCATCATCTCTGGCACGAAGCCATATCCGAAACTGGTCTAAGCGCAGAGGAAGCCGACGCATGGCGTTTGCTTCCTAGCGCCATGAAGGTCTCAGATCGATACCGAACCGAGTTCCAAGCGGCGGGATACCATTTCGGGCAGACGGTCATCAATGTAAGTCGATGCCCGTCCTGTCCCGAAGGAGCCAAGCCGAATGAAGGGCGGATCAAGACTAAGGCTGCACTCGAAGAGCTCATGGGAGAAGACGAGGACGGATTAGCGGCAACCTTCGAGGACTACCGCTTATGAGCGACAGATTGCCTCCTGGTGCGAAATTCTGCTTAGGCCAGGTCGTCGCCACGCCGAATGCCCTGGAAGCCACCACGCCTGAGCTTGTGGTCGAATGCATCCGCAGGCATCAGGCTGGCGACTGGGGCGAACTCGGACCGGGAGACCGAGCTGCCAACGACCGATCTTTGATCGACGGCTCGCGCCTTCTATCCGCGTATCGTTCAGCCGCTGGGGTTAAATTCTGGATCATCACGGAAGCAGATCGTTCGGCAACGACCGTCCTGCTGCCTGAGGACTACTGATCGAAGCCACCCTCATGAAAGCAAAGTCGCACCCGAGCGACTTCCGCAAGATCCTGGAACGCATTTTCCACCGTCACGACACCCGGCATGTCTTCGATGCATTCACTCGCTTTGCAGCCTGCGCGCTTTCCGCACAGACGCGCGAAGCGGAGTATCTCGAAGAAGCCAAAGGCTGGGAGAAGCAGGACCTGGATCTCATCGCGGAAGCATTCGCCGCGCTCATTCTCGAAATGGAAGCCAAGCCCTTCGAAGACCTCATCGGCGGATACTATATGGAATTCGCCTTATCGCACAAAGGACAGCGATGGAACGGAGAGTTTCATACGCCGAAACACATCTGCGACCTCATGGCGAGAATCGCGTTCGGAAACATCGAATCATTCCCAGCCGAAGGACCGATCACAGTCTGTGAGCCGGCCTGCGGCGCTGGAGCGATGATCCTGTCTCTGGCGCAGATCTGCCCGCCGCAAGTCCGCCGCCGCCTCCGGGTGACGGCGATCGACATCAACCGCACTGCCTGCGACATGGCATTCATCAACACCACCCTGTGGGGCATCCCTACGCGGGTGATTCATGGAAACGCATTGTCGATGGAGTGCTGGGCCGCATGGTCCAACATCCATCACATCATGCCTTGGCTGCCACTATCGCTCAGGAGCCAGGCTCCTGAAGCGGCGGAACAAGGACAGCCGCCAAAGCCGGACGAAGTGGAACGGATCAAAGTCGCCCTCGGCCAACAGGAGTTAGCACTCGGATAGTCATTCAACAACCTCTCTCATCCTGAGAGGGGTTGCTTTCTACCCTGCGGCTTGAGTGCCCCTTTCCCACTTTCTCTCGCTGCAAAAACAAGGCGCCGTCCGCGCTTCCAGCGAGAGTTACCACACCAGAAGCAGCCTGTTATAGCAGGCGGACGGCAAGAAAGAGTTACGTGAAAAGAGATGTTTATCAAGTAGTGACGGATCGCATAGTCAGCCTGCTCGAATCAGGCACCATTCCCTGGCAGCGTCCATGGAAGGGAGGAAATCAGGTGCCGCAGAACTTCATCACTCGGAAAACCTATCGAGGGATCAACTGCTTCCTCTTGAATAGCACGGGATTTCCGTCGCCATACTGGCTGACGTTCAAGCAGGTGCAGATGCTGGGTGCCCGCGTGAAAAAAGGCGAACAGTCTTGCCCTGTCGTGTTCTGGAAGATTCTGGAGGACGTTAAGGACGGCGAAACCAAGCGCATTCCATTCCTGCGCCAATACAGCGTATTCAACATCGCGCAATGCGAAGCGATCAATGAGCCTGCTGAAGCTCAGGCGGAGGCAACCCGCACGTTTCAGCCGTTGCAGCGATGCGAACGCATCGTCACTGACATGCCGAAGCGTCCGAAGATCCTGCACGAAGGAGCACGCGCCTCCTATTCCCCGCTTCGCGATGAAATCAGCATGCCCAGAGCAGAACTGTTCGAATCCGCTGAAACCTATTACAGCACGCTGTTCCATGAACTGACGCATGCAACCGGACACCTGTCGCGCTTAGGACGAAAGGAGGTGAGCGAACCCGCTCATTTCGGAAGCGATTCCTACAGCCGGGAAGAATTGGTCGCGGAGATGGGAGCAGCATTCCTCTGCGGGCATGGCGGGATCGAAAAGAAGACGATCGATCAATCCGCCAGTTACATCGAGCATTGGCTTCAGCGTCTGAAGAGCGACCGCAAGCTCGTAGTTCACGCAGCGGCCCAAGCTCAAAAGGCCTGCGACTTCATCCTGGATGTTCAGCACTCGGAAGATGAGGGGCCGAACGATCCCCAGCCGAAAGAATACAAGGTTATTGCACTCCGCGAATGCCCGACCCCTGAATCAATGCAGATGTGCGACACTCCCCAGAAAGCTCTGGAATACTGGAACAGCCACATCAAGGCGCACCCGCGTTTCAATGCGGACTGCGAATGCTTCGTCGTGCTGTTGCTCAATACGCGCCGGAGAATCAAAGGCCATCATCTGGTGTGCATGGGGATATTGGATCAGGTCGTGATACATCCTCGCGAGGTATTCCGCGCCGCAGTGATCTCCGCGGCCGCATCGATTGTCATCATGCACAATCATCCGAGCGGAGAGCCGCAGCCTTCGGAAGCAGATATCAAGATCACCCGCGATCTGATCCGTGCTGGGCAACTGATGAAAATCGAGGTTTGCGATCACGTGATCGTCGGAAACGGAAGTCACCTTTCGCTACGCGAGCTTGGTTACTTCTACAGTTGATCAATAAGTCAGCCCGATGCTTAAACAGTATCGGGCTTTTTTTATTTGTTGGACTGGAAAAGACATGGCCAACGACAGCCTTTCTGCTATAGGAAACGAACACAACACAGAATGCGCCACCTGGGTGAACCGTCATTCTGTCATCACTCTTTTGGGGAAAAGCTATGGGTGCCTGGTCTTACCGCGTCTCAGACTGGCGTCATGCCGCCAGGGCCTGCCGCTTTAGTTCCGGCCAACTCGCATCCGCGCTCGGCATCTCTCACCGGCAGCTGCAGAGGCATTTTCAGGAAGTCAGTGGTCTGAAACTGAGGCACTGGCTGAACGAATTGCGGCTGCAGGACTCCCGCCATCTGCTTGATGGCCAACATTCCGTGAAAGAAGTCGCTTTTCTGCTTAGCTTTAAACAGCACAGCCATTTTACCCGCGAATTCAAAAAGCGATTCGGAATGACGCCGGAGGCGTTTTCCCGACTGCAGTTCCATCGCAACCCGCAGTTTGAAAGAGAGTATTCTGAAATTTTGGACGCTGAGAAAGGGCCATTCCAGCAAAAGCGTCGCGTATAGATAAGCGATGACGCGTTTAGATTAGCCATTTCGTTTGGCTCTTGCCCGAGGATTTCTACAGTCTCCGCATGTCCCAACAAACGCAAGCCCCCGAGGAGACTCAACAGGTCGCCTCTTCCAATGAAACATCAAGCGCTACTCTCAGCAAATCGCAGGCTATTACCATCTGTGCCGTCGGACTATTGATCTGCTTCTTTCTGCCGTGGATCAGCTTCCTTGGATCTGCTTCCGGCTTCGATCTCACGAAAGTGGGAGGTAAATCGCTCTTGCTGTGGAGCCTTCCAATCTTCAGCGCTCTTACCATTCTCGCAGGGATGACGAAGAACAGATCAAAGTCGCTGGCCCAGTTCACAGGTGCGCTCCCTTTCTTTGTCTTGGCCTACGGCTTATACAACGTGGGAAGCGACCTGATACGCATTCTCGCGATCGGCGGGTACTTGAGCCTGATTCTGGGTCTTGCCCTTTTCATTCTCGCGCGTCGTCTGAAATAACCAGCGTATGGCAAACGAGATCTCCGAATTGCTGAAGAAATTCTTCTCTCCCAAAGAAGAAGTCTACAAGCACTGGTATTCGCCGGTAGATGGCTTCCACTTTTCTACGGCCGATTTCTATCAGGGCATCGAGAAAGAGCTTGGAGCCCGGAACGTGCCGGGGCTGGACATATCCCGCATCGATTTCAGCGAAGGCGGCCTGCTGTCCGACAAGCGGCAATACCTCAGACTCAGGCGCGAGCGCTTGGTCTTCGACATTTGCGCCGCTCCGTTCGGCACGAGCTACTTTTTCTCCTTCAGGTCGGTGCAACTTCCCCTCGGCATCAAACCAATGGAACTGCTCGTCTTTCTCATTGGCCTCGCACTAGCGTTCGGCCTGCTGGCGAAGTTATTAGGAACCATCTATGGACTTGTCGCGTTGCTGGCGATCCTCGGCAGCAGCATTTACATTCTCCGCAACTCCCTCGCGCTCGGCTTGAAGGACCTTGATGCCAGCTTGCTTAAAACGCCTGTCATCGGGCCGCTCTATGAGCTATTCCTCCGCAAAGAGACCTATTACCGTGAGGACACCCGGCTCATGTATCTCGCGACCGTAGACGCGATCACCAAGGCTTTGGTCGACGAGGTGACAGCAGCCAAGGGAATCAAGCTGGTCAAGCGATACGAGCGCACTCCCCGAGGCGGCGAAGTTTATCAGGAATCTCACTCGCCTAATGTGGCGCAGCTTGCGAACGCCGCATAGGTATGTCGCCGCTCGAAGAACGCTTCAGCGAGCAATTCTATAAATGGGAGCTCCGCGGGCGCGGCTGGCAGCTTTGGGATCACCCTGTCTCTCCCGAACCGCCGTTTCGACCGTTCTATGGTCACTATATCGCTCCGCAAACCATCGTTGACGACGGACGCCGACCGACTTTCCTCAGCTCCTTTATTTCCAAACTCAGCAATACGCTCGCAGATCGGAAAGAAGCGGAGCCCGTCGTCGAGGAAGAACAAGAACCGGAACCAGACTTGCAGGAGCGAGGGGAATTGGTCGAACTCTTCGCTTCCCTGCCAGCCACCACGACAATTTCGAGAGACGTTTTCGAGCAGTTTCTTTCGAGCCTCAGGAATTGCCGAGAGCCTATAGCCTTTGAATTGATCGGAACGCACGACAGCATCACCACGCAGCTGGTAGCGTCCAAGTCCGACGTCGATCTGATCCGGCATCAGCTGGAAGCGCACTTTCCCGAAGCGGTCTTCACGAAGCAGACTTCGTTCCTGCAGGAAAAATGGGTTGCGGCGGATGCAGCAGAAGCCGTCATCTTCGAATTCGGATTGGCACAGGAATTCATGGTTCAAATCGCGCCCGTCCGCAATTTCAACCTGGACCCTTTCATCGGGCTCACGGCTGCGATGTCGGATCTGCGCAAGAACGAAGTGGCATTGTTCCAGGTCATCTTCGAACCAGTCCGCAATCGTTGGGATGAAAGCATTCTCCGTTCAGTGACAGATGGGAGCGGAAAGGATTTCTTCGTCAATCGACCGGAATTGGCGGGCGAAGCGAAAAAGAAGATTTCCAAGCCCCTGTTTGCTGCTGTCGTCCGCGTAGCGATCAAGAGCGACGGGAGGATGCTCGACATCGCCATGGACATGGCAGGCGCGCTGACGGTGTATTCCAATCCTGGAAGCAACGAGTTCATCCCTCTCGAAAACAGCGAATACGCTTTCGTAGAGCATGAGGAAGACTTGCTGCGCAGGCAGTCGCGGCGCAGCGGGATGATCCTGAACACCGAAGAACTGGTCTCGCTCGTTCACCTTCCATCTTCCTCCGTCCGAGCGCCGAAGCTCCGCCGCGAGGTGCAGAAGACCAAAGCCGCTCCTGAGATCGCACAGAATCCTCACGGGTTGTTGTTGGGGATAAATAGCTATGCCGGGGTCACGAATGAAATCCGGCTCACTGCAGAGCAGCGCGTTCGACATGCCCACATCATCGGGGCCAGCGGCACCGGCAAATCAAATCTGCTCTTTCAGATGATCAAGCAGGACATGGAGAGCGGACAGGGGCTGGCCGTGTTCGATCCCCACGGCGATCTGATCGACAAGATCCTAGGCGCGATACCAGAGCACCGCATCAACGATGTCGTTCTCATTGATCCAGGGGATGAGACGCATTCGGTCGGGTTCAACATCCTGTCTGCGCATTCCGATCTTGAGAAAAATCTCTTGGCCTCCGATCTAGTTTCGGTATTCCAAAGATTGAGCACGTCCTGGGGTGACCAGATGGGCAGCGTTCTGAACAATGCCATTCTCGCGTTCCTCGAAAGCAGCAGAGGCGGAACGCTCGCCGACTTGCAGCGGTTCTTGATCGAGCCCTCTTTCCGAAACGAATTCCTCAAAACGGTGCAGGACTCGCAGGTCCTGTATTATTGGAAGAAGGCATTTCCGCAGCTCACCGGCAACAAATCCGTTGGCCCGGTGCTCACCCGGTTGAGTGGCTTTCTGGATCGAAAGCCCATCCGTTACATGGTCACGCAGAAGGAGAACCGGATCGACTTCGCGAACATTATGGATACGGGTAAAATCTTCCTCGCAAAACTGTCCCAGGGGCAGATCGGGACAGAAAATGCGTATCTGCTGGGCAGCTTCATCGTCTCCAAGTTCCAGCAGCTGGCGATGAGCCGGCAGGCGCAGGCAGCATCCGCCCGCAAGGACTTCTGGTGCTACTGCGATGAATTCCACAACTTCATCACGCCTTCGATGGCGCAGATATTGAACGGAGCCCGAAAATACCGTTTAGGATTGATTCTGGCGCATCAGGAGCTGCGTCAACTGCAACGTGAATCGGAAGTCGCCAGTGCTGTCCTTTCGAATCCATACACGCGCATCTGCTTCCGCGTCGGCGACGACGATGCCAAGAAGCTCGGCGACGGTTTCTCGTTCTTCGACAGCAAAGACATCCAGAAGCTTTCCAATTTCCACGCCATCTGCCGGGTCGAGCGCTCGGATTGCGATTTCAATTTGGCTGTCCCCTATTCGGGAGAGCCGGACGAATCGGAAGCCTCGCAAGTCCGGACCCGCGTCATTGCGGCTTCAAGAGAGAAATACGCAGTGCCACGGAAGCAGATCGAGGCGGAGGAACTGGCCGCCTTGCTCGCATCAGATACGGAACCGCCACCGTCAAAGAAGGAAGCTAAATTAGTAAATAAGCTGGTCAAAGAACCAGTGCTACCAAGTCCAAAGCCGGAACTATCCGAAACTCCGAAAAAGGAACCGTATCCCCAGTCACCGATTGTTAGCGATTCGGTGCCTATTGACAGCCAAGAGAGCGTTAACAAACCCAAAATAGCCCAGGACAAGGGCATTGGAGGGAATCAGCACAACATCACTCGCGAAAGAATCGAGTGCGTTGCGCGAGACCTTGGGTTTTACACAGCGAGAGAGAAGCTGACCCAGGACGGCGGGAAGATTGATTTAGCCATCGAAAAGCCAGGACGAATTATCGGCTGTGAAATTTCCTTCATGACAACCATTGATCATGAAGTTGGTAACGTAGCCAAGTGTGTTAAAGCAGGATGCCACCACGTAGCCGTGATATGCACGGAGCAAAACCGCCTAGAGAAAATCGCAAAGGCTGTCTCTGGATGCCTTCCTCCAGGCGAAGCCTCGTGTGTCGCTTACTATCTTCCCGATCAGTTCATGGCATATCTGAAGGAAGTGGCTCGTAAAGATTCGCAAACCGGTGAGCAGCAAAAAAATGCGCCGCTCGCACTGGGAAAATACAAGGTGAAACGCAGCGTATCGAAATTAACGGCTGAAGAAGCGAAATCACAGCAAGACGCAGCCTATAAAATGATTGCCGATACCATGAAAAAGAAGAAAAAGTGACTCTTCTCCTACTCAAGCGGAAACCGATAGGTTCTTGAATAATCTGCCAATATTCACTAAAGGAATGCTGTGGCGTGCGACCCAAAATATAAAGAACTGTATACCCTTTCAAATAAGTTGCTTGATGATGAAAGCGCGCGATTTCATCGGACTGATGATAAGGCAGCCAAATATTTGGCAGTGATAACGTTGCTCATTGGTCTTCAGGCTACTTGCAGCAAGCACATCATTGAGATGTTCATTCCGCCCACCACATTGCTTGAGTGGAGTCTTTTGAACTTAGCTCTCCTTACGACCTTTGCATTGGTTGCGACTTGGTTTGTGATATTTCAAACCTTTCGTATGCACGACCTAACCTTCCGCCCCATGGACCAGGAAACCCTTGATTTCTTTGATAACAACGATGAAATCGATATCTATTACACTTTGGCAAAAGCAAATGCTGAGGCTTTGAGGAAGAATCAAGAGGTCACAAATCGCAAAAGCAAAGCCCTCTACCATGGATATCGGATGCTCATTGCGACCGTCTCGCTGTTTCTGGTTTTCGTATGCTTGTTTTTCGTATACAGTTGGCAGCAGCAATCCATAAGAAAGGCGGCCCTAATGCAACAATCTGAAAATAAAGCTTCTGACGCTAACTCTGAGATAACGAATCCCGCTCCGAAAGCGGCAACCTCACAAGAGACCTCATCAGTCACAGAAAAAACAACGCCCAACCGCGATCTGAAAGCGCCCGAATATATCTTGCTGGCGAACGAACGAAATCAGGAGAAGAAATGAGCGAAGAAAATTCAGAGACGAATGATTTACCGAAGCCTGGCCCTCAAAAGGAGCCAGCTTCTAATGAGGTCCCTGTGGAGCGCAAACCAAGGCGAGACCTACCTGGCCCAAAATACCTGACTGCCCTTGGTTCCCAGCCCATTGGAGATCTGGGAGAAGTTGACAATGAAACTGGAAGTGAGACAGGTGTAAAAGAGGAGGATGACTCCATATGAACACTGAAGAAACTTCGCGAAAGGAAGAAACTAAGCCCAGTCCGGAGACGCCGCCGAGTCCTCAGGCTAAAGAAGAACCCCCGCGTAAGCCCAATCCGAATATCAAGCCGCCAACGTATCGCTCGTTAACCGAGGGCTACGATCCTGATCAGACCAGAGACAAGTGCCGAGGCTAGTCTCGCTTTTGTAAATAATAGATAGGCCCAACTACTTTGTAATCAGAGTATTTTTCGATGATCCGTTTTCGCAATTTGAAAAAGCTCTTTTGAGGATCATCTTCTGCGTAGATTATTGACTGACGTGCGACCCTTAGCTCTCGTGCAGCTTCGGCCCGGTTCTTGCCGGCAGCTTCTCTAGCTTGCTTTGCTAAAGCGGCGAGCCGCACTTCCTCGATTTCTTCTCCTTCGGACATTGAATCAAAGGCTAGAAATTAGTAATCAAAATAGCTACTTTATTGTTGTTGGCAGTAATCATAATGATTACTCTATCTGAAATGAAATCTCAGATTCCTCAGGAGGCAAAGGACATTGGCATTTGGATTCGCGTTTCCACGGAAGATCAGGCCCAGGGCGATAGCCCCGAACACCACGAGGAACGCGCTAGGAGCTACGCCAAAAGCCGGGGCTGGAACATCAAGGAAGTCTACAATCTCGCCGGACAGAGCGGCAAGGCAGTCATGCAGAACTCCGAAGCCAAGCGCATGATGAAGGACATCGAGCGCGGCCACATCACGGGCCTGGTCTTTTCCAAACTAGCCCGCCTTTCCCGCAATCGCCGCGAACTGGAAGATTTCGCGGAGTATTTTCGGAAGAATAACGCAGACCTCATTTCCTTGAGCGAAGCTATCGACACGAGCACCGCCGGTGGCCGGATGTTCTTTCATTTACTTGGCGTGTTTGCTCAATGGGAACGAGAAGAGATCACCGAACGGGTCAATGCTTCCGTGCTCACCCGCGCAAAGCTTGGGAAGTCGATCAATGGCAGTTCCCCGTATGGCTATCAATGGAAGGATCGGAAGCTCATCATCCAGCCAGAAGAAGCTCCCATCCGCCGCAAAGCCTATGAACTCTTCCTGGAACACCGCCGCAAAGGAGTTGTCGCCAATCTCTTGAATGCCGCCGGGTATCGCACTCGCGGAAACAAGCTTTGGCGCGACAGCCAAGTGTATCGCATTCTGACAGATTCCAGCGCCAAAGGCGTCTATTACTTCAACCGCTTCCGCCAATTGGGCGACTGGAAGACCGAGCTGAAGCCTGAAAACGAGTGGGGCAAAGTCGAATGCGAACCCATCGTTTCCGAAAGCCTCTGGAATCAGGTCAACCAAGTCATCGAAGAGCATCTCAAAAGCTTCAAGCGTCCCGGCAAGCTTCCTGTCCAATTGTTCGGCAGTTTGGCGCATTGCTCCTGCGGCAACCGAATGTATGTCCGAGCCAAATCTCCCAAATACGTCTGCCGGAAGTGCTGCAATAAGATTCCGATTCAAGATTTGGAATCCATCTTCCAAGAGGAATTGAAGGCATTCTTCGCCCAGCCCGAACGCATTGCAGAGCACCTGAAAGAAGCCACCAAGAACCTTTCTGAGAAGGAAACATTGCTCTCGACCCATGAGCGCGAAGTCGAGAAAGTCCGGGAACAGATGACCCGCACCCACCACCTCTATCTGGAAGGCCAGATCACCGCCCAGGGATTCGGGCAGTTCTACAAGCCAGCGGAGGAGCGCCTGAACCAGCTCAGTTCTGAGCTGCCGAAGTTGCAGGCCGAGGTCGATTTCCTCCGGGTGAACACCCTTTCGGCCGACGAAATCCTCCACGAGGCCAACACTCTTTACAGCCGCTGGCCCTCGCTTCCAGTCGGCGAAAAGCGCAAAATCGCCGAAAGTCTGGTCGAAAAGATCGTGATCGGAGAGGGAGAAATCGACATAACATTCTCATACTTACCTACTTCTGAAGAAGTGTGCAAAAACCAACAGCAGTTAAGGCCGGGATGAGGGAGTGCCAACCTTCTAATTGTACCACTGAAATCAGCGAGGAACCATCCAAACCGCGCGCGGCACCTCAAAACACGGCGTGCAGAGAGGTCCCGCGCGATGCGAAGGGTCGTCGCACGACGTGCAGCGGGGCCTCGCGCAGTGCGAAGGGTCGTCGCACGGCGTGCGGCGGGGTCTCGCGCGGTGCGAAGGGTCGCCGCACGACGTGCAGCGGGGTCTCGCGCAGTGCGAAGGGTCGTCGCACGACGTGCAGCGGGGTCTCGCGCGGTGCGAAGGGTCGCCGCACGGCGTGCAGCGAGGTCCCGCACGCG
>JBKJKE010000104.1:0-14199 GCA_046597605.1 Limisphaerales bacterium | reverse complement strand
GATCTGAAACGGACGTAATTCCGGTTTATCCCCGTTTCAGACCGGGAAATGGACGTAAATCTAGATTTCCAAGCGTTTCCACTCCTGAATCGATCGTAATTCTAGATTTATCGTCGTCGCACGATCGGAAATGAGCGTAATTCTGGCGTTCCAGCCAATGTAAGTGGCTGAATGGGAATGGTTTGAGATGTTCTCTCTTTCCCCTGCTCCATGTTTCGCGATCGTATCAAAGAACAGGCTGACTGGCGGGCAACAGGTGATCCGCGGCTTGATACCGTTGGATTGCGGCTGGATCGGCAGCCATCTCCGCCAACTCGCCTTCGGTGGGTGGCCGATGCCCCATGGGATAGGTAAAATGTTTATTGAAGCGCCGATCCGATACGGTGACTCCCTCTGGAATGCTAAGGGTGGCAAGGTCGCCGGGTCTTTCCGTTAAAAGTTCATGCTTTTGGAAGGTCCATCGTTCCTCAAAGAAAATTTTTCCTTTGTGAAAGTTTTTCGAATCGCCCTGCTGAAGGTGCCAGGCGCCGCTCTCCTCTTTCTTATACGTGTAAATAATACTGGAAAGCAGATCACCCGACGGCTGGTAGGTTTCTTCGGCGACAGGAAGAAAGTCCCGTTTGGGATCGAGATAGAAGTGAATTTTGTTTTGGCCACTTAAGCCGGTCAGCACCGTGCATTCCACCCCTTCCATCCCCTTGGATGCGGCAGTCAATTCAAGGTTCTTCGTGCTGCGGAGCAATTTAATATAGTCAGCCTTGACTAGGGGGCTCGGTTTGCCGGTTCGCATAGGATTGGTTGGCCTAAATGTGGCGTTTCCAACGCCCTTCTCTTTTTCTGCATCGTAGAGATTCAAGGTGATCTCTGATCCTTCGGTGTGCAGGGTCGCGGATTCTTTGTAGGCAACTGGAGCCGGTCCATCCCCGGTGAGGGCGATGAGCTCTGAACGGATGCGAACCACATCATCAAAAACGATGATCTCCCCAGTGCGCCGCTCGGAAACAAGGTCTCCCACCGGTCCACCTTCTTCGGTGGTCTTTCTACCTCTATAATCTGCCCAAATTTTCGGATAACTGTTGCGGGATATTTCGAAGGTGACTTTGAAAGGCTTTTCGGAGAGGGGATCCTTTTCCATCTGCCCAAGGATTGTGTCCAGCGTCGCGGCACTAACCATCGTGGCGAAGAACGGCAGCAGAAAGAGAATCAGGCGAGTGGCAAGCATGTGAATATCTGGATCACACAAATTAGCTAAATGCGCGGAATCGATCAATGAGGGATACCATGGCAGGTGTATCTCAGGAGAGAGGCTTGAGGTGGGTCTGACACTGTCAGGGAAATTGCGGTTAGGACTAGCTGGAGGGAGTCATATGCAGCTTCAGCGCCTTGGGAAGAATGTCTTTTGCAAAGAAATTTCGCGGGACGGCGACGGGAAACTCGAAGTATGGGCGAGTCTGCAAATCTATCGATATTATCCCGCCAGAAGTGCGACTTACGGTGGGCGCTTTACTTGATTCACCGACATTTCAGGCAGACCGGGTCCCCCATTGTATTACCAAAAGACGGAACGACGTTTATACCATGATTAAACGAAGCACAGAAAACCAAGCCGAAGGTAAAGTAAAAGAAATCAAGGGCCGCATCAAAGAAGGTGTGGGTAAAGCCACCGACCGGCCTGACATTCAGAACGAGGGCACCGCTGATCGCGCCGAAGGAAAAGTGCAAAAGAAAGTCGGCCAGATCCAGAAGGTCTTTGGAAAGTAACGGGTTACGATACGACATCTGCGGCGGTCTATGACCGCCGTTGTTTTTTGCACAGCATCGATTTCTGACGAAATCTGCTCTTCGTTAAGGCAGTTTCGGAGCAACCACGATGGCCTCCTCCACTGCCAGCGCGGGCGCGTTTGCTGAGCGGGTCGGGAAAATGAAAGTCAACGGTTGCTGGCGCAGGCGCAAACGCAAGGCCTGGAAAATAGTCCGTCGGTCTTCTGCTTCCAGCCCGCGGCCCCGCATTGCCACCCACATCGCCAGCCAAAAGCTTACAGTCAGATTCATGAAACCGATGCCCATGATTCCGATCACTGCCAACCAAAAGGGAGTGTGGAGCATCACGTCGGACCCGAGTGTTGCCACGGCTGCTGCCAATGTGCCGGAGGAGAGGGTCACGTGGCGGACATCGAGAGGCAGACCGGCAAAGGTGGCGAACACGGGAAACAATCCAAGCATGAGTCCCAGGGAAATGTTGCTTCCAAAACCAGAGATGTTGCGTTGCAGGAAGGAAGCAAACCGCGCCGTCCTCGTGGGCCCCCAGATCCGCAAGAGGGTCCTGTGACTCGCTATCGAATCACCGAGGCGATGCCAGGCGAACCAGTTGTCGGCGGACGCCCCGATAAGACTCGAGGCCCAGAGCAGAATTCCAGTCAAACCAGCGTAGAAGAGGCTGGGACCCAGGATGGAGACAGATTTAATCGTGTAAGCCGCCTTCTCCACCGAAAGGATGGGGGAACCCGTCAGGTAAAGCAGGATGAAATGCAGGGCGAGCACGGTCGGCACGATGAAGGTGATGTTGCCGAGAATGGCGGCGAGTTGGGAGCGAATCAGAAAGATCACTTCATCCACTAACAACGCCATTGCTTTGGGATCGCGCACTTCACGCATGCGCGCAGCGAGAGCTGGAGCGGTGGTCGCGGGCTGCTTGGTCGCCAGCGTGAAGCCGCAAAGTTGAATGGCGAGGAACCCGGCAATGTAATTCAAGGAAGCGGCAAGCCCTTCCCATAGCGCGGCGAGATGCAGGGATACAATCAACGGCTTGAACCAGGTGGTCAGGGCAAGGAGCGCACCGCCGCCACCGGCGTGTCGAACCATCTTCCAATATTCCGGAACGGTCCGCGCGATGTAATGCTCACCTGTTTTGGCATTGCGCTCAACCAGCGTCCGGGCCAACAGACGGAAGTTTTGCCGCATCAGATCACGAACACTCAGCCGTGCCTGATTCTCGCGGACCAACATGGCAACGAACTCTCCCATCTGCTCGAGGGAGATATCGGGTTTGAAGGCGAGCTCCAGCAATGCTTCGAGGCGTTGCAATGCGGCCTTGATATAAGCCAATTGATAAACCACGTCGGTGCTGACTCCGTTTTCCTTGAGGTGCGAAAGGACTTCTTCTTCGGCGCGGTAACAACTTTCGATCAGCAATCGCAGAAGATTCAACTCAGGAACCAGCTTGCTTTCATCATCCTCCGCTCGAGCGAGGAAGACCGCCTGCACGACGGTGCTGAGTTTAAAAAACGGAAGCTCCTGGATGCGCCGATGTTTGATGCGCAGGCGAATCGCGCTGGAACAACCTGCGACTCGCAATTGGGCGGTCAGATGAATGATCGCGTCTTCGAGGTCGGAGGTGAGAGAGTCCCAAACCTCTTCGTCCGCGGAGGCCCCGAACTCGATCAACGCCTGAAAGCGTTGCAACGAGCCTTCATCCAGGTTCTTAACCCAGGCCGCATCATGCCGATGAGGAAAAAGGCGATCAAAGAGAACTCCGAGTTCAGCGGAATCTGGGCGCGCAGGTAAAAAGCGGGACGCAAAACGTTCGGCGATTTCGTTGAACAAACCAAACCGACGTGGCAACCCTGATTCCGCGAATAGATCCAAGGCATTCGTTTCGAAAACAATGGAACGGAGAGTTTGCGCAACAGATATTTTCCACTCGGGATTTTTATCGAGAACGTCCAGGAAACGTCGCATGCGGCCCGCCTGAATCTGCGTGCGCGGCTGGTCCTGGTTGTCGAGTTCGCTACCGGGACGACGAACCCATTGCACGAGGTCAACAAGCCAGTTCAGCCGGATTTCCAGGGAATCTCGCGGTGATGCAGTGGAAGCGAGTTGATCCAGCGAATGGAATGCGGTGCCGGGTCCCTTCAACGGTTTGGTCCAAAATTTCCAGCGCCACGTCATGAGATTGTTGTATCGGCGACCACCTTGTATGCTGTCTCATACTTGGCGGGTGACCGAAAGGTCAAGTTTCCTCGGAGCAAAGCAGCCTTCAGTTCTCGTGTGGCCTGGCCCTGCAATTTTCCCCGAACTCCAACGAAAAGACACTTAGTGCTCCTTATGGAAGCTCCTCCAAAACCACAGGCTGGCACCCGATCCACTCGGCGGGCAGAACACGGATTTACCCTATAGCAGCAAACACCTGATCATAGGCGGCATGAAGAGGCGATCTATCCTTTTACTAACGCTCCTGGCCGCATCTGTTTTCCCTGTGGTGACACGCGCTCAGCTTCCCAATCCGACCAATTCGGGAATTGAGCACATCATCGTTGTCATGATGGAGAATCGGTCTTTTGACCACATGGTTGGGTGGGTAACAAATGCGAATGGACGCCAGGCCGGGCTTACTTTTAGCAATTCAACAGGACAGTCGTTTCCGACCTATCCCCTGGCTCCTGACTATCAAGGGTGCCCTTATCACGATCCAAACCATTCGTCGGAAGGGGGTCGAATAGAATTGAATGGAGGGGCGTGTGACGGCTGGCTACGTGCGCCCCACAACGATCTTTTCTGCATCGGTTATTATGAAAGAACTGATCTTCCTTTCTATGCCGCCATGGAAACGAACTGGACCATTTGCGACCGCTACTTTTCCGCGCTGATGTCGGAGACCTACCCGAATCGCATCTACCAGTATGCGGCACAAACTGATCGGATGGAGAACACCATCGAGATATCTAATTTGCCGACAATCTGGGACCGCCTGTCCGACGCGAACCTGTCGAGACGCTATTACTTCACCGATATTCCATTTGTCTCATTGTGGGGAGTGAAATATCTACCCATCAGTCGACCGATCTCCTTTTTCTTTGACGATTGCAGGGATGGAACGCTGCCCAACGTGTCATTTGTGGACCCGAAATTTTTCAATGAAACTCTCGGCACCTCTGAGGACGACCATCCGCACGCCGACATTCGCAACGGTCAGGCGTTTCTTTCCCGAATCTATAACGCCGTCATCGCGAGTCCGAACTGGAGTAACACCGTAATGGTGGTGAACTACGATGAATGGGGAGGGTTCTTTGACCATGTTCCACCAACGGTGGCCCCCGTTTCAGCGGGAGACACAGCCGTAGGTTACGATGGTCTGCGCGGGTTCCGTGTACCAGCCGTGATTGTTTCCCCATTGGCCCGACGAGGCTTTGTGGCTACGAACGAGTTCGATCACAATTCGGTTTTGAAAATGATCGAGTGGAGATGGAACCTCGCCCCGCTCACGATCAGAGATGAAACGGCAGTAAACCTGGCCGAGGCGCTTGATTTCAGTCAAACAAACTACACGGCGACCGCGCTCGCTGTTCCGCAAGGGCCATTCGGTGGACCCTGTGAAAACACGATTACCATGACGCAGGTTTCCACGAACCTCGTGGTGACCTGGCTGAGCGACTCCAAGTTGCAGATGACCACGAACCTGGGCGAATCATGGATCACCCTGAGCAACGCGCAACCGCCCTTCATGGTTCCGACATCTACGAATTCCACCAGCTTCTTCCGAGCTTTGGATAAGTGGAGCGCCCTTGTCGAGCGCGCGAAGGAATTTGGGTTTCCGGGATTTTAACGCGACGTTTTTTTTCAGCCAACGGCGTGGAGAATCGCATCAAGCTGTGCGTCGGTGAACTTTCCTTCCGACCAGGCAGGGATTTTGCCAACGAGGAATTCATCGATGAAGGTCATCATCATAGTGTGAGCCTTCTTTCGCTCGGAACGTTCGCCGGGTGAGAGATTGGCCAGTTCAGAAGGAGCGGGTTCGCGCAGGTCCACGCCCATCATCGCGAGAAGTTCCGCGTAGTATGTCTTGCCGCGCGGGTGATCGCGAAACTCCTTCAGCATGGATTCTCGAGTTAATTTCCGCGAAGTCACCATTCCCCCAACTGTAACCACCTTTTGCAGAGGAAGGTCTCGTGATGAGCCGCCCGCCGAGATTTCGAACGCTCCGGGTTGCACGACCCATTCATGGCTTTCGACATCAAAAAAGGCAAAGTCGCGCGCTCCCAGCACGAATTTAATTTTTGCCCGTTCCCCAGGCTGCAGTTCCACTTTGGCAAAGGCTTTTAGCTCCTTCTCCGGCCGCAACACTCGCGGGTGGATTTCACGCACATAAAGTTGGACCACTTCTTTCCCGGGGACGTGGCCGGTGTTTTTAACCTGCACCTCCACGTTCAGCTCCCCCTGTTGATCAAAGGCTGGAGCACTCAGTTTCATTTTCTCATAGGAAAAGGTGGTGTAACTGAGGCCAAAACCAAAAGGGAAGAGTGGGTTGATCTTCCTCGCATCATAGTGGCGGTAGCCGATCAGCAGTCTTTCTCCGTAAAAGCTGGCGCCACCCAGTCCCGGGAACTCAGTCCCGGTGGGGGTGTCTTCCAACCTCTGTGGAAACGTTTCGGAGAGCTTTCCTGAAGGATTGATTTTGCCGAGCAGGACATCGGCAATAGCACCGCCACCCGCCTGACCACCCAGCCAGGCTTCCACAACGGCTCGGACATTCTCGAGCCATGGCATGGTAACCGCAGCTCCATTGATGAGCACGACAACTACATTCGACTGCACGCGCGCGATCTCGCAGATGAGATCATTGTGGGCGATGGGCAAATCCAGCGACTTACGATCAAAGCCTTCGGACTCGTAGCTATCGGGAAGACCGGCGAACACTATGGCGACCTCTGCTGATTTGGCTACCTTGCACGCTTCAGCGAGAAGTTCTTTCGTGGTCGCCCCTTCTTCATCGTAGCCCGAGGCATAAGAAAACTGTGAATGGCTGGGAGCGATCTTTAACAACTCATCATACGCCACCGACACGATCGTTGGTTTCACCTGCGAACTTCCAGCCCCTTGATAGCGGGGTTCTTTCGCAAACCGTCCGATGATCGCGATCTTCGTTTTTTTCTTTAATGAGAGCGGCAGGATGTTCTTTTCGTTCTTAAGCAGAACAATGCTTTCGCCGGCCGCGACCCGCGCCAGCTCATGGTGTTGATCGATGTCGAAACCGGATGTCCGCTTGAACTGGCTGCGAGAGTGCAGAACGATGGTTAGGATATCTCGCACCACCTCGTTGAGAACGTCAGGGGCGAGTTCTCCCTTGCTTACAGCTGCGACGATTTTGTCGCGGTTGAACGTGCCTGAACCGGGCATCTCAAGGTTGAGCCCGGCCTGGACTCCCTTCACCCGGTCGTTCACTGCTCCCCAGTCCGACATAACGAAGCCACTGAATCCCCATTTCTGACGGAGGATGTCTTGAAGCAACACCTTATTCTCTGAAGCATGGACCCCATTAATCTTGTTGTAGGCACACATCAGACACCATGGCTGTGCTTCCTTGATGGCGATCTCAAAGGCACGTAAGTAAACCTCATGAAGGGTCCGTTCATCCAGATTCGAACTATTCACCATTCTTTCGAACTCCTGGTTATTTACCGCGAAATGTTTCAACGAAGTACCAACGCCCCTGCTCTGCACGCCCCGAATGAAAGACGCGGCCAACTTTCCCGCGAGCACCGGATCTTCCGAGAAATATTCAAAATTCCTTCCGCATAAAGGGGAGCGTTTCATGTTGATGCCGGGTGCCAGCAGCACGTTAACCCCATAGGCCTGCGCTTCTCTGCCAATGGCCTCTCCCACCCTCCCTGCAAGGTCTTCGTTCCAGGATGATGCCAACGCCGAAGCCGTGGGAAAACAAGTAGCAGAAACACTGGAAGCAATGGTTCCTCCCTGGACCTTCCGAATTCCATGCGGTCCATCGTTCATTGAAATGGATGGAATTCTGAGGCGTTCAATCGGGTGCGTGGCCCACCAACCGTTCCCGGAAAGGAGGGTCGCTTTTTCCTCAATCGTCATCTTCGAAACGAGGAATTTCGCCTCGGCCGCTGTGGAAGGCGGAACTGGCTTCACTCCGTCAACAGATGAAGATTTGGAAGGTGCCATAATCACACGATAGCACGGAAATGTTCAGTGCTCAGTGGGGCAGTTAGCTTTGGGCACATTCAGGTCTCAGTTTTTATTCCTGAATCCTGCTCTTCCCTCACCACCTAAAGCGAGGCAATCAAGGCGCGCAGTTGCGCGTTCGTATGCTCGCTCGCGATGACAAAGCGAAAATACCCGCTCTCGGGTCCGCCTGGATATTTGATGAATGAAGGGAACACTCTATTCTTCAAGCAAGACGTTTTAATTCTAAGAGCGTCCGCATCATTCTTTGGAATGATTGCCAGAATCGGACTGATCGACTCGTCCACGACAAGCCCCTTCTTTCTCAATTCTTTCCTTACCCGGGCAACATTCTCGTTCAGGCGCCTTCGCAGACCTTTGTCTGTCTTAAGAATTTGCACGGAGGTCAGTGCGGCATTGGCAAGAGGCAATGGCAGTGGTGTGTTTCCCACAAACATCCGGCTCCTGGAAATGATCCGCTCCCGCATCTCGCGAGAACAAAGAATCGCCCCGCCATAACACCCAAAAGCTTTACTCAAAGTGATCGACTGGATCACTCGCTCGCGAGGGACGCCTTCCAGTTCCATTGTGCCTTTGCCCGTCTTGCCCAAAGTTCCAGCAGCATGCGCATCGTCCAACAACACCAGGGCGTTCCTCGGCAAAGCCTCGAAATATTTCCTGAGCGGAGCGATGGCTCCTGCGTGTGAAAACATTCCGTCAGTAAGAAGGATGACTTTTGCAATTTTCGGCAGGATCGCTATTTGTCGGCTCAAATCAAGGGGATCACAGTGTCTGAAGGTCACTATGGTTCCGCCGAGAATCAAGGCAGCGTCCTTGAGACTTGGATGTGCTTTTTCATCAATCAGGACATGGGTAAAATCTCCAGCGATGGCCTGGGCTGCGACCAGGTTGGTAACGTATCCATTAGAAACCAACACTGCCGCCTCTGCCCCAAAGAAACTCGCCATCGCGGATTCGAGCTGACCGAAAAGCTCATGATTCCCCGTCGTAAGCCGTGAAGCGGCCACATTCAAACCAAACTTTTTCAGGCCGACTTCCGCCGCGCGCAAGACTTTGGGATGACTGGCCAACCGGAAGTAGTCGCAGCCCGCAAAGTAGGACAGTTTTTTTCCCTCGTGCCGGACATAGGTCCGATCTACTTGCTGGAGAGGTTCGGGAATAGTCATATCATCGTAAAATAATGCGGTCGCCCGCCTGGAGGGGCTCGTCTTCGCCGCGCAACAACGCTTTGGGATTGATCGAGATCATCTGGCCGTTTCGATCAATGACGATTTCCTGGGGATCACGAAATCCGCGATAATTTGCGTTCACAATCGCCTGTGAAACGGTGAGCCCTTCGGTCCATTGCAACGTTGGATTGTCCACCTCGCCGACAATTTGTATTTGGTGCACCTGGTTGGCCGACTGCCGCATCAACGTCATGGCCTGTTGCTGTCCAGCAATGAACGCTTCGCGCTCGCGCAGTTTAGCTTTTTTAGAACTGCAACCCACCGTGCCCAGAATCAGACCACAAACCAAGGGCAGTAATAATAAACGGTATCTCATTGTGAGGGTTTCTTCAGGATTCGGTCGAATTCTTCCACTGGCTCAATCTCGATTCGGCCAGTTTCTCCAGCAATGGCCGGGGATGGCTTCGGCGTCGATCTGGGGATCACGCCTGTCTCGGCAGCTTTAGTAACCGGTCGCTCTGCACTAAACCGGACTGGTTCATCCTCAATCTGGGGCGAGGCATTTTCGGGCATCTGAAAATTGGTCCGCTTATCAAGCCATCCACGATAGCGGGCGAAACTCCACATCCCGTGCTCAGCCCCGGTCTCCAGCGCACTCGGAATTTTAAAGAAATCACGACCGCGAATATAACTTTTGACGGCGGTGTTGGCGGTCAGGACTTCGCACTCAGGCACTCTTATGTTGAGACTCGACCGGAACTGGAGACGTTGGGAGATGACGGCGATCAAGCAATCTGCCAATTCTGCGGCAACACTGTTTTGGACCTCGGACGGAAATGCTGAGACAACCCGTTGCAGTGCTTCCGCGCAATTGGATGAATGAACCGTGGCAAGCACCAGATGGCCCGTTTCGGCCGCATTGAGAGTCAGCCTCATTGTTTCGGGATCACGCATTTCCCCCACCATCAGGACGTCCGGATCTTCTCGCATGGCATCCAGCAATGCTTGTTCGAAACTGGGAGTATCCCGACCTACCTCACGCTGCCGAATATAGGCTCGACGCGGCCGGAAGGAGTATTCGATCGGGCTCTCAATAGTCACGACATGCCGCGCCTCCGTGAGGTTAATCTCCTGAATCAACGCCGCAAGCGTGGAAGATTTACCGCTGCCAGTCGGTCCGCTGACGAGAATCAAACCATGCGTGTTTCCCACGAATTTCTTCAGGTCAGGATGCAAGTTCAGTGACTCAACGGTCGCTTCAAAAGCAGCCAGCAATCGGATTGCAAAACCCACCCCTCGGGCTGTTTGCATCACGTTGATGCGACAGCGAACGCCATGGATGGTTCTGGAAAGATCGAAGGAACGTCGCTCCAGAAAGTGTGGCCACTGTTCCGGCCCAATCACCTGGCGCGCCATCTCGAGCAGAGTTTTAGCCGAGACAGGATCGCCGCCGATGCGTAAGGCCCCGCGGATGCGCATGGCAGAGGGCAAGTTCGCTTCCAGGTGCAAATCGCTCGCACCATTCTCCACCGCCGTGGCAATCAGCGTTTCAAGATTCATTTATGTTGAACACGAGAAGCCAAACAAAGTTGCCTTAACAACCAGTCGGCACCTCCTGTAGTACCTCGACACAATGAGGAATAGCGCCAACAACAAAACTGAGACATTCGACTGCCCCGCTCGGTTTCCCCGGGAGGCAGACTACCAACGTGCGCTCCACTACTGCTGCGAGACCGCGGGAAAGAATAGCGTTTTGGGTAATCTTCATTGATTCCATTCGCATGACCTCGCCAAAACCAGGCAGTTCCCGCAAGGCAATCTCACGGACAGCTTCCGGGGTTACATCACGCAGTGCCACCCCCGTGCCTCCGGTCGTTAAAATGAGCTGGGCACCCTTCCCAATCTGCTCCCGAATCGATCGCTGGATGTCCCGTTTCTCGTCTGGAACCAGATTTTGAGCAATGACTTTCCAACCTTGTTTTGCGGCGGCTTCGTTCAAAGCAGGCCCGCCCAGGTCGTCGTATTCACCGCGGGAGGCGCGGTCAGAAATGGTGATGATGCCAACGTTCATTCAAATTCAGATAGGTGGATCTCAGCCCGGGAGTTCGCTCTTCGTTTTAGAAACCAGCTTCACATCCGTGATTTTCATCTTTTTGTCTACCGCCTTACACATGTCATAGATCGTGAGCCCGGCGACGGTCACGGCCGTCAGGGCTTCCATTTCAACGCCGGTCTGTGCGGCAATGGTCGCGGAAGCCGTGATAATGATGCGGTCCTGTTTTTTTGGAATCTCGAAATTTACTTCGCAATGGGAAATGGGAAGCGGATGGCAGAGGGGGATGAGCTCACCAGTTTTCTTGGCAGCCATGATTCCGGCTAGCCGGGCGGTTGCGAGCACGTTTCCTTTCGCGAGCTTGTTCCCCTGGATTAACGCAATCGTATCGGGCTGGAGGCATATCTCTCCCCGTGCCACTGCGACCCGCAGCAGGATGCGTTTGTGCGAGACATCAACCATACTCGCTTCTCCTTTGGCATCGATGTGCGTCAACCGTTTCACGTTGTCTTTTTAAGCGGGCTCGCAGGAAAGAACAGCTTCTTTTCGCTTAACGTGGCGCGCTGCTTCCACGGACTTCAGTCAAAAACGCTATTTCTTCTTTCCAGTCCAGGACCGCCTGTCGCATTTGCTGGGCGCCTTGAAATTTTGGTTTCACATGTTTCGGAATGAGCCCGGGAGTGGTTCCCCACAAATCAGTGGTCACCAGAACCTGGCCATCACAGAATTTCCCAGCCGCGATGCCGATAGTTGGAATTGAGATGGCCTGGGTGATTTCCTGGGATACCAGCGGGGTAACCAATTCCAGCACGATGCCGAACGCTCCTGCATCAGCAAGTGCCTTCGCGTCCGCCAACAAAGCGTCGCGTTCGCTTTCGGTTTTGCCTTTCATTCGATAGCCGCCTTCTTCAAGAACGTGTTGAGGGAGCATCCCAAGGTGCCCCATGAATGGAATCCCGCTCTCAACAATGGCTCGCACCTGGGGAATAATCTCTCGTCCGCCTTCGGCCTTCACCGCTTCCGCACCCGCTAAGATCAACCGGCGTGCATTTTTCAAAGACTGCCCCGGGTCTTCGTAGCTCTTAAAAGGGAGATCGGCCACGATGAGGCCTTTGGGTTTTGCCCGGGCCACCGCGCGTACGTGGTATTCCATCTCTTCCATGATGACATGCGTGGTGTCAGGATAACCCAGCACGACCATTCCCAAAGAGTCACCCACAAATATGAGCGGGATTCCGCATTCATCCAGAATACGGGTCATCGCAAAATCATAGGCTGTCAGCATCGGAATAGCTTCCTGGCCTTTCATCCCCTGAATAACGCGAATCTTCTCCAAACTCATCGAGGCAAGCATCCATCTGCGGTCCTGACGGAACAAGCGATTTTTGGAGGCAGATGCACCGCCCGTTTCACGACTTCCACCGCAATGTTTGATTATTTGTTAACCATCCAATGCCTCAAAGCGTCTCAACTGCCATGAGATCACTGGTCCTGCTGTTAACATTCTTCATTTCTCTGGTGGCGGCTTCCGCTGCGGAAAAGCCGAACATCATCTACATCCTGGCCGATGACCTCGGTTACGCCGATCTGAGTTGTTACGGAAGTAAGTACCACGAAACGCCAAATCTCGATCGGATGGCCAAAGAAGGAATGCGTTTTACAAGTGGCTATTCCTGTGGACCGAATTGCCAACCCACCCGGGCCGCCTTGATGTCGGGTCAATATGGTCCGCGCACCGGAATATATACGGTAGGAAGCATTGACCGCTTCAACTGGCAGAGTCGTCCATTGCGGCCGGTCGATAATGGCAAAAATTTGCCAGCCGAAAAGATCACGATCGCTCAGACCCTGAAGAACGCAGGTTACAAAACCGCCATGTTTGGAAAATGGCATCTTGGGGATGGCGAATTTCACCCTGGAAAACGGGGTTTTGACGAAGCAATTGAATCGTCCGGGCAACATTACGATTTCGAAACGAGTCCGAAGACAGACTATGCTAAAGGAACCTATCTCGCAGACTTTCTGACCGATAAAGCAACTGATTTTATTCGTCGCAACAAAAGCGAACCCTTTTTCCTCTACCTGCCCCACTTTGGTGTCCACGCCCCTTACCAGGCCAAAAAAGAGTTGATCGAAAAATTCAAAAATAAACCCGGGGTCGGTGGACAAAAGAATCCGACCTACGCAGCGATGCTCTATAGTGTGGACGAAAGTGTTGGGCGCATCTTGAGCCTGCTTGACGAATTAAAACTTTCGGAGAATACCCTGGTGATCTTCGCCAGCGACAACGGTGGGGTTGGTGGCTATGCACGGGAGGGGATCAAAGATTCGGATGGTGCCACGGACAACGCTCATCTCCGCGGTGGCAAAGGAATGCTTTACGAAGGCGGTATTCGGGTGCCCTATATTTTCCGTTGGACCGGCAAAATCGCCAGCGGCGCCACTTGTGAAACGCCGATAAACAGCGTCGACCTTTATCCCACTTTGCTCGAACTCACCGGAGGCCAAGCTCCGCATGATCAACCTCTTGATGGCGTCAGCTACGTCAAACTGCTTAAGAACAAAGGTAAAGGATCACTCAAACGCGAAGATCTTTTCTGGCATTTCCCGGGATACCTCGGGGCAGGAGGCGACAAATGGCGTACGACACCAGCCGGGGCCATTCGTTCGGGAGACTGGAAGCTGTTGGAATTCTTCGAAGACAACCGAATCGAACTTTACAACCTTCGCAACGACATTGGGGAACAAAAGAACCTTGCTGCCACAGAGCAGAAAAGGGCGAACCAGCTAAGGGACAAACTCCACACCTGGAGGAAATCCATAGGTGCCCCTATGCCAAAGCCTAACGTAGTCGAGACAGAAAAAACCGACAAATCCCCTAAGAGCCTGTCTGAAAAATAGGATTCTATAATACTGACCGGAGAGCATTGAGATTTCTTGGGAAAAACCTGAGTAAGGCTTGACAATTTGCGCGCGACAAACCGCGTCTCAATT
>JBKJKE010000093.1:0-49899 GCA_046597605.1 Limisphaerales bacterium | reverse complement strand
GATCTGAAACGGACGTAATTCCGGTTTATCCCCGTTTCAGACCGGGAAATGGACGTAAATCTAGATTTCCAAGCGTTTCCACTCCTGAATCGATCGTAATTCTAGATTTATCGTCGTTGCACGATCGGAAATGAGCGTAATTCTGGCGTTCCAGCCAATGTAAGTGGCTGAATGGGAATGGTTTGAGATGTTCTCACAACCTCCATAAGTGCTTCATTCTAAACGCCGTCGCATTGTCTAAGATTCAGGGTGAGCAGGTAATAAGGGAAAACCCACCCCCGCGGCACGGAAATCTGGCAAACAAAGTAACAGATTTGGGATTATGGACGGAAAGACAGTCGTGCTTTTAACTACACATGTTGTTGGAGGGGCACGAGGCTGGTGGGGTGAGCAGGGACCAGGGGATGCCAACAAACTTTTGGATCGTCGCGATCGAAATGTGGCGGTGAATTCGCTATAAGGGTGTTTGGGATGCAGCGCTTCTGCATTTTAGACAGGGGTATATAAGCGAATTTACCGCCAGTTCCATTTAAAGCGTACGTGTCACCCGGATTTCAAGCTTGCGTTTTCAGTGTTCGCCTTGAACATTCCCGCTCTTTATATGGACGCAAATTCAACGGAACAATCTTCTGGTCTTTATGACCTACTCGCCTGGGCGGAAAAAAATAACAACTGGAAGAAAGTTGTTGGCGTTGCTGCCCTTGTGGTGATCGGAGTTGCTGGATTTGCTTTTTACCAGTGGAATCAACGTCAGGCGGAGATTGACGCGAATACAGAACTTCTTTCCATTGCCGGCCGTGCCTCCCAGGAGAAGAGTGCCCCTGTCAGTGCAGACGAATTTGCCAAGGTTGCTCAAGCACATCCCAACACCTCTGCCGCAGACAGGGCTCATTTGCTGGCAGCTGCCGCCGCGTTCGACAAGGGCGATTTCGCGAAAGCGACCACACACTTCGACACTGTGGTGAAGGAGGCGAAGGACAACACTTTCAAAGCACAGGGCGCCTACGGTTTGGCTGCCGTTCTGGAAGCGCAGAAAAATTATGATCAGGCGATTCAGAAATACGAAGCGGTCTCCAAACAGTATTCGACCGAAAATGTTGCCACTCAGGCGAAGCTCGCCGTTGGCCGGATTTATGAAGCTCAGAACAAACCGGAACAGGCACTGAAAATCTATTCCGAAATCGAAAAAAGCCAGACGGAATTCGAATACTGGAAGGGCGATGCCGCAGAACGCCGCGACCGCTTGGAATCCCGTTTCCCGAACCTAAAGAAGAGTGATGCAGGCGAGCAAGTGTTCGAAGTGACAACTCCGCCAGCGCCAGTAGTTCCGGCAGCAACGAACAAGTAGGCCGTTCCGCAGGGTGCCTGCCTTAGGTTCTCCTTCATCCAGAAATGAAATTAACAATTATCGGCACGGGATATGTGGGGCTCGTCACGGGCACCTGTTTCGCCGAAGTAGGACATCAAGTCATCTGCGTTGACAATAACGATGACAAAGTGAAGTTGCTCAAGGCAGGCGGGATGCCTATCTACGAGCCCGGACTCGAAGAATTGGTAAAGAAGAATGTGGAAGCTGGTCGGCTTCGCTTCACCAGCAGCACAAAAGAAGGGGTCGAAAATTCCGACGTTATCTTCATTGCAGTTCCTACGCCTCCGCAGCCGGACGGCTCCGTGGACCTGAGTTTCATTGAAGGTGTCTCCCGGGAAATCGCTGCATCAATGACGAGTTATAAGATCGTCGTGGACAAGAGCACTGTGCCGGTGAAGACCGGTGAAAAAGTTGCAGAAACGATCAAACGTTATTGCAAAGCGAAAGTGGAATTCGACGTGGTCAGCAATCCGGAATTCCTTCGCGAAGGCTTTGCAGTGGATGATTTCATGAAACCGGACCGGGTGGTCATTGGTGTCCTCTCTCCCAGGTCCGTGGCGGCGATGAAGGAAGTGTATGCTCCTTACAATGCGCCGATCATTGTCACAGACATCAATTCTGCTGAATTGATTAAGCACGCTGCCAATTCATTCCTGGCACTAAAGATCTCTTACATCAATGCCGTGTCCGTCATCTGCGAGGCCAGCGGCGCCAATGTGCAGGAAGTGGCAAACGGGATGGGCATGGATATCCGCATTGGCCGCAGGTTCCTGGACGCATCACTCGGATTCGGCGGAAGCTGTTTTCCGAAAGACCTAAGCGCCTTTATTCAAATTTCTGAGGAACTCGGTTACGATTTTCGTCTTCTGAAAGAGGTGCAACGCATCAACGCAGAGCAGATGGATCGCTTTGTTAGAAAGATCACGGAAACCTTGTGGGTGGTGAAAGGAAAGAAAATCGCTGTCCTCGGCCTCGCCTTCAAACAAAATACCGACGACGTGCGGAGTTCGCCGGCAATCGATCTCTGTCTGCGATTGCAAAAGGAAGGCGCCAAACTTCAGGTTCACGATCCAAAGGCGATGGAGAAGGCCAAGGCTGTCCTGCAGAATGTGACCTATGTCCAGGATATGAACGCCATTGCTGATGGCTGTGATGCCTTGGTCGTTGCGACAGAATGGCCGCAATTTAAGAAGCTTGACCTGGAACGCGTTCGAAAAGCTCTCACCCATCCGATCATGTTTGATGGTCGAAACCTCTTCGACGTCAATGAGATGGAACAACTCGGGTTCATTTACAAGAGCATCGGACGGTGAGCTAATGGGAGAGTGAATCCTGCTTAAAATTTTTGGTTGTAGTGCATTGATGAGACATTTCATCAACGCATTTTTTTAATCTTCGATCCGCGGGTTTCTCCGTCACCCGCCGCCTTCACACCTGCCGATCTTAGCCAAAAATCCATCCGATTTTCTCCTGAGTCTTCGCCCTATGTGTCATGGGCCATTGTATGACCAGATGAAAAGGTATGACACTCATTGAGCGATTCCTCCGTGGCGGGAATATTACGCCAGTCGTTCAGCGATCAATCAACGAACCGAACACAAAAAATCTATGAAATTAAATACACTCCAGGACCTTTATATTGAAGAACTGCGCGATATCTACAGCGCTGAAAACCAATTGCTCAAAGCCCTCCCGAAGGTGGCGAAGGCAGCAACATCGGAAGAGTTGCGCTCAGCTTTGGAAGATCATTTGGAACAGACCAAGGAGCAAATTGAACGACTGGACGAAGTTTTCCAAAACCTCGACACCACATCCAAAGGCAAAAAGTGTTTGGCAATGGAAGGCCTGGTTAAGGAATGCGAAGAGCTGCTCGAAGAGGAAATGGAAGACAGCGTCAAGGACGCCGCGATTATTGGTGCCTGCCAAAAAGTGGAACATTATGAAATCGCGAGCTATGGCACCGTCTGCACCTGGGCGAAGCTTCTGGACCGCGAAGACGATCTCGATTTGCTCGGACAAACTCTTGATGAAGAAAAAGAAGCTGATGAAAATCTCACCGACATCGCAGAGACCAGCATCAATATAGACGCGGCCGAAGGAGAAGAGGAAGAATCTGAAGAAGAAGCTCCCGCCGCCAAAAAGAAAACTAAATAAAAATTCAAGCTCCAACCCCCGGTTGGGAACAGTCCGGACCGCCGTTCGAAAAGGGGTTAAAATCCTACGAAGACGGCGAATCCGGACTGCCGCTTTTACAGCTGGATCATGGTGGACTTGCTTTCAGGGGAATTGATTTATGGCGGACAGTAAAACCTGGGATGTCATTATCGTCGGCGGAGGGATGTCTGGTCTCTCTGCCGGTATCTATCTGGGGCGGGCCTTGCGCAAAACGCTGATTATCGATGCCGGTCGTTCATTGGCGCGGTGGGAACCGGAAGTGCAGAATTACCTCGGTTTTCCGCACGGAATCGGAGGGCCAGAACTGCTAAAGGCGGGACGCGAGCATTGCGAGAAGTTCAACGTTGAATTTGCTGAAGACAAGATCGAGAAGGCGGCGCGTGATGAATCTGGTTTTTGGTTGCGCGGGAAGTCGGCGGAATATCGCTGCACTCGTTTGCTGCTTGCTACCGGTTTATTCCATTTGCCACCGCAGTTGCCCCGCGTGGAAAAGTGTTTGGGCCACAGCATGTTTTTTTGCAAAGACTGTGATGGCTGGCGCGTGCAGGACAAGCGCATCGCGATCGTGGGAAACAACGATGACGCAGTGGAATACGCGCTGGGCCTTTTGTTCTATTCTCCCTGTGTAGTAATCGCCACCAATGGTGAGGTGCCGCAATGGGACGAGCAGCATGCTCAGTGGTTGAAGGAGTATGAGATCGAATATTTCACCAGCAAAATCATGGATGTCTGCGGGGAAGATAGTTTGATTTCCGAGCTGCATTTCGAGACGGGGCCAGCGGTTCGCGTCGATGCTCTATTCACCACCCGAGGAGACGTTTTTCACAATGATCTGGCGGAATCGCTCGGCGCAGCAATTGACCCCGAGGGTCAGGTGATTGTCGATCGCTGCATGAAGACAAATGTGCAGGGACTCTATGCTGCCGGCTGCGTGACGCCGGCGAACTGCCAGATGATCATTGCTGCGGGGCAGGGGGCTGCCGCAGCTCAGGCGATCAATCGCGATCTCTTCGAGGAAAGCCTCGCTACTCACAAGCTGCGGCGCTTCCGTCAAAAACAACTGCAGCACGAAGAGACCGAGCCAGACGTTGTCTCCAAGATCTGAGCGGACGAAAGATTACGCCGTCAGCGCAGCCCGCTCGTCTTCGAGGTTTCCTGTTTTCTCCAGGAAGTAATCATATCCACCGACATACGGACTGATCTTTCCAGCATTCACGTGCAGGACCTTGGTGGCCAATTGCCGAATAAAATGCACATCGTGAGAAATGAAAACGAGCGTCCCTTCGTAACGTTCCAGCGCCAGCGTTAGCGATTCGACGGTGTGAATGTCCAAATGCGTGGTCGGTTCGTCCATCAACAGAAGATTCGGTGGATCGACCAGGAACTTAATCAGGTTCAACCGAGTTTTCTCACCACCGCTCAGCACCGCCGTCTTTTTGAAAATTTCGTCTTTGCGGAAAAGGAATGATCCAAGAACAGCTCGGGCATCGTCTTCTCGCATCAAAGGAGCGCTGGCCAGAACTTCTTCAATCACGTTCTTCTCAGGATCCAATGTGGCAGCACGATGTTGACTGAAATAACCGATCTTCGCGTTGTGTCCGAGATCACGTTCCCCTTGTTGGAAGTCGACCACACCGGCGAGAATCTTTAAGAGCGTTGATTTACCAGCGCCATTTGGTCCAACGAGCACCGTGCGTTCACCTCGTTCAATCGTAAGCTCAAGGTTCTCGTAAACTTTGTGCGCTCCATAGGCCATGTGGATGGCCTTGAGGGAAATGGCGCGCTGACCACCCCGCGGCGGTTGTGGAATCTGAAAACGGAACGGTTTCTTCGGCGCGACCGGTTTCTCAATCAATTCAATACGCTCAATCTGCTTGAGCTTACTCATGGCCTGCGAGGCCTTGGAGGTGACAGAGCGAAAGCGATCGACGAATTCCTGGAGGGAGGCGATTTCCTTCTGCTGATTCTTATAGGCGGCGACCTGTTGTTCGTAGCGTTCTTCCCGTTGACGCAAGTAATCAGTGTAATTGCCCGTGTAAGAAATTAACTTCCGCTCATTGATCTCATGCACCTGGGTGACGACTTCATCCATGAACTGGCGATCATGGGAGATGAGGAGCAGTGCGCCCGAATAGTTCCTGAGGTACTTCTGCAGCCAGAGCAGGGAGATAAGATCAAGGTGGTTGGTGGGTTCGTCTAACAGTAGGAGGTCAGGTTCCATCACCAGCAAGCGAGCGAGTCGTGCCCGCATGATCCAGCCACCGCTCATCTCACGCGCCTTGCGATTGAAATCGGCGTCAGGGTATCCCAACCCGCGCAGCATCTTCTTCGCTTTGGTTTCCACCTGCGGATCATTCAACGCGTCGTGCTTGGCGTGTGCTTCGAAATATTCGGGGCTCGCGACATCTCCGGCTGCTTCCATCTCTCGCAATTGTTTCTCCAGGCGAGGTATTTCTTCGACACGCCCAGTGGCGACATCGAGAACGGATTCATCACCATGCGCTTCACCTTCTTGCGGCAGGAAGCCGACCAAAGTCCACGGATCGCGTTCCACCACACCGGAGTCCGGTTCGCGCTGTTTGAGGATGATGGAAAAAAGGGTGGTTTTGCCGGCACCGTTTGGTCCCACCAGGGCGATACGATCACCGGGGTTGACCTGCATGGAAGCGTGATCGAAGAGCACTCGCCCGCCGAACGTCATTTTCAAATCGCGAATTGTAAGCATGTGACTAATCAGGTGCGTATCTCACTGATCCGAGAAAATTCTTTAGGAACTCCGGAGAAGACAGAAAAGCGACTCTCGCTTTGCGGCACCGAGTTGGAAAGCTTATGCACCGAAACCGCCACGTCAACCGCCATTTGAACTATTCCCATTCGATAACCGTAGCTGCGGTGGTCACACCGCGGGCACTTTGGGGCGGGCAAGTGTTCAGTGGGAAAGTGGGATTCTGCGATTTGCCTTTTCGACGATGTTCACGGAAGTGACTGGATCCGATCCCGTCCAATCACATTCCGGTAGAAAGCTGTCTTTAACTCCTACGCCTTATGAAACTCCTGCCACTCGGGTTCGTTTTGGAACACCCAGCGGTAGTAATCTGATCCTTGGAGTTTCGTAGCAGCTGCTTCATCGACGACCACTGTGCAGCGGCGGTGTAGTTGCAGGGCCGTCGCAGAAATCATGGAGGTGACTGGGCCTTCCACAGCCTTGGCAATGATTTCGGCTTTTTCAGCGCCGGTTGCCAGCAGGATACAGCGACGTGCATCGAGGATGGTTCCAACGCCCATGGTGATGGCGCGGCGTGGCATTTTCTCCGGTTTATCAAACAATCCCTGGTTTTGTTCGATCGTGGTGGGAGTGAGCGGCTTCACCCGGGTGCGAGAGAGCAGGGCGGAGAGCGGTTCGTTGAAGCCGATATGGCCCGAACGACCGATCCCGAGTAATTGCAGGTCAATTCCTCCGAACCGTTTGATGTTGTCCTCGTAGCGTTGGCATTCCGCGTCCAGGTCAGGAGCAGTGCCGTCCGGCAGATACGTGTTGCGGACATCCACGTTCACCTTGGCGAAAAGGTGCTCGTTCATGTAATAACGGTAGGAATGCTGATCGGTTGCGGGCAGGCCGACGTATTCATCCAGGTTGAAAGTTTTGCACAGGGAAAAATCGAGCCCATCCTTCTTATGCATCGCGGCGACGAGATCATAGACCGCTTCCATGGTTCGTCCGGTCGCGAGACCAAGCACGGCATTCGGGTTGGCCCGAACTTCTTTGGCGAGGATCCGCGCGACGAGATTGGCGGCGGCTTCTTTCGATGGCTGAATGATGACTTCCATTTTGGCGGGGCAGCGTAGGGGAATGACATCGTTTCAGGCAAGCGGAGACTCAGAACCGACTTTGGGGAAGGTAAAACCTCCGCCGGAGACCTAGAAACCATTCTTTCACGCAAAAAAGTGCCGCCGGAGATTCAGAAACGATTCTTTCACGCAAAAAAGTGCCACCGGAGATTCAGAAACGATTCTTTCGCGCGAAAAAGTGCCACCGGAGACTCAGAAACGATTCTTTCACGCGAAAAAGGCCATCGGAGACCCAAGAATGACTTTTAGGAGGATAAAACCGCCACCGTGCGCGGCATGCAGTGCTGACCGCCATCTCCTAGTGGCAGAAGCCGTAGCATACGCCATTTGGGGGATGCGGCGGGCATTTGGACGCGTTTAGTCCCCCTAAATCCGTATGTTGCGACTTGTTTGGCCCGCTAATATCACCTCATCCCTGAAGCCACCCGTTCGTCCCGCGTTTCCGCACCGGTGTCTGTGCTTCAGGCCAAAACCAATACCGAATCCATATGAAGTTCACAAAAACACTGAAAAGTAGTGCCAGACCAAAAGCTGGCCTCCTGCTCCTGACAGTAGCTTCTGCTCTCGCTGCTAACAACGCAGACGCAGGGCAGGGACCGCAGCCCTCGATTTGTACACGCGCCTGTTGGGGAGCTCGAAGCACAAGTTGCAGCGGAACGCTCGGTGCGCTCAGCCGCGCGATTGTTCATCACACGGCCGGAGCCAGCGATTGGACCACCGATTACGAGGTGGGAAAAGCCAAGGTGCGGGGTGTTCAAAATCTTCACATGGATGCCAACGGTTGGTGCGATGCCGGATACCATTTTCTCGTGAATGCAGGCGGACATATTTATGAAGGCCGCAAGAATTCCATGACCGGTCTTCCCGTCGGTGCTCATGATGGTTGCAATTCGAGCAGCTTCGGATTCAACGTGATGGGGTATTATCATACTCCCTACAATCATGCTTTCACGGCCGCAGCGCGCGGTAGCCTGGAAGCTGTCATAGCCTGGAGAATGCCTTCCGGATGGTCGCCTTATGGATCTGGCACTTATTGTGTCAATACTGTTGGAACGCTCGATGGTCATCATCGTGTGAAGTCGACGGCTTGCCCCGGAACCGGAATCATACCTTCTCTCCCGGGCATTCGAGACGGAGTGAACGCGCGTAAGAATGGTGGAACACCACCGCCGCCGCCGCCACCATTCAAATGGGGTGACTACGATGGAGATAGAAGATCGGATGCCGCGGTGTTTTCACCATCCGCCGGACGCTGGAGTATTTCTGGCAGTACCGCGGGTCAATGGGGACTGACCTTTGGCTACGGTACGGACATTGTTGTTCCGCAAGATTACGATGGTGATCGCAAGACTGACGCCGCGGTTTATCGTCCTTCGACTGGCGTATGGCATATCTCAGGAACTGCCGGTAGTTCGTGGACTGTTCCATTTGGCGTGAGCACGGATATTCCGATTCCTGCTGACTACGACGGCGACCAGAGGGCTGATGCCGCGATCTTCCGTCCGTCCACCGGCGAATGGCATATCTCGGGTTCGACGGCGGGTTTCTGGAAGATCACGTTTGGCTATGGATCAGACATCCTCGTCCCGGCTGATTACGATGGTGACGGCAAAACCGACGCGGCAGTGTTCCGTCCCTCAGAAGGCAAATGGTATATCTCGGGCACAACAGCGGGCTATTGGACCGTTCAATGGGGTCAAGATGGGGATTGCCCAGTGCCTGCCGATTACGATGGCGACGGGAAAATAGACGCTGCGGTGTTCCGCCGTTCGACCGGAACCTGGTATTTCAGAGGCAGCCTGAATGGTGCTCAATGGACTTACACTTATGGTTACGGCACCGACATTCCGGTTCCTGCTGATTATGACAATGATGGAAGAGCAGACGCAGCGGTTTATCGTCCTTCTGAAGGCAAATGGTATATTTCTGGCACAACCGCGGGAACGTGGAGTACTCAATGGGGTGCAAGCGGTGACATTCCGCTAAACCTCCCCTCGGCAATTCGTAAATCGGTTTACGGATTCTAATTCAGGGTTGGCGAACAGCTCCTGCGCGAGAATGGGACTCGTGCAGGAGTTTTCGCTTTTAGTTCTAAGCCAGGAAAGAAACGAGAGACGCGCGGTTTACGCGAATAAGCCCGTTTGTTATTCTGTCGGCCCTGTGATCCCCCAACGCCTATTCCGAACCCGGATGTTCTGGCTTCTGATGATCACAGCGTTTGCCATTTGTGGTTCCCGAAGCCTTGCGACCGAGATGCCGAACCTGGGAACGAATCGCCTGGCTCTTTGGCTGAAAGCAGATGGAGGAGTGATCACAAATGGAAATGGTTTTGTGAGCAAGTGGCTCGATCAATCAGGCAACGACAACCACGCGATGCAGGCGGGTCTTGACGCGATGCCACAGGTTGTGCAGGAGAATACGGAACGACAATCGGTTGTTCGCTTTGGTGGGCAAGGCGACTTCCTTGAGATCGCACATTCGCCCAGTTTGGTAATTGAGCATGGCATCGCAGTCTTTGCGGTGGTTCGTCTTGAGAATCTGGCGGACTACACGAACGGGCTTATCGCGAAAACCGTGCGGAATCTTCCGGCGCCTTTTGACCTCTACCTGCAACCCGGAGGGCAGCCGCGGCTTTTCACAGGAGACGGCGAAGCGTTCAGCTTTGTCTGGGGAAAAACCAACGTTACGACGAACCGGTGGGTCATTCTTTCGGTTGTAATCAACGGCACTAATGGCACCACTTTTTTAAATGGCGTTTACAACGGTGAATCCACAATGAAGGTACCGATGAAAGATCTCGGAGGAACGGTGCGCATCGGAACACGAGCTGACTTCCAGCATTGGCTGAAGGGAGACCTGGCAGAACTGATCCTTGTCCGTGGCACTGTGTCGATTGCGGAACGAAGAGCTATTCATGACTATCTCGGGCAGAAGCATGGACTCAATGTCGTGCTGGATGTGAGTATGGCCGAACACCCTGGTGTGGGTCGGTTGGAGGGCCAGACTGCCACCTTCTCGGCGAGTGCGTTGAGCAGCGATTCGAAGATTAATTTTCAGTGGCAGAAAAATGAAAAGGACATTCCGGATGCCACCAATACGATCTACACCACGCCCGCCCTTACCCTGGAAGATGATCACGCGAACTTTTGCGTCCGGGTGACCAGTGGAGACATCGTTCGTTATAGTAAACCGATTTCGGTAAACATCCTGCCCGACACTGAACCGTTGACGGTCACCACCGCCGCGTTTCTTTTGCGCGACCAATCGCAGTCCTCTACGAACGGGCAAACGCGTCTCATGTTGCCTCCCTATAGCTCAAGGTTCTGGCAAACCAGCGAGGAACCGGCGCGCAGTGTGGTGCAGGCAATTGCGCAGACGGCGGATGGTCGTTTGTGGATTGGGACAGAAGGCGGACTCGCGCGATTCGACGGGCATGGTTTTGAATTCGTTTCCGTGCGCGGGAACGAAAAATCCTCTCTTCAGCGAATCAACGCGTTGAACGCGAGTGCCGACGGGGCGCTTTGGATTGGCTCTGTCGAGGATGGGCTTTTGGAATATCGCGGGAACAAATGGAAGTCTCACCCGCTCTCGACGAATCAGGACCCTGCGATCCTGACACTCGCACGAACTCGGAGTGGTGAGTTGTGGGTGGGCACACGGATCGGACTGGCTCTTTCGCGAGGGGGAAACCTTTCATTATCCAATGAATGGCTTTCTTCGACGAACCCCGGGCAAAATCCGCTTTCTTCGGCGCGGACGATTCGTGCCCTGGCCCAGGACGCGAAGGGAAATATCTGGGTGGGCCACTCAGAGCAGGTGCTGCGACTCCAAACTGGCAAGTCACCGGAAACCATTGATGTAAGTCCATGCCCATTGTCTTTCGTGCGTTCGGTGCTCTGCTCGACAGACGGTAGCACCTGGGTGGGTGGGAATTCTGGTTTGATCCGAATGAGAGACGGAGAGATAAGCCATTTTTCCAAGAACAACGGGCTTCCCGACAATGTTGTCACCGCACTTTATGAGGATCGTCGTGGCAATATCTGGATCGGAACCTCGGGAGGACTCTGCCGTTTTGCCGACGGACGTTTCGTGGTGGAGATGACGGAAGATGGCCAGCTCTACAACCAGATTTTTTGCTTCTTCGAAGATCGTGAGAACAATCTTTGGGTGGGTGCAAAGAATGGTTTGTATCAATTGCGGGTTCAACAATTCACGACCTACACCACCCGACACGGACTGGCTCATAACAATGTGATTTCTGTTTGCGAAGATAAATCCGGAGCCATGTGGATCGGCACGTGGGGCGGAGGGTTGCACAGCTTGAGGGATGGCCGGATTACGATTTACTCCAGTGCAAAGAACAAGGTCATGCGCAACGATCTGATCCTGGCGATCCACGGAGCGCGTGATGGAGGGATCTGGTTCAGTGAAGATTATGATGGTGGATTGTATTCGCTGAAGGGCGCGGAAATGAAACGCCACTTCGGGGAGCGGGGGAGCAGTATTGGTCCTACCCGGGCACTTCTGGAAACCACCTCGGGAGATCTGCTCGTTGGCACCAGTCTCCAATCAATTCAGGTCCTGCGAGGCGAAACGGTTGTGCGACTTAATGGCGCGAATGCGCTGCCCACCGATGCCATTCGTTCTCTGCTCGAAACAAGAGATGGACGCATTTGGATTGGAACGGAAGCAGGCCTCTCCGTGAAGACGGACGAAGGAATCAAGACGTTCACCACCTCGCACGGGTTGTCGGATAACGGGATTTTATCGCTCTACGAGGACAAGGAACAAACCCTATGGATTGGCACCTCACGCGGACTGAATCGTCTCCCGGGGAACGGAAAAGGAAGGATTGTTTCTTACTCCAGCGAGTCTGGATTATTTCAAGACGCAGTACTGGAGATTTTGGAGGATGAGGACGCAAACCTTTGGATCGCTTCGCGTCGAGGAGTCTTCCGTGTAAACAAGCGTGCCTTGAATGATTTCGCTGCTCTCAGGAATGGGAGTATTCCGTATACAACCTTCGGCAAGGCAGAGGGAATGTATAGTCCGGTTTGCGTTGGCGCAGCGAAGCCATCGGCTTTCAAAAGCAAAGATGGACGGCTCTGGTTCGCGACCACAAAAGGGCTCGCGGTGACCGATCCGGAATTGAAGATCGAGAAGAACGAAACCAAGCCCCCCGTGGTGATTGCACAAGTCAGCGCAAACAGAAAATCGCTGCAAATTGCAGGCTTGGAAGGCCCCAAGCTTTCCACGAAAACGGGTCCCGAAACGATCGTTGTTGGCCCTGGTAACGGCGAATTGGAAATTCACTATCTCGCGCTCAGTTACACGTCGCCCGAGAATAATCGATTCAAATATAAACTCCAGGGCAAGGGCGCCGATTCAGAATGGGTGGACGCGGAAACACGACAGGTGGCCTATTACAACAATCTTGCTCCTGGCGACTACACGTTCCAAGTGATCGCCTGCAATAATGACGGAGTGTGGAACGAGGAGGGAGCGAGCGTGAAATTGCGCTTCCTGCCGCAGTTCTGGCAAACGGGATGGTTTCTGGGCGGCGTAGGTATTGCGGCGGTTTGCTTTGTCGGTGGTTTTGCGCGATTCGCCACGCGACGCAACCTGCAACGGAAATTCGAGCGTCTCGAGCGACAACATGCCATTGAGCGGGAACGAACCAGGATCGCAGCCGATTTGCATGACCAATTGGGTGCCAGTTTAACACGTGTCTATGTCCTGAATGAATTGGCGACACGCGATTCGGGCAATCCGGAGTCGGTTGCACTCCACACCGGCAAATCTTCCGAAACGCTTCGTGCGATCAGCAAGACATTGCATGAGATCGTCTGGGCGGTGAATCCGCAGAATGACACGCTACGTAGATTGGCCGCCTTCATTGCGCACTACACGGAGGAGTTTTTCGAGAGCATGCCGGTGCGCTGCCGTTTTGATATACCGGGTGAGTTGCCAGACCTGCCGCTTTCCGCGGAGACGCGGCATAACGTTTTCCTCGTTGTGAAAGAAGCGTTAAACAACATTGCCAAACACGCCGGCGCCACCGAGGTGCGGGTCGATTTCAAGGTGGAAGACTGTGGAATCGAAATCCTCCTGGCAGACAACGGGAAAGGATTTGCACCCGAAAAGGCCGACAGTTCCCGGAACGGTTTGCAGAACATGAGACGTCGCATGGCGGAGGCGGGTGGCAGTTGTCAGTTGCGTAGCCAGGAAGGGCGGGGCACGACGATCGTCCTGAGACTCCCAACAAGACGAAATGAATAATCGTGCAGATTGTTCCAAAAATTGAATTGAACTATGTCCAGCCCCATAAAAATTTCTATCGTTGAGGATGATGAAGGTTTGCGCGAGAGCCTTGGTGTGCTCATCAACGGCTCGCCCGGATTCCGTTGCGTGAGCACTCATGGCAGCGGCGAGGAGGCTGTGCGCGAGTTGCCACAGAAAGCCCCAGACGTGGTGATCATGGATATCACCCTGCCGAACATGTCCGGAATCAGTTGTGTGCAGCAGGTCAAAGCGTTGCTTCCGAAGACACAGATCCTGATGCTCACGATGCACGAGGATGCCGATCGCATTTTTAATTCACTTGCGGCGGGAGCTAGCGGTTATCTACTGAAGCTGACGCCTCCGGTCGAACTGCTCCGGGCAGTCGAGGAAGTGCATCGCGGAGCATCCCCCATGTCGGGGAAGATCGCGCGGGTGGTGGTGCAATACTTTCAGAATCGCAGGACATCAGCTCCCGCAGAGCAGAATCTTTCCCCGCGCGAAAATCAAATTCTGGAGCTCCTCGCGAAAGGCTTTCGCTACAAGGAGATTGCGGATGCTTTATCGATCAGCGTGGAGACAGTTCGCACGCACCTGGGAAACATTTACGAAAAGATGCATGTTCATTCCCGTACGGAAGCGGTGGTAAAATATTTAAACTCCAAACCACACTTCCCGCAGGGTTAACGAAGGACCTGCGTGGCAATTCGCACCATGCGAACTTGTTCTTCGAAATGCTCGGGTTCGGCTTCCACATTGATGTAGGGAATGCCGTGCCGGCCTGCGAAGACCGACAAAGAACCATCGTCCCGTTTGATAGTATTGTCCTGAAGGATAACATTGAAATCCTGTTTTTTTAGTTCCTTGTAGATTCTTTCGTCGGTGACAAAAAAGAACTCATCCGGATCGGCTTTTTTGCTCACGTGAAGCACATCTGTATCCGCCGCCCATTCCCCACCCGGTTCATAGGTGTGGATCGATAAGCTCCCATCGCCGTTGTTATGCAGGGTGATGAAAGCCGGTTGTTTATCCAGTTTGTAATAACGGATGAACTGCTCTGAAAACCGATCCACCGCGAGATGTGCTTCTTCGGGGACGGTGCCATCGCGTTGGTCTTCACGACGAAGGGTCAGTCGAACGCCGGCTTTCGAAAAGATGCGATTCGGATCGAACGAGTATTGCTTGCCGTTTAGATCGAAAACTACCCGACGCTTTCCGGTGTGAGTGAGTTCAACCAGGCGTCCTCCGGTTTTCTCCAGGACTTTTACCCCCGCATCCACCGAGGCTTGCTCGTCGTCATGAACGTTGACCATCGTGAGTTGGTTGCGACCGAACTCACGCAGTTGTGCGTGGATTTTTGTTTCGCCGATCTGGAAGGCGGTTTTCTGCAACGTGAACTCGACCGTTGGCTTGCCGGATTGATCGCCGCCAAACTTTGGAGACTTGCAACCGGATGCGAGGACGAGAATGGAAAGAGCGAGGGCTGAGCTTGCCTTGATCAACATGGAACGACTTTTTCGCCGTTGAATCGATCTGGCAAGCTCAACTTAAGTCCTAAAACTTCTTATGAAGCGGATGTTTTGGGAGTGGTAAGGAATGGTGCGAGTCATGCCCATGGCTCGGTCGACGATAGGAATCGTAATCACCATGGTACCCGCCGTGATAACTATGCCCGTATCCGTGGTAATATCGCGGACGGGAGTAGTATCCCGTTCCAAAATAAATCTGTGGTGCTGGTTCAACATAAACGGGGTAAGGCATATAAACGGGAGGCTGCTGGCTCATGTCGAAGTAGATCCGCTGCGGAATCCTATCTTGCGAACTGAGCATTTGCCCGGTCCGGAACACCCGCGTTTGCGCATACTGATTTGTGGTCACCGGGATCGCGCGAATAACGTAGGCCGACGAACCGAAGTCGTGAAACGTGCCGTCAGTGTCGCCAAAGATTTTCAACGTCAATGGTGTCTCTCCCACATAGTCTCCTTCTACTTCAATTCTCGCGCCTGGTTGAGAGGCTTCAATCAACACAGAATACGCCATGGTCCCATTCGGGCCCGGTTCAGCTCCAGGGGGCAGGGGAGTAGCGCACCCAGCCAGGAGGAGACCAGCTACCAGGCTGGTGGGGATAAACAATGTTTTCAGCATGTGATAAAGTCGTTTAAAATCTGGAGATTCTCAAATTGCTATTTCGTCGAACAGTTTTGAATCGCCAAGCTGATTTCATTGTCCATTGTTGATGCAGATGTCGAAAGTTGTGCGCAAACATTCCGGCGGAAAGTCGCCGAAAAAGGTAACAACAAACTTGCCCCCTTCCCGAGCTGAGGCGTCGGCTCTTCCTGGCCAGGGATTTGATTTCGCACTCCGCACAAAGTTGATTTTTGGTGTAGGCATGATTGAGCGCATTGGTGGGCTCGCTCGTGAACTGGGCGCAACGCGAGTGCTACTGGTGACTGACTCCGGGATTGTGTCCGCCGGGCATGCCGGACATGTGCGTGAACTGCTGGAGAAGGCCGAACTCAAGACTGCTGTTTACGATGCTGTGCGCGAGAATCCTTCCACCCGGGATGTTGCCGAGTGTGTTGCGGCGGCAAAGGCGTTTAAAACCGATTTTCTTGTAGGCCTGGGAGGTGGCAGCTCCATGGATACAGCGAAAGGCTGTAATTTTATTCTAACGAATGGCGGTCGGATGCAGGATTACTGGGGAGTGGGAAAAGCCACGAAAGGCATGCTACCGATGATCGCCGTTCCGACTACGTCCGGAACCGGGAGCGAGATGCAATCGGCTGCGTTGATCTCTGACGAAGTTTCCCACCAGAAGATGGCCTGCCTGGATCACAAGGCGGCCGCCAGAATTGCAATCCTTGATCCTGCGTTGACGGTGTCACAGCCGAAGCAGGTAACCGCCTGCACCGGTATCGATGCCATCGCTCATGCGGTTGAGACGGCCGTGACCACGAAGCGGAATTCCGTCTCGATGATGTTTTCCCAAAAAGCGTTTGCACTCTGCACTCTGGCATTCCCGGAAGTGCTGAGGAACCCCGGTAATCTCGATGCCCGGGGAGAAATGCTCCTGGGGGCTGCCTTTGCTGGCCTGGCGATTGAAAACAGTATGCTGGGCGCGGCACATTCTGCAGCGAATCCGCTGACGGCTCATTTCGGGATCGTGCATGGACATGCGGTCGGCTTGATGCTCCCCCAGGTGGTGCAGTTTAACTCGCAGGCTGCAGAGATTGCTGATGCCTACCAGGAAATGAGTCGAATGGACGTTGCGAAGCTGGTCAAACTGCTGAAGCAATTACTTCAGCAATCCGGGCTCCCCCAGACGCTTTCGGTCACAGGGGTGAAACGATCCAAGCTTCGTTTGCTGGCTGAAGAAGCCTCCCAGCAATGGACCGCTGGGTTCAATCCGCGTCCGATCGGGAAGGCGGATTTTCTCAAACTCTACGAAGCAGCCTTTTAAGTTTGGTCCTTAACGAGGATCGACAATCTCCAGCTTGTATTCAGGCGAGAGGCGGCTGTTTTTCTTGCGGGAGGGGATGGTGTTGAATTCGTAATCCACCTTGAATCGGTAGAGGAGAAAATTCTGGTTGGCCGGAACCGGCACCAGTGTTTCCCAGCGGTTGCTGACTACCTGGGTGCGTTGCATCGGAAATGATTGCAGGCCGACAATGACTTGCGGCTGAATAGAATCCTGACGGAGCGCATGTTCGCGGCTGTGCCATGCGAATTCGATAGGATAAGCTCCAGCACTGTTGCGCGTGACTTTAGTCGGAGTGAGGTTGGTGATCTTGCCGGTGGTGCATCCGACCAAACCTAAAGTGACAAACAGTAAAGCCAGCAAATGTTTCATATGACGGGCGGAGCGTTGCACCGGTTTCGGCGGTTGTAAAGTGGGTTTTGGATGATCTGGTAACCAAGGGGTGTAAGTTTCGGGCAGTCGAGTTCGTTGCCCGTCAGTCTTAATATTACAATCTAAAAACGCACCGCCGGATCGGGAATCGTGAATTTTGAATCTGAAAACGCGTTGCCGGGCAGGAATCTTGGATTTCAGAGACGCTTCGCCTACTTCTTCCGCAGAATCGACAGATATCGGTTGGAATTGATCAAAAATTCGAAGTTCGTTCCTATTTCGTTAAAGCTATAGGCGGCAAACGCAGGGTCACACTTTATCTTTTCCAGATGCCGGGAAGGTTCCGCGCTGAAGTTTACCAGGGGATACAGTCGAAGTTCGCCGTTCGTAATACGGAGCAGTTCGATCAATGACTGCTTATGGAATCGGTAATCCAGGTGATCGTCGTAAACAAAAAGGAGATAGGAGGCGAGGGTTAGGTCAAACTTCCTGTCTTGAAAAGGGGTGTTGGGTAGCTTTCCAAAGACGTAACGGGATTCCCTGTTTTTCTCGTAATCTGCAAGAAACGTTTTGTAAGCGCGCTCGCGGTAGAGTCGCATGCCTGCGGGACTCTTGTAGAAATCCCATTTATAGGCTTTCACATTTCCGATCGCATTGGTGACAAGGTCAAGGTCGGGCTCACACTTCGCTTGAATTTCATTACGGGGGAATTGATAGATGAGATCAAACGCGGTGACATCGTAACCCTTCTCATTCGCTTCAGCTGTGAAGGAACTAACGCCACTCGCCACATCCAGGATCTTTTTGCCCTGCAAAGTTTCATCGGAAAGACCGAAGTAGCGGGCGTATTCATCGTAGGTGCGTCCCAGCAGGACAACCTTTTCGAGTTCAAGGCTGGCTTTCATTGGCTAAAAGTATTTGGAATAGATGAGGCCGAGCACTCCGCAAACCGCCAAAATGCCACCGAAAATTGCTTTTGGGTCGGCTTTTTCCTGTTCGAAATACCGGGCGAAAGGGATGACGATCAATGGCGTCAACGAAGTGATGGCAAGAACGATCCCGGTAGGTGCTGTTTTCAACGCCATCTGGTAGCAACTCACCCCCAGCGTTTGACCGGCAATGGCATTGAGCAAAACCCATTTCCATGCCAATTTCCATTTTTCGCCGAGCGGAATGGCTGGTTGAAGCTGGACTTTATTTCGCTTCACCACCACGAGACAGATTGCCGAGAACAATAACCCTCCAATCAACCGTTGATAGGCAGTGGTGCCCCCATCCATGTTCTGTCCCGCTTCTTCAGCTACTGCAAATCCTTTTCGACTGAACACAGCTCCGACAGCATTGCCCAGCGCCGCGACGATTCCAAAAGTGACACCAACAACCATCTGGCGTCGAGTGATCACCATGTGTTTGCCGGGATTGAGCGCGATGAAAACGCCAATCAGAATCACGGCACCACAAAAGATTTGGATAGGGGTCAAACGTGTTCCGAGCCAAAGATATTCCGTGAGGGCGGCGAATGGTGCAGAGAGGCATTGCACGAGCAAGACAGTGACGCGAGAACCCAGGCGGGGCAGGGCTTGAAACAGGGCGACATCTCCGAGTCCAACTCCGATCGCCCCGCTTAGGAAAAAAAGATGAAAGGCAGCGCCGCTCAATCCTTGCCCGACGGTGTGCGCCCAGACCGCCAACAACGCTGCTGCCACTGCGAGTCGCCAGAAGTTGGCCTCCGTTCCACCCAGCATCTTCGCCGAGCGATGACCAAAGGTGACGGAGCCAGCCCAGAGAAAACTTGTCAGCAGAGCAGCGAGCACGGCGGCATACCATTAGGATTGCTGGATTAATGTCACGTTCAAAACAGGGCCACAGGCGGATTTGTCGGGGAAATGGTTTTCCACTAGTTTGGTTGATGCGTTATCTGGTCAAGGCCCGCGTCAAAGCCAGCGAAGAGAAAGCTTTGCTGGAAGCTATCCAAAACGGAGACCTCGGCAAAGGTTCTGTCGCTGGGAACGAATACTGGGAGAGCATGAATGCTGCGCGTGTCGGTGCTGATGGAATTGCTCATTGGGTTGAAACTTGTTTCTGTTCCACTAGAGGAAGAATGGCCGTATTGGAGAAGGCATTTTGAATTGTTGAGGGTGAGAGATGCACGCGCACGTCGCAACTGTAAGCACGAAAATGGCACGGAGGTGGGCATGCTGCTGCGAATTGCACCCGTCGTTTGGAAAACAAGCTTCAGAGGACCGGCGATAGTTTCCTTCGGCAGCTTCTAGCAAAGTTCTCCGGGTGATCTACTTAATCCAGATCTTCTTCTAGCTGGTTTTTAAAACCGCGTTGGGTAGCATCGACCCATTAACCGCTTCACGGGTGAACAATGAATACTGAGCAACAAATCCAATCGTTTCGTAAGACCTGGGACAATCTTCGCGCTGAGATAGGAAAAGTCATTGTGGGCAATGACGCCATTGTCGAAGGAACGTTGATCGCGATTTTTGGCGGGGGACATGTTCTGCTCGAAGGGGTGCCCGGATTGGGGAAAACGCTCCTGGTGAGAACGCTGGGTGAAGCTCTCGACATGAGTTTCAGCCGGATTCAATTCACTCCTGACCTGATGCCTGCCGATATTCTTGGAACAAATCTCGTGATGGAATCGACTGATGGTCGGAGGGCTTTCGAATTTCAAAAAGGTCCAGTATTCGCGAATCTTGTGCTGGCGGACGAAATCAATCGTGCCACTCCCAAGACGCAATCCGCCATGTTGGAAGCGATGCAGGAGAAGCAGGTGACCGCCGGTGGAGAAATACGTAAATTAGGCGAACCTTTTTTCGTTCTCGCTACGCAGAATCCAATCGACCAGGAGGGGACCTATCCGCTGCCCGAGGCACAACTGGACCGGTTCTTTTTCAAGCTGGTGGTGAACTATCCGACTGCCAGTGATTTAAATGAAGTCATCAACCGCACAACGGAGAATAGAAAAGTGCAGGTTAACCGGATTTTGACGAAGACTGAGATTCTTGAGTTACAGGCTCTGGTAAGACAAGTTCCAGTAGCTTCCCATGTGAGGGACTATGCTGTGCGATTGATTCTGGCGACTCACCCAAAATCGGATACAGCCGAAGCGATCACGAACCAATACCTGCGGTTCGGCAGCAGTCCACGCGGTGCCCAGACACTTATCCTCGGCGCCAAGGTGCGAGCGCTTACTCAGGGTCGTTTCAATGTGAGTTTCGAGGATATCCAGGCTGTGGCGACGGGTGCATTGCGCCATCGATTGATTCTAAATTTTGAAGCTGAAGCTGAAGGTATTACCACGGACATCGTGATCGCCCAGATCCTGAAAGATGTGCCAAAGGATGCCGCTGCGGTGAAAGTCTAATCGGGATCTTCCAAAAAAGAATTCCACCTGTCGGTGAACGACAGGTGGATCGATGTTTAGTCCATCTTCAGAGCTTCCTTGGCGTCTGCGTATTTAAAATAGCGTACAAGCTTTTCGGCGCAATCGGGGGGCCGCGAGTTTTTCTGTCAGGGCTAATTTTTTCTTTCGGCAGCCTGACCTGTCCCGCCATGAGGGTAGGTCCTCATTGAATTTTCCTCCTGCGGGGGTTTGTTTTGTATGTATGAGGGAACTGTCCGTTGAATCGAAAAAAACTGGGAAGATCTCCCACAAGAAGCTAAGCATCAAAGATGTGTTCAGCATGTTCAAGAACACGATTACGGAATGGAGCGATGACGGTGCCCCGCGTCTCGGAGCGGCCCTTGCCTACTACACAGTGTTTTCCATCGCTCCCTTGATGATCATCGGAATTCTTATCGCAGGACTGATCTTCGATAACGCTCAGGCCCAGATCCTGGGAGAGGTGGAAGGAATGATCGGTGCCGAGGGAGGCAAAGCAATCGGATCAATGATTGAAGCCGCGCAAAAACCCATGGAGAGCGCAGTTGCGACAGTATTGGCGTTGGGAACTCTTTTTTTTGGTGCAGCCGGTGTATTTGTTCAATTGAAGGACGCCATGAACATCATATGGGATGTGCCAGCGACCAAAGGCGGAGGGATGATGGGGTTTATCAAGAAATACTTTCTCTCCTTCAGCATGGTGCTTGGGATCGGATTTCTTCTGCTGGTGTCGCTTCTGTTGACCGCGGCTGCCGGGATCATGGGGCAATTTCTTCAGCACCATTTCCCAGCGGCCGAAATTATTATGCCGACAATCGGTTTCATCATCTCGTTCGGTATTGTTACCGTGCTCTTTGCGATGCTCTTCAAGTTCCTGCCCGACGTGAAAATTCCGTGGCGCGATGTCTGGATTGGGGCCGCTATTACTGCTGGATTATTTGTGATTGGAAAACTTGGGTTGGGGCTCTACCTCGGCAAAGCTACCACCGCATCGGCCTACGGAGCAGCGGGATCGCTGGTGATCCTTCTTCTCTGGGTTTACTATTCGGCGCAAATCTTGTTTTTCGGTGCCGAGTTCACCCAGGTCTATTCCAGTTACTACGGCTCTCGCAGTGAGTCGGACGAACCGAAACATCCGACGGCCAAAGACCAGCTCATTCGGCAAATCGAACGCGAACGAACCGATGTTTCCCTGGCGGTTAAATCGTTCGGCTTCATTCCGCCACGAGCCTCTCTCAAAACCAAATCACGATTCTGATTCCATGAAAGCGCGCACCGCACTCAGCAAAATCAAAAGCCGGAAGACAGAACAGAAAACTTCCGGTGAGACTCCATCCAAACCTCGCTCTGTTGCGGATCTGAGTCGTAAAGACAAGGACGTTCCAGCGGACCGGGGCGCATACGAGAAAGAGTCTTCCAATCAGGGGAGTGAATAACCTCCCTACTTACTGAACGCGGCAAACAAAGCCCTCATTTCCTCTGCGACTTGTTCAGTGTTGAGGATGGTTTGCGCCACCTCGTTCGATAACAGGTGCCGATAACGTTTTCGTAAGCGGTGGACGGAGACGCGAACAGCGGCTTCCTCCATTCCGAGTTCTCGGGCGGCTTCGGTATAACTGGTTGTTCCCGTCGCAGTTAGGAAACCCTTTAAGCATTCAAACTGTTCGCTGCGATGCTCCCGTGCACATTCTGCCTGAAGTTTCTGGATCACTTTAGCAAGCAGGGCGATGGCCCATTCGCGATCGAAAATCTGGTCCGGGGTCGCAGCATTGCCGGCAACCTGGAATTGGGTATCTGCGGTATGCCAATCGAGGGAAAGATGCTGCACTGCGCCACCGCGCTTCAAGGTTTTCGCTTTATCCCATTCGTTCGCAAGAAAGTGTTTGAGTGATGCTAAGAGGAAAGCGCGGAATTTCCCACGCTCTGCTTGCAGTCCGCTAAGATAATTCTTCTCCAAAAACCGCGCGAAGAATGCCTGGGTCAAATCCTCGGCATCTTCTTTGGACACGCCACGTCTTCGCACATAGGCGTAGAGCGGGAACCAATACGTTTTGCAGAGTTCTTCCAGTGCAGCGTCCGATTCCGGCGTGTGCTTCTGTCCTGCAGTAAGTACAACCGTCCAATGGGTGGTCGCAAAGATATCATCAGCTTGGACGGGTGGAGTGGTTTCGTGCACAGGGATTTATTGCTGATGGGTTTGCTCTGTGAGAAGTTGCTCCAAAAATTTCAAATCGCGTGCTGCTTGGAGGGTAGGTGAGAGTGGAAGGTGGGTGATGAAACCGTTGTTGTCCAGAACCAGAACTCTGCCTTTGCGAAGGTCGAAATCCTTTCCATTGAGCGAGAGATGCGCAGGTCGTTCGGACGAGCGCTCATATTCGAATGTCTTCCCGTTTGAAATTGTGATCACTCCACGGTCTTTCCAGCTTTTAAGTCTGACATTATGCGTATCCCTTACAGATGAGCTGAAGTCGCCTGCGTGGAATAATGCATAATGAAGTTCTATCCCATCGTGATGAAGCAGAACCGTCCGATTTTGACTGCCGACATGTGCCGCGAGCGGGTGCCAACTTGCTTCTGGGATTGATCTTGCGGCAGGGACGGAAGAAGGCTGCAGTGCGATGCCGTTGATTTCTCCACGCATCCATTCCGAACGTTCGATCACAAACGCTTTGATCTCATCGAGACTTTGCATGCCAGTGAGATCCACGAATCCCTGGATTTCGGAGCCTCCAGCGTTGACGTTATAATGCAGTGGGTTTCGTCGCCCATCCTTCAACACCGCGAATGCTCGCAAGCTGTAGCGGTCCAGATCCATGTCATGAACTACTTTCACGACCCTACCCGGGAACTGTTTAGGGTCTGGGGGAAATCGGCTGCAAATGACCTTAGCATCTCTGACCACGATTTCGGTCTTGTTGTCACTGTAGGTTGCGACCTGCTCCCACGGTCCGGCAGCCACTGCCACCTGCATGGATGCATGAGTCGTTCCAGAGGGAAACCGAAGAACTTCCCCGTTTCCAATAATGGCCTTGGAAAGGGTTGGGCCACCTCTGCCTCCCAATAGCATTCGGCCCCATCGCACGGTTTCTTCGGTGGTTTGTTCCAGGCGGTCTCCTTTTTTCAGGGAAATAATTCCGAGTTGTTCCGCGTCTGGCTGATACGTTTGTTTGTGCGCGCCGAGTTCGACCCCTTTGGGCCAACTATGTTGAATGAGAATTGCGTGATCGTTGCGATCAAGATCTCCTGCCCGATGTTTTTCTATCGGATAGAATATGACCTCACCGCCCGGGGGCTTATCCAGTCGAGTTCCATCCGGCGTCCACCACGGTCCGTTCTTCATTGGATCACGTGTGACAGCTTGAACCTCTACCGTGAGTCCGTTGGGGAAGGTGAATTTAGGATCGCCTAAATGGGATTGCCTGGATTCGGAAACCTGAAGCATTTTATAGCGTATTTTTGTTCCCCGTGGTTCGTCGTTGAAGCCGACGATCTGCAGGACGCCATAGCCACCCTCCATTGTTTTAAAGAGAAACGTCTCTGGGAGTTCTCCCTTTGCGCTTAGAATTGCGGTGGACGCGAACGTGCCCGTTCGCAGAATATCATCTGACACGATATCCCCTGCGGTTATTGTCTCCCACCGTTCCTTTGGTATAGGACGTGCGATCAATCCCATACCGACCATGCCACGGATGCTTTTGCTTGTTTCACCCATTGCATCGACTCCATTGGTCCGGAGCCATGGATAAAAAGCATTTGTGTCTGTTGGAACCAGGGTAGGCGGAGGGGTGAATAATCGGCCGGTATCAAGATCGATGAAGAAGTCTCGTTTGACTCCATCGTCATTCACCGTGCGCTGGAATTCTGATCCAAACACCAATTTTGCTGGAGCAGGTTGTAGAGTCTTATATCGGAATCGGGTGCCGCGCGGTTGCTCAATCAAGCCTATGATTTGCAGAATGCCAATACCACCTTCCCGTGTTTTGAAAGCAAACGTAGCAGGAAAAGAATTGCCGGTCGGAACTGCGATTCCATCGTTTTCTTCGGAGCTTAGTGAGCCTACCATCTCCCGCAATTCGGTCGGGCTCATGGTTTCCCAAGTATCAGTTGCGGTAGGCACGATCATGGTTCCTCCAGTGGCGGTCATGCCGGCTTTTGTAGGCAATAAGCCGCCCATGAGGTCTACACCTTTCGATTTAACCCACTTCCAATCCATCTCCCGCGATACATTGGCTCTGGCAACAAAATTGCCAGAGTCCAAGTCATAAAGAAAATCCTCGTAGAGGACGCGCTCAATCTCGGGGCTAAAGGCCTTTAACGCTGTCGAAGTCTCTTTTGTGGTGGCATTCGGCTGAGCGAGTTTCAAAGCTCGCAGATTCTTTATCCGCGTCACGACCCGTTCCACGGCGAAGAGACACAGCGCGGCCACCAGGATTAGGGTTGCCATCTTGTGAATCTTGCCGCCGGCCGCCGGCGCAGGACGGCTCAGATCACGAACCGCGAAATGGATAAGAACTCCGTCGAGTAAGAGAGCAATCAGCACACCTTCGGCGACGCTGAGCCGTAGCTGGGTGCAAATCCATACAATGGATGCATTTAATATAAGCGTCGGGAACAATAACGTGTCGAAGGCTGCCAATCCAAGGCCTCGACTCTTTCCGGCGGAGCGACGAATTTGAGAAACGGAAAACCAGCCAAGAATGGTTGTTCCGAATGGTGCAGTCACCCCTGGCAGCGCGAGTAACACGAATAGAATTTGGAACCAACTCATCCCCACCGGGGCACCGGGCGCCGCTTGTGACACCGCAACCCGCTGTGATAAAAGACCTCCTGCCGCAAACACAACGAAACACGCCCACAATGCTCCTGCAATGGCGGTGCGAGACATTTGAGGTCCTGATTCGGGGACTGCTTTTTCCCGCTCGATTTGCCTTTTCTTGATCTCGAAAGCTTCTCGAATCTCTTTTTGGCATAATAACACCAGCGACCAAATACCAAAGATCACACCAAGCAACAGACCGGGCGGGGTGAGAATCGCCAGGATGCACGCCACTATCACCAAGGCATAACTTCGTAATTGAAGCATTCGCCGAGCGCCCCAGATTACCACACCGGCAAGGGCGGCGATGACCATTGGTAAAACGATAACAAAGACTGCTTTGCGGCCGCCAGGTCCCGGAAGTGCCTGCGCCAACAGCACCGCAAGAGCGAGGAGCATGGGCAGGAGACCAATTGCTCCGCTCACGATTAACCCGATCGCCGGTGCCTTCAGACGCGAGCGTGCTTCGGAAAGCAGTTTGGTTTCATCGGGCAAAATTCCAGGGGGCAGCGGAGGAATGGTGGCAGATGGAGTAATTCCAACCAAAGGAGTGGCCGATACAGTTTCAATCTGCGTCTTGAAAACACTCGCCTGCTCATACCGTCGTTCCGGATCTTTCTCCAGTGCGCGTAGGACAATGGCATCCAAACGCACATCGATTTGCACCTTCGAGGAAGGGGCATCGATGCTTTTGCCGGGTAGTTCTCCGGTAAGAAGCTGATAAAATACAACTCCAAGCGCATAAATATCAGCGCGATGATCCACCTCCCCCGGGTTCTCTCGTTGTTCGGGCGCCATGTAGTTTGGCGTACCCATAATCTTGTCTGCTTCGGTGAGGGGCGAAGATTCGGGGGGGCCGTCGACTGATTTGTTGGAGCCTGAAGATTTTGTGACCAGGTCGGCTTCTTTCCCCACCAACTTTGCCAAACCGAAATCCGCCACCTTTACCCGACCGCGACGATCCATGAGGATGTTTTCTGGTTTGATATCCCGATGAACAATCCCGTGATCATGGGCAAATTGTAGCGCATCACAAATCTGCGGAACGATAGCCAGCGCCTCTCGGGCCGAGACGCGTCCCACATTCAAGAGGTGCCGCAGAGTGACTCCATCCACGAACTCCATGACAAAGTAATAAAGCTCGGTGAGTTCCGGCGTGTTGCCTGGCACAATCCCGAAATCATGAATCGTCACGATCCCTGGATGGTTCAGTTTGGCAAGCGCTCGCGCTTCCCGAGTAAACCGTTCTGCGAAAGCAGGCTCCTTACCAATTCCCGGTGGAAGGATCTTCAGCGCCACCACTCGGTCCAACTGCTTCTGACGCGCTTTGTAGACGGCACCCATTCCTCCTTTGCCAATGAGTTCGATGATATCGTACTGTGGAAAACGTGCCGCGAGTTCCTCGACTGTCGGAGGAATAAAACGGGGTGCCTCTGCTGTCGTGATCGTGTCTGCAGTTCCGAGCTTTAGCAGGCAGGCAGGGCAGAGTCCACCCAGGGCACTGTTTTCCAGTTGAGTGCCGCACTTTGGACATTGGTTCTTGTTCGCCATTTCGGGACTCGCTTCCGCATCATTCATACTCTCCTCAGAAGCAAATCGCTGCAGATGTTACAGATTTCTTTCTAAAGTAGTCAAAAAAGGACTCGGGCGGACATCGAACCGCTCTTTTAAGCCACCGTACCACGACGTTATACTTCCGCCCTGAAGGTCAGATTGGATGGATGCGAGAAAAGAACTGAAGTTTTCGCCAATACACTGCGCGGCAGTTGAACCTTTGTCGAAAAGCAGGAGGCGGGCTGGCGACCAGGTCCGGAAAGAAAGCTTGCGAAGAGCAAATGACTTGGTTGGATTCCCACATGAAAAATCACATACGATCTGCCGTTGCTTGTGTGGCATTCTGCCTTTACACCAGTGCTTTTGCTCAAACCCCACCGACTACTCCCGCTAAGGCCGCCGATTCTGCTGTCACGCCGGTCCCGCGCAATGACAAGACGGTGGAACGATACACTCTTTTGAAAGAGCGGGTGAAACAGAACCAGGGTAAGGTCGACGTATTGTTCGTTGGCGACTCTATCACTCAGGGCTGGGAAGGTGCCGGCAAGGAAACCTGGGAGAAAATCAGCAAAAAGTATAAAACGCTGAACATCGGTATCGGTGGGGATCGCACCCAGCATGTCCTTTACCGCCTCGACAACGGAAATTCTGAAGGCATCGACCCAAAAGTTTCGGTGCTGATGATTGGCACCAACAATTCCGGTGACAACGGCAACACTCCGGAAGAAATCGTCGAAGGTGTGACGGCCGTCGTGCGCAAACTTCAGGAGAAATTCCCGAAAACAAAGGTATTGCTCCTCGGTATCTTTCCTCGTGGGGAGAAGTTCAATAACCAGCGCGGTCGCGTCACGCAAATCAACCAGGCCATTCAAAAGCTCGCCGACGATAAGAAGGTTTTCTGGTTGGACTTCGGTCACATCTTCATCAATCCCGATGGCAGTATCCCGAAGGAAATCATGCCTGACTATCTCCACCTGACTCCGCGTGGGTATGAAATGTGGGCGGAAGCGATGGAACCGAAACTGCAGCAGTTGCTGACGAATTGAGCAGTCCGAGCTGGTAAGGGAATTGGCCTAACCCTGTCCTTTTGGACAGGAGAAATTCCCCGGGGCTATTTGCAGCTTTCTCCTATAGCAGCGAATAAACATAAAATATAGTTTGGATGTGTCGTCTGGGAGGATGACAACTCGACCGGTTCCGCGTCACTTCTGATGAGGAGCCGGTTGTTTCTTTTCTACCCCGCCACGCGAAGGTGATTCGATCTTTCGTTGGGTTTCTGGAGCGTATAGTTTACCCGCATGCCAAGTCCTGGTGACAACCAAGGTTTTTCCAACAACCCGTTTGAGGGGTTGAACGCGTCGGGATTGCCGCCCGGCCCGGAAGATATGCCCGTGCCAATCAAGAAGGCGAAGAGTCGAGGCAGGGTGGATATCATCCGTCAGACTGCTCATCGCGGCGGAAAGACCGTGACTGTCGTCACGAACTTTGTCGGCATCGGTCTTCCCGAGAAGGAAGATCTGGCCAAAAAGATGCAGCGCGCCTGTGGAACGGGCGGAACGGTCAAAGAAGGCCGTATCGAAATCCAGGGAGACAAGCGCGATGAAGTCGCTCGCATTCTGACCGAAGCTGGATTCCGCCCGGTGTTTGCCGGAGGATAATTGTCGGGATTTACAATTCCGTAATCAAAAATGCGCTGATGGACACTCTAAGGTGAAAAAGCCTCAAAATATCTCAATCGCACTCTCGTTTTTACTTGGGGTGTTTTTCTGTAATCCATGTTTTGCACAGCTAGACACTTCGTGGAACGTGTCGAGCGAAGGCAAAGCGGTGGCAATGAAGGTAGATTTGTTTGAAAATGTCTTCGTAGCTGGAAGAACGGTGCAGACGAATGCAGGTGGTGCGGGAGATTACCTGCTCGAAAAATTTGACGGCGCCGGAAATTCCATTTGGCGGGTCACATACAATGGCAGTGCCATAAAGGATGATTACGCTACTGATCTGGCCTTCGGCGTTGATGGGAAAATCTATGTCACTGGAGCATCTCGGAATCGGACCAGTCTCCTTCTTCGGGCTTACGACTTCGTAACCATCAAATACAACACAAATGGGAGTCGTGCATGGGTCGCTCGATTCGATGGTCGGGAAGGAGAATCCATCGCTAAAGCAGTCGCAGTAGACACGAATGAGAATGTATATGTCACGGGTACTTTAGATTTGGGTACCAATGGAACACGTATTTGCACGGTTAAATACGACAAATTCGGCATTCAACAGTGGCAAACCACATATGGAACGTCTCCTACCGTCCCCACAGCGATGGTGCTTGATACGAATGGAAACATTTATGTCGTGGGCAATGGAAGCGAACGGGGCGCTGGACAGAATTTCGTGGCACTTAAGTATTCTACTTCGGGACAGCTTTTGTGGGCGAAATCGTTCAACGACCTGGGAAATAATTACCAAGCCCTCGCTGCTTGCGCCTTAGCACAAAATGGCAATTTATACTTCGCGGGTATCTCTTCGATTCCCCCGATGGGTTTCGCGCCGTATTTGACGATGGCCTATGATGAAAATAGCGATTCATTTTGGACGCGGCATTATTTTTTCAATGGTCATGGAGCCACGGCCATCACTGTAAACTTAAACGGAGAAATATTTGTTACGGGAGGAACAGGAGAAGCAACGCAAGACATCATCACGCTCAAGTACGACAGCAATGGAAATGAAGTTTGGAGTTCCCGTTTTCCTCAAGGTGGCAACAATGATGTTAGAGGACAATCTATTGTTTCCGATGTGGATGGAAGCGTATACGTCACGGGGGCAATGAATTTAGGAAAACAATTTGTTATCTTAAAGCTAGATGAAAACGGGAATCAAATCTGGTCGAGTTTGTATGGCGGAACTTCCTCCGCAAACACTGACGCACTTACCATTTATCCCACTCGGCTTTGCGTTTCCTCGAACAAAAATGTTTTTGCTCTTTGCACAACAGGTGGAAGCTATCGTGTGGCGAAATTCTCTCCCTCATATTCAGGAGGCAACCCGATCATATCAAAACTTCCGCTAAGGATTGAAACCAGCGATACTCCGATATTGATTTCCGGTTCCGCCAGCGGAAATCCTCCGCTTTATTACCAATGGCGGAAAAACGGAATTCCAATTTCGAGCCAGAGTTTGGCGAGTATCGAGGCGTCGTATGGGAAATACTCGCTTGCTGTGAGTAATCAATTTGGTTTCTCGGTATCGCCCGAAATTACTGTATCCCCTCCCACGGTTTTCCAATCCACTATAATAGGAAGCAACGGTATTGGTTTCACATTTCTCTTCGAGCAAAACCGCCTTTACCAGATACAAACCAGCACCGATTTCAGCAATTGGACAGGGCTCACAAACTTTTGGGGCTGGGTATGGTCCTCAAATTATCTTGAGGTTCCGATCTCAAATGTAAATTTGTTTTACCGCGTCGAAAAACTTCCCTAAATAAGTTTCTATCCGACTCGAATTGACTAAGGAAATAACATTCTCATAAGCTTTGATAGTGGAAAAAGCGGGTATGGAAACCGGACCTGCGGATTACAAGCGCTTCAGCTGAAGATTCCGAATACTCGCGGAGGTCTGGTAGGTCGCAATCCCGAGCGGAGTCGATTGTTCAATATCTCCGAAGCGCATGGAAACTTTTCTCCCCTTGATTTCCACATCGATGAGTTGCTCGTCATCAAGCCAGGTTGTGATCTTTTCAGGAGTGACACGAACCCGGATCTTATACCATTTGTTTTTATCGAAGGAACGATACTTGGTCGTCTCGTTCTCTGAGGCATCCATGCCGTCGATACTGGAGATTCCGACGAGACCTCCGCCCCATCCACCGACAATCAAGGAACAATGATTCGTCCCCACCGGGAAGGTTAGGCCGCAAAAGAAATCCGTGCCGCTACGTTTCATCGCCTCCAATGAGATTTCGTAATTGGTTTGAGGCAGGCTGCTCACGTTCGTGAATGTGATGCCGCTCAGCTCTGCACCCATCTCGATCCGGATTTCGCCATCGACCACCGATGCGCCTCCGGAACCCCCGAAATTGGTTTCTTTCCAGTTCTTCAGCGTTTTGCCATCGAACAGGGTTGGAGCAGGGGAGGCTGGTGCTATTGAACCCGTCGCCGGCGGTGTCTTGGGTGAGGTCGTCTTGTTCGTATCCTGGCCAATAGCCGGAATTGAAATCAGGGTCGCGAGCATCAAGGTTAAGAGGCAATCAGATTTCATTGTGAAAAAATTGAATTATCCGTAGCGGTATACTACCAAACCTGCAACAGAGAATATCGTGTTTTCACTTTTTACCAAACTGATTGATCGAACGATCATTCGGCTCGCCAGTAAGGCCCAGGCCGGGGCGGGGACATATCCTCCGAATCTGGAAGGAGCGCAGGAGTTGCTGGCCCGGCCGGATATCTTCGGCGAACCCGTCGAAGCGCCCGCTGCCGTGAAATGGACTTCAGAGGAAGAATTTGAGTTTGACTCAATCGTGGCGTCACCGTGGTCGTGCAATAATCGAGTGTATGCCAGGCTGCAGCGTTGCTGTGAAGAGTGGCAGAGCAAACCGACCATCGTGCTGGTTCATGGATGGAATGATGAAATTGGATTCAAGCTGCGCCATCCCTTCCAGGCGCGTCGCTTTTTGAAGGCCGGATTCAACGTGGCACAAATCGAACTTCCGTATCACTTGAAGAGGCGGCCTCGAGGCAAGGGAGAGGTAAACGATTTTCTTTCCGAGGATCTTCAATGCACGGTGCTCGCAGCCAGGCAGGCTGTCATCGACATTCGAATGTTGTTGGCATGGCTGAAGAAGGAAGGGTGCGCACGAACAGGTTTGTTGGGCGTTTCACTGGGTGGTTGGTTGACCGGCCTTGTCATAACCCATGATCACAATGTCGATTTCGCGGTGCTGAATGTTCCCGTTTCCAGAATGGATCTCGTGGTGAAGGATCTCGCCTTTGCGGAGCCGCTACGTCGCAGCGTTAAGCTGGCCGAAGAGAAAAAGATGGTGCTGAATTTCGAGAAATTGAACCTGCGCTCATATCGTCCGAAGACGCCGCTGGACAAGATTCTGATTATTGAAGCAGTGGACGATTTGTTCGCCAGCAAGGAGGCGATTGAAGAGTTTTGGGAGTGCTGGGGAAAACCAGAGATCTGGCGCGTCAATCACGCACACATCAGTGGGTTGTTTTCAGCAAGGCTGCTGAAGCGACAAATTCGCTGGGTGGCGGAAAATGTTGGTTCTACGAAATAGTTTTCCGGCTATCTTTGCGTTGCCTTTTTCAGAGGGCGTTTGGGGATCCGCTTTGAAATGAACGCACTTCCCTCCAGGTAAAATCTTAGCGGCAGGTCCGCTGCTTTAGTGATCCCAACCCGAGTGGTAACAGTCATAGGGCCACGCTCTTTGAGAAACAGTTCGATGCCAGGATTTTCCGCGACGAAGAGAGGAGACTTCGCATCGCATAGATCGATTCCATCCAACTCGCGAGTGATGTTCAGAGCGAGACACAGTTTCCCGGGACCGTTTGTCAGGTCGTGTGTTTTCTCCACGCTTCGCCACTTGCGCATCTGTTCTTCACCAAACTGCATTTCCACTGCCCGGATCAGGACAGCTTCCGCAGATCCCTTCGGACGGCACACGGCATTGAAGCAGAAATAGTTGCCGTAAATATAATAAACGTATCCATGTCCGTGTTCACCCCACATGGATTTGTTGCGGGATGTTTCGCCCACCGCAGCATGACAGGCCGGATCGTTTTCGCAGAGGTAGGCTTCCGTTTCCACGATGGGGCCGCCGCAAAAGCCGTCTTCAGTTCGCCGAATCAGCCAATGCCCGAGCAGTAGTGGCGAGACCGCGGCGGCGGATGGGTAGTAGAATGATCGCGACAACGGAACGAAATTCACGACAGACAATCTGCGAGAGACAAGATCGGTTGTCGAGTGACGCCGCTAACGTGCAAACGGACTTCAAATAACACAACACCCCGTACAAGGTGTGTGGACGGGCGGGAAAGCAATTCCGGTCGGCGTACAAGGCTTGTACACGGGTCGGAAAGGGATTCCGGTCCGCGTACAAGGCGTGTAGACGGACAAGAAAGCAATTCCGGTCGGCGTACAAGGCTTGTACACGGGCAAGAAAGGGATTCCGGCCCTCGTACAAGGTGTGTAGACGGGCAAGAAAGCAATTCCGGCTGGCGTACAAGGCTTGTACACGAGCCGGAAAGGGATTCCGGCCTGCGTACAAGGTGTGTAAACGGGCAAGAAAGCAATTCCGGCTGGCGTACAAGGCTTGTACACGGGCTGGAAAGGGATTCCGGTCCGCGTACAAGGTGTGTAAACGGGCAAGAAAGCAATTCCGGCTGGCGTACAAGGGCTTGTACACGAGCCGGAAAGGGATTCCGGCCTGCGTACAAGGTGTGTAGACGGACGAAAAAGCGGTTTCGGGCTAAATAATGGGGTGTAGCGAACTTCGGAAACGAACTCCGATAGCAATGAAAGGAATATTCGGGAGGAAAGAGCTTACAACAGCGTTTACAAGATTTGTAACGTTTTATGGCGCTGGCTGAGTTCTTGAAGCCGAGAGGAATCGTTCAGCAATACTCCCCATTTAGAAATGAGCAATGATCTCGATTTCCACGCTGGCCCCTTTGGGAAGGGCTGCGACCTGGACGGTAGACCGGGCAGGGAAGTCGCTCGTGAAATATGTTCCGTAAACCTCGTTCATCGCAGCGAAGTCTCCGAGATTCACCATGAACACCGTGCTCTTCACGACGTTCTTGAAAGTAAGCCCCTGGTCTTCGAGAATTACTTTTACATTTTCGAGGACGCGCTCCGTTTGTGCTTTGATATCTCCGGCGACAAGTGAGCCATCCGCGGGATTGAGCGGAATCTGTCCAGCAGAGAAGAGAAGGTCTCCAACACGAACGGCATGATTGTAGGGACCGACCGCTGCGGGAGACTTCGCGGGTTTGATAATGGTTTTGTTCATGGCGTGTTCGCGTGTGGTTTACTTCACTTCTTCGTACCAGGTCATTTGGATCGTTTCCAAAATCTTTTCGTTGGAAGCGTCCGGCTTGTCATCAAAGTCTTCCAGGTCGGTGACCATTTTGTGGAGCTTTGGGAAACTCAGTTTCAACGGGTCCTGATCGGGAAACCGGTCCAACAGCGCCCATGCGATTTCTTCGTGATCTCTCCAAGTGAGTTTCATATGCGCGAAGATTTATCGGCGGCAAAGAGATGTCAACTATTCCGGCTTCCGAAGAATCGGGGACGCCCTGATCTCTCTTAAACCCCTTTCGTAGTTTCGACCCAGCGAGCCAGGAGCCAGAGAGTGTCGGAGAGGCGATTGAGATAAACAATGATCTCCGTATTCTTGAGCTGATTGTCTTCCTGCAGGCTGCACACGTGGCGTTCGGCCCGGCGGCAAATGGTGCGCGCCATGTCTAAACTTCCTGAGTTTAGCGTCGCGCCGGGTGTGGCCCAGTGCTTGAAGGAAACGTTTTGGCTTTCGATTTCTTTCACGAGGAGATCGAGTTTGCCAGCAAGGTCTGTGGTGACGACCGGATAACCATCTTTCACATAGCGTTCGAGATCTTCCACCTGGGTGGCCAGTTCGCCCATTACCGTCACGAGATCTTTCTGAATGACGAGGATGTTGTCGCGGATAAAGTCGTGTTCCGCGGTGGCGCGAGCGAGGCCGAGAGCGGTGTTTAGTTCATCGACGGTTCCGTAGGCCTCGACCCGAGGGTGACACTTGGAAACGCGGCGATTGTACATTAACCCCGTGGTGCCGGTATCGCCTTTCTTTGTCACAATGCTCATGGGCGGACAGTGTAGACTTCGAGGTTGGCAGGTCAAAGTTTAGTTCCCGCCTTGCTGCGTGAAGGGGATTCCACTATTGTCCGCGGAAATTTATGGACGTGAAGCTATTCCTCAAGACGTTGTTTATGATCGCGATTCTTTCGCTCCTCGTTTTGATGGGAATGAATAACCGGCAGGATGCGGACTTGAAGATGCCGCAAATTTTCAAGAAGACACAAACCTATCCTGCAGCGCTGATGTATTTCGGGTTTTTCGCAGTGGGTCTTCTGTGCGGTACTGTTTTAACCGCCGGTGGAAAGAAGGGCGGAAGCAAGGCAGCCAGCAAATGATCAGTTCGCGGCGGTAATTCCGACAGCACCAACGCCATCTACAATTTTCTTGTAGGCCAGGACGCCGTCCACCACCGATTTAGCTAATCTCTTGCGGAAATTCGGGTCATAGATTTTTTTGGCATCCTCGGGGCTTGTCATAAAGCCGGCTTCGATCAAGACGGCTGGCATTTTAGCATCACGGAGTACCTCAAAACGCGCTCTCTTCATTCCGCGATCTGCGAATCCAGTGGCACGGAGTATTGATCTTTGAATGGCGAACGCCAGCAGCACGTTCTTTGCGTTGTTTTTATTCCCGGTGTGATTGCCGATCAAGGACCTGCCCGGGCCCGCGTTGCTCGATTCCACGCCAGCAGGTGTCATGGAATAGATCTCAGCTCCTCGGACCTCCCGGCTATTGGCCGCATTGAAGTGGACGCTTAGAAACAGGTCGGCCTGTTGGCGGTTGGCAGCAGATGCACGGTCCGGCAGTTCGATATAGGTATCCTTGGTTCTGGTGTAGACCACCTTTATTCCGTTCTCTTTCAGGAGCTTTCCCATCTCTTCCGCCAGCAATAAAGTGTATTTCTTCTCGTAATTCTGCTTGTCGATCTTCCCTTTGTCGTGTCCGCCGTGCCCGGCGTCAATGCAGACGACATTAATCTTCTCTGTTGGGGTGTTTCGTGCGGGAAAGAGCAGGGGATGGACCGTCTGGTAGACGTCGGTCGTTGATATGTAAACTCCCCCATTTTTAGAAACGATGGGGAGGGAAAGTCGAACATCCATTCCGTTAAACCTGGCGAGAATCGATCTTACCGTGAAATTAATCCGACAGAAACGGTTGGTGAGGAGAAGTTCTTCATCCTTTTTTGTCCAGCGAACGGTGAGTCCTGCAGCGTCAGACCAGTCTTTGATCCGGATGTATTGAGTGCCTGAGATGGTGGTTCGGGCTACGCTATCCAACGAGGGTTGCGCATCGGCGACAACCAGAGTGAAGAGCAAAAAGAACAAGGCGGTGATCCACTTCATCAGGGGAAATACTTTGCCTGATAAGCGATAGTGAATTCAAGGCAAACTGCCGGTGACGCTGTAGTAAATTTGTATTTTTCTGGCATTGAGATGAGAGTTTTCAGGGAAAACCGTTGACGCTCATTTCCACGTTACCTAGATTGGCGCACGATTTTTTTAGTTTAAATTACGCTTCGAATACATGAGTTCTCCTACGGCATCAAAAGGTTTGGAAGGCGTTGTCGCCGCAAAAACAACGCTGAGTGACGTGCGCGGTGACATCGGTCAGTTAATCTACCGGGGTTACGACATCAATGAACTGGCCGGAAAAGTGTCTTACGAAGAGGTGGTTTTTCTTTTGCATTACGGCCATCTGCCGAACAAAAAAGAGCTGTCGGAACTGAAATCCCAACTCGCTGCCCATCGTGATCTGCCGCAAGGGGTGATCGATATGATTAAAGGGTTGCCCAAGGATACCCCTCCGATGCATGCCATTCGCACCGGCATTTCTGCCCTCGCTTGCTTTGATTCCCATGCAGACGACGACAGCATGGATTCCAATCGCGAGAAGGCGATCAAGCTCATTGCCGAGATCCCCGTGGTCACCGCTTATTTTCACCGGGCACGTCAGGGTAAGGAATTGATTCATCCCGACGCCAGTCTGGGTGAAGCGGCAAACTTCCTCTACATGATCGATGGTGAAAAACCTTCCCAGGAGAAGGAAAGCACCATGGATATGTGCTACGTGCTCCATGCGGATCATGGAATGAATGCTTCCACTTTCTCCGCTCGAGTCACGATCGCGACGTTGAGCGACATGTACTCGGCCATTACCTCCGCGATTGGAACCCTCAAAGGGCCGCTCCATGGCGGCGCGAATGAAGGTGTAATCAAGATGCTAAAGGAGATCGGGTCTCTTGAAAAAGTAGATGCTTACGTTGCCGATTGTTTGGCCCAAAAGAAGAAGATCATGGGCATCGGTCACCGCGTTTACAAAACCCTCGATCCTCGCGCTCCTCACCTGAAGCGGATGGGCCAAATCTTGAGCGCCAAATTGGGTGAGCCCAAGTGGATTCAGATGAGTGAACGGATCGCAGAGATCATGCTCAAGGAAAAGAGTCTCAATGCGAACGTCGATTTTTATTCGGCCACCGTCTATTACTCCCTCGGCATCCCTACTGACCTGTTCACGCCGATCTTTGCGATCGCTCGCACTTCGGGTTGGACGGCTCATGTCGTTGAGCAGCTTTCCGATAACCGTCTCATCCGCCCGCAAAGCGATTATATCGGACCAGTAGGTTTGAAAGTGACGCCTCTGGATCAGCGATAAGATTTTCTGCATGGAATCGGTTCGTTTAAACGTGCCGATTCTTTTGCTTTTCAGATTAGAACTATGAACATCCACGAATACCAAGCTAAACAACTTCTCGCCCAATACGGCGTTTCCGTTCCGCCGGGTGAAGTTTGCGATACCCCCGAAGCCGCTAAGAAAATTGCGGAAGGCTTGTTCGCCAAAGGCGACAAACTTGTTGTGGTTAAATCCCAGATCCACGCAGGCGGTCGCGGCAAAGGAACGTTCAAAAGTGGCTTTCAAGGTGGCGTGAAGCTCTGCAAAACGGCAGATGACGTCTTCGAAAAAGCAAAGGCGATGATCGGCAACGTGCTGGTCACCAAACAAACCGGGCCGGAAGGACGGCTCGTCTCCAAGTTGCTCGTGGCTGGCGCCCCGGAGATCAAAAAAGAATTTTACTGCGCAGTTCTGCTCGATCGCGCTTCGTCCCGTCCCATCATGATGGTCAGCACCGAAGGCGGCGTCGACATCGAAGAGGTGGCGGAAAAGACTCCCGAGAAGATTGTTAAAGAAACCATTGATCCGGCTGTCGGCATGATGCCTTACCAGGCTCGCAAGCTCGCTGGTGCTTTGGGTTTGAAAGGGGATTTAATTGCTCCCGCTGCCAAGTTGTTGATGGGCGTCTACAAAACCTGGTGGGAATCCGATGCCGCCATGGTTGAGATCAATCCCCTTTGTATCATCGTGGGTCCGGATGGAAAAGAAACGATGTCTGCAGTGGACGCCAAGATCGGCCTCGACGATAACGCGCTTTATCGCCACAAAAATATCCAAGAGATGCGGGATCTTGCAGAAGAAGCGCCGCTTGAAATCGAAGCTAGCAAATTTGCCCTGAACTATATCAAGCTCGATGGCAGTATTGCCTGTCTCGTGAATGGTGCCGGTCTGGCGATGTCGACGATGGACATCATCCAACATTTCGGGGGCAACCCAGCTAACTTCCTGGACGTCGGGGGTGGTGCAAGCAAGGACCAGGTAACGGCCGCTTTCAAAATCATTCTCAGCGATCCGAGTGTGAAAGGGATCCTGGTGAACATTTTCGGCGGAATCATGGATTGCAATGTCATCGCCACGGGCATTGTTGCAGCGGTCAAGGAAACCGGTTTGAAACTTCCTCTGGTCGTTCGTCTCGAAGGAAACAACGTCGCCGCGGGAAAGAAGACTCTCGCTGAATCCGGCTTGAGCCTGATCACTGGCGATTCGATGGCCGATGCCGCAAAGAAGGTCGTTGCTGCCGTTAACAAATAATTATTTTATCCCATGGCAATTCTCGTTACTCCACAGACCAAAGTTCTTGTCCAAGGTATCACCGGCAGCTTTGGAGCGCGTCATGCGCAGCTCTCAATCGAATACGGCACCCTCATTGTCGCAGGGGTTACCCCCGGCAAAGGTGGCCAATTTTTCGAGCACGCAGGAAAGAAAGTTCCAATCTTCGACACCGTCGCAGAGGCGATGAAACAGACCGGAGCGACGGCTTCGGCCGTTTTTGTTCCACCGCCATTCGCAGCCGACGCAATCCTTGAAGGCGTGGACGCTGGACTGGATCTAGTAATCGCTATTACGGAAGGTATTCCCGTCAATGACATGGTGAAAGCCAAGCGCGCCATGGAAGGGAAGAAAACGCGTTTGATCGGACCGAATTGCCCGGGGCTCGTCACACCAGGCGAAGGCAAAGATTCTCATGGCGGCTGCCGTATCGGCATCGCTCCCGGTTATATCCATAAAAAGGGTAACATCGGCGTTGTTTCCCGTAGCGGAACGTTGACCTATGAAGCTGTCTGGCAATTAACCTGCCGTGGCGTTGGTCAGTCCACGTGCGTTGGTATTGGCGGCGATCCAGTGAACGGAACGTCCCATCTCGACGTGATCAAAATGTTCAATGACGATCCCGAAACTCATGGAATCATCATGATCGGCGAAATCGGCGGCAGTGCTGAAGAGGAAGCAGCCGAATGGATCAAGCAACATTGCAAGAAGCCAGTCGCTGGTTTCATTGCCGGAGCAACCGCACCTCCAGGACGCCGCATGGGCCATGCCGGTGCCATTGTGAGCGGAGGAAAAGGAACTGCAGCAGCGAAGATTGAAGCTTTCAAAGCCGCGGGGATTGGTATTGCAGTCACTCCGAGTGAGATGGCCGATACATTGCTGAAGATGATGTAACCCTGGTTAATCGAACTCTATCGAAACAGGCGCAGGAAACTGCGCCTGTTTTGTTTTGTGGATGGGATAAAAAGAAAAACCCAGGCAATGACGCCTGGGTTATAAACGGAAAGGACGAACTATTTTTTCTCTGCTTTCGGAGCAGCGGCAGCTTTCTCAGCACCTACTTTGATGATCTGTTCGCTTTCGCTTTTCGGAAGTTCACGAATGAAAATATTGCGCCAGCGGATTTCACCGCCGTGGGTTTGCAATTGGATCTGGCCACTTTCACGAAGAGGCGTCTTGCGGTCCTTGTCCCAATAATTTTCCATCTTGGCATGATCCACCACGAGCTTGTCGTTCAGGTAAACCGTGGTGATGTCACCGGCCTGGATGATGCGGAATTTATTCCATTCACCGAACGGTTTGTCCGCGAGGACGAGAGGGTCTTTGCCAGGGGCACCTGGAGAGCTATTCCATAGGCCACCCGATCCTTTGTCAGAACCGTGTTTGAATTTGGCTTCTTCTGTCCAATCCCAGATTTGCACCTGGGGAGTGGCTCGGAGATAGATGCCGCTGTCTGCCTTGGCTACTGTCTTGTATTCGAGTTGCAGCTCGATATTTTTGTATTCTTTGTCCGTGGTGGCGTAGGGACCATGCCCATCATTCACCAACTCGGCATTTTCGATTGTCCAATGCTTTTTGAAGTCATCGTTCCATTCCGCGAGTTTCTGGGTGCGTTCCGCTGCGGGAAGCTCGGCCAGTTGGGTAGGATCGAAGTGGGGCATACCGTGCCAGCCAGCGAAGTCTTTTCCGTTGAACAAAGCTGTGAAGCCTTTCGGAGCTTTCGGTTCGTCGGCGTGCATCGGGGTTACCATCATCAAGGCGACTGCAGAGCAGGTCAGTAGGTGTAATAGACGATTTGTCATGGGAGTTTCGTAATGGTTTACGGGAAAATGGTCAACAAGGGTTTGGATATCTCCGTACCTAGTGTTTTTCCGTCAGGCTTTCGCTTTCTCGACGGCTGCAGCGATCGAATTCACGCTTTGGAGAATTTCCTTAGCTGCCGCTGGATCAGGGATTTTCAGTCCGAAGTTCTTGTCAAGCGCTACGACAAGTTGGAGTGCATCTACCGAATCAAGGCCAAGGCTGTTGGGGCCGAAGAGTAGTTGATCGTCACTAATTTCCTCTGCAGTCACCTGCAACATGAGGTTTTCGACCATCAACCGTTTTATTTCTGCTTTTAGTTCGTTCAATTGTTGCATCTCAATCGTTAGACCTGAACTCAATCTCAGGCGAGGGATTAAAAAATTCCACCGTCCACTTTCAAAATCGAGCCTGTGATGTAACTGGCTTCAGGACAAGCCAGAAATCGAACCGCGGCGGCGATCTCTTCCGGTTTGCCGAACCGGCGCATCGGAATCCTGGCAGCTGCCGCCTTGCGTTCATCCGCCCCCATGCTCTGCAAAGCTTCCGTATCTACATAACCTGGGCAGATTGCATTGACCGTGATCCCGATGCGTGCCACTTCCTTGGCCAGGGATTGGGTGAGAGCGACTACGCCGGCCTTGGCCGCTGCATAGTTCGTCTGCCCAGCAGGGGAAAGGAGAGCGCTCAGCGAGGATAGGTTGATGATTCGCCCATTACGCTGAGAAATCATGGTGGGCATTACCGCCTGGCAGCCGTGAAATACTGCATCAAGGTTGGTCGCAATCACTCGCGTCCATGATTCCGCTGGCATGGTCGCGAGCAATGCGTCTTCGTGCCTGCCTGCATTGTTCACCAGGACATGGAGCGCTTTGTCTTCCTCAACAATTTTACCGATAGCGCTTTTCCAAGCGTCCGGCTGAGTGACATCGAGTTGAATCAACCGGACGCGAGTCGGATCTTCGCACCTCAGCTGCTCGGCCTGCTCGCGACGTGAATGAACCGCAAGCCACACACGGTTTTCGGAATTCTCGTTGAGAAAATTGCGTGCGATCGCCTGGCCTAGTCCGCCATTTGCTCCCGTGACAAGAATGATTCTGTGACTCATTAGAGATTGACCGGCTCACTGAGACGAAATTGTGCGCCAATCGCCTGTTGATTGCACCCGACTACACTGATGTTGGCCACGGACGACTTTTTTTGCTGAAGAGCGTCTATTGCTGCGACGCACTGCCATGCGGAAGCAGCCATCAATCCTTCGCCCATGACATATTTCACGGCCTTGCGTCCGCCGCTCCAGTTTTGCCACGCAGCGTTTTCGGCGGCATCCAACTTGAGACATTGCTGCGTGCTGTCGAAAAGAAGGGCCGAACCTTTTATCAGAGGCAGTTGCTGGCTCATCTTGAGAGCCGCGCAATGTCTATTTTGTTTTTCCAGGAACAGGTGAGAATCAGTCACTGCGGTCAGCTCGACTGCGCTCCTGGTTTTACCCAAATAAACGGCAGCCGCGCCATCGCTTAATACAACCTCTGGTTGAAAGAGACGAAAGGCATCGGCTCCGAGCCAATCCATCTCTTCCGCCCCAATGACCAGGCAACGATCTACTCGCCCGTTCGTAATCCAGTCAGCGGCCAAAGCGAGTCCCTGCAGATATGTTCCAGGATCTCCAACAATCGCATAATTGATCGCTTTCGTTCCCAGCAGGGAAGCGATGTGACTTGACGGAGCGTTAAAAACAGTTTCCGGAAAAACGAGCGGACTCGCGGTGGCTGCATCCCGCAAGGTCTCGTCGTAAAAACGACGCGAATAGTTAACGCATCCCGACATCACGGTGAGGACAATACCCAGCTTTATTTCTCCTGCTTTAATCGCCTCAAGATCTCCACCGAGCGCTTCAAGGGCAGCACTGGTGGCGTAATGGGAGATCGGGCTGGTGCGGCGCAATCGAGCGTTTGCAAGAAATGACGGCCGTGGCACTGCTGCGGGAACTTGTCGAAAGCGAAGCGGTTTGTCGAATCCCGGACGGGGCAGGTTTTGGTCGCTGGCGGAGAGTGGGGCGCCTTTCTCGATCGCGTCACGAAAAACGGGGAGCCCCCAGCCCGCTGGAGACACAACACCTGTTCCAAGGACGAAAATAGAACTCATGACCACCTCCGCAGGATCAGAGTGGCATTGGAACCGCCGAATCCAAATGAATTGCTCAGCGCGTAATCAAAGGACGATTGGGTCGGTTCCTGCACGACAGGGAACTCGCAGGCGGGATCTTTCGTGTCTAACGCCGATGGCGGAAGAAACCCTTCACGGAGCGCCATCAAACAGATTATGGCCTCGACCGACCCGGCAGCTCCCAAAAGGTGTCCTATGCTCGATTTCGTTGAACTTACTGGAATATTTTTTGCCTCGTCTCCAGCCCATCGGTTGATTGCGGCAGCTTCCGCGGCATCGTTTAGAGGAGTTCCAGTTCCGTGCGCGTTGATGTAACCGATGTCCTTCGGCTTCAAGCCAGCGTTCTCCGTGGCGGCCTGCATTGAAGCAAGAGCCGCATCGCCCTGCGGCTGTGGCTGCGTCAGATGGTGGCAATCGGTTGCTGCACCATAACCAACGATCTCGCCCAGGATCGAAGCGTTTCTGCGTTGAGCGCTCGTCAGCGTTTCGATAGTCAAAACCGCTGCACCTTCTCCAAGAGCTAAGCCGTCACGATGCGCATCAAACGGACGGCATCGAGTAGGGGAGAGCGCCTGCAGGGTATCGAATCCCGAGAAGACCAGGTGACTGATGGCATCGTATCCCCCAGTGAGCACCCGCTCAGCATGTCCGTTTCGAATTAACTCGAAAGCATGCCCAATCGAATTCGTTCCAGAGGCGCAGGCGTTCGAGATCAAGGTGAGAGGTCCACAAAAACCAAAGGCATTGCACAGCTCCATGGCCTGGCGTTGCGATTGATAATAAGTGACACGGATCGCTTGTCCGAAGTCGGACCTGGGATTCTGCAAAGCGTGGCGATAGTAATGCTGGCCAAGACTCATGCCGCCGCTGGTCGTGCCCAGCACAATCGGGATACTGTCTAAGCCGGTCCATCCTGCCTGTTCCCATGCTTCGTAAGCCGCGAGGAGAAGCATCCTGCCCGCGCGTTCGAGACGCTGCTCCGCTTTGCGTTTAAGAAGCGTCCGCGGTAATTCTGTTGGAACATCAACCTCGGCAGCGGTCTTCACCCGCTGGCCGGTTACATCAAAGAGAGTTACAGGGCGAAAAGCGGGCAGGCCGAGGCGAAAGCCTTCCGCATTCAGTTTCCATCCCAGGCCGAGCGACGTCACGATCCCTGCGCCGGTGATCACGACGCGAGGTTTCGTTGAAACTGGTTTGCCCGGAAACAGCATGTTTGCGGGTTAGAGTAGGAAGGGCTCAAGGGTAAGTCAAACTTGCGGCGGTGTGGGAAAAAAGAAAAACCGGACAGGGCGCCCCCTGTCCGGTAACACACACAAACACACCATTACCAAAAATTATTCCGAAACGAACACCAGCTTGACCGCATCCGTGATCACCAGATAGCACGATTGCTGCCAGCTTTAATGCCATTCATGAAGCCCGTAATATGTGGCATGGTGCGACATTCAGGATCATTAAAATCCCCTTTTCATTCTGTAAATCTGAAATCGTCTCAATGGCTGTGTCTCACCGAGACGAAACACGATCAAGACACTTGTCCCGATTCAGTGCAGACGCGGAAAATAAAAAACCCGTCGAGTTGCCTCGACGGGTTGCGTGAGAAAAATGGTCTACGGTGAGACAAATACCAGTCGGATCGCATCTGCCATTACAACGCTGCCGATTGTGAAGTCATCCGCTATGCGAATAGTTCCGGTCGTGCCCACTGCGAATTGGTAGGTGCCAACCAATCTCCAACCTCCACCATTAATTTGTTGGTTAACGGGAATCGTTTGTGATCCGCCGTTGTAGTTTACGGTGAGTGGTGCATCGGCCGCACGATTGGCTCCAGCCGAATGCCATTCGTAAACCTGGTAGTTTCCAGCAGCCTGAATGTCCGGACGGAATTCAGCGTAACTCGCGCCAGTCCCCGGGCTCTTGTAGCGGTAGTCAGCACCAAATTTATCCGTGGCACTGCTTGCCACGACCCAACTTCCCGCAAACGAAGCTGCCGTGTTATCGATCACAATTTCCGCAGGCACTTTCATGAATCGAATCGCATCCGCAATGATCGCCTGGGACGAATTCCCGGTCCCATCGGTGATCCGCAGGTTATTTCCAGTTCCAGCCAGCAGGTTAAACGTTCCGAGAAGATTCCATTTTCCGCCGTTGGCCTGCTGATTGACATTCAATGTGGTGGTCGGTCCATTGAAGCTGAGGATGTGCGGAACAGTTGTCCCGCGATTGGCCCCTGAGGAATGCCATTCGTAGATATAGTAGTCGCCCGCGGTGCTAATGTTAGGTGTGAACTGCACGTAGCTGCTGCCAGTGCTGCCGGATTTGTAGAGATAATCTGCTCCAAATTTTTCTGTGGCGCTGCTCGCCGTGATCCAGCTTCCGACTCTGGTAGTTGCTGGATTATCAATGGTGACATCGGTGCCGCTTCCGCCGCCGCCACTGGGCGGGAGGACGAGATTCAGTGTCTTCACCTGTCCCGCGGTCACAACCACCGTCCCGCTCGCAGTGCCGAGGCCTGTCGCGCTTGCGGTGACGGTATAGGAACCGGTGGCTAACTCGAACAAACCAAAGCGTCCGTGCGCTGTTGTTTTCTGGGTCTTCACCGGACTGGTGTTGATGCTGATCGTAGCGTTGTAAACAATTGCCCCGTCGCTCTGGCGAGTCACTGTCCCTTTCACAATGCCTTTGGTGGGATTCGTTTTCCAGGGCAGGGAAGGAACGTTATGCCACGTCGGTTGGAAGTTGTTCTTCACGTAAGTAAACGTAGCCGTTTGATCAATGGTGCCGCTATTGGGTGTGCGGTAGCTGTAGAACTGGGTGCCGAGAAGCGGCTTGTTCTTTGCGTAATTCAATTGAACGACCGTGTTTTCCTTGGTGTTCAAATAAGAACCCTGTCCCATGTAGACGCGGCGCACCCCCTGGTTGTTGAAAGCGTCCGTCACGCGGGAATTGTAAGTCGCATTGTCCGCCGTGTAGTTCATCGGCATACAAATATCGACGGTGCCTTCATTGTTCCAGGCGGCCCAGTCTTGGAAGCGCGCATTGAAAGCATCGGAACGACTACCAAACACCGACGCAGAGATAACCAGGTTTGGTTTGATGGCCAGGAGCTCCGAACTCGTCCAACGTATGAAGTCCGTGACCTGGCGACGGCGCCAGTTTGAAAACTGGGCGTCGGTCGAGGCTGGCTGGCCGGTCGTTCCAAACTCCGCGTTGTACCTCGAAAGGGCGGTGGGATTGTAGCCTGAATCGCCTTGTGGATAACGGATGTAATCCCAATGAAAACCGTCCACGTCATAACGGCTCACGACATCTTTGGCTACGTTGAAGTTCCATGTCTGAGCATCTGGATGGCCGGGATCGAGGTAGTAGCCCTCAGAGATAAAGGTGTTTCCCGCCGAATTGCGCATTAAATATTCAGGATGTGAATTGTAGACGTGTCCCGGCTGCGAGGGCGCGGTGGTGTCCGCCCAGATCAGATGAGTGGGAATCCAGCAATGAACCTCAATGCGCGGAGTCCCGTTGTGACACTGATTGATGATCTCCTGCAGGGCATCGTAGGTGGAGGCTATGGCGGTGGTCCGGGGGTCACCGTTGGGTGCCTGCGGCATATAAAACGCGTCGCCACGTCTCCGCATTTGCACAATCACCGAGTTGAAGTTGTAGGTTCGGCAATGGCTCACCAGGGTGGTGACCTGGGCGGGAGTCAGAAACCCTGCCCCCCAGGCATCAACCCAAACACCGCGATAGGATTGAGCATTGGCGTCAGGAACCAGGGCAGTACTGCACAGGGCAGCTCCGAGGCATAGTTTTCCAAGGAGTTTTAGTATTTGTTTTCTCATTAGGTACGTCTTTCAGGTTTGCGAGTTGTTGCCTTGGGGAAAGCGAGGAACTGGATGGCAGGGCAGGAATGTACGTCATGATGCGCATCACAATTGTTGCCGGGAACATGTTCGTTATACCTGTCCGCTTTAACAATTGATATAGGGAAATCCTCTGTTTGGAGCCGTCGCTGTCACATCAAACGGGCGCATTGCAGTCACCGAAATCTTTCCATTGACGACATGCGACAGTTAGATATTTGTCTAAATATCGAATGGATGGCCTTTTCAAAGCTTTGAACGATGCGACTCGCCGCTCAATCCTGGAGCTCCTGCGGGAGAAGGATATGACCGCGGGTGCCATAGCGGATTGTTTTCAGATCAGCAAACCCAGCATTTCCCATCATCTCGATCTATTGAAGCAGGCCGACCTGATTCTTCCGGAGAAGGATGGGCAATTTATTATTTATTCCATCAACACCAGTGTCCGGGACGATTGCCTCTCGTGGATGATGGATTTAACCAAGCCAAAAAAACAGAAAGGCAAGACCCGTGATCCTCAAATTACTGAAGAAAGAGTGGCTTCAGTTGCTCATCGTCGCGGCCCCGTTTTGCGTCGTCGCCCTGCTTTGAAATAAACTTCCGGGGTGGGGACCGATTCATTGAATGTCCGGGGTGAGGTGGATGGTTATGCGCGCAAGACGTTCGGCTCCCTGTTGCTTCCATGCGTGAATTTCGGAGTCGCTTTATTGATGGGGCTGCTTCCCTGGGCCGATCCGAAGCTTGCTAGATATGATTCTGAAGTGCGGGCGAGTCTTTCGCGGACGGTCAGGATCCCCCGCCTGCTCTTGACCGGTTTTTTAGCTGCGATCGCACTTTGCGTTTTGGCGGTTGCGGTGGGCCTATTCCGAAACAGTGCGAACTTAACTACGTGATTTTCGTTGGGGCTGCCGTGTTGTGGATCGCGATGGGGAACTTTATGTCCAAGCTGCGACCGAACTACTTTATCGGGATCCGGACACCCTGGGCTTTGAAATCAAAGGAAGTCTGGATCCAGACACATCGGGTGGGTGGACCACTGATGATAGCCGCGGGATTTTTCATGTTGATCTTCTGTTTCCTCGTTCCAGTGGAGAAATATGTCTTCTGGGTGATGCTGCCAATCGCTGGAGTGATGGGGGTGTTCTCCATTCTTTATTCTTTCCTGGTCTATCGGAAACTGGGTAAGCGGGACCGTGCAGTGATCTACTAGAGCGGGGTGAACAAGGTCAAGATGTTCAATAAAATCGTTAGGCTAAGGCGAAAGTGGTATATTATTACAGTACGCGCGCACTACATTGTCGCTGACGGATAACAGATTTCTTATTTTTTTTATTTACCGGTCTAGTGGATCTCCGTATTAAATCGCCCGTCTTTAGATTTAGTCTTCCCTAGGTAACAAGGGCGATTCTTCTTCAGGCCCGAAATTTTATTTATGAGGTTAATAAGCCTGTGGTGTGCCTTGGCACTGTTCATATCCGCCCCGTTTAATACCGAAGCCAAGCCTTCGACGAACGCGCAGGTGCGTGTTTTAAATAGGACCCTTCACTCTGCCGAGATAGAGAGTGTGCAAATCAAGAGGGTCGGAAACGAGGAGCAGGTCGTCACAAATCGATATACCCTCCTGGGCGCTGGTTTGCATCGGGAAGTGAAAGGGGAACTGGTCGAAGCCAGTTCCGTTGTTCGACTGCATCGTGATGGTGCGATTGCCGACCAGACAAAACACAAAGTCAAATTCCTCGCAAATATCAATGACTGGAACGGATCGATAGATTTACATACGGCTGAGGGCAAACGTTTCCGGTCCCGCCCGTTGGGTATCAGCTATTACGATGCAGCTACCGGAGAAAGTGTCCTTATTGCGGAACTGAAAGACAGCGTGGGCGTGTTATTTCCACCAAGCAGAATTGTTTATCCAGCTGCCTTCACCGATTTAAAAGCTGACATTGAGTATAATAATACCAGCGGAGGATTGCAGCAGAACTTGATCTTTCGGGAATGCCCTCCAGCACCGGCGCAGTTTGGTTTAAATGACGAAACGGTTTTTGTTCAGTTCCTGACAGAATTCTTTGCTTCTCCAGCCCCTAACAAGAAGACAAAGAACAAGAATGGTGTTTCCGACGATCGCGAACTTGATTTCGGCGGAGCATCGATTGGCCCTGGAAAGAGCTTCATGATTGGAAATGAGAACATCTCTTTCTCGGTGCAAAAGCAATGGGTAAAAATGGAGGGTAGGACCTTTTTAATTGAAGAGGTCCCTTATTCCAAGATCGCAGCACTATTGAAGAAACTGCCGCTGCCTGAGCAGGCGAACAATCTCAAACCCAATAAAGTTCATCGCACTGCTTCTAAGAAACGCCTTCTGCCAGAGCGCCAGGTAGCGACGGTGAATGTATCGCGCGAAATTCAAGTTTCAAGCCTTGCTGCTCCTCAGAAGGGGTTTGTTATCGATTACTCCCTGGTTACGGGAGGCTTAACAAACTTCGTTTTCAAGGCGGATCAAACATACTTGATAACGAACCATGTTGATCTCTATGGGACTACGATTTTTGAGGGGGGCACGGTTGTTAAATATTACAACGGAGCCGCGTTAAAAATCTACGGAGAAGTGGACTGTAAAACGGACGCCTATCGCCCCGCTGTTTTTACGGCATGGCAGGACGATAGTGTCGGCCAAACCGTTGCGGGCAGCACCAATAACCCTACGATTTCTGCAAACTATGGCCTGGTATTTTTTGAAAATCCCTCAGTTGAACTGAAATATTTGCGTATTGCCTATGCCAACTGGGGGATTGAACTGGATGCCAGCAGCGGAACAGTAAGCCATTGCCAATTCCTGAACTGTAATATCGGTATCTTTAGCTCGGGTGTTGATCTGCAATTAAAAAATAACACAGCCATCCCATAGTTTTGAGAAAAAAAGGTTGAACTGAGTGTTTAAGACCTGCCACACGGCAGGGGTGAAAAATAAAAACAAGATCAGTCCAACCGCGTCAAAATTCTCTGTCC
>JBKJKE010000134.1:0-7495 GCA_046597605.1 Limisphaerales bacterium | reverse complement strand
AATCGTTGAATCGTTGAATCGTTGAATCGTTGAATCGTTGAATCGTTGAATCGTTGAATCGTTGAATCGTTGAATCGTTGAATCGTTGGGCTTTTTCCCGCCATGTAACCATCCACTATTCAACCATTAAACTTTCTTTCGATCCCGCCATTCCCAGTACCAGGTGATCCAGAGGCTCACCTCGTAGAGGAACTGCAGCGGAAAGAACATCAGGAGTTGTGAGAGAATATCCGCTCCCGGGGTTAAAATGCCGGCGGCAACCAGGTTGACCACCACCATATACATGCGGAACTTGGAGAGCTTTTGATAATTCAGGATTCCAATCTTCACCAGGAGAAGGATCACCATCGGACTCTCGAACGCCACCCCCATCCCGAGCAGACACTTTGAAACGAAATCGATGTATTCCTCGGCTCGCCAGTCGTTCACATCGAAGCCCATCCATTGTGCATATTCGATCGCCGCACTCAGTGCGAGTGGGAGCAATATAAAATAACAAAACAAAATACCCAGGGCGAATAACGCGGTCCCGAATCCGACCGCATAATAGGCGTATTTCTTCTCAGCCATCCTCAGGGCGGGGAAAACAAACTGCCCGACGAACAGCAGAATAAACGGGGAGGCGAGTGCCAACCCCCCGTAAAGTCCGAGGTTAAGCGAAGTGTAAAAAGCGGACGCAGGCCCAAGATTTACCAGTCCCACCCGACGCGGTTTAAAATTCGCTACGAGCTCATTCGTGGAAACTTGCAATCCGAGCACCCAATTGGATCCGGACTGGACGGGTGCCAATTCAAAAATCGTGTGTTCGTTCGTCCCAAAGGGGGCAGGCTGATTGGTGCTTACCTCAAAACTACCGAGGCGATTGGTTCCGAGAAGCAAAGTAACGTGCTGGGAAACCTTCGGAGTTTTGAAAACCACCCCCGTATGTTCCAGAGGCCAGACCAGGACTTTTACGATCAATGGCGAAGCGGCCAGACAGGTGATGAAAGTCACCAGGGTCACCGCACCGCATTTCATCAATAGCCAGCGGAGATCCTCGAGATGCTCGAGAAAGCTCTTGGTTGGCCCCCCGTATTCTTCCTCCAATTGGGTATGGGAATACGGATCCTCAGGCTCGCTTGCTGCCATGATTCTGGTTGAAACTTACTTAAAGCGGCGGCTGCGGCGTGGAAGAATCCAGCGGTTTCGGAGAGGAAGAGTGTGGCTCTGAAACTTCCGTGAGAGTTTTCTGAGGGCGCGGAGAAGGGGGTTCTTCCGAAGCACGATGCAATTCGTCGGTCACCTCGTTTGAAGCTCTCTTGAATTCTTTAATGCCTTGCCCGAGACCTTTCGCCAGTTCCGGCAGCTTTTTGGCACCAAAAAGCAACAAGACGACTGCCAGGATGAGAATGATTTCCGAGCTGCCCAGACCTAACACTGAAAATATTGGAGTCATATTGAGGTAATTAGTTCTTTTCTACGTAAACAGGCTTCTTCGGGGCAGGAGCAGAAGGAGCCTCCTCGTGCATACCACGCTTGAATTCTTTGATACTATTGCCCATCCCTTTCGCCAAGCCAGGTAGTTTCTTTGCTCCAAAGAAAAATACGATCACGACGAAGATCAGGAATAACTCCATCCCACCGAGGCCTAAGATGGCAAATGTTACGTTCATAAAAGCAAAACAAACTAAGGGAGCAAGCTCCCTTAGTAAAGTAGCAAAGGTTGACCGTCTTGGCTTATTGAGCAGGCAACACTACCACGAATTCAGCGCGGCGATTCTTGCCCCAGGCATCTTCGCCCGTGCCCGGTGCAGCCGGACGTGTTTCACCATAGCTCGTGGTATAGATATTGCCAGCAGGAGCGCCAAGTTCGACGAGGGCTTCGCGGGTGGCTAATGCACGTTTTTCACCGAGTGATTGGTTATAACCTTCGGTACCACGTTCATCGCAATGACCTTCGATCATGAGATCGTTGGCAGGATTGGCTTTGAGATAATCAGCGACACGGCCGAGTTTCTCGCGTTCCGTGCTTGGCACGATGGAGCTATCGAGCGGAAAGTAGATGGTGTCAGCCTGAAGAGTGGCGCGGTCTTCGGGACCCGTGTTCATCGGGCCAGAGGCAGCGCCGAGCGATCCATCGGTGTTTGCTGTTTCTATCACGTCTCCAGCGGTGGAAGAGGAATCACCAAGGCGACCACTGCCGTCAAATGGACTTGGTCCAGGGCCGGAGATGGATCCTGGTCCTTTTCCATGAATAGGCGTAACGCCAACTTTACTTTTTTTGCAACCCGAGGCGGCAAGGGTTAATAACGCGATCACTAAAAAACTGACAATTCTGGAACTTTTCATTTTATGCGGTGTGTGGTGCTTGTCCTATCTTACCTCGACCAACTAGGTTGGGAGCAACTCCCCGAAATTTGCGCGACATCCTTCACACGTTTAGTTGGCACGTCAAGTAAAGATAGGACGCGTTTGTTTGTGTTTATTCTGCGTGTGAAGATAACAGTCCGGGAGTTGGGTGCCCATGAGGGATCTTCCCCTTGCACCAATACTTTTGCGGTTCCGCCTTTGGCTGGAACAACGCAAATCTCAAAACCACCGGCCTGGCGGGTAAAGACGATTTGTTTTCCGTCAGGGGACCAGTCCGGTTCAGTGACGGTCGAGACTCCGGAGGTGCTCAAATAGCGCGGTTCGCCACCATCCGCTGAAACGGTGAACAGACCAGCCCGTTTTCCGCTCGTCCGCCCCACGAAACAAATCGTGGAGCTATCCGGCGACCAGCAGGGAGAGGATTCGTCCTCCCGGGTTTTGGTAAGTTGCTTCAAATTAGTGCCATCAAGGTCAGCGACATACAAATCGGGACTGCCGCCCTTGGTCAGGATCATCGCCACCCGTTTGCCATCTGGTGACACCGCTGGGCTGTAGTTACTGTTTGGATAACGGGCAAAAACACTGCGGGCACCGGTCGCTAAATTGTGGGACATGATCTGAACCGGTCCATATTTCCGGGAGGTGTAGAAAATGTGGCTGCGGCCTGGAACCCAGGTCGGCATGGATACTTCGGAGTTGTCTGACGTCACGGCGACGGCGTTATGCCCATCGTAATCGGCCACGTAGACTTCGCTTTTATACTTTCCGGTGTCGACGCGGTAGGCGACCTTCGTTCCAGCGATACCTTTCTTCTGAGTGATAGCGAAAATGATGTCGTTCGCCAGGGCATGGGCCTGGGAACGAGGTGTGCCGCCGGCATAGGATTTAGAAAAGAGGCTTTTCGCTGGATTCAATGCATCCACCAGTCGTCCCTGCACGTTTCCGTTGTTAGATCCGCTGATGGCGTATTGCGGTTTGTCCGAGGCGAAGGTAAAACCGGCGATCTCCAGGTCAAAACGAAGGACTTTGTCCACTTCGCCGCTGAACCCGGTCATGGAGACGGGAATCGGTTTGACGGTGTCGGAAAAGATGTGTTTTTCGATATCAAACTCTTCCTTCTGAGCAGCACAGACCAAGGTGAGGGCAAAGAGAGAACAAATTGTAAGTAGCCAGTTTTTCGATTTCATCCAGTTAGCCATTTAGACGCCGAGTTTTGAGGTTAAAATTAATGATAAAGGTCCGTTGCCGGTCCTTGGATCCGGCAGGAAAGGGTTCCCCAATTGTTCGGATTCGATCCAAAACGGATTGTACCGACTTATCCATAGCGGAAACGCCTGATCGACTTAAAATTCGGGCGGATTCCACTGAACCGGTGCGATCTACCACCACTTGCACTTTGACGTTCGCATTACTATCGGCGACGTCGGAAGGATCGCGCCAGGCTCCTTCATAACGTTCCTTAACGAGCTGCCCATAGTTAACGAAGGCTTCACCGCCCGGCCCCGGCATTTCTACGCTGGTGCCGGTGGCCGCGCTCCGGCCAATCGCAGTGGATAGCCTTCCTATATTCCTTGCAACCTCGCCTGAGAGGTTCGCCCGACGGGTATCCGCAGCAACCTGTGACGATGTATTGGAAGTGGTGCTTGGTGTTACCTTACGACCACTCACCTGCTTCAGCGTGAACTCCTGTTTAGGTTTTGTGTCGGTGGTCTTTGCAGTCGTTTTCGACTTACTCTTATCCACTGGCGTGAAAGCCATCTTTGGTGCTTCTTTCGTCGGCTTTTTCTCCGGCTTCTTCGTCACTTCTGGAATCGCATCTGGATCTTTCACAGGCGCAACCTTTACTGGTTCTGGCTCTGGAGCCTTCGCTTCTTCACGCGGTTGCGGTTTCGGTGGCTCAGGCTCGGGAGCGGCTTTGGGCGGTTCTGGTTCCGGTTCTTTAACTGGAGGAGGAGTCGAAGCGGCTTGTGGCGGTTCCGGTTGGGGTGGCGCTGCTGCAGGAGGTTCTGTCACCGTGGGATTCCCACCACCGCCCGTTTTTCCATCCGTTACCGTGAAATTTTCCAACGTGATAATCGGATCCATCTGCTCGGATGGCTTCGAGAAAAACGCCGGCCCGACGAACAACACAAGGATCAGCAACAAGTGCAGTCCCATGGAGGCCATCATGCATTTTTTAACGAGTCGATTCATCGATTTTCCGGAAAAGTCTTGAGCGAAAAGCGGGTGATTCCCTTTTTCTGACAGGCATCCAGGAGCGCTGCGACATGCTTGTAAGCCCCTTCCTGGTCGGCCCGCACGGCCACGAAAGTATCTGGGTTCCGCTTAATGGCCGCTTCAATTGTGGAGATGGCCTGCGCCAACGGCACCCTGGTCCCGTTCAGCTTGTATTCACCACGGGTCGTTATTTCGATCGTCTGCGCATCCTTCTGCTGCACCTTCGTCGCGGGAGTTCCCCCCGTCGGCAGCTTCAGATCCACCGATTGCTCCAGCAACGGACGCGTGATGATGAAGATGATCAATAACACGAACGCCAAATCGAGCAATGGCGTGATGTTGATCTCGTTCAACGTCACCAGCGAATTACGTTGGGAAAACCGTCTCATTTATTCGTCTTTCAGAAATTCTGTTTCCAGTTTGGAAACCAGGTTCTGCGCAAAGTTATCCAGTTCCACCGAACGCACCCGCACGGTATGAACCAACCAATTGTAACCAAACATCGAGGGAATCGCCACCAGCAGACCGGCCACCGTGGTCACGAGCGCTGCGGAAACACCGGGCGCCATCGTTTGCAAATCAGCACGACCCATCTGTCCGACTGCCGCGAAAGTATCCATAACGCCCCAGACCGTTCCGAGCAAACCGAGGAAGGGTCCACCGCTCACCGCAATCGCTAGCAGAATCAAACCCGACTCCATGTTGATGCATTCCCGCGCGACAGCTCCTTCGAGCGTGCGCTTGATATGCTCCATGCTTTTCAGGGAAATAAACTTTTTGCGGCCCCCTTCGACTTCCGGCGCGTTCAGACGCTGATCCATTTCGGTACAACCTTCGTGATAAACCGTAAACATCGGGCACCCTTGCACCATGATCTTGCGATCGAAGATCCCGAGCACGTTTTTCTGACCTCGATACTCGGTTTCGAAGAAGCCGTTCAGCTGTTTGGCGCGCCGCATTTGCAGCGTCTTCATGAGAATGGTGGACCATGCGAAAATCGAGAACACCATCAAGCAGACGATGATGACTTTTGCTTCCATCGTCGCATTGGTCCAGATGTACATCATCCGGGACTGATCGTGCGGCGCTGCTGCTGCCAATAAATAAAAGGGAACGTTCATCGGGAAATAACCTCAAAGCGCAGCCTAAAGCTGTCGCCATTGCAGAGTAACGTGGAGGAAGTGATGGTCAATTAATCACGTTACAACCGCACTGCGGACCATCTGCAACCGAGTGTATAAACTACGCAATTGCCAGCAAGAATATTCATTCACTTTTTAATATTCCTGATTTTCCTGAGCAAATACGGACTTTTCTCACTGCTGGAACACATCCTCTTTGAGCTACTATAGCGAATTTCATTCCAGAGGGGTGATTTTGGAGCGATTCGGGGGAAGATATTTGGTCGGGGACCTGGGGACGGCCCGTCCCCAGCATGACTTTCTTTGAAAACAGAGTGGGCAATGCTGTCTGTTGCTCCCGGGGAGGCAAAACCCAGCTTGCCGGTTTCGTCGCCCTCGTGCTTGAACCCAGGCTCCCTGCTTCCGAGTTAAACCCCAGTCCGGTTCGAGACTAATTGACCTGTATCCAGCCCCGGAAGGGGAGCGATTTGAGGCCGATCGGGGTGCTTCCGGGCTCGGTGAGACGCCGGTGCGGAACGGATGGGTCGGCTCCGGGTTTGGCTGCCCTGAAGAAGGGAACGTTCAGGCCACCGGACGAACTGGACGGCTCGTGGATTGGAAGCCATCTGGGGACAAAAATGGCTTCTTTTCATCTCTGTTTTGTTCGGAAAACAAAAAATAAAAACGCACGATCATCAATAGAATCAAGGGGTTGAGGGCAGGGCAAAATTTGATATCAAATTTTGCCCTGACGCGACCGGCACGTTTCATGAGATAACCGTCGGAAAGGAAAATTATGGAACAGGCAAATATTAAAACGATCAAACAGGCATTCACCATTTCCAGCTTCGCCATGCTGGCGACGCAACAACGGGAAACTGAACTCGGTATTCTGCGTAATACCTCCGCGAGGTTCGTGCAGGAAAGGAGGGCATTGCTGGATGCCGATACCGCGCATGAGTTTGCGAAGATCGACCTGCGCAATGCGCGGGAGGCACGCTATCTGTTGCTGGATGCGCATCGCTCCTTTGCGCGATTGGCCCGCGATGTCTGGCGTCCGCAGCTGGGGACGCAGTACTCCGCGAAGTGGAGTCATCCCGGGTTTCGGGGTTCCCTGCAGATTCCTATTGCTCCGGCGGCGGTGATCCTTCTTTTGGAGCGTATGACGGGGTTTCTTGAGTCCTGTCCGACGTTTGAAGTTCCAAGTCTCAATGTCACGGCCGTAAAGGTCAAAGCCATGGCGACAGCCCTTTTGGCCGCAAACAACTTGGTGAAGAACCATGATGTGATCGTGAAAACCTTGCAGGCAGTGAGGGATCAGAAATTTCGGGTTCTCCGCAAACGAATTCGTGATTTGATCAAGGAACTCGCCCAGATCCTAGATCCAAGCGACGCGCGCTGGGCCGAGTTTGGCTTAAAAGTGCCGGGGGCGAAGAAAACCCCGCCCGCCCCAGAGAATGTGGTGATCAAGCAAATCAGTGAGACGTCTTCATCGATCCAGTGGGATCCGACCCCGCGTGCTGAATATTACCGGGTACGCGCAAGGATTGCAGGTGTCGATGAAGCGCCCAAATGGGTGGGCAGCCCGAGCGATCCAGATTTTATTCTGGAGGAAATGCCGGCGGATAAGGATGTCGAAATTACGGTTTATGCGGTGAACCGAACTGGTGAAAGCGTGGCTGCCATGGTCACCAGGCGCGCTGGCATCCATCAAATTTAAGATTTAAGATTTAAGATTTAAGATTTAAGATTTAAGATTTAAGATTTAAGATTTAAGATTTAAGATTTAAGATTTAAGATTTAAGATT